>CAIQCB010000045.1 GCA_903870245.1 uncultured Methylocystaceae bacterium
CACAAGCCTTTTACGAGGCTTAATCCGCAAGTTTAGTTCCAATTCACGGTAAATCCGATAAACTCGCTTGTGGTTCCAGGGATAACCTTTGACATTCCTAAGATGCAGAAAACATAAGCCAAAGCCCCATGTTTTATGCGCTTGCGTCAATCCAATCAGCAGATCGCCAATCCGATCATTCTCAGCCTTTCGCTTCGGCCTGTAGCGAAAGCATGTCTCGCTAAGCCCAAAAGCGCGACAGGCCAAAGCGATAGAAACGCCTGGCTGTTCAACTGCTTTTACGGCCATCTCTCGGCGTTGAGATGGCCAATCTATTTTTTTCCGAGAGCCTCCTTAAGAAGCTCATTTTGCATGCTGAGTTCCGCAAACATCTTCTTCAATCGGCGGTTCTCATCGTCCATCGCCTTCATTTGGGAAATCATCGAGGCGTCGAGGCCTCCATACTTCGCCCGCCATTTGTAAAACGAGGCGCTGCTCATGCCGTGTTCCCGGCAAAGCTCTGAAACCGGAACGCCGCTTCCAGCCTGCTTTAAAATCCCAAGTATCTGGTGTTCGTTGAAACGACCAATCTTCATCTCAAATCTACTCGTCTACATTGCCGAGAAAATTCTACTTTTATACCCCGTTAATTTCCGGGGGGATTACCGCGCGACGAGATAGTGGCCAAATGCGCTTTTACAGGCCCAATCATGCCGACGCATGCTATTGAACGGCCGTCCAAACCATCTACAATGGCGGAAACACGCGGGTCTGTGGGGCCAATCGGAAGTTCGGTAGACCCTGATGTGTTCATTCGTGACATCGTTGTTAATCTTCACGGGGGCGGCGAGAACATGATTCCTCCGCGTGACCGAGGGCGCGCGCCAGGAAAGCCGTCATATACGGCGGCAGCCGGGGATCGGAAAGTTCGGACGGCGCGTTGAATAGATGAACGTCCGCCAACTCAGGACTGCTCTGTGCGGCGATGCGTCTGCGGGCCTCGACGACGAGAAACTCTCCCGTCTCTGGCCAGTCAATCGTGCGTATACAGGCGATCCTTTGCCCGTCGATAATAATCGTCCAGCGTGGCCGTAACTGCCCTCTGTAGGCGTCAAGACCGGTTTCCTCGGTCAATTCGCGCGTCAGACTGCCAAGGAGATCGACGTGGCCGGTCGAATCCACATCGGAAGGATCCGGCGTACCACCGGGAAAAAACAAGGCTCCAGCCGACGAATGATCTTTGGTCATTTCGCCCACCAGGAAACAGCCGTCGCAGGATCGAATGGCCGGCATCGAAAAAAAATTGAAGACTGATCTGTCTGGCCAGCCCGTATCGCGCCACGCCAGAAACGCCGAAAAACTGGTTTCAAAGACCTCCAACCGCAGACTGGAGACGTCCCTATCTTTTTTCGTCTCGACATGGTTGGCTAGCAAAACACGGCCGTCGAAAATCGATGGGGTCTGACGCGAGCGCGTTATCCAGTGGCTTCTAATGGCGCTGGCGTTGACGCGTTCGTAGGGCCAGACAAAAGCGACGCGCCGACAAATGAGACTATCAACCTCGAAAATGCGCAAGGACTCGCCCACAGTCGCAAGACTCCATCGCCACAGAAACGAAACAGACCGTCGATGGAGACATCAACAGTTTGGTTGTTCTCCAATGACAAGAACAATGCGACCGACATACCTCACATGAACGCTAGTGAGAAGGGAAATCAGGTGAATTTGATCTCGAAGCGCATATCCTAGGCGTCGCTCAACCAGATCGTCTGCGCATTACGTTTTTTCTACGGGGTGACGCTTGGCTGTGACACGATCCCGGAGCGGATTGTCAATCGGCACTGAAGTGGGACCCCTGATCGGCGTCCAATCGGGGCTCTGACTCACTTTTGATGCAGTCGAGGCGCCGACTTGCGCTGGTTTCACTCGGGAATCAGTTCAATGACGATATCTCTGCGGCCATCTGCTTTTGCTCCGCCCGGGGTTCGGGTCGAAAGTGTTTCGATCGAGGGTATGAAAACGATCATTAAGGCGCGGTCAGTTGCTTCGGCCGTGCAATGCCCGGATTGCGGTGCGATTTCGGCGCGTGTTCATAGCCATTATCAGCGACGTGTCGCGGATTTGCCGTTTGCCGGACGCGAGGTCCGCATGTCTCTGACGGCGCGGCGCTTCCGGTACACGAACGGGTCGTGCCGTCGGAACATCTTTGCTGAACGCTTCAGTGATGACGTTCTCGCGGCACACGCCCGTCGAACTGCCCGGCTCGATGGCGTCGTTCGTCATCTGGCGCTCGCGCTTGGCGGCCGACCCGCGGCGAGCCTGGCCCGGCGTCTCATGATGCCCGTCAGCAACGACACGCTGTTGCGGGTGGTTCGGCGTGGAGGGCGGCCGTCTCCGCCGCCGCCAAACGTCATCGGAATCGATGATTGGGCATGGAAACGCAACCAACGTTATGGGGCGATCATTTGTGACCTCGAGCGCCGTCGTCCGATCAAGCTCCTGCCCGACCGGGAGCCGGCGACCCGCTCAGGCTTGACTTTCAGGACAGCCGCAAATCGCCATTATCGCCCGAGATCGCGATGGCGGTTTTGCGCTCGCCGCGAGCAGGGCCCTACCCCATGCTCTCCAGGTCGCGGATCGCTGGCATCTGATGGAAAATGCCAGCGCCGCCTTCCTGGGCGCCGTGCGCAAATCGATGCGCCAGATCCGCGCGGTGATCGGGGCGGCGGTCGTCGATCCAGCTCTGCTCACCGCAGCGGAACGGCTTCAACACGAAGGCTATCTCCGCCGTGAAGAGATCAATATCGCCATAGCCCCCAGCGCCGAGCGCGGTGCGACCATTAAACAGATCTCACGTGAGACAGGGCATAGTCGGGGCCTGGTTCGCAAGGTTCTGCGAGGTCAGCGCTCCGATATCTTTCGCACGCGCGAGAGTTCGCTGGAGCCTCATCTTCCGTGGCTCGAAACGCAATGGACCGCCGGCAATCGCAATGGCGCTGACCTGTGGCGGCGTCTTCGGGCCTTCGGCTTTCGCGGGTCGTTGCGTGTCGTTTCCGAATGGGCCTGCCGGCGCCGTCGCGCCGAAAAGATGGATGAGGCCGGCCTGCGCCGCACGCCCTCGGCCAGAACAATCGCACGCCTGATGACGACGGGCCGCGACGCGCTATCAAAGGCGGAGACTCTGACAATCGCTGCAATCGAGGACAACATCCCGGCGCTTGTCGAAGCACGCGCGGCGGTCGCCAAATTCCAGACCATGATCCGGAAGAAAGCCGGGGACGGCCTCGACGCCTGGATCACCCGAGCGAGAACCGGTCTCCTGGCTTCCCCGGCGAATGGCGTCAGCAAAGACCGCGCAGCAGTGGCGGCGGCAATTACAAACATATGGTCAAACGGACAGACCGAGGGTCAGATCACCAGGCTGAAGTTGCTCAAGCGCCAGATGTATGGTCGCGCCAAACTCGACCTTCTTGAAGCGCGACTTCTTGGACCCGAATAACATAATGCTGCATCAAATTTGCGTCAGAGCCCCGATTGGACGCCGATCACCCCAAAAGCGGGGTCCTTATTCCATGCCGATCAACATCGACTTCGTTGTTGTACTCGGCTCAATATCAACTAAGAGTTCTTTAAAACGTGCATTGGGAAGCATCAAAACACCCCATGTTCATGGTTTTTTTTAAAATACCAGCTTATGCCAAAGCTTGGAAGGGTAGCGGGGACGTATGCACAATTTCTCGTTGGTATTGGCTAAAGCTCCTCTGGCCACTGCTGGGCCGCGTGCATAACGGTCAAAATCTCAATGTCGTTTCGGGTGACGCGGTAGGGGATGATGTAGGGAATATCGGCAAGCGCAAGCTCGCGGGTGCCTGCTATCCGTCCTGTGCGCCCCATAGCGGGGTGGTCTCCGAGGGCGTCAACGGCGGAAACGAGCCGCGCCACCACCTTCGCCGCTGCGGCGGGGCTATCCTTTGAAATGTGCGCACCAACCTGGTCGAGCCGTCGCAAGGCCCGCTTCGTCCAGCGGATTGTCCGGCGGCTCATGATTGGCGGGCGGGATTCACATATTTCCCGACAACCTTCGCCAAATCGGCGTCGGTCGCAAAGTCTCCGCGATCGGCCTCGGCCAACCCGGCTTCAATTTCGGCAAGCTGCCGGGCTTCCCGCTCCACGAAGTCCTCGATGGCCTGGGCGGCCACATAGGCGCGGGAGCGGTCAAGCTTTTCGGCTAGCTTGTCCAGTTTGTCGGCCGTTTCATCCGGCAAACGCACGGTAAAGGCTGTCACGGGCTTTGCTTTCACTGGTTCAATGAGAATATGGGTGAACCGACAAGGTTCTGTCAACAAATTCGGACGGGGTGGGGGGCCGCTCGTTAAAAACCGGCCAATGCTGAGACCTCGGCATTGGCACGGTAAGTCGATCGTCGCGCCGTTGCGGGCGGGTCAAGGCCGCGAAGCGCCCCGAAGGGGTTGCCTTGAGGCGTCCGTGACGACGTGGCCCAACCCTTTCGCAGGGAATGTGCGGCGGAGATTCGCCGCTTCCGATTCGGACGGGGTTTGTGCACGCCCGGTTCCAAAAGTCCCGCCTCGGGACGGTCGCAACGGCCCGGGCGTTTGCCTTCGGCTAACCAAGCTCCACGGCGCGAGCGAAGGCCGAATGAACGGGTCTTCCCGGGAGACGGGCAGGGCGGCGGCGCAGGGTAGGGCAAGGGTGAGCTTGCCATTGCGCCGGACGGCGGGAATGAAGTCCAGCTGGTCCAAGCGCACCCACTAGCCCTGCGGCCCGCCCTCGGAGTCCAGACTGGCAAAATACACCGTGAGATGAAAGAGGCGGGCGAAGGCCAGGAGCTTCCGCACCTCGTCCACGTCGAAAATCAGGCCCTCGGGGCAGACGGTCTTGGCCTTCACGTCGAAGGCCACCAGGCCAATGACGGGGATTCCGACAAGGTGATCGAAGCGCTTGATCTCGCCGTGCAAGGGCGCGGGGACGGTCATGGGGGACTGTTCGACATAGAGTTGGGAAGGATCGAGGCATCCAGCCAATGGGCAAAGGCAGCATCGGCAGCCTCGCCCTTGGCCCGATCGGCGGCCGTGGGACCGTTATAGGGCGGGAGGCAGAGATCCTGCCGCCGGCTTATTTGCTGACCGCGCGCAAGACCTGGGTGAAGAAAGATTTTGGCGGCGCGCGCCGGCAGTGGGTCTTTCCCGGACGCTGGGTGATTTGATGATCGTCGTCGCGCATCAATCGTGTTCTCGCGTAGAAAAGGATTGCCGGGCGTCAGGATTATCGTTGCGCAACAGGGGAGATGGTAAAAATCAGGCGCCAGCCGCACGACCGACAGGCGCCGGCAAGCACGCGTCTCGACAGAGACTTGTGTGACGCGGGCGCCGACCCTTTTATCTTGCCGTCCTAAAACCCTTCATTTTCTGTCGTGGTTTTCGGATGCATGTGTTCATCGTCTGCCATCCGACTAGCGGTCAAAGCGATCGACATTTGGCGCGTGCTCATCGACTTGTGACCCTGGCAAAAAGTCCAGTGGACGACGGCGCGATGCCCGAGAGATCGACGGCGACGCGATCACTGGACGCGCGCGCCGGGGCGCTGTCCAAGCGCGTCGCTTGATCGGCGGAGGGGCCTCCGAAGGATCGCTGCTCGTCTATAGACTGGTGGGGAAAGTGATCGTGTGATGGATCGCTTTTCGTCCGATGATTGGACGGCCAGAGATCGCACGGTGGATCGATCCTCGTCTGTCTCCTGGACGGTTAGAGAGAGCGCGGTGAGACGGCTTTCATCCGCAAATTGATCAGTCAGGGATCGTGCGGTTGATCGCCTGTTGTCTGTCAACTTGACGGCGGATGATCGCGTGGCGAGTCGCTTTTCGTCCGTCGATTGGACGGGGGACGGCGCAATTATCAATCGCAAAAACAGCGCCGATCTGTGCGCGGCGATGAGCTCATCGTCGGGCGATTCCGCGTCGAGCGCCACGCCTGAATCGATCCGTCGGCCGACCGTCGAGACGTAATCCACTATCTCGGCCGGCAGAGATCGCCGGCCCGCGAGATGATCTTCGTAGCGACCGGGACCGGCGTTATAGGCGGCAAGAAACCCGCGCGTCCCGTAGCGATCATGCAAGTCGCGAAGATAGGCGGCGCCGGCCAGAATATTGTCGCGCGGATCGTAAGGGTCGTCGCCCAAACCCTGCCGATTGCGCAGCAGGATCCATGTCGCCGGCATGATCTGCATGAGCCGCATGGCGCCTTTTTTGGAGCGCGCGCGGACATCGCCCGCGCTCTCGGGCTGCATGACGGCCCATATCCAGGCGGCGGGGATGCGGAAGCGGCGCGAGGCTTCCGCGATATGGGTCCGGATCGCGTCATCGACGCGGAGCGGCGTCATTTTTTCCTCGCGGGTTGGCTCATCCCGACATCGGCTTTTGCGTCCTCGCAAGCGATCATGGACGCGCAGAGGATCAGGCCGAAAAGAGCGACGGGAAAGGCCGCGCCCTCGATGCCGCTGCGCGATGCGACGCAGAGGATCCAGCGACCGGCCCGACGCGATGAGATGATCGTCCATGGCCTCACGCCTTCTCCTCCCGGCGGCTGGCGCGCGTCCAGTAGAGGCGATGCGTTCTGTTCGAGGCGTCGGCCGGAAAGAGAACGGCGTAGATCGGCGCCGGAAGCGACGGATCGTCGATGACGAAGGAGACATAGGCGCACCCCTCCTGCGTTTCCGGTTGCGCGCAGAGCCGATCCGCGCGCCGTTTCCATCCTTGTCGTGGCCCTTGCCGAGGGCTTGCACATGACGCCAGTAGGCCGGTGAAACGTCTGGGGGGTGGAAACCAATCGACTCGATGGCGTCGACGGCTCTGATCGCGCAGGCGTCGAACCTGCCCCCGTCCCGTCACCGAATGCCCTTGCGTCATGCCGCCTCTGTGACGCCTCAGGAGAGGCGTTATCCACAAGGCTCGCGCGTATAATTTTAGAATCTATTTTAGAATATAATTTAAGGGAGCCGGGATTTGTTTTCCGACAATGGTATAGTGGAGGTTTTGCGACCCGATAGCACGATCGTCTTATGCCTGATAGCACGATCGTGCTATGATCTGTTAGCACGATAGGGCGCTCGACTTTTCCACAGGCCGAAAACCGGAACGACAATTGCCCTTTTTCGTCTTCGTCGCGCGCCATCGATAAATCCTAATCGAGCAATCGGCCGCCATCGGCGATGTCGCGCAGATCGCGAATGAAGACAAGTCAGCAATAGGGAGGGATTTTAGGCGAATAAGTTAACTCTCTGCTCTAAATTCCGTGCCGCAGTGTTCGCTAAGATTTTTTTATCGAACCTTCGGCCAAGCTGTCACCTCTTCTCAACAGTCCTATTTGAGCGACAACATATCCCTTTTTACTACGAGAGATTTATCCCTCTTCTAGCAACATAACTTCGGCATCATAATTTACAGATGGACGATCGCGGTAGTCATTCATGGCCTCAGCGCATTACTAGCGCCTCATTCTCCTGCGACCGCGAGAGCGGGCGATTTTGTGCGGAAAGCAATGAATATTCAGAGCTACTTTTTTTACATGATGACCTTGCGAGCCCTCGGTCTAGGGACGCTGAAAAACAGCGCTTGCAAGTCGAGCCTGACAGCGCGATTCTCCGTCTAGCACGTGCTCTTGCACGTCAAGCCGCACGTGAGGATCACGAACGCGAATGCGCTGAAAAGGCTGGAGAAAATGAAACAAGCCGCGATCTACGCACGCTTTTCAACCGATCTCCAAGATGAACGGTCGATCGAAGATCAGGTCACTCTTTGTCGCAAATATGCTGAAAGAGAGTCTCTCGAAGTGGTCGCTGAATTTGATGATAGGGCGCGTTCAGGGGGATCAATTCTTGGCCGCGATGGGTTACTCGCCCTCATGGATAAGGCGCGCGAACGCGCATTCGAAGTTGTTATCGTTGAGGCGTTAGATCGACTTTCTCGTGACATGGAGGATCTCGCTGGGATTCACAAGCGACTGTCATTCCTAGGAATCGAAATACGTGCTGTTCACGAAGGCGTAGTGAATACCGTCTTGGTAGGACTTCGTGGATTGGTAGGACAGCTCTATCGTGAGGATAACGCGCATAAAGTCCGAAGGGGGCAGGCGGGACGTGTCTCCAAAGGCCTGAGCGCAGGTGGTTTGACCTACGGATATGAGTCCGTACCCGGAGATCCAGGAAAGCGGGCTATAGCTCAGGAAGAAGCGGAGATCGTACGTCGAATTTTTCGTGAATACGTCGATGGTCATACTCCCAGAGAAATTGCTCACAATCTCAATGCAGAGCGGATTGATCCCCCCCGTGGCAGAGCATGGAATGCTTCTACAATCAACGGGAACATCCAGCGTGGCAACGGAATACTGAATAATGAGATCTACGTCGGTCGACTTGTTTGGAACAAAGTCCGCATGGTGAAAGATCCCGACACTGGCAGGCGAATTTCTCGGCCGAATGCCGAAAATGTGTGGCAAACAACAGATGTTCCAGAATTAGCCATTGTTAGCCGAGAAGTGTTTGAAGCCGCGCAAAAACGGAAAAAGGCACGCAGCCTAGCGCACCCAAGTCATCAGCGTCGCCCTCGTTATCTCTTATCGGGACTATTGAAATGCGGCAGTTGCGGCGCCGGGATGGGCAGCAATGGTAAGGATTCCTCAGGTCGAATTCGTATCCGGTGTTCTGCAGCCATTGAGAGCGCGTCATGCCCAGAGCCAAAGACTTTTTATCTCGACACCGTTGAGTCAGCCGTTCTTACCGGCCTTGCAGATGAACTTCGTCATCCGAAAGTAATAGCCGAATATGTTCGGACTTATCATGCCGAGCGCAAACGCCTGGCCGCTGACTGTGACCGTAAGAGAGCACGTCTTGAGCGCCGATTAGGGGAGCTTAACCGCGAAATCGACCGTGTCGTCGACGCAATAGCTAAAGGCCTTGGAGATCCAGCCATTCTTGGACCCAAATCAACCGTTCTGGGCGAGGAACGAAAAAAAGTTGCACGGGAACTCAGTGAGGCGACCCCTCCCTCCGAGAGCGTTGCCTTACATCCCGCGATGCTAGCACGCTACGAAGGTCAACTGACACGTTTGCAAGTGGCGCTAGCTAGTGGGGTGCGAAACGGCGACTCTGAATGCTCGGAGGCCATTCGGGATTTGGTAGAGACCGTCACTGTATTTCGGGATAATTCGCGTGAGGGAGGCGTTCAGGTCGAGATTGCAGGTCGATTGACCGCCTTGCTCGGAGAAAAGGCCTACCCCAACAAAATCCGCGGAGTGTGGGGTAAAATGGTAGCGGAGGAGGGATTCGAACCCCCGACACAAGGATTATGA
The DNA here is from genome assembly GCA_903870245.1 of uncultured Methylocystaceae bacterium. Taxonomy (GTDB): domain Bacteria; phylum Pseudomonadota; class Alphaproteobacteria; order Rhizobiales; family Beijerinckiaceae; genus Methylocystis. The sequence continues at coordinate 9,342 of CAIQCB010000045.1, forward strand.
TTCCTCTGCTCTAGCCGACTGAGCTACTCCGCCCCGGCGGCCAAGGAGGCCGCGAGAGATCAGCGGTATAGGTCGCCCGCCCGCGCCTCGTCAAGACGCGCCCCGCGCCTGTCGCCATACCCTTCGTCTTGTTTTCCGGCTTACCGCGACCCCCCGGCCCCCCTCGGGCCGCAGTTCCCGGAGCGACGGCGAACCGGACGCCAGGGACCGATCAGGAAAGCCTTTTCTTAAAGCCTTTTCTTTAAGTGTCCGCCGTGCGACAAGCCCATCGCGGGGCGCCTGTGGGCGGATCGTGCGGCGACGCAAAAAACCGGTTCGTCCAACCCTTTCGACCCAGGCCTTTTTGACAAGGAAATCATTCGGGTAACGCGCCCATGTCGGTCAAGCACCCCATCATTTCCATCACCGGCTCGTCGGGGGCGGGCACCAGCTCGGTCAAGGCGACCTTCGAGCAGATTTTCCGGCGCGAGCGCATCGAGGTCGCCTATGTTGAGGGCGACAGTTTCCACCGCTACGACCGCGAGGCCATGAAGCTGAAAATGGCCGAGGCGCAGGCGACCGGCAATGTGCATTTCAGCCATTTCGGACCGGGCGCCAATCTGCTGCCGGAGCTGGAGACACTGTTTCGAGAATATGGCGATACCGGTTCGGGCCGTTATCGCCACTACGCCCATGACGAGAACGAGGCGGCGCGGCTCGGCGTCTCGCCGGGAACCTTTACCCACTGGGAGGAGTTGCCGCCCAACACCGACGTGCTTTTCTACGAGGGTTTGCACGGCGCCGTCGTCACAGACGACGTCAACGTCGCCCGCTACGCCGATCTCAAAATCGGCGTCGTGCCGGTGATCAATCTGGAGTGGACCCAGAAACTGCATCGCGACCGTAATTCGCGCGGCTATACCACCGAGGCCGTCACCGAGACGATCCTGCGTCGGATGTACGATTACGTCCATTACATCTGTCCGCAATTTTCCGAGACCGACATCAACTTCCAGCGCGCGCCGACGGTCGACACCTCCAATCCCTTTGTCGCACGCTCCATTCCCACGCCCGACGAGTCGATTGTCGTTATCCGTTTCCGTGAACCGCGCGGGGTCGATTTCCCCTATCTGGTGAATATGATCGCCGGAAGCTGGATGTCGCGCGCCAACTCCATCGTGATTCCCGGCAACAAACTCGATCTCGCCATGCAACTCATCTTGACGCCTCGAATTCTCGAACTCGTCAGACGCAAAAAATCCGTCATCTGAAAGAAGAAAATATGCCCGAAACCGCAAATACGACCGTGAGCCCGCGCGATTGCGCCAACGCCATTCGCGCGCTGGCCATGGATGCGGTCGAAAAGGCCAAATCAGGCCATCCCGGCATGCCAATGGGCATGGCCGACGTAGCGACGGTCCTGTTTCAGAGGGTGATGAAATTCGACGCGGCGCAACCGGATTGGCCGGACCGCGATCGTTTCGTGTTGTCCGCTGGCCATGGCTCGATGCTGCTCTACGCGCTGCATTATCTGCTCGGCTATCCCGATATGACGCGGGCCGATCTTGAGAATTTCCGCCAGTTGCACGCGCCGACCGCCGGACATCCAGAGTATGGCCATGCGCCGGGCATCGAGACCACGACCGGACCGCTGGGTCAGGGGCTGGCGACCGCCGTCGGCATGGCCATCGCCGAGCGCCTCGCCGCCGCGCGCTTCGGGGACGACCTTGTCGATCATCGCACCTATGTCATCGCCGGCGACGGCTGTTTGATGGAAGGGCTGAGCCATGAGGCGATCGATCTCGCCGGCCATCTCAAGCTCTCGAAACTGATCGTGCTGTGGGACGACAACGCCATCTCGATCGACGGACCGACATCGCTTGCGACCTCAACCGACCAGCTTGCGCGCTTTGCGGCGGCGGGCTGGAGCGTCGCCCGCGTCGACGGACACGATCAGGAGTCGGTCCATGCGGCGCTGCTTGCGGCGCAACAATCGGATCGCCCGACGATGATCGCCTGCAAGACCGTGATTGGCTACGGCGCGCCCGGCAAGCAGGGCAAAGAGTCTGCGCATGGCGCGCCGCTCGGCGCGGAAGAAATCGCCGCCGCCCGCGAGACCCTCGGCTGGCGACATGCCCCATTTGAGTTGCCCGACGCCGTGCTGAAGGCCTGGCGCGCCGCCGGTTCGCGCGGCGCCGCCGTCGCAACGGCCTGGGAATCGCGTCGCGCCAGTTCGCCGCGTGGCGGGGCCTTCAGCGCCTTCCAGAACGGCGACGTCGCCGCCGAGATCGCCGGGCCGCTCGCCGCTTTCCGCGCCCAGATGGCGGCCGAGAAGCCGAAATTCGCCACCCGCAAATCTTCCGAGATGACTCTTGGCGTCATCAACGCCGCGACGCAGGCGACCATTGGCGGCTCGGCTGATCTCACCCATTCCAATTTCACAATCACCAAAGGCATGGGCTCGGTGCGTCCCGACGATTTCTCGGGCCGCTATATTCATTACGGCGTGCGCGAATTCGGCATGGCGGCGGCGATGAACGGCCTCGCGCTGCATGGCGGTTTCGTCCCCTATGGCGGCACCTTTCTGGTGTTCTCCGATTATGCCCGCGGCGCCATTCGCCTGTCGGCGCTGATGGGATTACGGGTGATCTATGTGCTCACCCATGACTCCATCGGTCTGGGCGAGGATGGACCGACGCATCAGCCGGTCGAGCATCTTGCGTCCTTGCGTGCGCTGCCTAACCTCTATGTGTTCCGGCCCGCCGACGCGATTGAAACCGCCGAATGCTGGGAGATTGCGCTGGCTGCGTCCAACACGCCGTCGGCGCTTAGCCTGTCTCGACAAAACCTCGCGACGCTGGAGCGCCCGGTCGCCGAAAATCTTTCGGCGCGCGGCGCCTATGTGCTGCGCGAGCCGGCCGGTGGCCGCGACGTGACGCTGCTCGCCACCGGCTCGGAGGTGGAGCTGGCGCTGACCGCCGCGGATCAGCTCGCGGGGCAGGGGGTCAAGGCCGCCGTCGTCTCCATGCCCTGCTGGGAGCTGTTCGAGGCGCAGACGCCGGAATATCGCGCCGGGGTGTTGGGCGCCGCGCCGCGCGTCGGCGTCGAGGCGGCGGTGCGACTCGGCTGGGATCGCTGGATCGGCGAGCGCGGCGCCTTCATCGGCATGAGCGGCTTCGGCGCCAGCGGACCGGGACCGGAGCTTTATAAACATTTCGGGATCACGCCGGAGGCGGTCGTCGCGGCGGTGAAGGGGTTGCTGTGAACGAGCCGGCCGCCGAGGACGGAACGAGCCTCAATCAGTTTGTGGCCACCGCCGTCGCCGAAAAGGTCTCGGCGCTGCGCACCGCACAATATTTCGCGGAAAGGAAAGGCCGAACCGATTGGGCGGCGTTCGACCGCATCATGAACCGGAAGGGAGGCGAAGCGCCTCGGGCGGAAGACGAGATTCCGCAGGGTTTTGAATAAAGCGCTGAGCCGTGAGCGCCGAGGCGACGTCGAGGATAAGGCGTTGACGCTCCCAGGGGCGGCGGGAACGACGCCTTAATCGACATGTGCGGCTTCGGCGCCAGCGGGCCGGGGCCGGAGCTTTACAAACATTTCGGGATCACGCCGGAGGCTGTCGTCGCTGCTACAGAGAGGCTAGCGAGGAAGGCAACAGCCTAATGAGCGTTTCGCGCGGCGTCCACGTTGGGCCGAAGGTCGTCTCTGCAGAGATGCGGCATTTCGGTGGAACACATGCGCCGACGACTAGGCTTTTAATCCTGATATGCCCCGCGCTGCAAGATGTCGTATTGGTAGGTTAATACACGCCTAATGTTACGCTTAATAATGTGTTCACTGGGAAAATTCGGTCTAAGCCAAAAAGCCATGTTTCCAGGCTGTTTGTGGATCATTGCGGCGCCTGATTTCTCACTGTAATATCAAACGGTTATTTCCGGCAATTCTAGGACCGTAAATAGGCCTTTCATATGATTGCACTGACGTTGCCAGCCTTACAGCGCCACGCTAATTCAGAAATTTATACAAGTTGATTAAAAGCAAGCCATATTTAGACTTCCGAATTGTCTACGGTAATTACTGCCATAACCGGAGGGAAAGCGCATGGCCCTGATCGAGGGGTTCCGAGTTCAAAACTATCGCGCCTTGCGCCATGTGACGCTCGGAAAACTCTCTGGGGAACAGAGCGTTGCGCCATTAACTCCGCTGACGGTGGTTATTGGAAAGAATGGTGTTGGTAAGAGCACATTATTCGACGCTTTCGGTTTCGTCGCAGACTGCTTGGCGACCGACGTAGAGACAGCCTGTGATTCGAAGGGTCGCGGTGGTTTCGAGCGTCTGCGATCAAAAGGCGTGAATGAACCGATCCGCTTCGAAATATATTACCGGGAAGCGCCGCAAGAACGCCCAATCACTTATGAACTCTCGATTTCGTCAGACTCCCACGGTCGCCCTTTTGTGGAAACAGAGTATTTGAAACAGCGAAGAAAGGGTCAAAAGAGCGGGAGACCCCACCCCTTTCTCAGGTTGCATCATGGAAAAGGCTCAGTTTGGTCAGGTGAAGATGCGCTTGAAGCTGAAGGTGAAGAAAGCAACGCGCAGGCATCCGTTGAAATAACTGACCTGCGTCAATTAGGAGTCGCGACACTCGGCACGCTGAAGGAGCATCCGCGCATAAAGCTATTCCGAGACTTTTTAAAGGGTTGGTACCTATCCTATTTTTATCCAGACGCCGCCCGGTCATTGCCCAGTGCTGGCCCGCAACGTCATCTAAACATACATGGCGACAACATAGGCAATGTTGTGCAGTTCATGGAACGAGAACAAAAGTCGAAGTTCGAAAAAATTCTGGATAGCATTGCGTCCAAGATTCCTGGTGTAAAAAAAATTGATACCTTGGTAACCGATGATAAACGTGTGTTGCTTCGCTTCAATGACGGAGCCTTTGATGATCCGTTTTTTGCTCAGCAAGTGTCCGACGGTACTCTCAAAGTTTTCGCGTATTTGCTCCTACTTGAGGACCCAGATCCGCCACCATTCATTTGCATTGAGGAGCCGGAAAATGGGCTCTATCACAAATTGTTAGAAACCTTGGCGAATGAGTTTCGCGCCCATGCAACTGGAAAAAGGGGAGCTTCGCAAATTTTTGTTACAACCCATCAGCCGTATTTTGTCGACGCGTTGACGCCGGAAGAAGTCTGGATATTAGAAAAAAGCCAAGACGGTTTTTCAACGATTAAACGCGTTTCAGAACTAGAAGCAGTGAAAAACCTAGTCGCAGAAGGCTTGCCGCTCGGAGGCCTTTGGTATTCCGACTATCTCGACGCGAGGTAGTTTCATGCACATCGAATTTTGTGTGGAGGACAGCTCCACTGTAAAGCTTCTTGACTATATTATCCCTAAAATCCTTGGGGAAAATGGCGTGCGTCACAGTTGGCGATTGCATTCCTATAAGGGTGTAGGGAGAATTCCCAGGAATTTGATTCCTAGGACCGATGCAAGCAAGCGAGTGTTACTTGATCAGCTACCAAAATTGCTGCGCGGATTCGGGAAAACACAGGGAGTCGACATGATTGTTGTGGTTCTCGACTCAGATAATCGAGACTGCACGCACTTTCTGTGCGAGCTTAAGAAGATGGTTGAAGCTTGTGAGATGGAATCCAAAACTTTGTTACGCTTGGCAGTAGAAGAAACTGAATCTTGGTATTTTGGAGATCGAAAGGCTTTGAAGGAAGCGTATCCTCGCGCGAAAGACAAGGTGTTAGATCAATACGTTCAAGACTCAGTATGTGGCACATGGGAGCGGCTCGCAGACGCGACTCATCCAGGCGGCTCACAGGCTATCGAGAAAAGCGGGTGGCCGGCCAGCGGCCAACTTAAGCACGAGTGGGCAGAAAAAATTGGAAAGCTAATGGAGCCTGACCGCAATCTGTCGCCAAGTTTTGGAAAGCTTCGAGATGGTCTGCGACGTATAGTAATGTGTGAGGTATAGCGATTTATAGGCAAATCATTTCATCAATGCGATAGTCCGGTTCAATCATGGCTGAATGCCGATGCAACACGATGTGGGTTTCGACCAGAAACCACAATCATTCACCATCCAACATGCGCAGGATTTGCTCAGCGTCCGTCTTTTATAAATACTCCGGAATGAGCGTTTCTCCTCGAGTTACACAACTCGCGCTTTGGCACTTTGGATGTTGTTCGTGTGCATTACGTAAAATTAGTGGCATAAGATTTGGTAAAAATGGAAACACCGACATCGTAACCCGTTCCTCCCCCCCCCCCCGCTGGCCCCCCCGGCCCATCCAGTGTAGATAAGCCCGACTTTTCCCGGCGGAAACGCCGTCATCCACAGCAGGGAGGCCGCCTTATGGCCCTTATCACGCTTCGTCAATTGCTCGATCACGCCGCCGAACACGATTACGGCGTGCCGGCGTTCAACATCAACAATATGGAGCAAGGCCTCGCCGTGCTGGAGGCGGCGGCGGCCGTCGATGCGCCGGTGATCATTCAGGCCTCGCGCGGCGCGCGCTCCTACGCCAACGACATCATGCTCGCCAAGATGATCGAGGCGCTGATCGCCATGTATCCCGATATTCCGATCGTGATGCATCAGGATCACGGCAACAGCGAAGCGACCTGCGCCAGCGCCATTCGCTTCGGCTTCTCCTCCGTCATGATGGACGGCTCGCTGAAGGCCGACGGCAAGACGCCGGCGGATTACGAATACAACGCCGACGTCACCCGTCG
>CAIQCB010000046.1 GCA_903870245.1 uncultured Methylocystaceae bacterium
AGTCGAAAGCAGCCGCCGTCGATCTGAAGGGCCTTCATGCGAAGATCGGCGAACTGACGCTGGAAAACGATTTTTTATCCGGCGCGCTCACCAAGGCGGGATTGCTGGGCGCAAAAAGATGATCGACCGCGATCACGATCTCCCGATCACTCGACAGGCGAAGGCGCTGGGCATCGCCCGTAGCTCGGTCTACTACGCGCCTCGGCCGGTCTCGGCCGAGGATATGAAGCTGATGCGCAGGCTCGACGAACTGCATCTGGATCACCCCTTCGCGGGCGCGCGGATGCTGCGGGATCTTCTGCGGCGCGACGGCGTCGTCGTAGGCCGGCGACATGTGTCGACGTTGATGAAGCGGATGGGGATCGAGCCGATCTATCGCCGGCCCAACACGAGCAAGCCGGCGCCCGGACACAAAATTTATCCCTATCTGCTGCGTGGCATGAAGATCAACCGGCCGAACCAGGTCTGGGCGACGGACATCAGCTACATCCCGATGCGACGCGGTTTCGTCTATCTCGTGGCGGTCGTCGATGTCTTTACGCGGCGCGTTCTATCGCATCGCGTATCGATTACCATGGAAGCAGCTTTCTGCGTCGAAGCCTTGAAAGAGGCGCTGGAGAAATACGGCCAGCCAGAGATATTCAACTCGGACCAGGGCAGTCAATTCACCAGTATCGACTTCACCGGCGTGCTGCTCGATGCGAAAGTTTCGATCAGCATGGACGGCAAAGGCGCCTGGCGAGACAATGTATTCGTCGAACGGCTGTGGCGCAGCGTGAAATACGAAGAGGTCTATCTGCGCGCCTACGAAAGCGTCTCCGAAGCTCGCGTCTCGCTTGGACGATATCTGGCTTTCTACAATGAACGGCGCCCGCATTCGAGCCTTGACGGGCGCACGCCCGATGAGGCTTACTTCGGAAAACACGAAACGGCGGTGGCAGCATGACCGTCGCCTTCGATTTTATCGCCGCTCTGGTCGGGCTTAAGCCCTCCCGACGCCGCGATAAAATCGAACCGCCCCGCGTTCAGCAAACCCCGGCAGAGTTCCACTTAAAATCCGCGGGGAGCTGTCCAAATAACCGGAGCCAGCTCTCACTGGTATAGATTTCATGATGCTCTCGTTTAAGGTGTTCTGCAAGACCAACGTTGCGGTTAGGCTCCGAAGCGAGGCTGCCGGGCGGTACATGAGGGGCCGGGCGGCAAAAATGTCGCGTTTCCCGTCATTGAGACGCACTTCTCCCGTCGTTTTCAATCGGACCCGCGACACCCGGACGCTTCATACCGTTGACGGGACTGGCGGCGGTCGAAGCTCTCCGATCATTTGCAGGCCGCCGGCGAACAGGGTTCTGGAAACCGCGACCTCCGCCATCTGGAAGGCGACGTAGCGGGCATGAGCAACGACCTTCGTGCCGATCTTGATCAGCTTCTCCTTGAGCGTCGTCAGCGTCCAATCCTTCATTGGCTCGGGTGTCGCCAACGTGCGCATGAAGTTGCCGAGATTGTAGGCGAGGGCGTGAAGCTGAAGGCGCACAGCGTTCGCGGCAAAGGAACGGCAGGAAAGCCGCGTCCATTTGATCGCGCCCTTGCCCTCCTTGATCCATTGCTCGCACGTGCCGCGCTTGTTGTAAAAGGCGATGGCGTTCCCGCCGCGCCGCGCCATGTTGGTGACGATAAAGCCGACACGCGGATAGAGTTCGCCCGGATGCCACTCGACCTTGGCGACGACCCTGCGCGGCTTCGACCAGCTTGCGGCCCGGTAGTGGAACTTGGCGTAATACCGGCGAACATGGTTCGGTGGCCGCCCGACCGGACGCTTGAGCAGGTAGCCGATCCTGTCCTGCAAGACGCGGTTCGCCGGAAGCCGAATCGCGTATTTGATCCCTTCGGCTTCAAGATATTCGTAGATATCAGGATTGGCGAAGCCGGCATCGGCCCGAAAATAAATGCGCGCTACCTTGCCGCGATAGCGCGCCACGACGGGATCAAGCACACCCTTCCAGCCATCGGCGCTGTGGACGTTGCCGGGACGAAGCGCGCAGCGCTCCAGATCGCCGAACTGATTGAACACGAACAGCGGATGATAACAGGTGCAGTCGTAGTGACCGTTCCAGACGCTGTTCTCCTGTTCGCCATGGGTGGGACTGACGCTGGAATCCATGTCGAGGATGACGCCCTTCGGCGGCCGGCGCGCATGCACGCGGTCGATCCAGCGGCCGGAAAGATCGGCGAGCGCCAACAGATTTTTGTCGGCGGTGAGCCAGCGCGTCTCGAAACGTCCCATCTGGCTTGCCGAGGCCGCGCTCCCATGGCTTGCTTTCCCTCCGACAATCCATCTCATCGCCGGATCATGCCGCAGCCGCTCGGCGTCATTCACGTCCTCATAACCGGCCAGCCGTCCGAACACGGACTGCCGCAACATTCCCACCAGAGCGTGCCGACCATTCTTTCCCGTTCGCGCGTCGGCGAGAACATCGTCCGCCATTGCGGAAAGGCCGAGGGCGTCATGGAGTTCCCGATAAGCAAGCAGCCCGGCGTCCGAAGTCACCACCGATCCACGAAACTGAAGCAGCAGGCGGCGGTCGAAATCGACCCGGAGAGACCCATCGTTCGTTTCACCCGCCGGGTGCGTCATCAGGGAGCGCTCCATGTGCGAAGAAGTCCCTGCAAAATATAGCTGAATCGCATGTCCAGCGCATCAAACTATTGAGCCATCGGGCGAATGCGGGTTAATGAGATCAGTCATTTTTCCTTACCTGCTATTTCCGAGAAGGCTTGTTCGTTTCTTGTTTCCGCCTTTGCTCCAGCAGAGCGTTCGCCCGATCAAGATTGTTCTGGGCCATCGCCCATTGGTGCGGAACCCGTTCGCGCTTGTATTCTTCCAGCGCCGCGCGATAGGCCTTAACCGCCTCTTCGAGCCGCGCCGTTCCGCTCTCGCGCTCCCCGAGCGTCGAAAGCGCAGCGCCTAAATCATTCAGGGCTGCGCCACGTTCGTCCGCCCCTGTCGCCATGGCGACTTCCCGCCGTGCAATGGCGATCGCAACCTGAAGCTGAAAGTTTATCCCCTTGTCTCGACCCTCGACATAAAAGCGATCCTGCTTCTTCCTCAAGGCCTCGAATTGCGCCTTGTGATCGCCGTCATGCTCCAGTGCGACGATCTTCTCGACGCGTCCTGCAGCAGCCTCCGCGTCGAACCGTAGCAGATCGGTCTGAAAGGCAGCCTCCAGAAGGGCGACGCCCTGCCTTGTGGACGCCGCCCGACGTTGCGCCTCTTTCGCGCGTTCCGCCGCCTCGGCCTTCTCCCATTCGGCGAAGCCCTGTTCGGCGGCTGCGGTTGCGTCTTTAAAATTACCCTTCTTCGTATTTTCCGCGATCCGTCGCCGCACCTCGTCCAGAAGCGCGTCGCCCGTAATCTCCTTGCCCTCGCGCCTGATTTTGACGGCGACAGCGATGCCGACCTCGATTGTCTTCTTGGCCTGATCGAGGTCGAAATTCTCGCCGGGCTGCAATTGCTCCGCCAAACGGAAGATCCATGACTGCGAAACCCCAGCCTGCTCGGCGCGCGCAACCTGACCCGATCGAATTAATCCTTCTTTCAGCTCCTCGAGCTGCTCCTGACTAAGCTTCAGGGGACCAGGCGTCAGGCAAATCACCGTGACGCTTACGCCAATCTGCATGCCGCTCTGCGCAGATGAACAACCATCCGCTTTTGTCTGCGCAAACGCTACGGTGGAACAATCCGCCATCAAGACGCTCGCGGAAAGAAAAAAGAGAGACAGCGTTACTGGTCGTGAGAAACCCGGAAAAATTCCTGATGGAAAATGAAACATGATAATTTCCTCATCGAAAATTCGATGGTTTCTTACCCTCAGATTATTTTTTAGCCAGAATTATGCAAGAAAAGATGCTCTCTGAGCTTAATCAGGACCGTTTAATTGAACTCATAATTGATGTCATCCGCCATGAACCTTCTTTAGTTCGAAGGATATCAATGATTTGTCGAAACATCTAGAACTGGAGAAGCTCTTGTCAGGGCAAAGCATAGAGGCAAGGTTCTAACTTCAACCGGTCAGGAAAGAGCCGCAAGATTACATCCAGCCTGCTGTATGGCTTACCCGGAATGAAAGCCAAAAAAATAGTACATTATGCGGCGCTGGCGCCCGCGAAGCCGCAGACAAAAGTTCGTAGATACCTTCGCGGCAAAATTAAAACCCGGCCGAAGCGATTTTCTACGAGAAAGTTTCTATTAATACGATTTGCTACAAACCACCTTGAGCCCTGCTTTTTTCTCCTTATCTCCTGAAGCTTTCGGCCCAGGGAGAAGCGACATTGCCCACGACGAAAATTCATTGGGGGCAAATTGTTGTTGTTTTCGCCATTGTGCTGTTGTCGCTCTGGGCCGCGACACAATGGACAGCGTGGCGTCTGGGATTTCAATCGGCACTGGGTTCGCCGTGGTTTGAGGCTCCCGGGAGCTTTCCGGTTTATTCCCCGCTGATCTTCTTTTGGTGGTGGTACGCTTTCGACGCCTATGCGCCCGATATATTCCTCGAAGGGGGCGCCATCGCCGCTTCGGGCGGCTTTCTCTCGATCATCGCCGCCATCGCCATTTCCGTGTGGCGCGCGCGGGAAGAGCGGGAAGCCGAAACCTATGGTTCCGCGCGCTGGGCGACGGCGAAGGAGATCAAATCGGCCGAGCTGATTGGTGGGTGCGGCGTGGTGCTGGGCAAGTTTGGACACGACTATCTGCGTCACGACGGCCCCGAGCATATTTTATGTTTTGCGCCGACCCGCTCCGGCAAGGGCGTCGGTCTCGTCGTGCCCTCGCTACTCGCCTGGCCAGGCTCGGCGATCGTTCACGACATCAAGGGCGAGAACTGGACGTTGACGTCGGGCTATCGATCGGGTTTCGGGAATATCCTCCTGTTCGATCCGACGAACCCCGGATCGAACGCTTACAACCCACTTTTCGAAATTCGTCGGGGTCCCTTCGAAATCCGCGACGTCCAGAATATCGCCGATGTTTTGGTCGATCCGGAAGGTTCGCTCGACCGGCGCAATCATTGGGAGAAGACCAGCCACTCCCTGCTCGTCGGCGCCATTCTGCATGTGCTGTACGCCGAAGAGAACAAAAGCCTTGCGGGCGTCGCCAATTTTCTCTCGGACCCGACCCGCGACATCAAAACGACATTGGACCGGATGATGCAGACGCCGCATCTGGGGCCGAACAGGCCGCACCCGGTTGTCGCCTCCGCCGCGCGGGAACTGAAGAACAAGTCGGACAATGAATGTTCCGGCGTTCTCTCGACGGCCATGTCCTTTCTGGGGCTTTATCGCGACCCGATCGTCGCCGAGGTCACCGCGCGCTGCGACTGGCGCATATCGGATTTGACGTCGAGCGATCGGCCGACGACCCTTTACATCGTCATACCGCCCTCCGACATCAGCCGCACCAAGCCACTGATCCGACTCATGCTGAACCAGATCGGACGGCGACTGACGGAGGATCTGGAAGAGAAAAACAAAAGGCATCGCCTGCTATTGATGCTCGACGAATTTCCGGCGCTGGGCCGGCTCGATTTTTTCGAAAGCGCACTGGCCTTCATGGCCGGCTACGGCATCAAGGCCTTTCTGATCGCCCAGTCCCTCAATCAGATCGAAAAAGCCTACGGCGCCAATAACTCGATTCTGGACAATTGCCACGTGCGCGTGAGCTTTGCGACCAACGACGAGCGCACGGCCAAACGCGTGTCGGACGCGCTCGGCATGGCGACGGAAATCCGCGCCATGAAAAACTACGCGGGTCATCGTCTCTCGCCCTGGCTCGGTCACTTGATGGTGTCGCGCTCCGAAACAGCGCGTCCGCTGCTGACGCCGGGAGAGATCATGCAGTTGCCGCCAGACGACGAGATCGTCATGGCGGCGGGCGCGCGGCCAATCCGGGCGAAGAAGGCGCGCTATTATCAGGATCCGCGTTTCATGGCGCGCATTCTGAAATCGAATCCGCCAGTCAAACAACCTTTCCCGGGGCGAACGCAGGACGCCTGGTCGACGCTCCGGGCCGAACAGGCGCCGGCGCTTGGGTCTACCGGAACAGCGGATGCGAAGGGGATTGCTTCATCATACGAGGGCGGACGCGAGCTTCGTCAGGAGCTCGACGACGGCGTCAGGTTAGATGCGGCGCATCGCTTGCCCGATAAACAAAACGAATTCGCCGCCTTCGACCCCGACGATCGGGCTCCCGCCCGAAAAACGCGCGCAATCGACAATCGGATGATTGGAATCGCGCGACAGGCCGATCTCGATCGCGATAATCCCTCCAATCTTTAGGACGATCATGACCGCGAGACTCTGCCTGCGCCTGTCGCCAAAGACGATCGCCGCCATCAGCGAGCTTGCGGCGATCAAAAAGATCACAAAAGCCGCTGTCGTCGAAACGGCGGTGATGTCGCTCATTTCTCCCGATCATCATGATCGGCGCGAGGCGGCGATTTCACGACGGCTCGATCGATTGATCCGGCAAAACGATAGATTGGAAAGAAACCAGGCGATCACGTCCGAAGCGCTGACGCTTTTCATCCGCTCGTGGCTGACTTCCTCGCATCCGATCCCGCCGGAGGCGCTGGCGGCGGCGCAGGCGAAAGGCCGCGAGCGTTACGAGAATTTTATCGAAGCGCTGGCGCAGCGTCTTCATCAGGGAAAATCTCTCGCAAAAGAAATCCCCGAAGACGTGTTTCCCGAGAACCCGCATCCTTATTCACAGGGGGAACAAGATCGCAGGTAAGTACGAATAGCGAAACGCGCTTCTATTCCTTCGCTACGCTGCTACGACGCTCAAATAGCGATTGATTGGCGCCACGCGCTCCGGTTTCTGATTGGCTCTACGAGCGATCGCATCGCGCGATCCGGCGTCGGGAACCTTCCGTGAGCGACCAGATTTTGCAGAATTCGTCTCTGTCCCGCAGCGCGCGCATGCTGCGCACGGCGCTTGGGCAGGCGATCGCCGCGTTTCTCGAAGACGACGAGATCGTCGAAGTCATGCTGAACCCGGACGGTCGCCTCTGGGTCGATCGGCTCCGGGGCGGGTTGGCGGAAACCTCCGAAACGATCGCGGCGTCCGACGGCGAGCGCATCATTCGTCTCGTCGCCCATCATGTCGGCGCCGAGGTCCACGAAGGATCGCCGCGCATCTCGGCGGAACTCCCCGAAACCGGCGAGCGTTTCGAGGGGTTGATTCCGCCCGTCGTCGCCGCGCCGACTTTCGCCATTCGCAAGCCCGCGAGCGCCATCTTCACGCTGGACCAATATGTCTCTGGCAGGATCATGACGCGCACGCAGGCGAAGAACCTGCGCTCGGCCGTCGCACAACGGATGAACATTCTGGTCGCGGGCGGTACCTCGACCGGCAAGACGACGCTCGCCAATGCATTGCTGGCGGAGGTCGCGAAAACGACCGATCGCGTCGTTCTGATCGAAGACACGCGCGAACTTCAATGCGCGGCGCCAAATCTCGTCGCGCTGCGCACGAAGGACGGCGTCTCGACGTTGAGCGATCTCGTGCGCGCCTCTTTACGACTTCGTCCCGACCGCATTCCAATCGGCGAAGTGCGCGGCCCCGAGGCTCTGGATCTTTTGAAAGCGTGGGGCACGGGACATCCCGGCGGCATCGGCACCATTCATGCCGGATCGGGCCTTGGCGCCTTGAGACGGCTCGAACAGCTCATCCAGGAAGCGGTCGTCACCGTGCCGCGCGCGCTGATTTCCGAGACCATCGACATCGTCGCCGTTCTTGCGGGCCGGGGCTCGGAGCGACGGCTGAAAGAGCTCGTCCAGGTTCAGGGCCTCGACGCGAATGGCGACTATCGCCTCATCGACTTTGGAGACGGCAAATGAAAAACAGGATGCAATTGTTTACGCCCGCGCTCGCCGCCTGTCTCTCGATCCTGTCGGCGCCCGCTTTTGCCGCCGGCTCGAACATGCCCTGGGAGCAACCGCTCAATCAGATCCTGCAATCGGTCGAGGGGCCAGTCGCGAAAATTGTCGCGGTGATCATCATCATCGTCACCGGTCTGACGCTCGCTTTCGGCGACACCTCGGGCGGCTTTCGCCGGCTGATCCAGATCGTTTTCGGTCTTTCGATCGCTTTCGCCGCATCGAGCTTCTTTCTCTCCTTCTTCTCCTTTGGCGGCGGAGCGCTGATCTGATGGACGGCGCGGCGCCCGATCTGACGCCGGGCTTCATCGCGCCCGTGCATCGGTCTCTTTCCGAGCCGATTCTGCTTGGCGGCGCGCCGCGCGCCATTGCGATCCTGAACGGCACGCTGGCGGCGGCCCTTGGTCTCGGTCTGCGGCTCTGGCTTGCGGGCCTTGCGCTCTGGGCGGTCGGTCATCTCCTCGCAGTCTGGGCGGCGAAACGCGATCCGCTGTTTGTCGATGTGGTGCGCCGGCATCTGCGCATCCCGGCTCATCTTGGCCTGTGAGGCGCGTCATGTTCAACCTTGCCGAATATCGCGCCAAAGCCGATCGCCTCGCCGACTTCATCCCCTGGGCGGCGCTCGTCGCCGAGGGCGTCGTTTTGAACAAGGACGGAAGTTTTCAGCGCACGGCCCGTTTCCGGGGACCCGATCTCGACAGCGCCGTGCCGGCCGAACTCGTCGCCGTCTCGGCGCGTCTCAACAACGCGCTGCGCCGACTTGGTTCTGGCTGGGCGGTGTTTTTCGAAGCCCAGCGCAATCCGGCGCAAAATTATCCCGCCAGCGTTTTCCCGGATGTCGCCTCGGCGCTGGTCGACCGGGAGCGTCAGGCCCAGTTCGAGGCGGAAGGGGTTCATTTCGAATCCGAATATTATCTGACGTTTCTCTTTCTGCCGCCGGTCGAGGACGCCGCGCGCGCCGAACACTTCCTCTTCGAGGGGCGCCCGCGCGACGCCCGCGGCGATGGCCGTGAGCAGCTTGCGACTTTCAGCGATCAGTGCGATCGGCTTTTGCAGCTTCTCGACGGCTTCATGCGCGACTGCGCCTGGCTGACCAGCGAAGAGACGCTGACCTATCTCCACAGCACGGTCTCGACCAAACGCCATCGCGTCCGCGTTCCGGAAATCCCCGCCTATCTCGATGCGCTGCTCATCGACGAGCCGTTGACCGGCGGTCTCGCGCCGATCCTTGGCGATCGGCATTTGCGCATCCTCACCGTCACCGGCTTTCCGACAGTGACGACGCCGGGGATATTGGACGAACTCAATCGGCTGGCCTTTCCCTACCGCTGGTCGACCCGCGCGATCATGCTGGATAAGCAGGACGCAACCAAACTCCTGACCAAAATTCGTCGCCACTGGTTCGCCAAGCGCAAATCCGTCGCCGCCATCCTCAAGGAAGTCATGACCAACGAGGCGTCGACGCTGATCGACGCCGACGCCGAAAACAAGGCCATGGACGCCGATGCGGCGCTTCAGGAGCTTGGCGGCGATGCGATCGGTCAGGCCTATGTGACAGCGACGATCTGCGTCTGGGATCGGGAGTCGAAGAAAGCCGACGAAAAACTGCGGCTGGTCGAGAAGGTCATTCAGAGCCGCGATTTCACCTGCATGGTCGAAACCGTCAATGCGGTCGACGCCTGGCTCGGGTCATTGCCGGGACACGCCTACGCCAATGTCCGGCAGCCGCCGCTCTCGACCATGAACCTCGCCCATATGATCCCGCTCTCGGCGGTCTGGGCCGGTCCGCTCTACGACGAACATTTCGGTCAGCCGCCGCTCTTCCACGGGCGGACGGAAGGCTCCACGCCCTTTCGTTTCAGCCTCCATGTCGGAGATGTCGGACACACCCTCGTCGTCGGCCCCACCGGCGCCGGCAAATCCGTGCTGCTCGCGCTCATGGCGTTGCAGTTTCGTCGATACCGCGCCGCCCAGATCTTCGCCTTCGATTTTGGCGGCTCCATACGCGCAGCCGCCCTCGCCATGGGTGGCGATTGGCGAGACCTGGGCGGTTCGTTCACGGATGACGCCCTCGCACCCGTGGCCCTCCAGCCGCTCGCGCTGATCGACGACATCGGCGAAAGGGCCTGGGCGACGGACTGGATCGCCGACATTCTCGCGCGCGAGCGCATCGACGTCACGCCGGAGCTCAAGGACCATATCTGGAGCGCGCTGTCTTCGCTGGCGTCCGCTCCGGTTCAGGAACGCACGCTCACCGGTCTCGGCGTTCTCCTGCAATCCAAACCGCTGAAGAACGCCCTCAAACCCTATTGCCTCGGCGGCGCCTACGGGCGGCTGCTCGACGCCGATTGCGAGCATCTGGGCGAGACGGACGTTCTCGCCTTCGAGACGGAAGGGCTAATCAAGAGCAACGCCGCGCCAGCCGCGTTGTCCTATCTCTTTCACAGAATCGAACAGCGTCTCGCCTGGCGGCCCACGTTGATCGTTATCGATGAGGGCTGGCTCGCCCTTGACGACGAAGGGTTCGCCGGCCAGCTGCGCGAATGGCTGAAGACGCTGCGCAAGAAAAACGCCAGCGTTGTTTTCGCCACCCAGTCGCTCTCCGATATCGAGAACAGTCCGATCGCCCCCGCGATTATCGAAAGCTGTCCGACGCGCCTGTTTCTCGCCAACGAACGGGCGATCGAACCGCAGATCTCGAAACTCTATCGTCAGTTCGGATTGAACGACCGTCAGATCGAGATTCTGGCGCGCGCGACGCCGAAGCGCGACTATTATTGTCAGTCGCGACGCGGCAACCGCCTCTTCGAACTGGGCCTTGGCGAAATCGCGCTGGCCTTCGCGGCCGCCTCCTCGAAATCCGATCAGACGGCGATCGAGCGTCTCTACGCCGAACATGGTCGCGACGGTTTCGCCGCCGCCTGGCTGAAACATCGCGGCTGCGGCTGGGCCGTCGATCTCATTCCCCATCTCTCCCTACCGGAGATCGATCCATGAAACGACGATATCTCGCGAGGCTCCTCGCCGGCGTCCTTGTGGTTGGCGCGTCGGTCGCCCACGCCCAATGGGTCGTCTTCGACCCCAATAATTTCTCGCAAAATATTCTGACGGCGGCGCGTTCGCTGGAACAGATCAATAATCAGGTGACCTCTCTCCAGCATGAGTCGCAAATGCTGACGAATGAGGCGCGCAATCTCGCGAGCCTTCCCTATTCGTCCTTGCAGCAATTGCAGTCGTCGTTGCAATCGACGCGACAGTTGATCAACCAGGCGCAAAACATCGCCTACAACGTCCAGCAGGTCGATAACGCTTTTCAAACGACCTATCGGTCCGCAACCGCCAGCCAGTCCGATCAACAGATGATCGCAACTGCGCGGCAGCGCTGGCAAAACGCGGTCGGAGCGCTTCAGGACGCCATGCGCGTTCAGGCCGGCGTCGTCGGTAATATCGACGCCAACGCCAGCGAGATGTCGACCCTCGTCGGCTCCAGCCAATCGGCGCTTGGCGCGTTGCAGGCGGCGCAAGCCGGCAACCAGATCCTCGCCCTGCAAAGCCGTCAGCTTTCCGATCTCACCGCCGTCGTCACGGCTCAAAGCCGCGCCCAGAGCCTCCAGCTCGCCCAACAGGCGGCGGCGCAGGATCAGGCCAGGGAACAAATGCGCCGCTTCCTCCTGCGAAGCGGCTCCTATCAACCCACCAGCATCCGGATGTTTCAATGATGACCAAACGTCATGCGATCCAGATTGGCGGACGCGTCGCGCTTGCCGGCGTCCTTCTTGTCGCTCTCGTGGCTTTCGCCATCGCGCTTGATGAGGAAGCCGGCGCACAACGCGTCGCGAACGCCTCGGCGCCGTCGATTGTCGAAGGCCCGCTGGAGGCGGAACTGCGCTGGTGTCGTCACCTCGGCGACGAAGCGCTGCAGGACAAGGCCTGTCTGAAAGCGTGGGAAGAAAACCGGGCACGTTTCATGAAATACGCGCCGAAAAAATCTTCCCTGCGGGCGCCGGCAGGTCATTAAGTCATGGGCGGCGTCGGCGTCATCGACCGGTTTCTCGCGGTCTTCACCCAATATATCGACAGCGGCTTTGGTCTTTTGAACGGCGAAGCCGCATGGCTCGCGAGCACGCTCGTCGTGATCGACGTGACGCTGGCCGCGCTGTTCTGGGCGTGGGGCGCGCAAGAGGACATACTCGCGCGCCTCGTGAAAAAGACGCTGTTCGCCGGCGTCTTCGCTTACCTCATCGGCAACTGGAATCATCTCGCGAAAATCGTTTTCGAGAGCTTCGCCGGCATCGGTCTGAAGGCGGCGGGCGCGGGATTGTCGGAAGCCGAGTTTTTGCGTCCCGGCCGCATCGCGCAGGTCGGCGTCGAGGCGGGACGCCCCTTGCTCGATTCCGTGGCCAATCTCATGGGCTATGTTTCGTTTTTCGAAAATTTCGCGCAAGTGTTCATTCTGCTCTTCGCCTGGATGGTGGTGAGCCTCGCCTTTTTCATTCTGGCGATCCAGCTCTTCGTCACCCTGATCGAGTTTAAGCTGACGACGCTCGCGGGCTTCGTCCTCATTCCCTTCGGCCTGTTTGGAAAAACCGCCTTCGCCGCCGAGCGCGTTCTCGGCAATGTGATCTCGTCGGGCGTCAAGGTTCTGGTGCTTGCCGTCATCGTCGGCATCGGGTCGACCCTGTTTTCCCAGTTCACGGCAGGCTTTGGCGGCGTCGAACCGACCGTCGACGATGCGCTGACAATTGTGCTGGCTTCGCTCTCCCTGCTGGGTCTCGGCATTTATGGGCCGGGCGTCGCCAATGGCATCGTCTCCGGCGGGCCGCAACTCGCCGCTGGCTCCGCGATCGGCGCCAATCTCGCCGCCGGCGGCATGGTTGCGGCAGGCGCGGGCCTCGCGTCGGTTGGCGCATCATCTCTTTCCAGCGCGGCGTCGACGCTTGCGAGCAAAGGCGCCTACGCGGCCGGGGCAACATCGGGCGCCTGGCGCGCCGACGGACTGGCCGGCGTCGCAGCAGCCGCCGGCGGCGCGATCGTCAGTCCGCTGCGTTCGGCCGCCGCATCGCTTCATTCGAATTATTCGTCTGGCGCGAATGGCGCCACGCTGAATGGCGGCGCCTCATCACGCGACGGGCCGCCCGACTGGGCGCGTCGCATGCGGCGCAACCAATTCGTTTCCGCCGGCGCCCATCAGGCGCTTCACGCCGTTCGATCCGGTCCCGAGAGCGGCGGCGGCTCCTCTGTCGATCTCTCGGAAGGAAAATGACCATGTTCCATCGCGTCACCGTGCGTTACGCGCGTTCGCCCGAACCCGAAACGCCGTTCCAGAAAGCAGGACAAATCTGGGACGAGCGAATGGGCTCCGCCCGCGTTCAGGCGCGAAACTGGCGACTGATGGCCTTTGGCTCCCTCCTCCTCTCCATGGGCCTGTCCGCGGGGCTGATCTTGCAGTCGTTGCGCGGAAGCGTAACGCCCTGGGTGGTGCAGATCGACAAGCTCGGGCAGGCGCAGGCGGTCTCGCCGGCAACCGCCGATTACAGGCCGACCGATCCGCAGATCGCCTGGCATCTGGCGCGCTTTATCGAAGATGTGCGCGCGATCCCGTCCGACCCCGTCGTTTTGCGCAATCAATGGCTGCGCGCCTACGACTTCGTGACCGACAAGGGCGCGGCGACGCTGAACGATTACGCCCGCGCCAATAACCCTTTTGGCAATCCCGCCAAACAGCAGATCGCCGTCGATGTCTCTAGCGTCATCCGCGCCTCGCCAGCGTCTTTTCGCGTTTCATGGATCCAGCGCCGTTACGAGAACGGCAATCTTGCCGCAACCGATCGCTGGACGGCGATCCTCTCCATCCTCGTTCAAACCCCGCACGACGCCGAGCGCCTGCGCAAGAACCCCCTCGGCGTCTACGTCGACGCCCTCAACTGGTCGAAGGAGCTCAGCCAATGAAAAATAAAACGCGCGGCTTGCCTGTGCGGCAAAGCTCCAATGGTCAGCCGTGGTTCTGTCTCGTCCTGTCGTCGCTGACGCTCGCCGGCTGCTCGGCGACATTGGCGGCCCCGCCCGTCTCCCATGACGAGATCGCGGTTCCGGCGGTTCTGGAAAAGGAGCCGAAAAAACCGACCAGGGTGATCGCTATTCCCAAAGTTCTGCCCATGCCGGGACAGTTGAAGCCGGTTTCGACCAAAAAAGCGCCCGACCAGCAAACGGAGCCGGCGGAGCCGACGCAACGCGTCAATCGGGCGAACGCCGCCGCGCGCGTGGAGCCCGTCAAGGACGGCTTTATCAATGCCGTGCAGGTCTATCCCTATGCCTCCGGGGCGCTTTATCAGGTCTATGCGGCGCCGGGACAAATTACCGATGTCGCCCTGCAGGAAGGCGAGCAACTCGTGGGTTCGGGCCCGGTCGCGGCTGGCGACACGGTGCGCTGGATTATCGGCGACACCGAAAGCGGATCGGGAGCGTCGAAAAAGACCCATATTCTGATCAAACCGACGCGCCCGGATCTGACCACCAACCTCGTGATCAACACCGATCGGCGCACCTATCTGCTGGAGCTGCGCGCCAATCCTTCGACCTATATGGCGTCGGTCTCATGGCTCTACGCCCAGGACGAATTGATCGCGCTGCGCAAGGAAAACGCCGTGCGCGAGGCGCTGCTTCCGGTCGATCACGGTATCGACGTTTCGAAACTCCAGTTTCGCTACGAGATCACCGGCGACGCGCCGTCCTGGCGTCCGCTCACGGCCTTCGACGACGGCGCCAAAGTCTATATCGAAATGCCGAAAGCCCTCTCGCAGGGCGAAACGCCGCCGCTCTTCGTCATCGGCCCCGAAGGCGAAGGTCAGCTCGTCAATTATCGCGTGCGCAAGAACTATTACATCGTCGACAGGCTCTTCGCCGCCGCCGAACTGCGGCTTGGCGGACGCAATCAGCAAACCGTCCGGATTACGCGCAACGATGGAGGCTGGTTTTGGTGACCGAACCCGATGCGCCCGATGAAATCCCGGCTTCTCGCATCAATCCCGGCGATGTCGACAAGCTCGATCTTCGCGTCGCGCCGCGCGGCGTTGTGCAAGTGTCGCGTCCGGTCATCGGCGCCCTGACAGGTCTTGGCGCGCTGGCGCTGGCTGGCGCGCTCTATTGGGGCATGCAGCGTCGGGCGCCTGACGAAGCGCCGCAAAAAGAGCTTCTGGTCGCCGATCGGAAAGCCAACGCCGAAGGGTTGAACGCGCTTCCAAAAGATTACGCCAGTCTGCCGCGCGAGATCCCGAAACTTGGCCCCGCGCTGCCGGGCGATCTGGGGCGCCCGATGCTGAGCGCCGGCGTCATGCCGGGCGCATCGATCGGAACGCCGACGCCAATCGACCCCGAAATCCAGCGACAGAATCAGGAACTCGACGCCGCGCGCGTCAGTCGTCTGTTCGCGCAAACCAATATCCGTCAGACCGCGACAATGGAAAACGCGCCGCCGCCGCCAGCCGGCGCAACAAGGATCGACGGCGCGCAGGCCGCTTCCTTCGCCAATGACGAAACTTTCGCCCAAAGCGGTCAGGATCGTAAACTCGCTTTCGCGAACGCGCCGGGCGACAAGCGCATGGTCAGCCCGGATCGCATGAAAGCGCCGCCATCGCCTTTCGTCCTTCAGGCCGGAGCGATTATTCCAGGCGCGCTCCTGACCGGCATCCGTTCCGATCTGCCAGGCGAGATTACCGCGCAGGTCACGGAACATGTCTACGACAGTCCCACAGGCAAAACGCTCCTGATCCCGCAAGGGTCGAGGCTGATCGGCGCCTATGACAGCCAGATCGCCTTCGGCCAGTCGCGCGTATTGCTCGTCTGGAGCCGGCTCATTCTCCCCAATGGACAGTCCATTCTGCTCGATCGCCAGAAGGGCGCGGATGTCGCCGGCTACTCCGGTCTCGAGGACGATGTCGATAATCACTGGGGCGCGCTGTTCAGGGCGGCCGCCGTCTCAACCTTGCTCAGCGTCGGTAGCCAGCTCGCCGTCGGAAATAGCGACAATCAGCTCCAGCAGGCCGTGGCCCAGGGCGCGGCGCTCGGATTCAACCAGATCGGCCGTCAGATCATTGGACGCAATCTCAACATTCAGCCGACATTGACGATCCGTCCGGGATTTCCGGTGCGCGTCGTCGTCAACCGCGATCTCGTCATGGAGCCTTACAAAACCGAGGGAGATAATCCATGAGCAAATTGAGACTGGGGCCGGTTCTCGATGAAAAGCCAATCAAATTAACGATCGAGATGCCGGCGCCGCTTCACCGCGCGTTGTCGCTTTACGCGCAGGCGCTGGCGAAAGAAAACGGCGGCGCGACAATCGACCCCGCCAGACTGGTCGCCCCGATGATCGAACGCTTTATCCAGGGCGACAAGGCGTTTCGAAAAATGCAAAACGCCGGGTTCGCAGCGTCGCCTGCGATCAATGGAAAGTCGCGGCTTTCTTCCGCGCCAGACTGAGAAAACGCCGGAAGGCGGGATTGTCGTTGCGATCGCTCCAGAGGCCATAGAAGCTGATCTTCTGGTTTCGATGCGCGAGGGGCCGAATAGCCAATTTATCTCCCGAGCACATCGAGTTGTCGGTGGTCGCCACCATGATGCCCATTCCCATGCCTGTGAGCTCGAAAAGATCGTCCCGTTTCAGCAAGTGGGTTTCCATCGAGGGCTCCCAGCGGCGTCTCCTGAAATGTTCCCGAACATACATCTCGCTCGCCGTGTAATTGCGCGCCAGAAAATGCTCGTCCTTGATGTCCGTCCAGCCTATACGGCTTTTCTGCGCAAGCCGGTGATCGACCGACATGAAAACATGGGGCGGCCTGTCCCAAAGCACTTGTTGCTGAAGGCCACGCTCTTCCGACTGAAGAGATCGGAGTAAAAAATCGATCTGTCGATCATGAATGAGAGGACCGCAGGACTCTTCAAAAATATCGAAGAATCTCAGCATGATCGAGGGATATCGTTTTCGAAATTCGAGAAAAAGATCGACCAGAAAATCGTCGGTCAGGGATATCTGCACGCCAATACGGAGTTCTCCCTCGACGCCCTCTCCGGCAAGACGCGCCGACTGAGCAGCCTTGTCGAGATGATCGAGGATTCGGTGCGCGTCATGAAGAAATTTGCGTCCAGCCGCTGTCTCGCGAATACGATTGCCTTCCCGCTCGAAAAGCGAGACGCCGATACTGTCCTCGAACGCCCTGACGCGCCGGCTGACCGCCGATTGGTCGACGCCGAGCGC
>CAIQCB010000047.1 GCA_903870245.1 uncultured Methylocystaceae bacterium
GGACATGCGGATGTAGGGAACGGGCAGGCGCGCCCGACAAAGCCCCTGCAAGATCGTGTAATTTTCGAGGCCGCCATGCACGTGGGGGCGACACGCGAGATTAAGTGTCTCTACATTCTCGCCGCCGCCGACGGGCTGGATATAGAGGTCGGAACCAAACACCTGATGGCGCGCGAAATTCGCTTCCATGTTCGCGCCGAACCCGGTCGGATTGATGCCGATGACCTCGACGATGGCGGGTCCGATTAGGGCGATGGGGAGCGTCATGCGATGTCGTGCAGTGCGCCGTCGCGGGCGGAACGGATCGAACGGTTTTGAAGCGCCGCGAGCTGACGATGCAGGGAGCCAGCGTCCCTTACGCCATGGAAGTGCGCCTGCCCGATATGGATCGGAGCAGCCACGGCGCCCTGCTTACCAGCAGCCGATGGGTTTGCGGGCGCTGCGCCGCCGCCGACAGGCGCGCGACCACCGCCGGAAATCGTGGGCGACAGGTTTCTAATCGCCGCCGCCTGCGCCGCCAGCGACTGCAGTGCGGCGATTGCCGGACCGATATTAACCGTCGGAGTCGAGACGAATGATGTGGCGGCCTGTGCGGCGCGCCCCTGATCCACCAAGGTCGTTATCTGTCCGATTGCAGCGGCAGCGTTCACAGTTGGGCTGGCTGTAAACGCCAGAGCGTCTTTCGCGAGATTGGCTTGGGCGACAATGTTTGCGAGATCAGCGTTAATTTTAGAAGCGTTTAAATGAGGGGCCACGCCCTCAATCATCGACATCATCGGCGGCGCCGGGGCGCGCTTTATAGGCTGGTCGAGACGCAGCCGGCTTTCATAGGCTGAGACGCTTTCCCCAGATGGCCTTGAACGCAGCAAGGTTGCGCGTGTTGCTGAAGAAAATGGAACAGGCGATTTATCCGCAACCCGATCAATGGGCCTGCCGTCAGCACCCGGCAGGAAGCCGGTCGTTTTCAGTGAGCGATAGGTATCAATCACCTTCTGGAGCTGTGCGTTGATTGGCGGCAATGCCCAGCGCATCAGACCGTCGCCGATCTCGGACACCATCGCCTTTGCACGTTCGAGCTGTTTCGCCGTCGTGGAGAGATCAATCTGCTGAGCTTGTTTTAGCGAACCCTTCCATGAGCCACTTTTTATGATTTTTAGATTTTTCAGCATTTCCGGCAGCGCCTGGCCAGAGCGCGCCGCCTCGTCCCACCACTCCTGTCCGAGTATTTTGATTGCCGCTTCGGCCTTGTTTGGGCTCTTCTCCAGCCTGTCCAGAAAATCGAGGATGGTGCCGGTCGCATCTTTTTTCATGCCCCGCTGAACCTTTTGAAGGCTCAAGCCGAGCATCGAAAAACCCTCTGCGGCGTCCTTGGCGCCACGACCTCCGGAGACCAGCATCTTTGATGAAAACGCGTTGAAGAACCGTGAGGCGGTTTCAGGAACCATGCCAATCGAATTGAGGGCCGTCGTCACCGCTAGAGTAGTTTCTAGAGGCACTTTCGCCGCTTGGGCAGCGCCCGCAGACCGCATGAACATCTCAAAAACATTTTTTTCGGAGGCTGCCGAATTATCGCCCATGGCATTTATTTGATCAGCGAAATCTCTGAGTTGCGGGATCGCCCATTGTGTCTGAGCCTTGACCTTTGCCAGTCCATCAGCTGCGTCTCTCGCCGATATATCCCACGACGAAGATGTCTCGGCAGCCAGCCTCATAAACGAGGAGAGGTCCTGATAGGCGATGCCGGCCTGTCCTGCTGTCGCGGCAAGTTCGGCCATGTCCGTTCTCGACATACCGATATCGACGGCCGTTTGATTGATCATTTGCTCAACCGACGCGATCGAGCCGCCAGCAGGCACGTTCACTTTTTTGCGAACATTCGCCATTGCCTTCTCGAAGTCGATGGCCTGTTTCGTTCCATAAGCCATCGCCGCGCCTACGCCAGCGATCGTCCCGCCGACGCCGGCGCCGGCCATTACCGCGCCGCCAGCGCCGAGGAGATAACCCTCCGGCGTTATCCTTGATGCCGCTTCGGCAAGGCCCTCCCGCAGACCTGCGCGCCGGCTCATTGCGCCGCCGCCCAACATTGCTGCGCCCAAGGCTCCGCCGCGCATTTTTTTCGAGCTGCTGGCGGCGGCAGTGGTGGATTTCGTGAGGCGGTCGACAGCGGCGCGGGTCTTATCGATCCCAGCGGCGCTGCCGCCGATTGAGCGGATTGCAGCGGCTGTTTTATTCGCTGCTCCGGCGCTTTTATTCAGGGCGCCGCCGAGCTTGACTGACGCCGTCCAGGCTTTGGTCATGTCGCCGCCGAAGCGGCCCGTCGCCTTGTTGCCGATCTTGCCGAAAGCCTGAAGGTCGCGCGCGGCGCCCTTCAGTTTGTCAGTGCCCGTCGTCAGGAATTTGAGTGTTACGGCGACGTCGAGATCAGCCATATCCGCCTCCAAGCCGTGCGATCAAGTCGCGCAGCAAACCGATCTGAGCGCCCGCCCCGTCGTCCTCTTCGATGTCCTGCCCCGCCTTCACGATCCGTAGAACTTCTGGCCAAGGGAATGTCAGAACGTCGCGATAGGTCTCATTCATGAATCGGACGGCAAGGACCGCGATCCGTCGCCAGTCGGCGACGTCTATGAAGAGACGCTCGCCCTCAGATCGCGGGGCAAGAAAGGGATGCAGGCGGCCGTGACCTTCTCGCTGTCGTCGAAGGGCATGGCGCGCAGCACACTCGCCGGAAGACCGCTCATGGCCGCGTAGAATTCGATCAGGGCGACCTTGCCTTCATCGTCCTTTTTTGCGGTTTCATAGACCCGGACAACGTCGCTGAACGACGGCATTTTTACCGTCACCTCACGAACCTCGCGACCGCTCCACCTGAACGGATGATCCAGCACGACGGTCGTCTGCTGGCTCTGCGCGTCCAGAAAATCCAGCACGGCGACATCGTCGGGCTCGGGCGCGGCTTTGCCCGACGCCGGCGCATGATCCGCCGGGCCTTCGGGCGGCAGCGGAATATCCGAAAAGTCGGCCGCGATCGGGGCGCGTTCTTTTTGGCTCACAGCGCCGTCCCTCCGCCAATCGCCAGATTGGCGGCCATCTCGGCGAAGATCGCCGCGCCGCCAACGACCGTCGCGCCGGGCCCGACAAACTGGTCGAACCGATGAACGACGACGCCGTCGACGACATCCTCGTATCGGACGATGGAGCTGAACTCATATTCAGTACCGGAAGCCTTTACGCCCTTGCGCGCATCGGCCTTGATCGAGGTGATCAGGCCCTTCATCGTGATGACGCGGCCCTTATTCTCGCCGGTTCGAAACGAGCGAAGATTTTCGTAATAGGTGGCGTCAATATAGTCGCCGGGCTGACGGCCGCAGAGCGCGCGGATACGCGGATCGTCGGAGCGCATCTTGATCGTCGCCTTAAGCGGCTGGAGGTCCTCCATCCAGCTTACGCCCATCACGTGGCCGCCCGGCGTGAAATCATCGGTGTTAAAAGTGATTTCCGGCAGGGTGACTTCGTCGAGAACGCGCCACGCGTTCAGGACGCCGAAATACCAGTTGCCGCCACGAACGATAGAATCCATCAGCCTTACCCTCCGAGGACGCCGGTGACGCCGTACTGCGACATGGCTGCCTGAATTTCAGATGCGAGAATATCGAAGCTCGCCTCACGGCGACCTGTGTAAACCTGCAGGTCGACCAGAGCCGGGCTTTCTTCCCAAGAGGCGTTGAAGACCAGACCGCCCACCCGCATGACGGCGTTAGAATTCAGGGCGCGGTCCCATGACACGTCATAGCCAGGCAGAATGGCGGGCTCGGGGAGCGAGGCCAACTCGCCCAGAAAATCGAGAACCGACTGGCGCAGCACAACAGCGAGATGCGCGCCAATGTTCTTGCCGATATAGCGAGACAGCGTGCGGGGGATGACTTCTCGGATTGCCTTACGGGTGCGGACGACATTGATCAGCCGCCACAGCGGATCGCTGGAGGTGTTGAAGAAGCCCCAGAAGGTCTTGCCCTGCGGCGCGTTGACGGAACGCGCCGTGCGGTTCTTCTCGAGCTGAACGATGCAGTTGACTCCTCGCTGCAAGAGCCAGTTCGCCTCACTGTCCGGGTCGGAGATGTTCAGCGAGACGGCGCGCGAGGGTCCGAGAATGCCGGTCAGCGTCTGATTGCCGGGCGAGTAATAGGGTCCGCCCATGAGCTTGTCGGTCTTGACGATCAGCGCGGCCACATAGGGCGCCGCCGCGCGATTGACCGAGACGCCATTTACCGAGACGCGCGCGCCCTGCGCGATAGCGATCACATTTTTTGATGTCGTAAAATCGGCCGCCCATTCCGCCGCAAGCGTTTTACTCGCTGATGGCGCGTCAGCGACCACAACAGGCGTGATCAGGCTTTCACAGATCGCGTCAAAGGCGGTGACAATCGGATTGGCGCTGGCGCTCGGGCGCAGATGCGCATAATCCGGCGCAATCAGGATATCCGGGACGACCCCGCATTCGTCCTGGGCGCGCAGAAGCGCCCAGGCGCCCGTCAGCGCCGTCGACGAGCCGACCATCTTGGTCATCTGCTGGGTTTCGGTATCAGCAACGAGAATATCGGGCACGACCGCGACGATCGACGCGACCACGCCCATCTCTGTGCATGCCTGAATTGTATTTTTCAGGGTCCCGGAGCCAGCGGCGGCGACCATTTCCGTGTCGTCCGTCGTGAAATGAACCGGCGTATCGATAGGGAATTTTGAGCGATTAATGCCTGTCCCTGGGGTGAAGACGCCGCCAATCGTCGACATGTCGGCGATAATCGCCGGCGCGATGTCGGTATCGTTCAGAAATGTGCGGACGCCGACGTTCGGTGTGGTCGCGGGCATTTAAAACCTCATTTGACGACGCGTAAAATCGACGTCAATCTAGGTTTAAGCCAGCTCAGCTGCGCCCGTGACAGAAGTCACGGCGTCGAAAATGAAATCCCAGAAAATATGGTTTGCCTGCCAGGATATTAACTTCCCGGCAGGTCAAATCGCAATCGATCAGCTCGCTGTCTTCACGAGCATCCAACGAACGGGACCGGTGATGCGGTTCTCGAAGCTGGTGACGGCCGAGAACGCGACTGTGGAGTCACCAGTTCCGCTCTGTCGTGCAAGCGACCCGCTTGCCGGTGGCGTCGTTCCGAGCGGGGCGGAAGCATGGATCGTCCCATAGATGTATCCAGCCGGCGTCGTTGTGAGCGACGTGGCGCGAACCGTGTAGCTATTCGTTCCGTCCGAATACACCGCTCCAGCGGCAGGAGACGTAGTAATTCCGGACACGTTGAATGTGTATCCGGCGGAGACCGCATTAGGCGCATAGGTGATTGATGCATCGCCAGCGCCATTCAGTCGCGTCAGTGTCGCTGTTTGACCGGTCGCCGGATTGGTCGGATCGGACGGACCAGAAAGCTGGATTGTCCCGACGCGGTTTGGCGCCGTTCCCGTCAGCGTAACGCCGGTAACGGTATAGACGACGCCTCCGACGCGATAAACGTCACCGACAGCCGGGGCGTTGGTGATCCCGTTCGGCGTCGCAATCGCGACGACATAATTGAATGCACCCGTCCCGGCGTCGATGGCGAATCCCACATTGCTTTTGTTTGTAACGCGTAAAGGCTTCGACAGCTCTCCTGAGCCGCCATATTCAAGAACCACGATGTAAAGACCATTCAGCTCGGAGAGCTGGTTCAGATACATTTCCTGCAACGGACGATCGGTGTTCGCGCCCGACAGGCTGTATCGGAATGTGGGAAGCGACGTGCCTACAGCGGTCGTCACCGGCGTCCCGGCGTGTGGCAAAGAGGGCCCTGAAACCTGAATGGTTCCAGAGCGGGCCGGAGCGTTGCCAGCAAGCGTCCAACTCACGACCGTATAATCTTGGCCATAGAGCCGATACACGGCTGCGGGGCCGGGCGTAGCCGTAGCAGGGTCGAGCGTGACTCCACTCACGGACAGATTATAGACGCCGGGAGAGACCTCCGTGATGGCGGAGACACTCAGTGTATTGTCGCCGGTTCCGTTCGTGACGCCTCCGGTAGTCGCTTGCCGCTCGAAGAGCCAATTAACAAGGGTCGCAGTAAATCCCACGCCTGAAATGGCCACGCCATTATTCAAAAGCAGGCTGCTGGACGATGCAGTCAGAATGTTTCCAGATATTGATGCGAAAAAGCGGTTGGCGTTCGTGGTCTGAGCCTGCGGAAACCGAACCAATTTTTCTTTTTCGGCCGCAAACGTGACCGAGCCTGTAAAATTGTATGCAATCTCATGGCCGCTCGCGAGACCATTAATTCCACGCAGCTTCATGAGACGCGTCGCGTTTCCACTGCCTAGAATAGTGCCGAGATCGCCAGAGCTGGCCGTATTGCCGATTGGGCGAAACTGAGCGTAGTCATGACGATATAGAAGGGTGTTATTTAGTGTAGTGCTATCCGAATTTAGCCTGCCAACGATGCCTCGATTTAGCTGCCTAAAGCGATAGGTGAAGGGGTCTGGATGATCTAGCGTAATCGGTGAGGCAATCGACGCTGTCACAGGCGTCGCGTGAGAAGATGATAATTTATAGACGCCAGGACCGTATTGCGTTCCTGAAATCTGCCAGAGAATGCTTGTTTCGGCATTAACGCCGGTTCCGCTAGCCACCATATGCGCGGCGATCGAAGAGCCTGCGCCGACTGTCAGAATATCGCCGACTATGCTGGCGTTCGTCAACGTAACTGGAGCTGGCGTTGTTGCCGCCCATTCAAAACCCTGATTATTCCATGTCGAATACGCGCCAACCGGAGCGCCAATTTGTGCCGTGTCTTGATCGTTTACAGGGATATTGTTCGGATTTTTAATCCAGTTCACGACACTGGTTAGCGTAAAGTTCCCTCCGGTAAGGAGAGGCGTTTGGACAGCGTTCGCAGTTCCTTCAATGCTAATAAAAGCGTGAAGCTTCTCCAGTCGGTTAAATTGAGCGACGATGCCGGTCGCCATGTATCGGATAGCGCCGACATTATGATCGCAATTGAGAGTAATCGCGGTCTCAAGGCTGTCGGCAGTGAACGGGGAATCTCCTGTTGCCGTCAGCGTCCCGGCGGCCGTGTGGTCTTTGGAAATCTGATATCGGCCAACGCCGCCGGTCGCTTCACCAGCCTGCAATGGCGTCAGCTGATTAAGGATCATCGTCTCCGGGATAACGTTTGTCCCGCTCAACTGTTGGCCGGGCAGGACAAAGCGGCTAGCCGCGATCGATGTTACAGTCAGCACGTCGCCAGATATTGTGCCGCCGATAATGCTGGTGTTCGGCGTACCGCCCTCAAAAGCATTATGCGTAATAATTACAGAGTTAGGGATATATGTTTGCCCAGGCTCATTGCTAATTAAAATGTGCTTTCTAGCAGCGCCTAGATTATTTTTTGTAATCCGAATACCATTTTGAATGCCATACAGGGCGATGCAATACGGAGCGAGGCCATCCTGAGAACCAAAATTCGTGAAAAGATTGTAATCAATATCAGATAGAGTGCATTCACCCTCAAATAATACGCTCGCAAATTTTGAAGGGAGTTTTGCGCTTGTATAAAACGTATTCATAAATATACTAAGGTTGCGAGTATTTACAGCCCAAATGCCAGCCTTTGCCTCCGTGTTTGAATTATTGTGAAACACGAATCCTTCAATATTAATTTTTGAATAGCTTAGTTGCGGACCTGTTTTGAAGCCCGCAATATCTCCGACTGTGTGGACCTCGCAGCCCCAACCGGAAATCTTGAGCATCCGATAACCAACCAATTCAGCTGGCACTCCGCCAGATGCAGGATATGTGCGAACAGGTGCAGGAAATGTTGCATCCCTAGTCACCGTGACCTGAGACGCAAAGCGCATTTTGCCAGGCGGAAAAATCAAATGCCCGCCAATATGATACATCCCATCGAGCGCTGCCTGCGCGGCGACGTGATCGTAATCCGTGAAGCTGCACTTCACGCCCCACCATCCAGCCGATACGGGCTGAGAGAAATCGATCTGGCGCACCCACGCCGTCGAGCCATCTCCGCCGGTCGGGACGAAATACCTTCCGCCATCGTCGACGAAGCGCGCGGTCATGGCTGTCGTGGTCGTGGTGTTTTGCGAAGAGGCGACGGCATAGGTTCCGTTGCCGCCTGTGTCGCCGGAAATCTGTTTTAGAACGGTAATATTGCTGCCAAACGAAAGCAACATCCCGGCGTAGATTAGTCCTGCGGCGGTGATGTTAGTTACGGTCAGCGTTCGAATTGAGCCAGAGCCCGAGATGGCCCCATTAAAGGCGGCGGCGACAGCGCCGACAAACGAGCCAGAGCCATAGTCGTTCGCCCTTGCGTAGCCCAAAAGCTCAACGCTCTTGCCGGCGACGACAGCGAGAGAGCGAAGCGCCGACGTGGTGAGCGACGCGATTTTCGCTCCGGCGATGGATGTCGTCGAGGCGATTCCGGCGGCGGCTTCGGCGGCGGCCTGAGCCGCAAGAGCGGCAGCTTTCGACGTTTCCGATGCGGTTGCGCTGGCGGCGGCGGCGGCGGCGCTTACGCCGGGGAGAACCTCATCGCTCCAGACGCCGCCGGCGCGGACGCGTATTTTATTTGTGTTCGGATTGAAATAACGGACGCCATCAACAGACCCGAGTCCGCTCGCGCTCGCGGTATTATTGGCGGTCGAATCTGTAGTAAACCGGCCAAGAAAAATCGGCACAAGGTCAGCGCGGATCGCGTCAATGTCGACCTTCGTCTGCGTGACCTGTTCGCTCAGGGAAAGAGCAGAATTTTTATATTGTTCGGCGGCAGCCGCATGCATGCCCGCGAGGGTCGCAGCAAGACCCGCGTTCGTCTGGCTTTGCTGCGCGGTCGCGTCGTAATCTGACCACGCCGTGTTTTTCCACTGGCGGGTTTTGTCAGAAGTCTTGTTGAAATATTGCAGTCCGTCAGCCAGCAATATGTTGTTGGCGGCCCGGTAAGCCTCTGCGGCTTCGTCAGTGTCGAACGCCCCGAGCCACGTCTGATTGAACGACGCAACCAGCGACTGAGCGAGCTGACGATCAATCTGGGTCGCAAGGCGATCGGCGGCGACAGCGGTTTTATAACCAGCGACGATGTTTTTATCGCTATTCACCGCTGTAACGGCCAGAGCGACGGCGTCAACCTGCGCGAGGACAGTATCGACGGCGCCATCGACCTGCAAAGCGGCGGCGGAAGCCGTGTTCGCGTGCCCGGCGGCTTCGGCCGCCTTTTGTGTGGCTACAGTGACGCCGGAGAGCACCTCGCCGGCCTGTTGAACAGACAGATCCCGAGCGCTCTTGGCTTCCTCAGCCGCTTTGAACGCGATGGCGGCCGAAACGACGCCGTCGTCTGCCGGCAGCGGGGAGTCCTGGGACGGGTCGAGAGGATAGAGCAGATCAGCCACGGGTGACGCCCTTCTTGATCAGAAGAAAACCGGTTCCGATGATATCGACGCGCGGCGTTTCCGAGCCGCGCGGCCGAGTCAGTCGGATGTCGAAGATGAAATGCTGGCTCCGCGCCAGCGGTTCTATGACCTGTCGTGGCGCGAGAACGCCAAGCTGGAGCACGTTTCTGGTCGCGTCGTAGAGCGTATCGATTGAACGTGCGCCGGCGCGCGGTGAGTTCTCCGAGGCAAACGAAAGGACCGCCGGTCCTTCTGCGCTGGCTCTGACGTCCATCTCAAAATACGACCCTTCCGGTAGCGGCCATTGACTGGCCAGCCACTTGAACGGGAAGGCGGTCTCAAGATTTTCGTTGCTGAGAACGTCTCGCGCGAAGTTCACGGGCTTTGTCATTGCGGCGACGCTCCCGCCAGAATTTCCGCCTTACGCTCGATCGTGAGCGGCGAGCCGAGCGAAATGCACAGATCAAGAAAACTCTCGACGCCGGGCGAATTCAGGTCGACGCCATTCTCTGCTGTCGCGAGCGCGATCATGTCTCTGATGGCGGCCGGGCGCTCGTTATCGAACGCCCAATGCAACTCGTCTTCCGTGAACAAGGCGCGCCACTGCGCATAGGTGACGCGACGCTGCGCCGGCTTTATTTTAGCCTCATTGACGGTGATGACGCTGTCGGGATCGGAGAAATCAAACTCCCATGCATCCCGCGCGCTCCGATCTTCTGGAATAAGAGAGATATCGATAATTCGATAATCAACGCCTTCAGGAACGTCCTTTTCCGCGATTTCTTCAATCGTCAGATAGCTGGAAACAGGAAATATGATGGCGATCCCGCCGTCATCGTTTGGAAATATGATGCACTGATCCATGATTTCCTCAGCGAATGATGGAGACGGCAACAGTCTCGCAATCGAAAACAGCCCCATTGGCGAGCGTTATGATTCTGACCGAACCGGTCGACGGGTTGTTCGACGATCGTCTAATCCCGGCGACAGGAACGTTTCCATCGACATTCGTGCTGTCGA
Organism: uncultured Methylocystaceae bacterium; assembly: GCA_903870245.1. Lineage (GTDB taxonomy): Bacteria > Pseudomonadota > Alphaproteobacteria > Rhizobiales > Beijerinckiaceae > Methylocystis. The sequence continues at coordinate 10,456 of CAIQCB010000047.1, forward strand.
ATTTCCCGCAAACGGAAACAACGTAGTTCGCGTCAGGCATTGGCGCCGTATAATTGATCGTCCAGTCGCCGACGCCATTGTCAATGATCGACGACACGTTGCCGGCGGCGCGGATGGCTGGCGTTCCAGTTCCGTTAAAATTCACCCACGCCCGGACAAAGAACGCCTCACGGCCCTGCACGTAATTGTTGACGCCATCAGAGCCGAAACGAACGCCAAGCGTTCCGTCCGCGTTCGATAGCTGCATGAACATCCGATTGGATGCATCCTGATAAAATCCGGACTGATTATTCAGTCCCGTTGTCGTCGTGTAAAACGACCATGTGACACTGTTCGCCGGCGGCTTAACGGCTATGGACCCAAACTGATTGATGAATGGGATTGTGTTGGCGCTGTCGCCGAGGGGATAGGGCTTGTTAGTGATCCCGTTGCTGGACATCCAGACGAATCCGGGAAGCGGTGAACCGGCGGTATAGGACCACTCGAACCCAAGACTGGCTTTCGCAGCCATCTTGTCCGTGAGGTCGGAGAGATTGGCCC
>CAIQCB010000048.1 GCA_903870245.1 uncultured Methylocystaceae bacterium
ATGAAGAGCGCCGCACATCGAAATCGACCGCCGCCTCACAGGTCCAGCAGGAGCGCGCGCTGGAAATCCGCATGCGGCGTGAGCGCGAGGCGGCGACATTGATCGAAATGCGCACGGTCGAGACGATTTTCGCCGATGTCTGGGGCGCGTTTCGCTCCGAGCTCGCCGGCGTGCCGGCGGCGGCGACGCGTGATTTGAACCTGCGCACCGATATCGAGACGAGGCTCAATGACGCGCTTGATCGCGCCCGCAGCAGATTCGAGAAATCGAGCGCGGCTCTACGAGCAGGTCGCGATCTCGACATGGCCGGCGAAACGCCGGCATCCTGACGAGTGGGCGTCCGAAAATATTGTCTATGGCCCGGAGACGGGTTGGCCGGGACCGCGTAATCCGGGTCTCACGCCTTACATGCGCTCCTTCTCCAGAGCGTTTGGCGATCATCGCTGGAAACGCGTCGTCGGCGTCACAGCGGCGCAAAGCGGCAAGACGGCGACGGTGCTCGACATCATCGGCGAGCGGCTCGACAACCGACCGGCGCCGATCCTCTATGTTGGTCCGAACAAGGAGTTTCTGACCGATCAGCTGGAGCCGCGCATCGAGGAGATGTTCTGGCAGGCGGATGCCAATTTGGTATAGGTGATCTAAAGTCTTTTGGTCTTGTTCTCTACACAATGCAAATATAGTCGCCTTCTTTATCCGCCATATATTGTTTATCACCTATTTTTTTGCATCGGCCAACTGAGCGCAGACCAGCTGAATTATTATTGTAATTTAATAACTCAATGTGGAAATACTTTAGTTTTTGTCCATCATTATTTTCAGCTTCCCATCCCAACCACTTGAGTGTTTCGGAATATTCATTTGTTTTTATGAAATATTTTTTAATTTCGGACTCAATGGGCTTTGCCCTTTTTTCTTTATTGAATTTCTTTTTCTGCAACTCTTCATTTCTCCTTTCCAAGGAGGATGGATCCATAATAAGATTTGTCGGCTTAGCGGGAGAGGTTAGGATCAGTTTTATAACAAGATTTGCATTTTTAATTTCATTAGCTGAGTTTACTTGATTTTGGCTATCCTCATCATTTTGAGGCTTTCTCTCGCTGCTTTTTTGTTTCAGCAAGAATCGCCTAAGAAAAACCAATCTATTAAGCTTTGATATAAACTGATCAGAGCTCCACGATGAATCTGCCTTTGCTTCTATAAGCAAAATCGTATTATTAATCGCCCTATCTGAATCTTCGTTAAATGATATGATAAGATCAATATCTTCTATGGTAAATTTGAATAAATCACGAATTAATGAGTTTTCAAAGATATAGTTTTTCGATTCTTTATGCTTGGAAAATGTTACTACTGGATTTAATTTTCTTGCAGCAGAATCTGAGGGATCTTGGCTGTCTAAGTTTTCTGCATGTGGATTATTGCCATTAATGAAGCACCACACCGCCGCTGAAATCCAGTCAAAATGATAATCAAGAGCCCACCAAGCATTATCAGGTATATCGATATTTAGAGTATCATTTAATTTTGTTATAAAAATTTTGTCGAGCTTATCGAACGACTCCCCATGAGCATCCTTTAATAACCAATAACGCTCTTTGCGATTAAATGCCTTAAGGCAATCTACCAAAGAAACCATGACCACCTCCTATAGGACAACACGATATTGCTAGCCTGCTCTATAATTTTGCATAGGATATCGTAATCTTACACAGAATACCAAAATATTGTATAGGAATTAAAAGTGTCCTTCATCTATTTTATACTCAGCAACTTTTCCTCAATTAATTCCAAATAGGTTGTGAATTTCAGCTTGTGCGCCAGCGTAATTGATTTATCAAGAGAAGCCAGAAGATACGGGTTACTGTCATTGATCGCATCTCGAAGTTGATAGAAGTTAATCAAGCCAAAGTTGATGAGTTCGACATCTATGGCGATTGCTTGCCCTGACTGATGGACAAGATACGAAACTAACAGATTATAGGGTTCTGCAATCCGGATAATTGATCCGAATAGCTCAGAAGCGCCTCTAGTTTCTATTATCAATAAATCGGACTAGATTGATGAAGAGATCAAGGTGATGCAGATACTAGACTTCTCAAATGACTTGATATTTGATCTGTTCGAACTCAAAGACTCACAGTAACCAATGTGTATCAGCTCGGCTATTAAATTTGAATAGATCGATTTCCGAGCAATGATCGTAATGTTTCTTACAGGCCGGACTCTTGCGTGGAATCCCAATGCCATCGGTCCGATGATCGATATTTTGTCCCCCATATTTTGAAGAATATGAAATAAAGATTTAAATTCTAATTTTGGATCGATGCCTTCATCTGCCGGAAAAGTAAGCCCTAAAATATTTTCCATTCTCCTAGTCTTGTTGCTTTGGATATATCCACTCAAGTAAATCTTGGGGCGCATATTTAACTCATTTTACCTTGAAAGATATTTCGCTGCGAATATTTCCTTAAAAGTGTTCGATGGTTTTTTGTCTATCGTGAGCAAACTCCATAATTTCACTAAACACTGTCCACCACTCATGTTTGCTATTGCTTGAATTAAGTATGCTTCAGTCCTTGGACTGAAAATTTACGGGCATTCCAGTCTCTGAACAGCTTCGCAGATAGCGTCTTTGACTCACAATCATTTTCTTATCCTCTAGTCGAAGGGTTCGAATCTGCGTGCATCAACATGAAATTCGACAAGATCTTCTTCGTGGTAGCATCCAATTATGAGCGTAAGCGGCTCCATAAAGTAGGGGCTACCTGAGACAGCGTTATCCTCGTAAATCGGTCTGGACAGAATTCCCGTTACGACACAGGGCTGCCCATACTCCGGCACGTTTCTGTTCTTGAGGCCGGGTTTCCATTTAACGACCTGACCCTTTGTGAAGACATGGCTTTCTTCGAAACGTTTGAACAACTCCAGAACCAGACGCTTGTTGGACTCGTTTGGAAGATCAGCCTCGTTCCCGGAGGTCATTTCAACCAGTGAGAAATTCTTGCTCATGCGATTATTCTCCGTCTCCAATTCCTACAGTATGAGGTTGTTAATCGACCTCTAAACGCCGCTCATAAAGACAGATAAAATATTCAGTATTCCTCGGACTGAAATGTTGACAGGGATAGTTTCCATTCATCAGATGTTTTGAGAACATTGCACGATCACGACAGCGTCCTCTTGACAGAAACAATACATAATCCTCTTCTATGACAGAAACGGTCATAGGTCTTGGCTTATGCGCAACGAAAAACTTGTCGATGTCATCGCGCTGGCACAGGAGCTATCTGCTTCTGCCGAGGGTATGACCCTCGACGAAATGGCTAGATTTTCGGGCGTTGGCAGGCGTACTGCTGAAAGACGACGGGACGTAATCATTGAAGCGTTTGGACCGCTCGATGAAATTCAGGATGGGCGTCAGGTTCGCTTTCGTCTCAGCGGAAGGGGCCTGGCCAGTTTTGTGGCGGCACCTACGGCCGAAGAGCTCGCCGAATTGGAAAACTCGGCAAGAAAAAGCGAAGCTGAAGGTGATGCGCTACGGGCTGAGGCCCTCAGGTCGCTCCATCGGAAAGTCAGAGCCTGCTTGCGCCAGAACGAGAAGGCGCGTCTGGCGACAGATATGGAAGCGCAGCTTCGGGCCGAGGCGTTTGCCCAGAGGGTTGGACCCCATCCTTTTGCTGACCGGAGCGTATTGACCGGCCTGAGACAGGCCCTCATCGCCGGGCTGATCGTTAAATTTCAATACCAGCTGGATGCAGCGGAGACGCCCCGATGGCGAAGGGTGATCCCTTACGGCATATTGTTTGGGCCACGCTATTATCTTGTCGGCAATGTCCCAAGCAAATCCGCCCCGGTTCTCTTCCGCCTGGATCGGATACAGAGTCTCGAGATCACCGATGAACCCGGATTTCCGCCGGAAACATTCGATCTCGCCGCTTATTCGCGACGATCCTTTGGTGTATTTCAGGAAGAGCCAGAAAACATTGTATTACGTTTTGACGCATCTGCAGCCGCAGAAGCGAAAACATATCTATTTCATCCAAGCCAGACCATGACGCTTGAGAAAGATGGAACCCTTGTCGTCAAATTTCAGGCCGGCGGTCTTCTTGAATTGGCTCAGCACCTGATGAGGTGGGGAGCATCGGTCACCATCATCACGCCGAACCGTTTGAAAGAAATCATGCGTGAGGAAGTCCAGATCCTGCATGATCATTACCGCCAACCCTCAAAAAGAGGAAAGCGATAATCATGGCGAATGAGGATATTGAGAGTATTCCGTTGCTTGGGATTTACTGGGTTGTAGACAGTTCAGCCGGTAAGACACGGTTGATTTCCTCCACATGCCGTCTTGATGCAGCCGAGACATATGGAGATTTTCAGGTTTACGGGCCGGGGCATTATGAAATTTGGGAAAAATGGCGCAAGAAAACCAATCCTGACCCATTGACGCGCAGTATTGCGAGACAATGGGAATATGAGGACTGGCCAAGAGGCAGAGTGTTATTTGATAACCTGAAGAAGCATTTTATCGTCTATGCCGATAAAAAGGTAATGAAGCCAGAGTCGCTAAGATACATACAAAATCATTTCAGGCTTCCAGAGCAGCAAGTCGTGGTTGAGGGGGACCACCACTACCAAAGCCGGAATACGCCCGGGCGATTGACCTCATGAAAATATCTACTGCTTACCCATGAGAAACTCCCACAGTCGCACCATGGCCAGAGTGTCCAGGAAACAATAATCGAGAAGCTGTTTATGAATTTGCTCCCTTCGCGATGGAAGGGTCTCAGGATGCATCGCCTCGCGAAAGGCGTCCATGGCGAGATCGCCGTTTTGAACGCCCTCGAGATTTTCATAATTCAGATCGGGCGCGATTGTCGGCAAGACGGCCTTGATTGACCAACTGCCCTGCTGTGCCGGATGGTAATAGGTGTTGGCTACCACCCTCAGCAGATCGAAGACCCGATTGTTTATCGCCGTCAGGGCATCGCTAAGATCCGGAAAGCGCCTCGCTAAATCGTTGATCCTGCCTGTCTCGAAACCGGCGTTATAGGCAAAGATTGCCCCTTTTTCGCCGCACAGACTTATAAGCCCCTCTGCGAGTTTTCTGGATGGGTCTTCACCTGACAGGTCTAGAAAATGTTTATGGCTCAAAGAGCCGTCATCAGATAAATGGTGCAGGCTGAATTGAAACGGGATCTGTTGATAGGGCCGTGTGCCTTTCCAGACCGGGATAGCAAAAGAGATCGTTTCAAAGTCGAGAAAATAGGCCGGATGTTCTAAATCAATAAGACATGCCCGTGCCGAAGCGGCGTCGAAGTAGCGCTCATTCGTCAGCGTGCATGTTTTTACGCGCAGTTGTCTTTCATTGAGCAATTCGTCCGGAATGTCGCGTATATCCGATACGCCTGAACTAGCGATATAGGATTTCAACGCATTGGATTGTATCCTTGGAATCACAGATGTGGGGTAATCGGCAACAGGTTCTTGCTTTTTACAATGATTTATAAAGCCACATTCATAAGGGTTAAAGCATTGCTGTCCCGGTTTGATGTCTGGTTCTACCGGTGTGGCTACAATTTCATGCGCCTGCGAAATCCAGCCTTCTACCTCGTGCTGACGGGTAAACGCTTCCTCTGACAGATCTGTCTCGACCAGAATGCCCTCATACATTTCATCGCCCGGATAGACCCAGCTACTATCGATGTGCGCGATCGCGACGGCTGACAGGGAGAGTCCCGCCGACTTTGCGACATAAGCCTGAATGGCGATATCATCTCGATAGTAGTCTTTAATACTCGTCGATGACTTGACCTCAACCATTCGCCATTCGCCACCCTCAAGGGGCAACAAAACGTCAGCGAAGGCCATAGCCCCGTTGGCGACAAATCCTGCCTCGAAAATAGGTGCCGATGAGCCCAGCAGTTCCTGGGTGCGCTGAAAAGCTAATTTGAGCGGGCCATTCTCCCGGTCTATCAAAGTTCCAGTCGAATTCGGATCGTAAATCCGACAAGCGATTTCACCAACATTATGACCAATTTTGAAGGCTGCTTGTGAGAGCTCTGAAACCTCGTTGAGTTCCGGACGGTGAACCTCAAGCCAGAGACGGCGAGGACATTGACGGTAAGCAATCAATTTCGATTTTGATAGATTTCTCATTAGCAGGTTACCCCGGTATTTAGCCCTTGTCGTGCAATCGAGCAAAAACTCAGCAATATAACAAGCAGACATGTCGAACTCGCATGCAAATAAGCCTTTCGCATGCGAGCCAGTGATCCTAACGCATGTTTCCTCTTGATTTATACTGACGATCAATAACTACTCCGCGCCCCACTATAAGCGTATCCGGCGCATCGATTTCTATTATTGCCCCGCGAGCTCCGCCTCGGACACTCATGGCGCAGCCCGCGCCTTTTTGCAGGACCAACGGAGCATAGGTAATATGTCGACCATATCGTTGCATCACTTTTGCGGCTTGGTGTGATAATGAAGCGATTATCTGAGCGCCTTTTGCCTCATTTGCCAGCAGGCCTTCGGCTAATTTCGGATGCAATCGTATTGTTATCTCGGTCATTTTCATCTCCTTACATGTCAAACAGCATTGTCGGGCGCTTGATGGCCCCGAGCTGGTCAGGTGGAGGGGATGAATGTGTTTGCTACATATGATCGATTATGCCTGTGTCTAGGATGATTGCAATATTGAATCATTCATAGTTGAGATAAATACGTCCGTTATTGACGCAATACTGGATTTTAATAGAACGTGGATTCAACTAGCCAGCGCATAGTTGGATAAATCGGGAATCGGGTAACCTCTCGAAGAAATAAGAGGTTGCTGATGAGAAGCTATCGCCGGCTGAGGTATGAAGACCGTTGTCAAATTTACGCATTGCGCACACAAAGGAATGTTCAACAAAGCATCGCCGCGTTACTCGAGGTCAGTCAGAATACGGTGAGTCGTGAACTCGATCGTAATTGCGGCAAGCGTGGCTACCGATTCAAACAGGCCGAAGCCAAAGCGCAAGCGCGACAGATGGTGCGGACCAAGCCACGCAAATTGACCGCTGGTCTACGACGAAAAATCGAGACGAAGCTACGTCAGGCGCGATGGTCGCCGGAACAGATTAGCGGCTGGCTGACCGAGCAAGGCATCGCCTTGATCCACGAGCGTATCTATCAAATTATTTGGCGAGACAAGCGCGATGGCGGTGACCTCTGTCACAGTCTGCAGCGGCGCGGCAAACGCTATAGCAGGCGTGCGGGCAAGACCGCCGGTCGCGGCCTGACCCCCTGTAGAATAGATATTTCGGAACGTCCCGCCATCGTCGCTCGCAAGATCCGGGTCGGCGACTGGGAAGGAGACACTGTCGTCGGCGCCCGGCACAATGGAGCACTTCTAACGCTGGTCGAACGGAAGACGAAGCTCACGAATATCACACTTCTGAGCCGCGCGTCCGCCGCCTTAACCCGAGAGGCAGCCGTGCGTCGGCTCAGACCCATCGGCAAAGCCGTTCATACGATCACTTCTGACAACGGCAAGGAATTCTCTGCGCATCAAGACATCGCCTCTGCTCTGGATGCACAAATTTTCTTCGCAACCCCATACCATGCGTGGGAGCGTGGGCTCAACGAGAACACAAACGGGCTCATCAGGGATTTCTTTCCAAAGGGCATAGACTTCTCTAATGTCACTCCCGCCAAGTTAGCCAGGGTTGAACGGTTGTTTAACGATCGCCCGCGCAAATCTCTCGGCTTTCGTTCGCCACAAGAGGTTTTCAAGGACGCTACTTCTCGATAAATTTCTATGCGCTGGCTTGTTGAATCCACGGAATTTTAAAATACAGGTTTTTAAATTCTTTAATCACCGTTCGCTATTATAGTCACAGTTGGAGTTCGGAAGAAAATGCGAAGAAGCGCGGCACTTCTTTTATTTCGGCGATTTGCACATTGATCTTTTTAAAAAAAGCTTTCGTCATTTAGTAGCGGTACTCTGGAGACGTCAGAGAGCTGCATATAGCACCGGACGAGTCCGATGAAGCTCTTCAAGGAAAAATACGGGATAAAATATCCGCACGCAGTCACCTGTCTCGTCAAGGATACGGAAGTATTGCTGGCGTTCTACGACTTCCCCGCCGAGCAATGGGATCACCTGCGAACATCGAACCCGATCGAGAGCGTTTTCGCCACCGTTCGCTACCTAATCGTGCGCATGACTGGAGCGCTGTCGCAGAAGAAGGCGAAGATCATGGTTTTTATGGTCATTCGGGCTGCGTCGAAACATGGAGCAAACTAAACGGCGCAATTCAGTTGAGTCGGCTAATCGAAGGAGCAAATTCTTGGATGGCGTTGCAACCATTGACGCCAAAGAAAAACGCGCCGCCTGAGCAGCTACCGTCACCCCAATTCGGTCATAGCTTGTAATTACCCCGCGGCCGTCAAACCAAGCGAATGCCGAATTTACGCTTAATCAGATCAACTCAACCTTACACATCCATAGTTTGAAATTCAACTCATACTGCGCGGGTCATTGCCTTGATCCAACGAAAGCCATGCTTTTCCTAGCGTGCGGTGAAGCGTCGTGGACGCCCAGTTTTCGGCCGTAATGTCAGTTTTCGAAGCCCAACCCCTGTCTTCGATGCAATCACCAGCCATTCATAAATCGTTAAGCTGAATTCATGTGACACTATAACCGCAGGTGGCATTTCATCCTTACGCACGCACTCAGCCGCCATGAACCGATTGCTTTCCAAGATTTGAAGGTTAAAGTTTCGTCTGTCCCTCTCAATATTTCATTGATTCATAACGCTGCTTGAAGTTCAAGAAAATGCTGCCTTAATTACAGACTAGTGTGCAATGCGTTGTTAATTATATTAGTCCATTCCAGCAGTTCATTTTTTATGGCAATAATATGCTCGCGACGCTTCTTTTCATTTGATAACAACGAATGAAGATTTACAATTGATAGTATTTTTGGGTCGAGGGGTTTGTGGAATTTCCATAAGACCCACGCTTTATCCTTTGTCTCTGAGCTAAGCGAACTACGTAATCGGTCTAATTCATCTTTCAATTTCTTTTCTTCATCAATACTATCATTTAGTTCTAGTCTTACGCCAATCCAAGGATTTTCAATCGGCCATTTTCCGTGCAGAAATTTTATTGGCTTCAATTGATCTGCGAATCCAATGAATAGAACTCTGTCGTTAAAAATGCGTTTATTCCAGCCACATATACGTTCTTCTTTGCATGCTTGTTCATACTTCTTGGGCGTTTGTTCAAGATTATAGCCCTGAGGTATCTCTTCACTAAGAACTCTTCCTAACTCATCCCAGAAGCCGTCAGTTAAATCTATTTTGTATTGCGCATACATGCATGTGAGTTCATTGAGGACGGATATATTTTCTTCCACAAAAATTTTGAAATTTGTATCGATCATTAAATTTCTCCCAATAATAGTTGATATTGCAGTAATATTTCAGAAACAGATATTGCTGATCCTTCATGCTTGATCTCACTAATTAGATCTTGGATCAATTTACAGATATCCCTACGATAGGAAAGCAATATAAGATGTTTAAGAAGACGACCCTCTCCCCCACGAAATGACTGACTTGAGCTATAAGATGACGGACTGGGACACCTTCCATCTGGAGTAAGATAGACAAGAACCTTAGATCTGTCGTCTATGTTAGTATGATTATCAATGAAATTCCAATAACGACTTAACTGGCCATCTAGGTCTTTAGCGTAAAGTTTATTTTCGATAATTAGAATAAATTTGGGCCCTCGCAATAAAATATCACATTGCCCGAGCGGTTCTGGAAGTTTTTGTTCTTTTTGGCAGGTCCAATCATAATATTGGTCAGGAATCGTAATACTAACATCTTTGCATTGGCTGATCGCTGCGTCTTGGATAAGCAGCAAAAACTTCTTGAGAAACCGACTACCTTGATTATGATGGTCAAAAGGATTCAAAAAATAGCATAAAAAAGATGAGTGAGCAATTTCTCTATGTCCACAGCCGAGGGCATGGAAGACGTTAAATTTAGGTGGCCTCAACCACTCCTCGTGCTTTTTGTCTTCGATAAACTTAGCTGATTTAATTAAAAGTGAGTTGAAAATAATATTTCTTTCCATGCGAGATTGAACGTATTGCTGAATGCATTCATTGTATTTGTTAAGTGTATTCATTCAAATAGACCTGCGTTTATTTCAAAGATATATTAATGAGACTATTATTTCAACAAAAATTATAAAAAAGTTTATGCCCTTTTTATTTGATCAGAACAATTCGATAAAATGATATGGGCCGGGTTCCGTTGACGCGCCCTGCGCGAAAATTACGTCGATGGGGCGATCGGCAGAAGCTTGCAGATCGGCTCGATCCTATGCTTCTCACTTTGATCGTCAATAAAAGAGATCATGGCTTCGACCAGCGGTCGAGCTCCTCCGCCACAAAATAAGCCGACGCATTGCGATGGATGTAATTGGCCTGAAGTAGTTCGCGGTTCCCCCAATTCACTTGTTTCAGACGCGTCTGTTCTTCCGTTCTCATTACAGGGCTCTCAGCCATCGACAATGAGCACCTCTCCTGAAATCGGGAGGTGCAGAGCCAGCATGATTGGCTTTGGTGATGGCAGTGATGCGGCAATCGCCTCGCGATAAAGGCGCAACTGTCTGGCATGCTTTTGCACCTGATCCGCCCAAGCGCTCGCGCGTCCCGGAAAGCTCTTATGGTCAAAAACAACAATTTCATGAGGCGTTTCGACGAGCGCGTCGATGCGGCCTGATAGTGTGCGTTCGCCCATTCGGAAGATGATTGGCGTCTCGCGCTTCAGGACGCCGCCGGGCCAGCGGTCAGCGACGAAGGCGTGGAAACGCAAACTCATCGTCGCAACGTCTCTCGGATCGAGACCAGAGACCCCCCAAGCGTCTAGCAGTCGCTCGGCGAGCGCGAGGCGCCGCGGTTCCTCCCAGTCCGGGTCGTCGGCGGCGAGAAAGCGATGTATCGCCTCGCCCACCCGTGACATGTCCGACGAACCGGCAAAAGGCAGTCTTACGCCAAGGTCGATCGCCTCTACGATCTTCTCGTTCTTTTGCTCCTCCTGCTCCCGCGCCTCTTCGCTCGGCGTCACCGCCAGAGGCGGAAAGGATCGCGGCTCTGCATCGGGGCTGCAATAGGCCTGCGAGAAATCAGGAGACTGGGCTTCCTCGATTGGGACCGGCGCGAAAACGCGCGCGGCATGGATCCTTCCATTTACGCGGGTTTCGGCGCCGCCGATGCCCAGCGCCTCGATTGCTGGGGCTCCTTCGTCCGATTTCAATTCGTCGAGCCATTGCCAACCATTCTTAGGCAGGGCCAAAACGAGATAGTCGCGCGCGCGCGTGGCGCCGACATAGAGCAGTCGGGCTCTTTCAGCTTGCTCGGAGTCGACGGCCGCTTGCCCTGCAGGAGAACTCGCCGCTGTCGCGTCGATGTAGACGTCTTTTTTCTGGGCGCCAAAAGGCCAAGGCCAGAATCGCAGCCATCTCCCCGCGAGTGGATCGTTCCACTCTGTTTCCGCCTGCGATATGTCGCTGGTCACATGGACGCCGAAGGGGCTCGCCTTCGGTTTCGAATCCAGGCCCGTCAACACAACGAAGCGCCATTCGAGGCCCTTCGCCGCGTGATAGGTGAGAACCGTGACGGCGTCCGGAGACCGGCTTTGAGGCTGATTCTCCTCCCGTTCAGAAAGCCAGGCGCAAAGGTCGGTCGCGGTCGTTGGCGCATGACTGCGCCGCCGGTCCTCCTCATAGGCCGCGACGAGCCCGCGCAACTGCTCGAGATTGAGAAGGCGTTCTTCGGAGCTTCCCCATCTGCGGACAGCCTTGCTAATCCCGCCAAGCGCGAGCACTGCATCCACAAATTCGAGCGGCGTCTTGTGGACGACGGTATCCGCGATGGTTCGCAAATCGGCGGCCAAAGGAACCAGCGCCTCCATCCCAGCGGCGCGATCTTCGCGCAAACAGGCTTCAAACCAAGCGGGTTGATCTGCTCCTTCGTGCAGGAGATGGGCGAGTTCGGCGAGAGCCAGCGTGTCGCGCCTATCGGCGCACCACCGCAGGGCTGCCAAAGCCAGCCGGACTTCTAGTGTGCCGAACAGTCCAACACGCTCGATCGCAACCTTCACGCCTGCGGCGGCAAGGGCGTCGGCGATTTTGAGGCAGTCGTCGTTGGTGCAGCAAAGGATGGCGATGTCGCCAGGTCCGAGCAGTCTCGTCGCGCCGTCGGTTACAACCCGCCATTCAGCGCCGTTGGCGAGCGCGTCGATAACGCCGCCAGCGACCGAAGCAGCGAAGTCCCGGTCAATCCTCCAAAACGCCAAAGGCGTCCCCTGTCCTGGCAGGTCCTTGCGCTCGACCTTGCCAATCTGCGTAGTTTCGGTCGGCAGGCCCATCGCTCTGAAGGTTGGACCGAATGCGTCGTTGAAGAAGGCGACAAGCCCCGGGCGGCTGCGCCAATTCTTATCGAGCGTCGAGCGCGTTCCACCTGTGGTCGTCTGAATTTTCGGGGCCAGCTGGGTGATGAGATCCGGATCGGCGCCGCGGAAGCCGTAGATCGCCTGTTTTGGATCGCCGACCCAGATGCTTGCTCCCACGTGTCTTGACATCTCGACGAAATTGGCGAGCTGCAGGGGACTGGTGTCCTGAAACTCGTCGACGAAGATCGAATCGATGCGCTCCTTCAGTTCGCCCTCAAGGAGGGGCGTGCGGAGAAGGTCTAACATCAGTCGGTCCTGGTCGACGAAGTCGACAAGACCCCAGGCGCGCTTATGGGCGTCGTAAGCCTGCATTGCTTCCGAGGCGCAGGCGAAGATGCCGGATATGTAACGTGTGACCTGTTCGCGCAGACGTGGATGCCGGGCAAAGGCTGCGGCGGCCTCCCGTACCGGCTCGAAATTGGCGTCGTCAGCCTTCGTGCCGGAGAGCTTGGAGATTTTCGCCCAGCGGCTCCAAGGCCAATCCACCACCCTCCCGCTGGCGGAGAAGTCGCGCAGTTGCTTTAGTGCGCCCGCAGTCCCCTTGGTCAGCCCCTCGTCGCTGGGATACAAAGCAAGCAGGGCCTTGATTGCGTCGAGTAGTGCGGCGTCGAGTCCCGCTTCTGTCTCATGGGGCGTCGGGGTCGCCAGGAGGGCGGCAAAACCTTCGATCGAGCGTTCGGCGCAGCGCGCCAAAGCTTCGGGCGCGATGTTGTTGGCGCGCGCGAGCTCAACGACTTTGTTGACGTCAGCGCGCCAGTCTTTCTCTGCATAGGCTTCGTCATAACCGAAGGCGCGAGAGAGTCGGCCCATCTCGTCGGCGCGCTTGCCGATCGCCAGATTTGCAGCCTCCCGAAACGCAATGGCCGCAGCTGATTCCTCAATCACATCGACGATGGGCGAAAGGCCAAGACCGAAGGCGAATTCCTTGACGAGGCCGCCGCTGACGCCATTGATCGTGCTGATCCTTGCGCCCAGCAGCCGGATCGCAGCCTGCGTATGTCCGGCCCCGATCAATCGGGAGCGCGCCCGCTCGCGCAGTTCTTCCGCCGCCTTCACCGTGAACGTGCTCGCGACGATGCGTTCGGGCGCCTGGCCTGCGGCGATCTCCGCCTCAATGCGCGACGTCAGATCATAGGTCTTGCCCGTCCCCGCCGAGGCCGTGACGATGCCCACAGGATGGGGTTGATTTTTCGCGCTCATGACGCTCTCCCACAAAGGCCTGCGTAATCACAAAAGCCGCAGCTCGGCGGGAGGAGCAAATGAGCATCCTCGAAATCTGCAAGGCCCACTTCCGCGTGTTCGAACGTCGCGCGAACCTTGCCGCCCCCGATCTCCCTCATCGTCGCCTTCCAGGAAGAGGCGATGCGGTCCCAAGTCTCTTTTGGCGTCGCCCCATCCAGGATGAGCGTCGCCTCGCCGTCGAGCAAACCCGTAGTCAGAAAGCGCCTTTGGCGCAGCATGAAGTAGCCGGTCTCGACGTCGACATTCTCGTCCGAGACGTGCCGGGCGTAGACCGAGAGCTGTAGGGCGAGGCCGTTTTCGAGTTCGGCGCGGCGACGGCTTTCCCGGCGTTGCCATTTAAGATCAATGACAACAAAACGCCCGTCAGGCGTCTTCGCGAGCATGTCGATGAAACCTTGCACTTCAGTATCGGCGGCCAGCGAGCCGGTGACCGTGAAGGGGTGTTCGACAGCGACGACGGTCAGCTTTTTCGAGCGCAGGAAGCGCGCGAGTTCGGCGAGCGCCTGCGGAATGGCGACTTTCGCGGCGGCAAGCTCACCGGCTGCGCCCGGCAGGAGAAGAGTAGCGCCTATCTGCGGCAGAAGCTCGGTCAGACGCGCTTTTGCGGCCGTCTCTATGTTTTCCGGTTCTGGAGCGCCGCCGGGGCCGAAGAGCTCCTCGGCGATCCCGTGGGCGAGCGTTCCCATCAAGGCGTCGATGTTAGGCAGCGACTGCCGAGCGCTGGGATAGAGCTTCCCGGCGTAGCGGAGCGTCCACTGCAAGGGGCAAGAAAGAAGCGTCGAGAGTGAGCTCGCTGACTCCGCCCGTCTCGAGGGAATTGCCGCTTTGGGCGCTGTCCATTCTGTCCTTGGCCCCGGCGGCGCAACGAAAGCGACGGGCGCCCGGACCACCTTTCGACCGATGAGCGTCGGCTTCGCCTCGTCCAGGATGACTTCGGCGCGGACCGTCGTCTCGCTTTCGAGAGTGCCGCGTCGGGCTATGAGTGTATGCCACAGGGGATGGGCAGTCGTTTCGGCTCCTGCCGCAAGCGCGGGTCGGACGAGGATGATCCGCTGCGCGAATTGCAGGGGCCGCTCCCAAGCGGCGGAGAGTCGCCTCAAAGCGAGGTCCGGTTCATCCAGGGGACAACCGGCATCGGCGAGGACGGCGCGCTCCTGCTTATTCCAGATCGTGCGTGAGTTGTTTTCCCCGAGATCGGCGAAATGCCACCAAACAACCGTACCCGCCTCCCCCCAAATGGCCCCCGGATGGCGGACTGCCCGCCATGGAGCCGCCTCGGCGACGGCCGAGGGATCGGCGACGCCTGAACCGACGGCTTCCTCGAGCATGCGCTCAATCAGGACTCGGTCGAGCCGGTTCGTCTCCGTCGCGGCGATAGCCGTCGCCAGTTCGGCGGCGATCTCTGCGAGGGAAAAGAAAAGCGGTTCCTCCGATACGGCCGCGCGCTTGACCGCCCAGGCCGATACCTTCTCGGCGATCCGTCTCGCGCTCGCACGCGTCATTCCCTGCGTCGGATCATGGCGTTCTGGCTCTACGAACTCCCGCCATTCAGCCAGGCGCGCGGCGACTTTGCTGGCATCGGCGCCTTCCGCTGCGGCCAAATCATGCGCGATCTTGACCCATGCCGCGTTCCACTCTTCGCCGCCCACACCAGGCGATCCGGCAACGACATCCGCGAGCTTGTTGGCGGCGGATCTTGGCAGCGGGCCGAGGGGAAGCAGCAAGAAATCGAGCAAACGCCTCGGGTCTGGCGGTTCCCACGCAAGCGCGAAGGAAAGCGGCAGCAACTGCAAGAGCGCGCGATAAGGCGACGGCGCCGAGTAACCCAAACGAGGCAGGCCGGCCTTGTGCAACGAATGATCGAGCAGCCCCGTGTCTTTGCCGAGGATGAAGACCAGGTTCCTGTTCTCCTCGGGCGCCGACGCCAGCCATGCAGCGAGTGTCTCCGCCGCGACGAGTTCGGTGTCGGCGGCAAGGAGCGCAAGCCGTCCGTCGTCTAGCGACGGATCCGTACCGTCGGGAAGCTGTTCGATGCGGACCCCGCAGCGTTCCAAGTGGTCGATGAGCGCTCTCCATCCGACCGGGATCAGTGCACGCTCATCGACGAGTTTGATTGATCGCAAGGAAAGCCTGGGACGTTCGGTAAGTGCGTTGATTGCGTCGCGCAGTCGATCGGCATGCCCGGCGGGCAGATGCGGCCCGGCTTGCTCAGCCATGGAGAGATGAGAAAAGCGCGTGCGCGACTCGCCTACGCCGGGACGCCACCCAGCTTCGATGAGTTCATCCCGCCACCCAAGAAGCTCGCGCGTCGACGACCAAGGGTCGAGGGCGAAGGAGCGGGACCAAAACATATCTGAACCCGCAGCCTCGAGCTTTCGACGATATGTGGCGATCCGCTCGACAGTGGAGCTAAGAGGACCGCCCAGCCCCACCATTGTCTCAATATGGTCGAGAAGGCGTAGCGGCCCAACCACCGCTTGGTCGAGGACCGCAGGTCCAGGTCCCGGATGTTCCGGCCAGGCGCCGGCGTCTGCGAACCAAGAGAAGACCAAATCCATGAGGCGGCGCTCCACATTCGAATTTGAGACCATCCGACCGGTTGTCAGCGGCGCAGCGTGCAACGTTATTCTCTTACAAGCTTCGTCCGGAAATCTTCCTCACGCCAGTGCTGGGGACGTCTCCCTGCTTAGGTAATACGCTTCTCCTTCGATGACCGTGCGTTACGCCAGCAGTCTGAAATTCTCGCTGATAAGGGAAACTGCTTCGTGCCCCATAAGCTTGCGGTTCGCATGGAGGATAAAGCAATCCCGCCCAGAGTCGAACATGATGCGCCCGCGCGGCCAAGCCTCGCATTCACACTTCTGGACAACGAAACGCAACTCTACGTCGATCGCGGTCGTGGCGCCAATTCCGCCAAGTCCCGTAATCCCCTGATCGGTCCCCGGTGACAGGTCCAGAGCAAATGTAAGTGCATTGTAAGCTTCTGGGCCAGATCAGCCTGCGTGGCTGACTGGGCATTCGATATAGTCCGCGTCACGAGGCAGGGACAAACACTTCAGGTGCTGGCGGCTTGTACTGCCGAACGCCGCGTCTGTCGGACCGATGATGTCGATGCTCGCGAGCCTTTTTCATGAATATTGAAACCATTGTAGTCAAAACCGAGCGCGCGATCCTAGACTTGCTTTTATAGCGGCGCTTTCGCCGCGAGGTTCCCGGCCTTGTCGAGGAATCGCTGCGGCGCAACCCCGGCCTCGCGCGGCAGGGCGAGTTTTTGCCGGTCTGTCTCTCCGTGAAAGTCGCCGTAACGGTTCCCGCACCAAAGAGCCACAGCGCGGCGACCGTGGTGACGCTGTATGACTGACGCTGCTAATCACGAAGATTCTTGATAAGATGGCGCTAAAACTGCTTCAATGTATTATTCATTATTAGATCATTTTTACTTGACAATTCCTAATGAGATAATACTTTTGGATGTGCATTGAGACGAGGGCTAGCGCTCTCACCAACCTGCCTTTCCGTGGCAAGGTGGTTCCACCTAGTGGGATGCGGTCGCTGATGGCGACAACTAAAGCGGATCCTAGCCCTCCGCAATTGAATGAGGGCTTTGCAATGAAGCAATATCCAATCCAGTCATTTGTTGACAACCGCCTGAAAGAGCTTGGATTCTGGCGGGGAGAACTCGTCAAACGTTGCGGTTATAAAAATGTTTCAAAAGGGGTTCGCCGTCTTCAAAAGTTGTATTCAGGAGATCTAGTGTCTCCAAGTTCTTGTATTCTGCTGGCAAACTTCCCCCATGTTCTTGCTGTCGAACAAGAAACGGTAATACAAGCAATCAAAGAAACTCATGCTGAGCTTGATGCAGAGGATGCACAACGTGATGCAGAGTGGAGAGCAGCATTTCAGCCTAATGCATTTGTATTAGGAACAAGTCTGCGGCCCTCTCAAATATTTGCTTTCGGCCTTACCGGGGGAGTAGAGCGCTATTTGCGCATACCACTGGATATATCACGTGGCTCCGACACATTTATTGAGCAAGCAATGAAATATCTCAATGCCCATCCTCAAGTTCCCTTTTTTGGTCCTTCCACCGGTTTTATTATCAATTATACGCCCGATCGGACGGAGCATTACGACAAGGAGGGAAATCTGTTGAATGTTCTCGACAGTTATTATTACCCCGGCACGGTCCGTCTAACCATTAGTGGACGCGAAATCCCACCCGGCCTGTTTGCAAAGTAAAAATCAAATATTTTCTGCGCACATTTCCTTTCATATTTGCGAAATGCAGAACTTATGTTCTCACAGCAAAATGCAAAGCTTCTAGAACAATACGAGTTCACTTATTGGGATAGTGAGCGCAGAAACCAACTTGCTTAAATCTCCAGAATTACCCTCCCACGATGAGTGCTAAATCGTTCAATGTTTGTTCTTGTGACAGGTTTTGTCCTGCACCTCCTCAATAACTGAGTGATCAGTCGCTCAATCGAGGAAGCCAGCGTTGCGTTACGGTTATCTATTTGCTGCGTTTATATGCGCGGGATCTGCAGCAGCAGATCACATTCCGGTAAACGGCGACGTCACCCCGGCGACGATCCAAAACACGATCTGCATCAAAGGCTGGACCGCAAGCATTCGTCCGCCTGTCTCCTACACCAACAGGATCAAGAAAAAGGTGATGCGCGCGATGGGGCTTCCGTTGGAGCTGATGGCCGATTTCCAGCTCGATCATAAATTGCCGCTTAGCCTCGGCGGGGCTCCCTACGACACCCGCAATCTGGCCCTCATGGATCATGATGAGGCGGAGGAGAAGGACGCCGTTGAACGTTGCCTGCCTGCGGCAGTCTGTGCGGGCGCCATCAGCCTCAAGGAGGCTCAGGAAGCAATGTGGCGCGATTGGCGATCTGCGCGGCGACTTTGCAAAACACACAGTCGCTGGGGAGGATAATCATGAAGCATATCGGATTATTTCTGCTCTTGATCCTCTCCACACCGGTGCAGGCTTTTGGCATTTGTTGGCCCTCATGCACCGAGACGACCGAACTGGACGAACGCACGATGGCGGTCTCGGCGCGCGGCAGTGGTCTCTGGTCGGTTGGTCTGAATGAGGATTTGATGGCGGCGGCAGCCACGGCCGCGCTTCAGCATGGATTCAGCAAATTCCGCATGCTGAGCCCAAACGAATCTTCGGCCTACTCGACTTATGGCTATTTCAACAACGGTAACGGCTTTGTCGGCGCTGCGCGCCATGGGCAGGTATCCGCCATCGTCCGTTTTTTCCATTCAGACGAACCCGAGGCCAAAGGCGCCCTGGACGCCCGAACCATTCTGAACCGCTATGGTGATTGATATGACCAGCGGCGCCAGGCAGCGCCTCTTCTGGACGCTGATCTTTTTTGAAGTCTGCGTCATATCAATTACCGCCATCACAGGGCTGAGCATGGCCCTGGCGCATGGCGGCTCGCTGATGATGGCTATGCCGCTCTTGATGATCGCATCCGCCGAGACGCTGCGCATACCGCTCTCCGGATATGCCACCCAGCTCAGCTGGCCCAAACAATTCCTCGCCAGCGTCGTCCTGTTGGCGATAGCCTTCGGCAGCGCCGAAGGGCTATCGCTGGCCTTCGAACAGTTTGTCAATAATCGCGTGATCTCGATCAGCCGCGCCCAGCGAGCGTTCACGCGGGCTCAGGTGGCGGTCGACGCCCAAAACCGGGAATCGGCCTCTAGACAGGAGGCGCTGAATATCGCCCGCGATGATGTTTCCCGTCTGGATGTCGCCATCCGTGATTTTCTGAACCATCCTCCGGGCCTGCCCGCTTTCAGCGGGCGCACCTGCACAGGGCGATACGGCAAAACCGTCACCTGCGACAGCGATCGTCGGGCTCAGGAGACCTATGCACAGGCGAGGCAGTCCCATACCCAACAGCTTGAAAAACTCCGGGTCGAGCGACAGGAGGCGCAGGCCCGGGTCGACAGGCTTAAGCTGACGCCGGTCGACGATCCGGCAGCAGGCGAAAATCTCCGCGATGCGCGTCAGAATCTCGTGGAGGAGATATCCCAATCCCCCATGCATCGTCTTGCGGCAGCCATTTTCAGCGTGCCGCTTGAGGAGCTGACGCCGGCGCAGTTCGAGACCGTCAAAAAATACGGCGTCATCAGCCTGGCCATCGCTTTTGCGACCGTTTCAATGCTCGCCTCAATCATCGTGCATACCGATCCGCATGATCGATCCGAGAGCAAGCTTTCCAGAGCGTTGCGCGCCTGGATCGCCCGCCGGCGCAAGCCCATCGTCCGGATCGTCGAAAAGATCGTGGAGACACCGGTTGAGGTGATCACGGAAGTTGAGCGCAGGGTCGAGGTACCGGTCGAGAAGATTGTCTTCAAGTATATTCCCTTTGATTACACCACCGGTCGCCGGGTATCGCCCGAATATGAACCGGATCAGGAAAACGAGGAAACAATTAACCCCAAATCGGCGCAGGGGAGCAAGGAATGAGCGTCGAACATGATTTCAGCGCCGTTGAGGCTCTTGAGCGCGAATTTGCGGAAAAGCGTCAGGAAGCGTTCAAGACCGAGGTCGAGAAAGAACTGTCGCCCTTGAGAGCTCAGGAGAAAGAGGCGAACGGACGCGCCGAGGCTCAAATTATTCAGGCGCAGGCGGAGCGACGACGAAAGACGGGATGGGCCTTGCTCGCAACCGGTCTTGGCGTTGGCGCCGCAGCCTTTGGTCTGAGTTACCTCATCCCGCCCAAAATTATCGAAACGACGAAGGTCGTGACAGACACGAAAACCATTGAGGTTCCCAAAATCGTCGAAGTGCCCAAGGTTGTCGAGACGACAAAAGTCGTCGAGGTTCCGAAAATCGTCGAACACACGAAGGTCGTAGAGATCCCAAAGATTATTGAAAAGACCATTCCGGCGCCCCCGCCGCCGCCTGCCCCGGCCCCACGATTGGGAGAGCGATCTACTGTTGAGAACTTTACCGGCTCCGAGGACTACAAAAACACAGTCTATCGGGGGAAAATTGTTTCCCATCAAAACGGAGAGATAAAATTCGATAATGGGAAATCTTTCATGGACGCCTTTCCAGATGGCAGCCAAAATTTTTCCATAACGAACCGGCGACATGACGGGGATTTCGGCTATTGCGCCCAGAGCAGCGATAAGTTTCCAGACGGTAGGCCAGCATTCTATTGTTTTGCACTTCATAATGGCGTCGTTGAAAGGACCGTTTTCGGTTCTGAGCCTGTTCCCACGCTGACGCCACCTCCCGTGTCGGCTCCAACACCGGTGCGGGCGCCTACACCGAGAAGGAAACCGAGACGACAGTCAGTCCCTCAGGACCCATTCGATGATTTATTTGATTTCGGGAATTGAGCATAGTCGTCACTCCGGGGATCAATTTATTGAGGCGTTCAGGGAGTTATTCAGTGAAAAGTAATGTCGTGAAGGCAATTGAGCTATTACTCAGAGCACTGGAGTCGGTAAACGATAAATCCACGAGACTTTTGATCATTGAGGCCATCAATGAGTTGGGAAAATATGAAAATGTAGAATGAATATCTGAAAGCGCAGATGTAGGGGGCCTGTCACGTCTCCGGAGTTCGCGCCGGCATCGATGGCGAATACCGCGTTTCGGAGGCGACGCATAGTTTTTCGCGGGATGTGGGGTGGGTGACAGTGTGTGGTTTACATCAAATCAGGCTCTATGGCGTCGATGCCCCGGAGAAAGTCCAGCCTTGCAATGACCCTGCAGGCCGACCCTAACGATGCGGGACCATCGCTGCCCGTGCTCTCGACCAGTTCATCGGGGTGTCACCCGTCACATGCCGTGAGCGAGACACCGATCGATATGGCAGAACAGAAGCAAAGTGCTCAGTCAGAGGCGAGGATATCGAACTGTGACTCGTCCGTAATGGCTACGCTATGGCCTACCGCCGATGCTCCTCCGAATGTATCGGAGCCGAGCAAGAAGCCAAAAACAATCGGCGCGGCATCTGGGCGGGATCACTTACCCCGCCATGGGAATGGCGAAAACAGCAACGCGATAGCCATACGGAGCCTCCACACCCTTGACCCTCGGCCGTATCTGGCGGCGCACCGCCACCGAACGCAACGTCCGACTGGTCCCCTGCCGACGACTGGAGCCTTTGGGCGCAGCCAGCGGCCTCGCCATCGCCCATACTACGCCGAGCCGGACGGCAGCTGGCGGTGCGTCTGTCGGTCCGTCGACAGCAATGAACCAAAGGACAGCATCATGGGTTGGTTCAAGACCGGCAAGGAGTCCAAGGAATTTGCCGAGGCCCAGACCCAAGGTCAGTATTACGTGGTCAAGCGCAAGCGGACGAAGGCGGAAATCCTGCGGCGGGCGAGGGTGAGGCAATGAACGGCGGCGGTATTATGGGGACGATTTAGGAGGAAAATCGACGATCGTTATGATCGCAGAAATTCGTAACGCGGTAATTCTTTCAACTTTTCTTCGGGCCGTTAACGGTTTTGGTTCCAAGAATATTCCACAGAGAGAAATTCTTTTTCAGAATTATCGTGCTGGTGTGGTTGCTGTTTGTTGACCCTTTTCGTTGTAGGTGTAAATGAAGTTCCCGCGCCTAATGTTGACTGTTGACCCAGTGTAACCTTTCAGACCATCGTCTTTTCCAGTTCCAACAGGCGCTGTAAACATCTGCCTGCCCTTCTCATCGTAAACATATACGAAGCTTCCCCGCTGTACTGCATTTCCAATCGCCATAGGTAGACTCCATGTAGTGTTTAATGGTCAGATCGTAATGTGTTCTCATTTAGAGATCTAGTGGAACTTTCCTCGCTTGCAATATTGCGGAAAACATTGGAACCGTATCACTCCGGTGTGAGCCGCCTTTTTTCCATCAGAGGATCTCCGAATCCTCGTGGCAAAGTCGTCTTTGTGAACGAGGCAATGTGTCAAAACCGCTCACCACGCTGGACTTGCTCTTGTGGCGGCGATTCCGCCGCGAGGTTCCCGGCCTCGTCGAGGAGACACTGCGGCGCACCCCCGGCCTCGCGCGGCAGGGCGCATTTCTGCCGGTCGGGCTCTCCGTGAAAGTCGCCGTGCCGGATCCCGAACCGAAGGGCCGCAGCGCGGTTCCCGTGGTGAAGCTTTATGACTGACGCCGCCCGCCGCGCCATCTACACGATTAAGATCGACGGGCAGGACATCACCAGCAATTTCGAACCGCATCTGCTCTCCTTGCAGATCAAGCTCATCGACGGCGGGCAAAGCGACACGCTGGATATTTCCCTCAACGATGCCGGCGGGAGGATCAACATGCCGCGCGAGGGCGCAGAGATCGTCGCAACCCTCGCATGGAGCGATGGTGGCGGCGCGATGATCTTTGAAGGCGTCACCGACGAGCCCGAAAGCGAAGGCTCGCGCGGTCAGGGAATGGTCCTGAACATCACGGCCCACGCCGCCGACATGAAGGGCAAGACAAAAGAAAAGCGGCAGGCGCATAAGGATAGCGCCAAATTCGGCGATGTGGCGAAGGACTGGGGTAAGAAAGCTGATCTCGATGTCCGGGTTTCCGATAAACTCGCCGCCATCCAGCGCGATTACTGGTCAATGCAGAACGAGTCCTTCATGGCGTGGGGCGCGCGCATGGCGCAGGAAATGGGCGCGACCTTCAAGATCATGGGCAAAAGGGGTGTGTTCGTGCCACGCAACGCCAGCGCCTCCGCTGGCGGTAAAGAGCTTCCCGTCGTCATGGCGGATTACGGCCGCAACATCATCGGCTGGCAGATCAGACCTCTCCAGAACCGCCCACGTTATAATCACTCTGTCGTCCGCTGGTATGACCGCAAGGAAGCCAAATGGCGCAAGGAGACGGTCCAGCTGATGGACGAGGCGGCGCGCGCGCCACTGATCGACGCCCGCAAATCCGGTGACAAAGACTGGGCCAAGGATCGCGCCGACAGCAACGCCGAAGAGGCGAAACGCGGCAAGGGCGGCGGCACAGTCACGCTGATTGGGGCGCCGGAAGCGCAGGCGCAGGGGTTGTGCCGCATCTCCGGCGTCCGGTCCGGTATCGACGGGAATTATCGCGTGTCGGAGGCGACGCATAGTTTTTCGAGGGATGTGGGGTGGGTGACGGTGTGTGACTTGGCGCGTCCGCCTCTTAATACCCCCCAATCAAGTTAGGAGATCCCTTGGGCAAACTTACGTGGAAATAGCAAGTTAATCCTTTCAGAATGCTTCGGCCAAAATACAAGAAAAGTAGCATCGGGGTGTTCTTCCGATTTGCACCGTAGCTCCACCGGCCGGTCGCGGATAATTTCGGCTCCATTTTCGGAAGGTTGTGCTTTGAACAATTTCTCAAGCTCACCTGGAGCCTCGACCATAATCATGTCTGACAATGGATAAAGCTGATCTATGAATGGATAGTTCCCGTTCGGTAGATTCTGCATTATTTTTTCCGGCAAGGACTGATTACCGCCTTCAGAGCGTATGCAAATTGATTGTTTTCGCCACAGATGCTTCTCATACTTGTCGGATGATGTTCATGTCTACGAGGGCTTGCAGATGTGCGCGTAATCCAAAAGGAATCTGACCACCGCTGATTACCACGCCCGCCTCCATGTTCTTCTCAAGTGCGTGCCCAGTCAGGTTCGCGCTGGTCAGGAACGCTGCA
Organism: uncultured Methylocystaceae bacterium; assembly: GCA_903870245.1. Classification (GTDB taxonomy): domain Bacteria; phylum Pseudomonadota; class Alphaproteobacteria; order Rhizobiales; family Beijerinckiaceae; genus Methylocystis. The sequence goes on from CAIQCB010000048.1 coordinate 24,425, forward strand.
TTGCCGTCGGCAACAGCCACTTTCGCGTGAACTCTTCCTTCGACGAATGGTGCCGGCCGGTCGGTCCAGACATACAGGGCCGCCGAAGGCACACAGCGCCGCATCGTAGCGATAGGATCGACGGGCAAGCTTCCACCATGGCTCGTCGACGTCTCCAGCAGAATTCGGATGGCGACGCCGCGCGCTGTGGCCGCGTTCAACGCGTCGACGACCGAAGAGACGTCGTATGCAACGAAGCTCACGAGAAAGAGGTCACTCTGTGCGTTACCGATGAGGTCCAAGAGGACCTGCTCCGTGCGACGGGTGGCGACGAAGGGGGTCGTCGGGCCTGTCCAGACGAGTTCGACACTGCTCTCGCGCTGTGCCTGTTGGCGGGCGAAGGCGGCACCGACCAAGATACCGGCAAGTACATCGCCTGATATTTCCGTCTGCCGCCACGCGGTGATTAAACGATCAAGCGCCACGCGAGCAGCCGCGAAACGTCCTTGAGTATAAAGTTGGCTGAATTATTAGTCTCGAAGGGGTGCCGACATGCATCATCGACGTCTACCCCGGCGACCACGTTCAGACCCTCGGAAATCAAGCCGTGCGTGAGCCCGCCTGCGCCGCAGAAGAGGTCGATACAAGCTACGTCCCTCACGATGGCATCGCTCCCCCAGTTCGCTTCTTCGGCTTTGCCGTTTTTTCCTCTGAGCGCCCACATCTCTGCTGCCATGCCGACTCTAGCCCAACCATCAACTTAGTCAGCCTTGAACTTCCAAAAGCGCCCAACACGGTGCGCGGGCATTTGCCTCTTGGAAATCCATTCATAGACAGTGTCTTTGCTCACGCCGAGATACTCAGCAATTTCCTCGACCGAGAACCATCGACCTAGCATGGCCCAGCCTATTGTGAACTTACGAGATTCGACCCGATGACTATCGGTCCGTGAGGGCTTTAAGTAAACGGGTTTGAGTCTATTAGGTAGGGTTTGGCTGGATCTCGCTGTGGTCGCCGGGTGCGCCCTGAATGGTCACGACGATCAAGCTGGGGTGGCGAGTCTTTGCTGGGCGGGCTCGGGCGAAATTCAGCGCAAACGGTATTATTTCGTTATTGCGCAGAATCCCGCAGAAATCCGCTCCGGTCCGCCGAGAGAGTTCGCTCCCAGCTTCACTCCCTCCGCCATTTTTTGATAAAATATATAGTATATTCAATTATTTATTAATGTGCCTTAGGCACCTCACTTACAAATAAACTTACTTTTGGCTTCAAAAACCACTCCCGAAAGGCCCCGCCGCTCCTATTATGGCTTCCCAAGCTTCATATCTTAATAAAGCTTGGGGGCTGACGAATCAAAGCTGACATTAACTGATTCGTCTTTTTGAAATCTGATTCAAGGTTTTCATCTATGAACAAATTTTTCTACAGACCCCGTCTAAAGGTCAGAAGGGCCAACAGCCACATTGATAACATCATTTCTGCATCTTCCGCGCTCCCCAAAGACCTCTACAAAGTAGCCGTCAGTGAGGGAATAACCCATGCGCTGCTCGTCAAGCCTGATCAATTTTATCTCCGATATAGTCCTAATGTGTCTGTCTCTGAATATTTTTCCGCTATCATCGGGGATACTGTTAACAACCTTAGGGAATCGCTTGAGTATTGGATTAACGCAGCCATGGCTATCAAGAATGTCGATGGCTGCCATTTCCCTGCCTCTAGAAAAAGGGAAGGCCTTGAAATCACCAGCGCTTATAAGTCTGTAAACAAGAACTTCCCCGAACTTGCAAACTTCATTAAGACAAATGTAGACCCGTGCGGGGATACTAACAAAAGTCTTTACGCCGTTGTTGAATTGAATAATGAAAACAAACATAAAGGGTTCATCCCTGCCATCACGGTCGCAGAGATTAGAAATATTAACGCCAAATTTGGGTTTAACAATGTCATGCAAAATTGTATAGTTCGCGGGGATGCGGATGGACAATTGAACATCCTTCGTTCGTTCACCCCTATCTCCATAGAGGACAATTTCGAAACGACCGTTGAGGTAGTTTTCGCTAAGGGAGCAATTTTCGAGGATCAACCGGTTGTCCCAACGCTCCTTCACTTGTCTCAGATCACTTCGCAGACACTCGACGCGCTCGATAAATTTATCACTCCTTACGTGGCTTAAGTTTTGATTTGCATCCATAACGCGTCTCCTTATTGAGACGCGCTTACATACTGGATCGGCAAAACAAGGCATTGATTTGCAATACTCAACACCAATTACAGGATTAAAGAGCTAGCTTTTGTAAAGTATTTAAAGGTAAAAAAAATTTGAAATTTTTTTCAGAACTTTGTAGCTCGGCAGAGCTATTACCGGAGAAAACTGTGTGGAGGTTCCAAGAAGGAGTCGGACAATGCATAAATTCACATCCCCACATGACCTCATGACGAAGCTTGACGGGAAAGGAGTCTCATACAAATTATATATATTTCAGATATTTGGAGAGGATAAGTTTTGGACTCCGGACCAAATGCAAGTCATGGAAACAGGCAAAATAGTTGCTCACAACGAAAACTATGCAATCGATGATTTGGACATATGGTATAATATTGCGCAAATAACATGTCTCAAAATTGTAGAGATATAGAACGAATGCATCAATCATTCGTCAATTTTCCGTCCGAGAAATACCAACACGATCCCAGCCGTTAGGGTGAATACGGGGATTATTTGTCCGCTTAGTCGTGTGCCCGCCCTACTTCAAAACACTCGCAGCACTGCCAGAGACGATTTCCTCTTGTATACGACGAGTCGAAAATGGCGACGGTCGCCATCACGCCACAAGAGCAAAGACGATCATTATGTCCTGCCGATAGGGCGTTGCGGTTTCGCCTGTCCGCTTCGAACTGTCCGGCGTCATGGTTCTCGGTAATCGCTGGGCCGAAGTCGTAACGCCCTTTTCCATCTTTTTGCTCCCTTACTGTTTTTGATGCGTTACGCACGTTACTGGCGTTACATCGGGCTGTTTGAGACAATACAATCTCCGGCTGCAACGCTGTAACGCGCGTTACGCATGTTACTGTGTCAATTTCCCCCCGCGCGATGGCCTGAAGGCGAGCAAGGTTAAGCGCCATTTTCGCCTCCCTCGAAAATCGCCGCCGTGATGACGTAGACCCGGACTACACGCCCGCCGATACGCCTCAATGGTTGCCATCCATCGCCCGCCTTTTGGAGCATCCCACGCTCGCCAAGAACCTTCGCTACCTGTCTCGGGTCTAGCCCGGCGCAGATTTCCGATTTCCAGATTTCGGAGGGGACTAGCCATTCCCGGTTCCCCCCATCGCCGCGACGCCAACCCAGTCGATTGATGACCGGCCGCGCTTCGCTTTCACCGTCAATTGCCTCGAAACGACTTTCCCCGTGGACCTCGATTATCAGCCGGACCGCTTCAATCGCCTGTCGCTCTTCGGCCGGTTCAATGCCACCCCGACCTTCGAACCATTGCCCAAGAGCCCATTGTGCCGCGTCGCGTGCCGCCCCTTCGCGCCATGGCACAATCCCGAGTGCCGTCGATAATTCGCCGGCCACCATTGCAAGCCCGAGCCTTTGCGCCGCCCTGTCACATTGGCCATCGGCACCCGCAGGGACCGTCGCTACAACAAATTCTGTAATCATATTTCTAATTGTTTCGCCGTCAATTTTCTCAGCAATTAGCCGGCGGACAAACTCAGGACCGGCAACGCCATAAGCCCCTTGTGCCGCTTGTTTCATACGCTTCGACAATGCTCCCGCATCGCCATCTGGGCCGCCACCATCGAAAGCGCCAAAGCCCTCTCCAGCGTCCGAAGGAATGTCGAGCAATCTTACAAGCTGGCCAGCCCGAGCGCGTCGTCCTTTATCCTCCCCTAGTTTCGTTGCTATCGGAATTTCGCCGGACGATAAGAAAATGATGCGCCAAGATTTTGGCTCTCGTAATGACCCGTCACGCGCCGCCCGAGCCTTGCCGGCACCGTTCGATAGACCGTAAACTGCCGCCGCCGCGTCACGCGCTTCGACCAATCCCAATTCATCAAGTATTAGCGCCGTATCTGTCGCGCTGGCCGCCGCGCCTTCGAGGCCGTTCGCCGTCGCGCGCCAAGCCCTCACATAGCCCGGCGATGCGCCAAGTCCCCAAACCGATGCGCCGATTTGCAGTAATGTGGACTTCCCTGTCGACGAAGGTCCATAAAAATTAAGCCCACCTCCTTCGAGGCCGGCGAGATAGAGCAATGGGCCGGCAAGCGCCGTCGAAACCGCAAGAACCGCAAGCCGATGATTCGCCGCCATCGCGCCGACGCCACTTTGCCAATTTTCGAGCGTCCCGCGCGCCTCATAGGGACCATGCGCCGCAGATTCGAGAATGACCGTTTCCTTGCCTCGCGGCCCGATAGTTTCAGCCGGTAAAACGAAAACATCGTGCCCGTCGATATTGTGCCATCCGGTTCGCGAAACCATCGTTACGCGACCCCGCACATTGACGCCGCACAAGTAGCCGGCGAGCGCCCTTTGATGCATCCGGTTTACCCGCAAGCCTTCGTCGGCAAGTGTCGCAGCCAGCGCTGCCACGTCGCCCTGTAATGCGGCGTCGGGTATGTGCCTTAAATGCTCTCGACCGTCACCATCGCGCCAGCGAAGCCACTTGCCCCAGTCACGACCATTGCTAGAACGTGTCGCTCCAAGAACTTCAAAGGGCGCACATACGTTTTCTTTCACGATTTCCCTGTTGTTGCCGCGACCTCTCTCGGTTCTGATAACTAGTCCCTTGGTCGACATTTCATACTGGCCGAATGAGTGAAAGGAAGGTCCGGGCTCATACCGTTTTTCAAATTCTTTTACCCTTTCTTTAAAGGATGAAAAGTCCCGCCATTCCGCGATTACATCTCCCGCATCATAGCCCGTAATTGGTTCGCGCTTGCCACCATCGGGCGTAATTTTTGCCAGCTCCATTGCATCTAGAATTGAAATATCGCACCCGAGTCCGACGAGTGTTTCTACAACAGCATTTGCGTATCGCGCACCAGGTTCGTCCGCGTCCGGCCATATCAGCACCTGCCGGCCGTTAAGAGGCGACCAATCAGCTTTTGCAGCCGCTTGCGCTCCACCCGGGCTTGTCGTTGCGACAACCTTTCCGTCATAGATTTTTTCAACTGCTTCGGCCGCTTTTTCGCCTTCGACGACGATAACTGGCATAGTCGGGTTACTAGCAAGCTTGAAGAGATTGAACAATGGACGGAGCGAAGGAAAGCTTTTCCATCGCCAGCATAATGCTCCATATTTGTCCCGCCACAAGGTGAGTGGGGCAAACTCCTTTCCTCCGTTAGCTAAGTTGAATCGGCCTACATAAAAAAGAATTTCACCTTTTTCCGAATGGTAGGCCCAGCACGCCACCGACTTGCCGTGCTTTGGATGGAAGGGGAGCGGAGGGGCGTCCGACGGGACAGGTAAGACGATTACGTATCCTTCGTCGTTATCGACCTGCAAGGTTACGGCCGAAGCGGCTATTTCATCTCTCTGCAAAGGAGCAAATTTGTTCATGTTCGCACCTCGAACCCGAGCATCCCGGCGAGTAATCGCGCCGCGTCGCTTTGCGAGCGTTTTTCAAGATATGCAATCAACGAAATAACATCACCTCCAGCATCACTGGTCGCAAAATCCGCCCATTTTCCTGAGCGTAGATTGACCTTAAAACTACCAAATCTTCGGTCAGCCCTTGTAGGATTAAGAGCAACATATTCGCCGGCCCTCACTTTACCACCGGGCAGGAGGCGACGCAGGATAGCAGGCAGAACTTGAAGTGCCGCTCGATTGATTGAGTCAAAATTAATTGTATGAGACATGTCCGCCTCCAGTGAAGTTCTGTAACATTGCAGAATAATAACTTGCATCTATTTGAGAGAGTAACGACAGAAGTCGGGTAAGATTGAAATGGATCATTTCAAGCCCTCTGTCGTAATGCGATGCGCCTCTATAGCCGGCACAAGAACACGCCCACCAATGCGGATTGTTTTGATTTTTCCAAGGGCGGAATATTTCCAGAATGTCGAACGACTGATGCGAAGGGTTTCGCAAAATTCCCTTACTTGCCATGCCGCTCGCTCGGGCATTTCTATTTGCTTTGATTGCTTATTGTCTAATTTCATTCGACCAACTCCGCATATGGGCGGGATGGTCTTTTGCCTCATGACCATCTCCGTCGATTGCTTCGATGGTTTGCAATATTATGCAGCAATCTGCGCCTGTCAGCCATATGAACCGGTTCAAATGACTAGACCAACCGGTTCAATCAGCTAAACGAACCGGTTCATTATCTGCATTTTTCGGGCAGTTTTTTCTCTTTAATCCAGATAGATATGACTTGCTTTAACCTAGCGTGTTTAGGAAGTGATTTTTTTTTATCTGATGGCCAATTTTCGCTAATATATGTGGCGACAAAATCAATTGATCCGTTACTATTCAGCCCTCTTGATTCACGAGCTAATTCAAGTGCTTTGGCACCCCATTTGATCTCGGCTTTCCTTCGGCGGCTTGGTCCACTATTTAAGCCTCCACTCCGACCCAGCTCTGACAGAGCCTTACTAGTGATTTTCGAGGCATGGTCATCTTCGGTTAGATTTTTGCTCGCAATGTTCAATAATGTCATTGATAAATGAGTTAATTGCATAACCAAATTTGTGCTCTTCAAAAAAGGACTATTCTGCTGTAGATATCTTGCCAATTCATCTCCTTTGCTTATCGATTCAATGTCATCACATATCTTTAGTATGAGTTTCTTGTTTTCTTCAGTTCGGAGCATAAAATCAGTTAATGGATCAATGATTTTCCTAATCACTGCAATGTTTTGTAGCGCAAAAATGTCGATCAAAGCATCGTCATTTATTTCTTTCATATGCCTGCCTCACTTAGCCCAAAACCACAAAGTATATTTGTAGACATATTTGTAAATCCCTACGAAATGATTATAAATAAAAGTTTTTACGTTTATTAGTCCGCGAATTGAAAAATTCACAAATTAATCTAAATTTTTCTCTTTATATTTCGTTTATTCAGCTCTTCTTACGTGGATTTCAATTCAGAAACCCCTATGCTTTATCATATTTATTTTGCGGGGTTCTGATAATTACTTGATATAGCATGAAATACTTCTATATGTAGTTGAAACCTTTTATATTTCATCATCTCGCTCTTGATCACGCTGTAAAGTTTTATCATCAAGCTCTTCTTGGGTTCCAAAAAAAAGAGCATCTATCTCTTTTCCACGGTAGCAAATATAAAGAAAAGCAATTATCAGAATTATGTCATGCATAATTTTATATCTTTCTCTTGCGACTTTACAAGTCAGATTTGGGAAGCTTTTAATTTTCTAAATGCTGATATTAATTTTAAAATATGTTTATGTTTTACTATCGCGTATTTTTATTAAAACATTTTAAAAAACATAAGTGCTAGGATAGATATTTGAACAAAACGCACAAGCAAAATAAATGCAAAACCCATAAATTCTTTTTTTTCATCATCCTTCTGTCCTTGTGTTTTTGGAAATGATTTATAATTCTCTTGCTTTTTTATTGTCGTTCTTAAATTCACCCAGCATTCCGTTAAGAACCAGCCGCAAACAAGACCACAAATAAATGTTTCCATTTGCTGATTTTCCATTTTATTCCCAAATAATCTTCATAAACTGCAACAGTAAGTCGTCAATATTTTATAAATAAATTCAAGAAAATTACGGAAAATTTTGACACTCGCAAAGATTCAGAGGATTTGTTATTTAAGTAGTGCTTTAACTGCTTGAATCACTTTGCCCAGCAACCCAATTTAGGACAATATAGGATAAATCACTAAATTTGATTTTCAACTCTTTATAGGCATCGCGCCATAAATATTCACTGGAAAATTCAATACTCCGCCTCCAGATATTAGTATGAATCTAGAGCTTTCTTAGTTTGATACTGGAGCTAATTCAATATTCGTTATGTCATATGTTCCTCCGCCATAGATTGATGCATTAATTCCAATCGCGTTAGAATTTTCAAGTGAAGAAATTAGAACTGAATAACGCTTCCATGAAAAAGCTGCATTATCACTAAGATAAAACTTCGAGCTTCCATTCAAGCCTATATCAATATAACGTCTACTGCCTGACGGACTCAGATTTTGTAGGTCAAAGGATAGGATTGCAGGATTTTGAGTTGCATTAAAATATTGTATAAATTGAGCAGGATATAGAGTTGGCCCTCCTATTTGACCAAGAAATGCATAATTCGAGCCAGAAGGCCCCCCTCCAGTAGAGTTGCCTGTGTTAGTCAGATCGCCTGAGACTACCCAATTGCTGAAAGAGGGTAATGCAAAATTCCCGTTTTTTATCAGATTTTCAGCTAATGCGTTTTGCTTACAAAAAAAAATAAATATTATAAAATAAATTTGGGTAACCTTTGGTTCTTTCAAAAGGGCGAGGAGCACTTTCTTAAGTTGAATTAAAAGACTTGTTATAAATAAGATTTTTAAGTTCATCAGACTTCCCCTTTAGAACTAGGCCAAAAGAATTATTTTAACAACACGCGGAACTCATTCCTAACAAGATTACTGCGAATTACACAAACAGCTCCAGTATTAGATGTAATTATTCGAATCAAATTATCTGTCCATATCTACGCATTGTAGATATAAATCTTTGTTTGTCGATATTTTAACTTTGATATTCAATAAAATTTATTAGAATTATATGCTCTATATCTAAAAGCTGACAGCATCAGCAATGCGAATAAATGATTACGCGCAATATTGCGACCATGCATCCAGTAACTTCCGTCTCTTATCTAGTGCATCTCCGCGCCTGTAAGCGCCTTCGACTCCTCCGACGACATGCGCTAGCGCCGCTTCGCAAACCTCCCGAGGGAAGTGCGTTTCATTTCCGGCCCAATCGCGGAAAGCAGACCGGAAACCGTGAACCGTTACCCCTTCGATTTTCATTCGACGCAAAACCATTTCCATCGACATATTCGAAAGCGCCTTGCCGCTGGACTTGCCGGGAAAAACAAAATCACCAGTCCGGCCCTTCGCCAGCGTTTCGAGGATTTCGAGCGCACGAACACAAAGCGGGACACGGTGGGCTTTGGCGGCTTTCATTCGATGGGCCGGGATTTCCCAGACCTTGCCGGTCAGGTCGATTTCTGACCATCGGGCACCCAATGTCTCGCCGGTCCGCGTCGCAGTCAGGATGCAGAACTCTAATGCCATCGCGGCGAGTGCTTCTCGTTCACGCAATCTAGCGATAAACGACGGCACTTCCGCATAAGGCATCGCGGCATGGTGGCCTCTAGTCAGCTTTTGCCGCTTCGGGAGCAAGTGCGAAAGATGGCCCCGCCATGCCGCAGGATTTTCACCGGAGCGGTAGCCCTTCGCCTTTGCAGCGTCCAGAGCGGCTTCAATCCGCCCGCGCAGCCGGCTCGCCGTCTCCGGCGCACGTTGCCAAAGCGGCGTCAGGATTTCCAGCACATCCGCCGTCTCGATTTCATCCACCGGCTTCGACCGGATGGGCGCGCAATATTCTCGCAGAGTCATGACCCATTGCGCCTTGTGCTTCTCATTGCGCCATTCCGACGCCTTCGAGGCGATCAGGTCATCGGAAATCTCGCCGAATGTCGGAACACCATGCGCCTCGATTTTGGCAGCCCTCTTGGCTTCGACCGGCGAGACACCGCCCTTGTGCAAGCGCCGGGCTTCAGCCGCCTTGTCACGCGCTTCCGCCAGAGAAACGACTGGAAAGCTTCCCAAGCCGATTTCGGAAACCTTGCCGGCGAGCGTGAACCTATAGGCCCATCGTTTCGAGCCGGCCGGCGAGACGACAAGCCACAAACCCGCACCATCGCCATGCCGGCCCGCCTTTGCCGCTTCTACCTTTTTCGCCGTCAGTTTTCCGCTCGCCATCGGCCTCGCTCCCCCCGCCCCTCAGGAAAAGTAAGCGCACTTACTTTCGAACTTACTTTGTGACACGGATTATGGCATACAACGGCGGGCCGAAAAAGAAAGTATGAAGATAAAACTCATATTTTATTGCGTATTAAAAGGCACTCTCGAAACGAGGCGGAGCCTAGTATGGCGGACACCGTCTCCGCCAAGCTACTGTTCGCAAACCCGGAACGGGACGGCGCCAAGGCCAGAAACCCTATTAGTTCCGAAGGGTTTGCGAAAACCATCCGAACCTCTCAGACCGCCCGACAGGGCCAAATCCGGTCTGAAAAGCCCCCCAGTTTTATTCCGCCCGAACCTCGCTAAAATTGGTTCTTTCTAAAATTAGTGTTCTTTTTCAATGGCTTATGAATTGATTGTAGACGCCGAGTTTTGTTTGACCCACTCGCCCCCGGTTTCACTAAAACCCGTGGTGGGGGTGGTGGGGAGCAGCCCGCATAAGTCGGGAGCATACTACATTTTCCGAGATGCTCGGCATTGCACCTAGAAGGGCAATACTTAATTAGTCGAGCGTGAAGAACTCGATTACGCACACGCGGGTTGATAATTCTGTGAGCGGTTGAGTGTCTTCAGCACAATGAACCAGGCGCACAAAAGCTTCAGCCAGGCGAGGACGCGTCGGAAGTTATAGCCGGCAGCCGC
>CAIQCB010000049.1 GCA_903870245.1 uncultured Methylocystaceae bacterium
GGCTGGATGGCTCTCGGCGTGTTTGGCGTCGTTCTGCAGATCCTCGGCCGTATCCACGCCCTGGTTGGCAAGGAAGGCGTCGCCCTTCTGACGCAGTAAGTCGACTAACCGCCCGCATCCCCCAAAGATGCGGGCGGATTTTTGAGATTAACCACGGGGAGGATGGAAATGATTACAACCTTGATAATGGTGTCCCTCGCATCACCCCTCGCACTCTGGCTTGTTGCTCCGCCTAAATCCCCAGCGCCTGTTCGCGTCAAGGCTCGTCGCAACAAGAACAGACCCTAACCGCCATCTGACGCCCATCCGGCGTTGATTAATTACCCGCCGTCGCCGCATATGCGGCCTCGTGCGGGTGTTTTGCTAAACAGACCTGTTCAATTTTCAGTTTGACTGGCCTTATTTTCAAGCCCCTATTTTTCCATCCCCGGTAATCCCGGTCTTCCCCCGACTTCTCAGATTATTCAGTCCTTGTTCAGCGTTCGGATGAGATCAATTTTTTGGTGTGAATCCGGAACGTTTTGACAAGGTTCTGACAGTCCCAGGCGCGTCCCTGTCCCTGGCGACGCTCGTTCGATTGTGGAGGCTCATAATGTCTGCAGCGCGCAAACTTCTTGTCGCCGGTCTGGCGGCGGCGACCTTCTCCAGTTTGATTTTGTCGACATCCCCAGCCGCAGCTTGGGGTCGGGGCTGGGGACGCCCGGGCTGGGGCGGCGGCGGATGGGGACGTCCAGGCTGGGGCGGCGGCGGATGGGGACGTCCAGGTTGGGGCGGCGGCTGGGGCGGCGGCGGCTGGGGCGGCGGATGGGGAGGCGGCGGATGGGGCGGCGGATGGGGTTATGGCGGCGGCGCCCTGACCGGTCTGGCGCTTGGCGCTGTCGCCGCGGGCGCCTTACAGAATCAATACGGCTACGCGCAGCCCTACTACGGCTATGCCCGCCCCTACCGCCGGGCGCGCCTATGCGTCGCGAACCAGGCGCTTTACGACGACTGGGGCGATTTCATCGGTTATCGCCGGGTCCGTATCGCCTGCTAAAACAAATTCGGCTATCATTCCTGCGCGGCCAGAAGCCAGACGGCTTCTGGCGCTGCTTGTGCAGGGAGGAGCCATGAGCGGTTCGACGTCGGGCCAAGCAGAAATTGATGAACTGGCCACTGCTCTGGACGCCCTTCTCACTGAGCTTGTCGAATATCGATTGTCACGACCAGGCCGAGGGGACTGCCTGCGTCTCGTCGCCATTCCGTCGACGGAGGAAGAAAGACGCGCGGCGCAATTCAGCCATATCGTCGAAGATCCATTTGAAGGCTCGATGCTCTATGCGCTGCGGGGCGTTGGCGAAGCCCTCTTCGAGCGCGGCGGCACACGCCTCATGCGCGACGTGCTTCTGGAGATCGCGGCCCGCGATCAGGAAAATGAGTCGCGGCGGCTTGCGCCCGCCGATCGTCAATGGGACGGGATCGGGTCCGAAAACGATCGTTGGTACGCCTGATCATACCGGGCGCGCTGATGGCCAATCGACAAACCAGGTGTTGACGCTGCCACGGTTCTTTAATTCGATCGGTCCCCGATCCTCGAATTGAAAGCGCCCGCCCAGCGCCCGTCGCACATCGTCGGAGATATGCACGCGCCCAAGCGCGCCGTTTTTTTCAAGGCGCGAAGCGACATTCACCGTATCGCCCCAGATATCGTAGAATGGTTTGTGAACCCCGATAACGCCGGCGAGAACGGCCCCGGTGTGCACCCCGACGCGAACATCGACGGAGATCTCTAATTCCTCCCGCAGCGCCGGAATAGCGCCGACGATATCGAGCCCCATCATCACCGCGCGATCGACATGGTCGATTTGATATTCCGGCAGTCCGGCGGCCGCCAGATAGCCGTCGCCGATCGTTTTGATTTTTTCCAGACCATGACGACGTGTAATCGCATCGAAGGTCCGGAAGATGCCGTCGAGCATCGACACAACAACTGCGGGGTGGCGATCGCGCGCAAAGGCCGTAAAGCCGGCGATATCGACAAAGACCACTGTCGCCTGATGCTGATCAGCGATGGTTTCGCCGTCTTTCATGCGCGTGGCGATCGCCTCGGGCAACATGTTCTGCAAAAGTTTCTCCGAGCGCTCCCGCTCCTTCTTTAGTTCGGCTGTCCGCTCCTCGACCTGTCTTTCGAGATCATAGAGCAATTCGTCCCGGGTCAGAAAAGCCAGGATGCGTCTCAGCGGCGGCAAATCGTCGTCACAAAGAGATTTTGGCAAACGGATACGATTGAATTTCTGATTAAGGATTGGCGATTGAATACACAGCTCGCGCCCCTCCTTGTCGAGAAAGACGCTTAATTCCGCCGGCGTATGGCCCCGCAAATCCTGAGACAGGATCGAAACGATTTGTCCGGCGACCACGCGCTTCACGCCCGCGGCGACAAGACAGGCGCGCAGTTTCTCCCGAGCGAACGGAACGCCGTCGTTTGTCGCTATGCGCAAAAGCCCAAGTTCGATCATCATGCGCTCCTGCGCCAGCGCAACGCCAGCGCTGCGGCGTCGTCCGTCATCGCGCCGAATTTATCGACCAGCGCGCTCACAACCGAATTCGCCGCACCTCCCGGCAGAGCGTCCGGCGGGGATACCCCATCCGTATGCATGACGAACCAGGCGTTTTCCTCCAGCGCGGCGCGGACGATTTTCGGCTGTCGCATTCTGACGCCGACAATGCCCACCCGAACCAGAAGCGGTCGCAATGACACGCTCGCCTGCACATTGCCGACGCCCGCGAAGCTCAACTCCCGTCCCCGCAGCCGTCCCACCGAAATTGCGGCGCCCGTCCCGCCTTTCAGCCGCGCGTCCAGCTCCAGCAGCAATTGGTCCGGTTCGGCGTCGGGATGCGCAAAAACCGTTTCGCGCGCCTTTTGGGCGACGACATAGGCCGCCAGCCCATGTCCGGCGGCGTCGATCAGGACCGCCAGCGCCCCATCCGGCGCGGGAATGACAATGCCAGCGTCCCCGCCACGCGGCGCGCCGGGATAGGGGCGAACATGGATAGCCCAGTCCAGTTCCATGCCTAACCCCATTTGACGATTCGGACCCTGGTCCCCTGACCAGGCTCGCTGTCGATGTCGAATTCGTCGACAAGCCTGCGCGTGCCCGGCAGACCAAGACCAAGCGTGCCGCCCGTCGAGACATTCTCCTTCATCGCCTGTTCGATATCGGCAATGCCGGGACCGCGATCCTCGACAATTACCTCAATTCCAGGTCGACGAATCTGCACCGCAGGCCGCATGCTGATCAAACCCGTATCGGCGTATTTGGTGACGTTGGTGACAAGTTCGCTTACCGCCGTCGCCAGCGCCGCCGTTGCGGCCCCCGACATATCAATCCGTTTCGCCATCTCCCGGATTTCGAGAATGGCGATCGTAACGTCGTTCGGCGACAGGATGCGCAACCGCCGCCAGCGCTGGCTCATCGTAACCGCTCCATCGCCGCCTCGACGGACAGGGACGGAATGACCCAGGAGTCATTAACGTCGAGCAAGACCAGCCCGGCAGCGACGCCAGGTTTCATGCCGGCCAATACGACCGGCGCGCCCATCAGGGTGACGCCGTCGGCGACCCGGCGCAGGCGCTCGAAATCATGCTCGTCAAGCGCTTCGACGCCGGAGAGATCGAGGATAAGACCGGAGATCGGATGATCGCGCATATATTCAAGCACGGATGGACGCAGTTCGTCGAGAAAAGCGTCGTGCATCGGATCGGGGAGCGGCACGATCAAAACTCCCTCGACCCTTTGCAGTATGACGCGCGCCTCACTTTGCGCCAATCTTCTGCTCCACCCCGGCGCGATCAAAAGCTATTTTCAGAGCATCCTGCAAATTGCCTGTCGTCTTCATATCGCCGACCTCGATGCCGAGTTCGACAATGGTCTGCGCGACGGACGGCGACAGGCCGGAAACGATGGTGTAGCTGCCCATCAAACGCGCCGCTTTGGTCATCCGGATCAAATGATTGGCCACCGCTGTATCAACCACCGCGACGCCGGAAATATCCAGAATGAACACAATCGCCCGTTTTTCGGCGATCTGCTCAAGCATTCGCTGCATGATGTCCTGCGCACGGCGGCTATCAACGATGCCAACGACCGGCAACATCAAAATGCCGTCCCAGATCGCGGTGATCGGCGTGCTCATGTCCGTGAGCGCGCGACTTTGCTGCGAAATAATCTCACCCGTGCGCTGGGAATAGACATCGACAACCAGCGCACCCTCCATCTGGCCGACCCGCCACATGGACTCGATGAGTTTCGACAAATCCGACTGATCGGGAGCCATAGTGTGAGCAAAATGGCTCCAAAGCTCCAACGACTTGTTCATCGTCGCCAAATAATGTCGAGGCTGAATTTGAAGCTGGGCGTGAACCTCGCCAATACGAACGCGACTTTTTACATAGGCATCGTCCCATTTCGCTTCGAGAAATTCGAGCCATGCCCGTCGGGACAGGCTTTGCGCCCGCGCGAGCGACGCCTCGTCGGGAAAATGAACGTCGAATTCATAGCCCAGCGCCTCGCGCATGTAGGCGTAGAGTCGGTCGATAAAATCGTTTATCGCCGGCGCGATCCGGACGCCAAGCTTGCGAACGTTTTCGTAATCGATTTCGCTGATTTCGTAGAGAAGTTTAAATTCTTCGTAATTCATGCCGGATCGCTTCCCTTCGCATGGATCGACGCCGCCTTAGCGCGCATATTCACTATATTTCAAAACTGCTCGAAGGCAATTTATGATCTTTGCATATACCTTAACATCCGGAAAGATTTGCAGGAGCGTCGCGTCGGCGGCTAAAGGACTTGCGGGACCATGCGCAACACGCCGGAGCCACCGATGCCGCGCCTCGCAATAATATTCGTTATTCTGACAAACTGCCTCATTTCGGCCGCGCCGGCTTGGGCGACGGTTCGCATCCATATCGATCTGACGACCCAGCGCATGCAGGTCGATTCCGCCGCCGGATCGTGGAACTGGCCGGTGTCGACGGCCCGGGACGGCTATGTCACGCCGCCGGGGGAATACGAGCCGACCGGGATGGAGCGCATGCATTATTCGCAAAAATACGACAACGCGCCCATGCCCTATTCGATTTTCTTCTACGGCGGTTACGCCATTCATGGCAGCTACGCCACCGGCTCGCTGGGTCGCCCGGCGTCGCATGGATGCATTCGTCTGTCGCCCGGTCATGCACGCAAACTCTATGAGATGGTGGCGGAAGAGGGAGCGACGATTTCGATCGGCGGCGAACCGCCGTCGCGTTCTTGGTACAGCGAGCAAACCCCGGTCAGGACCGGCAGACGCGCCCGCCCGACTCCTGAAGCGCCGGCCGAATTGTTCTCGCTCTTTTAACCGCGCGCTCTCTTTCAGAGGCGTGCGGCGATAATGACTGCGCGCCTGCCCTCTTGCCCGGCTCGCCTGCCCGGCGACAGAGCCCGGGAAAATAGGCTAAGGTCGTCCCCGGATTCGGCCAGACAGCGGGTGCGCCGTGCGCATGACGATCAAGGACATCGTTTCGGGGTTGATCACCCCGATTATGATCATCGCCACGTCACTCAGTTATTCCGTGCTTATTTTTTCCGGCCCTATGGCGGAGCATCTCTCCATCGGCGCTGGTTTTGCGTTGATCGGGGCTGGACTGACGTCCATCGTCTTCGCCGCCGGGAGCGGACTTGCCTTCACTATCGCTGCGCCCGACTCGAAGGCGGTGGCGGTGATGGCGTCTCTGGCGACGGCGATCACGGCGGATCTCGCTGGACAGGGACACGCCGATCAAATCGGCCCGACTGTGCTCGCCGCGCTGATCGCTGGAGCGATGATCGTCGGAGTCACATCCTATGTTTCCGGCGCGCTCAGGCTCGGGCGCTGGATACGGTTTATGCCCTATCCCGTCATTGGCGGCTTCATGGCGGCTTCGGGATGGTTCCTGGTCAGTGGCGCCATACGAATCTTCGCGCAGGAACCACTCTCACTCAAGCTTCTGTCGGATATCGCCAGCGGACGCCACATCGCCAAACTTGCGGTCGGCGCGATGATCGCCATCGCATTGCATGGCGCCCAGCGCGCGCGACATCCAGTTGCTTTTCCTGCCGTTCTGGTCGCCTGTATCGTGGCGACGATCGCCGGGGTCTTTCTCTCGGGCATGTCGCCAGACACAGCCCGCGCCGCCGGCTGGTTGCTGAATATACCGCAGACATCGCTCAATCTGCCGCTGCCCTGGCTGATCGATCGTCTCAACCTGATTGATCCCTGGGCAATTTTGCGTTTCTCCGGTCAATATGTGGCGCTGATCGTCGTTATCGTCGCCACTCTGTTACTGAGCATCATGGCGCTGGAGGTGGAGACGAAAAACGATATCGATCTCGATCATGAATTGAAGTTGAACGGCCTCGCCAATCTCGTCGCCGGCGTCGCCGGCGGCAATGTCGGCACGCTTTCCGTCAGCCGGACATTCTTCAGTTATCGAATGGGCGCGCGCGCCCGAGGCAGCGGGATTATGGTGGGAGCTTTATGCCTCTGCCCGCTGGTGCTGGGGCCTGCGGCGCTCGGCTATGTGCCGCTTCCGGTTCTGGGAGCAATCTTGTTGCAACTCGGCGCCACCATGCTCGACGAATGGCTGTTGCGCGGCTGGCGGCGGATGCAATACGCCGACTATCTACAACTGCTGGCGATTTTTGCAACGATCGTCTGCTTCGATTTCGTCGCCGGCGTGGGCGTAGGCATCATCGCCGCCTGCATCACCTTCGCCGTCAATACAAGCCGAATTCGTCTGATCAAACATGGCATGAACCGCAGCAATTTCGCCAGTCGGGTCGACCGGCCGAATTACGACACGGACACGCTGGTCAAATTCGGCGAGGGCATTCAGATCCTGTGGCTTCACGGCTTTATCTTTTTTGGCACTGCGCATTTCCTCCTGCAACATATCAAGGAGGCGCTGGCCAAAAACGCCGGAGCCTGCAAAAGCCTGATCCTGGACTTCGGTCAGGTGCTGGGGCTCGACTCATCGGCCGTGATGACCCTGATCAAATTGCGGCATCTCGCAGAACAGGGGCAGTTCAAGCTTGTCTTCTCCTCCCTGTCGCCAGGGGTCGAGCGCAGCCTGCGCAAGGGCGGCCTGCTCGAAGAGGGCGACGATCCCTATTGCGGTGTCTTCCCTGATCTCGACGCGGCGCTGGAATGGTCGGAGGATTTGCTACTGAACGCCTCCGAAACCCCGGACGGCCGCGCCCGCACAACCGACGAATGGCTTAAAGCCGAACTTGGCGACGATTCGTTATTCGAGCCTTTTCTGAGCTATCTCACCATCCGGAAGCTGGCGCCGGGCGATTTGATCTTCGTTCAGGGAGAGACAGGCGATAGCCTCTACCTGCTGTCCTCCGGCCGCGTCACCATTTTGCTGCGCACGCCCGAAGGCAAAGAGTTGCGCCTGCGCAGCATGCTCGGCCACACGCTGCTCGGTGAAATGGGCGTTTACAGGGGCGCGCCGCGCGGCGCTTCGGTCGTAGTGGATCATCCGACCGTCGTCTATCAACTGACCCACGCCGCCATCCGACGCATGGAGACGGAGAATCCTAATCTGGCGCATGCGTTTCACAAATTCGTGATCCGCACGCTCGCCTCGCGGCTCGATTTCGCCAATCGCGAGGTTGGTGCGCTGCAACGCTAGTTTTTATCGAGCTTTGCGTTCTCCGAGAGGCAGGAAATGATTGCGCCGCACGCGCGACAACTTCGCAACACTCGCGGCAAAATCACGGTCGCTCACAGACGATACGTCAAACAGCGCTTGATTTATGCATCCCGCAGCGAGACCCTTGTCTGAAGGATCGGCTGGTTCATCATTCGTTGCGAAGGGAGCGTCGCCATGAGAAAGCAAGGGAAAAAGCAGGAGGCAGGCAAGGATGCCCCCGACTGTGGCGCGCCACGTCCCTTTCATCATAACGACGGCCCGATTACCGGCGGACTTGTCGCGCGCCCTCGGCCCGGACTGTCTGAACGCAGCCGCTCCGGCGATGCACGCCGCACGCTCGTCGCCGCAATGGATTAATTCGTCAAACCGGAAACGAAAAAAGTCGGCGCGCCATATGGCGGCGCCGACTTTCTTTTTGATCATCAGTCGATGCTTGGCGTCTTTATCCCGGACTTGAAACTGTTTCTGCGCGAAACGGTTTCTGCGAAAGAAAGCGCGAAAAAAACTCCAGACCCCCGGCCTGACTCAATCAGACCGGGAAATGTCCTATCGAAGCGGCGGGGCGTATTGAATGCCGCCCATCGTCCAGAGCTGATTCAACCCGCGTGCGATGCCAAGCTTCGATTTGACGCCGACGTTACGCTCCAGCGTTTCGCCGTAATTACCGACCAGCTTGATGACATTGAGCGCCCAGTCCTGAGAAAGACCGAGTTGCTTGCCAAAATCGCCCTCGGCGCCCGTGAGGCGACGGACCGATGGTTTCTGCGACTTCAGCGCCTGCTCGACCGTGTTCTTCGAGACGCCCAGCTCTTCGGCGTTGAGCATCGCGTAATTCACCCACTTGACTATGTTCAGCCATTGGTCGTCGCCCTGACGCACCGCCGGGCCAAGCGGCTCTTTCGAGATCACATCGGCGAGGATCGCGTGATCGCCCGGCTTCGCAAGTCCGAGACGCTCGGCGTAAAGTTGCGACACGTCGCTGCTGATCACATCGCACTTGCCGCCCTGGTAGGCGACGACGATATCCTTCATCTGATCGAACCGAACCGGCTCGAACTTCATCTGGTTGGCCTTGAAATAGTCGGCGACATTGGCTTCGCTGGTCGTGCCCGATTTCACACAGATCTTCGAGCCGTCGAGTTCCAGCGCCGAGGTCGCCTTACGCTTTTTCGGCACAAGGAAACCCTGACCGTCGTAATAGGTCACGCCTGCGAAATTCAGCCCCTGCCCGACCTCGTTGGAGAACGCCCAGGTGGAATTGCGAGACAGCAGATCAATCTTGCCGGATTTAAGCGCAGCAAATCGCTCGTCGGCCTGAAGCGGAACGAAGTCGACCTTGCCCGGGTCGCCAAAAACCGCTGCGGCGACCGCGCGGCAGAAGTCGACATCGAGACCCGACCAGACGTCTTTATTGTCCTTGATCGAGAATCCGGAGATGCCGTTACTGACGCCGCACACCAGCGACCCGCGTTGCTTGACTGCGTCGAGCGTCGTGGCGTTCGCCGCCGCCGGCGCGAGGGAAAGTGCGGCCAGAGCGACAGCCGTCGCTCCGACGCGTTTAAGGAAAAAGCGCATAGGAACCTCTTGAGGTAAGGATAAGTAATTATTCCGGATCGGCGGCCTGTTTCACGACGATTTTGGTGCCGACAGGGACGCGGCCATAAAGATCGATGACATCGCCGTTGACGAGACGAAAGCAGCCTGACGAGACGGCGTGTCCGATCGTCTGCGGCTGGTTGGTGCCGTGGATGCGATAGACCGTGCCGCCGATGTAGAGCGCCCGGGCGCCCATCGGATTGCCGGGGCCGCCAGCCATAAACCGCGGCAGATAGGGCTGGCGCTGGATCATCTCCGGCGGCGGACGCCAGTCCGGCCATTCCTGCTTGCGGATGATGCTTTTTACGCCCGCCCATTGAAAACCATCACGGCCAACGCCGATGCCATAACGAATGGCGCGGTTATCGGGCTGGACGAGGTATAGATAGCGATCCGCCGTATGCACGACGATCGTGCCCGGTTTTTCCGTTGTGCGGAAGAACACGATCTGGCGTTCGTAGGGACCGACGAGGTTTTCCTCATCCGCACTCGGCGTGTAGCCGGGCTGGTCGTCGATCTGCATATCGATCTGATTGGAGGCCGCCCCTGCATTTGCCGGTATCAGACAAAGAAAGCAGGCGGCGCCCATCAATAACAGGCTCGCGAGGCGCGTTTTGTGAGTCTTCATCGTTTTCCTCTGAGAGATCGGCGCGCCCCGGGATTATTCCCCCGTTGTCGTGTCGCGCCTCATGGGCAACGGATATAGACCATCGTTCCGTAGCGGTTCGAGTTATCCGGGCTGACCCATTTAACGGTAAAAGTGTTGTCTGAAATTGCGACAATTTCACGGTCGTCCGGCGTCGCCGCCGAACCCGCCGGACCAAGATAGTTGACCCCGCCGGCGCTGGCTTTCATGACCAGCTCCTGCGGCTTCGATTGGTCGGCGAGATGCATCATCACCCCGCCATTCGGCCCTTTGGTGATCACATAGGGGTTGCTGCACTGACGCCGCGCCTCGCCCTCGGTGCGCGGACGGTCGCTGTCGCGATGGTAGGCGGCGACGCCCCATTTGCCGACCAGGCTGTCCGCCGAGATCGTTGAAGGCAGCGACGGCACGCCAATGGCGCCGGGATCGGCCTGTTGGGCGGAGTTACAGCCGCCAAGGCCGGCGGCCAGAAAGATGGCGGAAAAGGCGGCGGAAATACGTAGAAATCCAGATGAACGCATGACATCCCTCAAACAAACAGCCGGGGCGACGCTCCCCGGCGCGAACCGATAGGTCCCGATTGCGGCGAAAACCATATTGCGCGAAAGCTCGGAAGATTTTCTTAAAGCGCCCGGCGATCCTTTTAAGGTTCGCCGAGCGTTTTTTGGATCGGCTCTGTCGAACTCAGTTCGGCAGGGCGAAGACGGTCAGGACGCCGCCGAGGGCGGTGTAGTTGGCGAGAGAGGCGTAGTTGCCGACCGCGCCGAGA
>CAIQCB010000050.1 GCA_903870245.1 uncultured Methylocystaceae bacterium
CGGCAGCGGATGGCTCATATCGACGATCTGATCGAGCCGCGCCCGAAATAAATCCCTCTGCCCGCCATTCCGCCGCTCCTTCGGCCGCATCGCCAATCTCCTTCGCCCGACATCGACGAAAGTAGAGAATCACAGCGCGGCCCAAGGATCAATTTGCAAGAAAACCACGCCAAACATCGGCAAAACTTGCAAAAACCACTACTTCAGCGTGGCACAAAACTATACAACTTCAATGTCTTCCGAGTTCTTCACGGAAGACTAAATCGGCGTTGTCTGGCGACTGGTCGACGCCAAAGATTTCGCGGGCGTTCTCGATGATGTCCGGACTTCATAAAAAAAGCCCTGAGCTTAGATTCGGCGTCAGAGACTTTCGGTGGGTGTTGCGATCATACGCAGCGTCGAGAGTTATCACTTCCGACTCCCGGCGACATTACTATGAATAGTAATCTCTAATCGCACCACTTGCGATTAGAGAGACGTTCTGCGAGATCTTTTTGATTGAGATCGCGGTCCAAATGGATGACCAACGGTTGAAAGAAGAAAAGTAGTGTTAACTTACAGATTATAAGGCAAAGTTTTTGAGGTCAAAGAATTGGATTAAAACAAAAAATCCACCAACCAGTATAATTTAAAGATTCAAATCTGATTATGATTCAGATCAAAAGAGGGGTCATATCCTGAAGCCTCTTGAGATAAGAGGCTTCAGGAAAGAGAAAATCTTAGGCTTCGGTCCGCTTGCCGCGACCGAAGAGCATCAGGAAGGCGCCGGCAACAAGGAAAAGGCCCTTGGGCAGGACGCCGCCATCGATCTCGGGAAGCTCGCGCGGCACGAAATCGGCGCGCGAAGTGCCGCCAAGGTCGCTTCCATCAAAGGCGGCGACTTGCGGATTACCGCTGGCATATTTGATGAATGCAGTCACCACCTGGGGAGTGACTCCCAGAGAGGGGGCGGGGGTGAACTGCATGTTGAAAGACGTAATCGTGTAAGGCGGCGTGAAAGAGGTGGTCGGGGTGTAGCTACCGCCAACATTCAGGATGTTGGTGATTGGCAGTCCGCCCAGTGTCCAGGTCGGTAAAGCGCCGGTAATCACGCCCGCATTGTTGGTCGACAGGGTGCCGGTCAGGGTTCTCTGAGCGTTTGTGAGTCCACCACCACCTATGGCGGAATTCAGAACCGAGGTGAAATCGAATACCAGCGGACCGGCGGCCATGGCGGGCAGGTTGCTGGCGGTGAGGAGTGCGACCGCGGCAGCGGTCTTTACTAGTTTTTTCGAAAGCACTTTCGTAACCCCTTGCTTGAACAAGTAGAATCAGTGATCGAATAGATTTTATCAGAGTATAGGCGCGAACCGCAACCTGGCATAAAACTTTTCACAAGATCATTTTATTTGTAAACAGTAAATATTTGACAGCCAGCGCCTCAACTCAAGTGTCTGCGCTCGCGGCGGGAGATCTTCTCAAGTCATTGATGGCGGGCGGATTTTGTAACGAAAGAACAAATGCTAGGCCTCGGCGCGCTTGCCACGACCAAAGAGCAGCAGGAAAGTCCCGATAACGATGGTCAAGCCCTTGGGCAGAACGCCGCCATCGATCTCAGGCCAGCCGGGGGTGATTATAGCACGTGAAGCGCCGCCATTTTGAACGCCATCCTCCGCATAAATCATTGGATTTCCATGTGAATATTTTACAAAGGCTAGAGATATTTGTGGGTTTATGCCGCTCGCTGGTGGCGGAGTGAACTGCATGTTGAAAGACGTAATCGTGTAAGGCGGCGTGAACACCGTGGTTGGGGTGTAGCTGCCGCCAGTATTCAGAATGTTGGTGATCGGTAGTCCGCCCAGCGTCCAGGTTGGCAACGCGCCGGTGATTTGGCCCGCATTGTTGGTTGTCAGGAAGCCAGTCAGCGTTCTCTCTGCGTTAGTGAGACTGCCGTTGCCGATGGCAGGGTTCAGAACAGAGGTGAAGTCGAAAACCAGCGGGCCGGCCATGGCGGGCAAGTTGATGGCTGAGAGTACTACAATTGCAGCAGCAATTTTGACAAGTTTTTTCATAAGCATTTCGTTAACTCCCTGACTGAATAATAACAGTTTATGATTTTAAGAGTTTCCAGAGTGGAATGAATTGCAGCCGTCCATAAAGCCTTGCGTAGGCTCATTTGATTGGCAAAGTATAAATCCTCTGCTGTGATCGCCTCAACCGATGTCTCCATATTAACTAATCCGTACTTATACCTACGTAGTCTAAAACGCTTAGGGATTGAAAAATCTCTTTACGTTGTCGTTTCGTGCCCACATGCTCAGTCGTCGCTGGCAAGCAACGCGATGGCCTCTATCAGGAGATAGCGCACATCCGGCCTCTTGATCCGCGCCAACGCCCATAGAAGCACATGGAAAGCGATTTCATTCGGACTTGGTGTTTCGTCGAAGTTGGATTTTATAAATACTTCGGCCATGGCAGCGCCTCTTGTGGATCAGAGGCCCATGCTTTCAGAACTTACGACATTAATAATGATATTTTGCCATAAATAATGTAGCTGTGTGATCTTGCTTCGCCCTTCCGGCGATCAGCGCAACCTCACGCCATCGGCCTGTAATCCGTCGACGATGTGCGAGAGTGTTTGCGTCCTTGCTTTTGCGGGCCGCTCTGGTCCCTGACCTCGTCATGTTATGCGCAAAAATACAACCGAGGCGCTGCGGCCCGTCCTCGCTTTAGACTCATTGACACGATGATAAACCGCCCGCGCATTTTGTTCGAAGGTTTCGACTTTTCGAATAGCGGCGCCTTCGATGGACTCGCCAATCTCAAGCACCGCCTTCGCTTCGGTGTTGTCGTCGGGCGGTCACGGCGCCACAATCGCTGGCATAAACCTTTCATGGAGAGACCTGAATGTTCGAAAATGCGAACCGGATCGCGCCGTGGATTATCGCCACCGGCATATGGGCGAATCTGGGTCTAGCGATTTATGGCGGCGTTGAGGCCCGGACGATCAACGCCGAATTTACGAAAGCGCTTCAGTCAGTGGCTGCGATCAAAACCGACGTGAGGGCTCTTGAATCAGACCTTTCGAGTTTTCGCTATCTCACCTGTATTCGCCATCGCATTTGCCCCCGCTAAAGAATAACCTGGTCTGATTGAGTCAGGGAGGATTCTGGTCTTTTGTTAGGTTGCGATTTTTTTCGCAGAAACGGTTTCCTCTTCGGCGATAAGCGAACTCAGGCGCTGCGTTCATTTAACAATGGCTCCCGAAGATCTCGGGCGCCAGAAGCGTCAGTCGTTCTCACCCAGAAAAAAACCGCCCTGTCTTTGAACAGGGCGGCCATCGCGTCGCGCCGGGCGGATGTTGTCGACTAATGAACCTCCCCGCCAGGGCTCTTGGCGGACTCTGCGGCCTGAGCCGGAGCTTCCTTGCCGCTGGCTCCTTTACCCTTGAGCAAATTGGCCTTGAGTGACTTGGTTGATAGTGACTTCCCCTTGAGCGACTTGCTCTGCTTCAAGGACTCACGCGCCTGTTCCAGAGCTTTCTTGCGGTTTTTAACGCTATCGACCGCATTGGGTGCAGCATCCGTCGCCGCTGTTCCTGCGTCTGTCGCGCCAGCGGCGGCTCCGGCGGCCGCTCTGGCGGCGTCGGCGCCGCCACCGCCAAACAGGTTGCCGAGGGACTCAAGCCCGGGCGTCTGGGCCAGCGCAGATGACGAAATCCATACCAGGGCAAGTCCGACGCCCATCATCAATATTCTTCGCGACATGGGGCGGATCTCCAGAATTTCTCGTGCTTCAGGGGGCATCGCCGAAAACGGCATTGCCAGGATCGTCAAATGAGACTGCTCCGGCGGGCGATTGCGCAGGCTATTGAACAAAAAATTACCGCCAGCGTAAGGAACGCTGGCGGTTTTTTTATTGGGCGACCTGACTCTTGAATATTCAAGAGCCATGAATTCATCTGCTACAAGATTTGTCGCCTTATAGGCGACCATGCAGCTGCATCACATCCGGTTGGTCACCAAACCGAATGAGCCTGATCTGTGATCAGAGACGCGTCAGAGTAACAGCAGCGATAACGACCATAGCGACCATAGCTGCGGGAACGAGCCAACCCATAGTAACCTCCCATTTAGATGCCGAAGAGCGTCGATTCTTGTTAACGGCCAAAGCCGTAGGGGCAGATTCACCGAACCCGCGAGAGTTTGTCAAGTGCTCGTGATAAATCATTGATTATAATAATTAATCTATTTGTGAGGCAGGAGCTTCGCCACCCCTCGGCGGACAGGGATTCCTTACTTCCCTGGCGGGATCGAAAAAATCGGGTCGATAATGCGTGAACCGGTTACCGATGTTCAGGCCCATATTTTCGCCCGCGATCATGCGCCTGCGCCGCGCGAGACGCCTCGGCCGATCAGGGCGTCGGCGAAGAGATATCGACCAGAAGCAATATTCCGGGTCCCCGCGCTCCCCCGATTATTGGCTGCTTTAACGGCTGTCGCCGGGAGTCCGTTCGAGGTCCGCGGCGATGTTTTTTCCCGCAGATAAACGCATCTACTGAGTTTCGGCGCGACCGCCAATCAACAAGCCGGCATCAGCGCGGCGATTGATAATCAAATGGCCGAGATGGGCCAGAGCGCACCCGGCGGACGCTATTCAATGGCCCTTGGCTTCTGCGGATTATCGCAGGAGAAGGCTTTCTTTGGCTCTGAGAGTCGCGCTTCGCTCCGGGCGTTTGTTCGCTGGCGCAGGTTTTGGCGCATAGGCCCGGATTCGCCCTGCGATCCATCATGCTCAACAGTCACAACGCATCGGCGTTTTATCTGTCGCGCGTCATCTCGTTTTTATGTTGCATTTACGCTGGTTCGATTTTCAGAGGCAGTCCATTTTTGGCGCGCAACGTGAGATTTGTAGCCAGTTCGATCCGATGGCCGGGAAGTATCGAAAAACGAAAACTGCGCACCAGAATCGCCAGAATGACCGTCATTTCCAGCATGGCGAAGTTCATTCCGATACAAATACGCGGACCGGCTCCAAATGGCAGATAGGCGCAACGATGACGGCTTTTCGTCCGTTCCGGCGAAAACCGGTCTGGATCGAAACCATGAGGATGATCCCAGAGCTTTTCGTGACGATGAACGCACCAGCCGGCGATGATCGCGAGTTCGCCGGCGCGCAGATGATGCGGTCCGATTTTGATGTCCTCGATGGGCGCGCGACCAACGCCAATCGCCGGCGGGAATAGTCGCATGGATTCCTGAAGGGTCTGACGCGTGAAGGTCAGATTATTGATGTTCTCGACGGTGATGTCGTGTTTGCCGACAACGAACTCGACCTCATCGCGCAGCCGCTGTTGCGATGTCTGGTCATGCGCCAAAAGCCACAAAGTCCATGCCAGCGCCGTCGCCGAGGTTTCGTGACCGGCGATCATGAAGGTGTACAGGTTCGAAATCAGTTCCTCATCATTCATGACGCGGCCTGTTTCCGGGTCCTGGGCGGATAACAGCAGGCTCAGTATATCATCGGCGTCGATACCCGAGACGCGGCGCTGCGCGACAAGCCCGGATATGGCGCGATGAAGCCAGTGAACGCTTTCAGCCACGCGTCCAGATCCCGGAAAGGGCAGGAACCGCGGCGCCCCGATCCGGGCGTAGAGAAATCGCCAGGCGATAGTTGAGAGAGAGGGATTGATGGCGGCAAGAAATTTATTGCGGTCCAAATCTTGCGCGCCCGGACCGAGCACAGCTGTCAAAATGATGTCGAAAGTGACCCGCGACATTGCCGGCGCGACATCGAAGATCGCATCGCGTGGGGCCTGTCGCCACTCTGAAACCAGTGACTCAGCGCATTTCACGAATGTCGGCGTCAACGCCCGCAGCTTGTCGTGACGGAAGGCCGGCGACGCGGCGCGACGCTGCCAGCGCCAGTCGGCCCCCTCGGCGAAGAACAAGCTTTGACGATTGACGATATTTGACAGCGCTCGCGTCTGAAAGAGATCGCGCCTGAATTTCTCCGGTCTGGCGATGAGGATTTCCTCGATCACAGACGGATCGGTCAATAAAAGCGTCCGGGGCAGGATTGGCCAGACGCCTCTCATGATCGCGTATTCGTCGCGATAGGCCTGCGGCGGCCAATTCTCGATCATGTTCGACGCCGCCGCCCGCATCGAGGGACGCTCGCGCGGTGTAAAGGGCATCAAATCCGGATGATGATACATCAGGCTTTGGCGAAGCTTGTTTCGTCTGTCAGGTATTGAAGCGGAAATGCATCACATCGCCATCGGCGACAAGATAGTCCTTGCCCTCCAGCCGTAGACGTCCAGCGTCGCGTGCGCCAGCCTCGCCCTTATGCGCGATGTAATCCTCATAGGCGATGGTTTCGGCCCGGATGAAGCCTTTCTCGAAATCCGTATGGATGACCCCGGCCGCTTGCGGCGCGCGGGTGCCCGTCTCGATGGTCCATGCGCGCGCTTCCTTCGGGCCGACGGTGAAATAGGTGATCAGATGCAACAGATTGTAGCCGGCGCGAATGACGCGGTTGAGACCTGGCTCGTCGAGTCCGACGGCTTCAAGATAATCCTTTTGCTCATCTCCCGGGAGCACGGCGATCTCACTCTCGATTTTCGCCGAGACCACAACCGCTGCGGCGCCTTCCTCTGCAGCGCGGGTCGAGACTTTGGCGGCATTGACATTGCCTTCAGCTGCGGCGGCCTCCTCGACGTTGCAGACATAGAGCACAGGTTTTGACGACAGCAGGCCAAGGCCAACAAAGGCGATACGCTCATCTTCGGAGACTTTCGCCAATCGGGCCGGCTTACCGTCGCGCAGCAGAACAAGGCAGCGATTCATCAGATCAACGAGTTCTTTCGCCTCTTTGTCGCCGCCCTTTGCCTTCTTCTCCAGCGATACGACACGCTTTTCAAGACCTTCGAGATCGGCGAGCATAAGTTCGGTCTCTATGGTCTCGATATCGCGCAGCGGATCGACGCCGCCCTCGACGTGGGTGACGTCGCCGTCCTCGAAACAGCGCACGACATGGGCGATGGCGTCGCACTCCCGGATGTTGGCGAGAAACTGGTTGCCGAGGCCCTCGCCCTTCGAGGCACCGCGAACGAGTCCGGCGATATCGACGAAGGTCAGGCGCGTCGGGATGATCTGCTTCGAGCCTGCGATTTCCGCCAGCGCGTCAAGACGCGGATCAGGCACCGCGACTTCACCGACATTGGGCTCGATCGTGCAAAACGGATAATTGGCGGCCTGTGCCGCAGCCGTTTGGGTGAGAGCGTTGAAAAGCGTCGATTTTCCGACATTCGGCAGGCCGACGATGCCGCATTTGAAACCCATGATTCGTCCCGGACATATGAGAAATATTCGCGTTGCGCGGGGTATGCGGGCGCGAGGGCCAAAAGGCAAGGGGAGTCTCAGGCAGGCCGAAAGGCGGATGCGGCGCGGCCGCGCCCTGCCCAGATATTGCGGCAGCGACTTGACCCTGCGCGTGTCGGACCCCACTAAAGCACAAAACGTCAGTGGGGCTTGAGCGCCCATCGTCTTGCCGAAAAAGGTCCTGACAATGTGGCGAATGTTCTTCGGGTTGGTTCTCCTGTCTCAAGCCATGTTAGGCTCAGGCGCCGCTTTGGCCCAATCGCCCGACTCGCCGCCGAGCGTTGCGGCTCCGCCGCCCGTTGCGCCGGCGACAACTGTTCCGCCGCAGCCGACAACCTCCGCCCCGGCGGCGTCGCCAGCTTCGTCGCCGCCTGCGACATCCGGCGGGCCGGAAGCGACGGCGACTCCGCAGGTCGTCGCGCCGAAACCGAAAAAGCCGGCGCCGCCACCCCGCGAACTGGCGTTGTCCGACGATCCGACCCCAACGCTGCAGCCGGAAACCTTTTTCACCACGGCTAAAGCCTCTGAGAGATATTTGCAGATTGTCGATCATGGCGGCTGGCCGAAAGTCGGCGCGTCGCTGAGCCCGGGCGCCAGGGGACCGGCGGTGGTCGCGCTGCGTCGGCGTCTCTCCGCCGAAGACGAAACGCTTCGCGACGTCTCCAAACCCTCATGGGACAATGAACTGACAGCCGCCGTGAAACGTTTCCAGTTTCGCATGGGGCTGAGGCAGACCGGCGTCGTCGCCGGGGCGACGCTGCGCGGACTCGATATTCCCGCCAATGTGCGGTTCCGGCAGCTCGCCTCCAGCGCGCAGCGGCTGGCCGGCGTCGAGTTTCCCTTCGGCCCCCGTTATATTGTCGTCAACATTCCCTCGACCAGCGTCGAGGCGGTGGATAACGACAGGGTAACGCGTCGTTACGCGGCGATTGTCGGCGATCCCGAACATCATTCGCCCGAAGTGCAGGCGAAAGTCGTCGCAGTGAACATCAATCCGACCTGGACGGTGCCACAATCGATCATCAAGAACGAGATCGCGCCGAAAATGCTGCGCGACCCTTCCTATCTCACGCGCTCGAAAATTCGTGTCCTGAATGCACAGGGTAACGAGATTGATCCGCGCTCTGTCAACTGGACGAGTGAGCGCGCCGCCAACTATACCTTGCGTCAGGACTCAGGCGCCGGAAATTCGTTGGGCTCGATCCGTATTTCCATGCCCAATCCGCATTCGGTTTACATGCACGACACGCCATCGCGTAATCTGTTCAATAAAGACTATCGTTTCCTCTCGCATGGATGCGTCAGGGTGCAAGGCGTTGTCGATCTTGCCGCTTGGTTGCTTGATGGTTCGCATGGCCCGTCTCTCGACAAGGCGGAGATCGACCGACGCATCGCACGTGGAGAGCGTGAGGAAGTGCGCCTTGCGCAATCTGTTCCGGTAATCTGGATTTACGCGACGGGATGGGCGTCTGCCGATGGAACGGTGCATTTCCGCGACGATGTCTACCATCTCGACGAAGTTGGCGAGTGAGGCCAAGGACAATGTCCAGGATGTTGATACTGGCCGGGGTCGCCCTGATCGTCGCAGGCTTGCTCTGGTCTGTCGCCGAACGTTTTGGTCTTGGGCGCCTTCCCGGCGACATTGCAATCGAGCGCGGGAAT
Source organism: uncultured Methylocystaceae bacterium (assembly GCA_903870245.1). Lineage (GTDB taxonomy): Bacteria > Pseudomonadota > Alphaproteobacteria > Rhizobiales > Beijerinckiaceae > Methylocystis. Next base: position 9,024 of record CAIQCB010000050.1, read on the forward strand.
GTTCGTTTTTATTTTCCCCTCACAACCTCAATACTGATCAGCGCCATACTGAGCGTGCTGGTCTGGTTTTTTCGGCGCTGAAGTCAAATCGACCGGTCACGGGCGCTCTCATGCCAGTTGCGCAAGAGTAGATGTGAAAGCCAAGCCAGGGCGCCATAAATCGCGATGCCGCTCAGCGAGATCAGCGCGAGGGCGGCGAACATGCGAGGCACGTCGAGCCTAAATCCAGCCTCGACGATCCTGAACGCCAGACCCGATCCCTGACCCGAGGCGCCCGCAGCAAGCTCTGCAACTATGGCGCCGATCAGCGCCAGGCCGCCCCCTGTTCTGACTCCCGCAAGAAACTGCGGCAGCGCCGATGGCAGTCGCAGGTAAATCAGTTTTTGCCAGCCTGTGGCGTGATACAGGTCGAAGACGTCCTGCAGACCATGATCGACCGAGGCCAGACCCAATGCCGTATTGGAGAGAATTGGGAAAAAAGCGACAAGAAAGGCGCAGACCAGAACGGCTGTCTGAGGCGTCAGATAGATCAGCAGTAAAGGCGCGATTGCGATGATTGGAGTCACCTGTAAAACGATGGCGAAGGGCATCAGCGCGCGCTCCAGCCATTTCGATTGCGAGAGCAACAGCGCCAAAGCCACCGCGCCTATAGTGGCGGCGACAAGCGCTTCCAGCGTCACGCCGAGCGTCACCGCCAGGGAAGGCAGCAACACGCTGCGATCCTCCATAAGTTTTGCAGCGATAGCGCTTGGCGCCGGTAAAATATAGGGAGGTATGCTTTTGATGCGCACAATCGCCTCCCACGCCGCAAGCGTGAGAAGAAACACAAAAAGGGGAATGAGCGCCTCGCGCCATTTGCTTGCGGTCATATCTCCGCGTATCCGATCTGTTGGTCAGTAGCCTCTCTCAGAGCCAGAGAGGCGCGACGGCAAATATCCGCGAACGTGGGGGTATGCCGGAAATCAGCCGTGCGCTGCAGACCGGGATCGATGGCGATCTCGTCGATCTTCTCGCCTTTTCGTCGCGACATGACGACGATGCGGCTGGACAGATAGGCGCTCTCGAAGACGGAATGAGTGACAAAAACGATTGTCGCTTTCAATTCCAGTTGTAACTCCAGCAATTCGTCATTGAGACGAAATCGCGTCACCTCGTCGAGCGCAGCGAAAGGTTCGTCCATGAGGATTACGTTTGGAACAGTTGCGAGAGCGCGAGCGATGGCGCAACGCATTTTCATGCCGCCAGAGAGTTCGCGCGGCAGGGCGTCAGCGAAATCGCTCAGTCCGACCTGTCTCAGCGCCTGACGAACCTGCGGTCCGGCGCTGTCCCGGCTGGCCCCGGCCAGGCGCAAAGGCAGATAGACATTATCGAAAACACTGGCCCATGGCATGAGCGTCGGCTCTTGAAAAACGACGCCAAGATTTTTGCGTCGTTCCGGACTGGACCAGACTATCCGCCCGGAAGTTGGCGAAGCGAGGCCGGCGATCAATCGTAATACTGTAGATTTTCCACAGCCGGAGGGGCCGAGCAAGGTCAGCGTCTCGCCTGACCGCACATTGAGATCGAAACCCTCGATCGCCACATGTCCATTGTCGTAGGTCTTGCCGACCTGCTGCAACGATATCAGCGGCTCGTCGTAGGTCATCCGTTCATTGTCCTGAAGCAGGCTGGAGCCCGACTTTCTTGCCGATGAATCGCAGGGTGTAGCCTTTTTTGTAATCGATGCCGGCTGGCAAAACGCCAACGTCGACCATCTTCTTGTAATAAGCAGCGAAGCGTGCGTCGTTCATCGCGCCGATGCCCTGGTTTACGGCGTCGCCGGAATCGATGATTCCATGTTCGCGGATTGAGGCGATAGAATAGGCGAGCTGCCCGTCGGTCATTTCGGGATTGTCGCGCTTGATCGCCGCGTTTGCGGCTGCGTTGTCGCCATGCAGATAATGATACCAGCCGATGATCGACGCATCGACGAAGCGTTGAACGAGGTCGGGATTTTTTTCGATCAGGTCGGCGCGGGTTTCGATGGTCGTTCCGTAACTGTCGTAACCGTAATCGATGAGGCGGAAGATATTTGGCTTGAAGCCGCCCTGAGTTTCGATAGCGTAGGGCTCTGAGGTCAAATAGGCCTGTTGTATGGATTTTTTATCGGCGATGAAGGGCGCCGAGTTAAAAGTATAGGTTCTTACTTTTTCGTCGCGGAACCCGTGGGCGCTCTTCAGCCAGCGCCATGCCGAGACCAGAAAACTGCTCGAGACGTAAGCGTTCGCCTTGGTCAAATCCTCAAAATGGTCAAGCCCTTCGCCCGGATGCGACATCAGCGCAATCGGCTCGAACTGAAAAATGCCGGCGACCGCGACGATCGGCGCATTTTGCCGAACGGCCTCGAAAATCTGCATGGAATTCGAGCCGAGGGCGAAATCGACGCGCCCGGCGGCAAGCAGAATTTGCGAATTGAGTTGCGGTCCGCCTTGTTGCAGCTCCACGAGGATTCCGTAACGCGCATAGGTGCCGTCCATGATCGCCTGATAAAATCCGCCATGTTCAGCCTCCGCTCGCCAATTGGTGATGAGGCGAACCTTGTCAAGCGCCAGCGCCATCGGCGGCAATATCAGCGACATCATCAAAGCGATAATAAGCGCGTAGATTCTGTTCATAAGGCGATATCCTTGAAACGCCTCCGGTTAGACTGACTTCCGGATCAAATGCCACTTGATCTTGAGGAAAAATTGAACGCATCAACCATGATCGGAGGCGCCGCCGGCGCACCATCGCCCGCGGCCCGCCAGGTGCGTTCTGTCGGGCCGATAGCGGTCAGACGCGAGAACAAAGCGCCAAGACGCTGATTGAACCGCATGTTACGAACCGGCGCGACAATTCGACCGTTTTCGACAAGAAAGTTTCCGTCGCGGGTCAGGCCGGTGAGCAGAAGCGATTTCGGCTCCACCATATTGGTGTACCAGAGCCGGGTAATGAGTACGCCACGCTTGGTCGATCGGATCATCTCTTCGCGGGTTGTCGCGCCGCCATCTACGATAAAGTTATGACCATAGGGGACTGGCTCGGCCTGGGTCTTTTGCGCCCAGACGCGCGATCTGCGCAAAGTTCTGGCCACGCCTCCTTCGATAAAGGCGCGTTTGCGGTGCGGGAGGCCTTCATGATCGAAAGCCCCCTCCGGCGCGAGCTTGTCGTTCGGATCGATCCGTATGGTGAATTTGGGATCGAAGAGATTTTCTCCGATCAGCGTACCCCCGCCAGGTTTTGAGAAATAGCTGCGGCCTTCCTCGGCGGCGCGGGCGTCCATCGCGCCGAGCAGCCAGAGAGCCAATTCCGCCGTCGCCTCCGGCTCGAGAATGACTGTGTAGAGGCCAGGCTCCAGATCAATCGGCTCGGCGCTCCAGGCCGCTTTCTCGCAGGCGCGCTGACCCACGTTTCGCGCATCGAGACGGGCAGGGCGGTAATCATGCGCCCCGGCCCAACCCGACCATGCGTCAGCGCGATTGCGCGCCGTGACCGAAAGATCGATTTCGCTGCGTGGTTCGTAGGCGAAAAGCCCGGCGCTTGTCGCCAGCGCCTCGAAACGCAGGGCGCTGTTTGCGCAACCAAAGGCTTCGACTTCAAGGCGAGCGCTTTCATCAATGGCCTGCCTGGCTTGCGCCGCCAGCGAGTCAAGTTTCAGTCCGGATGTCTGGGCTTCGTATCTGTTGGTCGCTTCAAAAGTCTGGGGTCCCAGCGGCGGCGTGTAGTCGGGATCGATCGGCAACATCGCGGCAAGCTCTTCGGAACGTTGCACCGCCGCCGTCAGGGCGTCGTCATCGATGCGGGTGGTGGTCACCGATCCTATGCGTCCGCCGATATGTGAGGATATCCTGAGTCTCAACTGCGACGCAGTGAGATTTGTCGTTGCGCTTCCGCGTGCAAAACGCAAGCTGTTATCCTCGCCGCCGTCGATCCTGACGACGCAGGCATGGGCGGAGGAGCGCGATAAGATTCTCTCGGCGAGGGTTTTCGCCTCGCTGGCTGACAGGAACATGGGTCAGCCGTCGTTGCTTGTGTTCAATACGCGAATGTTTCGAAAACGCGCTGGCGGCGCACCGTGCGAAACGGGAGCCAGTTGAACCGGCTCCGCCTTACCGCATGTGAAGGTGCCGTCGAGATGGTAGGTGGCGGCGTCGCCAAGACCGTCAAGGGCGCTCCAGAATTGCGTGGTGCGACCCTGATAGGCGACGTCGCGCAACAATTCGCCCCGCTTCCCGTTTTTGATTTCGTAAAAGAGCTGTCCGCCGAACTGAAAGTTGTCACGTTGTTGATCGATGCTCCAACTCCCGGCGCCGACGACGTAAACGCCATTCTCGACATCGGCGAAAAGATCGTCGAGCGAACATTCTTCCGGATTGGGCCGCAGCGAGATATTTGGCATGCGCTGTATAGGAAAGGCGGTTGGACTGTCGGCGTAGGCGCAGCCGTTTGAGGCGGGCAGGCCAATCAGATGCGCCTGACCCAGGGCCATCTGGAAATTCCTGAAGACTCCATTTTCGACAATGGGAAACTCGGCGGAATCCGCCGGCGCGCCATCATCATCATAGCCGATGGTGGAGAGGCCGCCGGGCTGCGAGCGGTCGGCGACTATGGTCATTAGTTCGGAGCCGAAGCGTAATTCGTTCAGCATGTGCGGCTTGACGAAAGATGTGCCGGCAAAATTGGCCTCCCATCCGAGCGCCCGGTCGAGTTCGGTCGAATGGCCGACCGTTTCGTGAATAGTAAGCCAGAGATTGCTGGGATCGATAACAAGATCGCAGTCGCCGGGCGTTACAGGCTTGGCGGTAAGTTTGGCGCGCGCTTGCGCCCCGGCTTGCGACGCTTCTTCGATAAGTCCGGCGTTTTCTAAATACTCCCAGCCAGCGCCGCGCGCCGGGGTCAGGCTATCGCGCGTGGCGACTCTCCCCGCGGCGCGATCAATGGCGACGGCGGTGAAGGAGGGCGCGAGACGCGTCCGGGTTTGCGCGATGCGCGCGCCGAAACTGTTGGCGAAAAAACGTTCTTCTCGCGCAATCGAGAGCGAAGCGGTGCAAAAATCGGCGCCGGCGTCACGCGCGCTGGCGCAGATGGCGAGCAGCAAATCGGCCTTGCGGCTGGCGTCGACGGCAAAAGGGTCCTTCGCCATCGGCATGATCCATTCGGCCTCATGCGCGGGCAATTGCTCCAACTCGATGGGTTGTTTCTGGATCGAACGCATGGCGCGGGCGTTATCGAGCGCGCGGAGGGCGCCAACACGCAGCGACTCGGAATCCAGACGTTGGGCCCCGTAAAATCCCCAGGCGCCATCGATCAGAACACGGAAGCCGAAGCCCTCTGTGAGTCTTTCGTCGAAATTTTCCAGTCGCGCGTCGCGGGCGAAGGAGAATTCGCGCCTTGTTTCTCCCAAACGTATGTCCGCATAGGTCGCGCCGGCGCGTTTGGCCGTCGTCAGGGTGAGTTCGGCGAGGTCGGCCAGCAGCGCGCGGTCAAGCATCAGGCGCGCTCCGCCGGCTGCCGCAGATCGTTCATGGGCGTCGAGAGGTCGGGGCGAGGGGTTCGTGCTTGGCGTCATGCTGCATGTTGGGCTGTTCGTCATTGTTTTGCAAATCGGGCGTCAGACCGCACAAGGCAAGGGCGTCGCGCATGTGCGCCGGCACAGGCGCCTCGGCGCGCACCGGCGGCTTGCCGTCCTGAAGGGGCACGACAACGGCGCGGGCGTGGAGATGGAGCGGCGGCGCTCCTTCGTTCCTGCCATCGTTCCTGGTATGACCGTAAATAGGATCGCCGAGCAGCGGCCAGCCCATGGCCCGCGCATGAACGCGAATTTGATGCGTGCGACCCGTGTGCGGCGTGAATTCCATCAGGGCCAGTCGCTCGTCTGCGCTGCGACCAATCCGTCGCCAGCCGGTTCTGGCCGGCAAGCCCTGCGGATCGGGACGCATCCACCAGCCGCGGGTCGCGTCGAGACGGCCAAGCGCCAGATCGATCTCCCCTTCGTCCTCCTCCGGCTGGCCCTCGACAACGGCCCAATAGGTCTTGGCGATCCTTCCAGACTTGAAGAGTTTGCCTAGCCTGTCGAGCGCCTTGCGATGACGACCCAGCACCAGGCAGCCGGAGGTGTCGCGGTCGAGTCGATGGGCAAGCGCCGGAGGGCGCGGCAAGCCAAAGCGCAGCGGATCAAAAGCGTCCTCCAGACACGGGCCGCCTTTGGGGCCGCGATGTACGGCGACGCCGGCGGGTTTATCGATTATCAGCATCAACCCGTCGCGATGCAGTAGTCTGGGTAGAAGATCGAGCGCTGTCATAACGGACAGATTAGCAAAAAAACGCCGCAGACGACCGCTCTCGGCTGTTAAAAGGCACACAATTTGATAGGGAGACACATGATTTCTATTTCCTCCCCCACCGAAAGGCTGCGCCTTCACATCTCTGACGGCGTTGCGCGCCTTCTCATCGACAATGGGGCGCGTCGTAACGCCATTGATATCGGCATGTGGCGCGCCATCCCGTCCTTGATGGCGGCGCTGGCGACCCGCGATGATGTCAGGGTTTTGATTGTCTCCGGCGCCCAGGGCCTGCCCTTTTGCTCGGGGGCGGATATTTCGGAATTCGCCACCGTGCGCGCCACCAGCGTCGGGGCCGCCGCCTATGAAGCCGCCAACACCGCCGCCTTCGACGCGATCTCCGCCTTGCCGTTTCCAACCATCGCCGCCATTTCGGGCTTCTGCATGGGGGGCGGCATGGGCATCGCCTGCGCCTGCGATTTGCGTGTGGCTGCGACTGACGCCGTCTTCGCGATCCCGGCAGCGCGTCTCGGCGTCGGTTATCCGCCCCGCGCCATGCGCTACGTGGTGGCGGCGGTCGGAGCCCAGCGCGCCTTCGAGATGTTTTTCACCGCCCGCCGGCTCACGGCGCAGGAAGCGTTGCAAGCCGGATTGCTGGCTCATGTCTACCCCAGCGAGACTGTCGACGGCGCGGTCGACGATCTCGCCGCGACCATCGCTCGCAATGCGCCGCTTACCCTGAAGGCGGCCAAAGCGTCGATCCGGGCGACGATCGGACTCCCCGGGGCGCCGTCGAGAGAAGAGTGTGAAGCCTTAGCGCTGGCCTGTTTCGACAGCGCCGACTTCACCGAAGGACGCAGCGCATTTTTGGAGAAACGCACGCCGGCGTTCAGGGGGCGGTGAGGATGGATCGGCGTCAGTAAAGTGTTACGCCGTTCCTTTCGAGGTCTGCGAAGCTTTTGGCCTCGACAAGATCTTCCGGTTGCGGACGTTTGTGCGACACGCCGAGAATGTTAATGTCTTGCCCGGGCACCAGCCACTGGGACTCGTTGAAATTATTGCTCCTCGCACGGCGCGAACATACCCAGTAGCACCTGTAGCCGCGGCGGCGAAGGTCACTCAGGACAGCCTCGAAATTTTGCGGCGTGTTCGCCTCAGCGAAGATCGCCGGCTGAAATTCTTCGATCAATCCACCGGCGCCTTGCAAGACTTTGGTCTCATATCCCTCTGCGTCAATCTTGAGAAAATCGAGACGCGAAATCTTTTGCAAATGAGGATCATCGTCGAGACGAAGCAGCAGAACCCGCTCTTTCAGGACTTCGCCAGCATAACCCGCCTCTGCGCTGAAGCCGGAGGCAAGCGAGTAGGCGCCATAATTCCATGGACGATCGTAAGCGCTCCCCTCGATCTCGATCCAGGAGTTTTCGTCGCCAACGGCGCAGGGTTGCGCCACGACATTTGTCAGATTGTTGAGCGCGAGATTGGCGCAGAGAATCTGGAAAATGACTCGTTGCGGCTCGTAACAGAACAAGCGGCCCTTTTCGCAGAAACGACCTAACGCCACGGCGTGAGCGCCGATATTCGAGCCGACTTCAATCGCAACGCCGTTTTCAGGCAAAAGACGTCGGAAAAATTCGACCTCCCCCTCGCACCACTCGCCGTATAGGTTGATATATTCGCTGATCATGTCGCCGTGGATAAGCAGCAGTTCGCCCCAGCGGCAGCGTTTGAGATAGGTGCGCATGGCGAGTTCAGCCTTTGGGTGAGGGAAGTCGCGAAAAAGATGCGAGAAAGCCGGCGCGGGTGAGGGTATAGGAGAATGGCGCCCGGCGAGAGCCGGGGCTGGAGAGGATCAGGGCGTGATCGGGATCGATGAAATCATAGGCAATTTTGACCTGCTGGAGGAGTGGGAGGATCGGTACAGATATCTTATTGAGCTTGGCCGAACGCTGGAGCCCTTGTCGCCGGAGGGGCATTCCGAGATCAACAAGGTGCGTGGATGCGCCAGTCAGGTGTGGCTGGAGACGACGCACAGCCGTGACGTCGCCGGCGAGCCGACCCTTTCGTTTCGTGGCGACAGCGACGCCCACATTGTGCGTGGTCTCGTTGCGTTGGTGCTGGCGCTCTATTCCGGCAGGCCGGCGCGGGAGATCGTCGCGACCGACGCCGCGCCGCTTTTCGAGAAGATCGGCCTGGCCCAGCATCTGACGCCGCAACGCGCCAATGGTTTGCGCGCCATGGTTGAGCGCATACGGACGGAAGCACGCGCTGCGCTCGGCGAAGTTTAGCTTCTGCGCCAATTTTTGGGCTCCCTATCCCTCTGCAAACTGAATTTAACTTTAAATATAATGACTTACACGCTTCTTTGGCTTGGACGCAGTTCCGGGGTGCGAACCGGTTTATAGAGCTTTTTGAGGCCAAGCTCCAGTTCGCGGCGGTCCTTGGCGAGATGTCGCTAAAAAATTGAAGACGCCATACTGCCATTGCTCGCCCCCGGGGCGAGGCTGAGGGTGTTCGGGGTTTTAAGTTACGCCGAGCGTATTGATTGGATGCCCGGCGGCGACCGAAACGCTCGCCGGGAGCCCGGGGTTGATCTGGCCGCGCGTTTTATCGCCGCGGCCGATAGGACTCGTCGCCCCAGTGTCGCAGGCCACGCGATCTTTCCGGCCCCTTTGCGACGCTTGCGATGCCGTAATGCGCGGCGAGACGGTCCAGGGCGATGCGCAGCGCCACCTTGCCCGAACGCGCCGGCCAGCCGCGTTCGCGCTCCACCGTCTCCAATCCCTTGAGGTAGCCGCAGACGTCGGTGAGCAAATCGCCGAGTTCGCCGCCCAGGGAGTCGTAGGCGCGGGTCAACCTCTTGCGGGCGTCGATGGCGAGGTCCGAGATGACGAGTCCGGCGCCGGCGTCGTGTCGGCTGGCCGCCATTGAAGCGTCCCAATTCGCCGTCACGCGCTGGAGGAGCTGCGCCTGTTCGATGTCGCGCCGGAAACGCTCGCCGGACTCGATCTGCGCCGGGGTCAGAAAAGGCTTGCCGTCTACGCCTTTACGGCGCGCCAGCCACGCTAGCGGACTTTCCGACTCATTAATCAGAACCGCCGGCGCGGCTCGCGTTGGCGCCTGGCGCGAGATTTCGTCGTGCTGAGCACGAAAACCGTCGAGTTCGGCCCATTGTTCCGCTGCGTCGCGACGCAGAAAAGCGCGACCGGCGTCGGTGAGACGCAGCAGCTTTTCGCCACTCTCAAGCGACCATGCGGCGAGGCCTTCGGAGACAGCCTGCATCGCGACGTTAGCGGGTAGAGTTGCGCGCACGATGGTGACGCCGCGCGAGGCTGCGCAGACAACAATATTTGCGGGATCCAGCGCCCCAGGCGCAGCGCGCGCATCCCTGGGCTCCAGCGCCGTCAGCAAGCGACGCAGCAACCGTTCCGAAGAGTCGCGTTTGGCCCGGGTCGAGTGAGGCGTTTTCATCGCGCCGCTCCACGCTTTTTCGTCGCGACGGCCAGCGCCAGAGCCAAATCCCGATGCGCGACCAGCGCTCGTTCCAAAATTGTCGCGCCGAAATCGAAAACCGGATCGTCGCGCATGTCTTCAATGCGGGCGCAGGCATGGCGCACCGTCGCTCGATCGCGACCGAAAAGCCTGGCGCATGCCGATAGACTCTCTCCCAGCGCGACATGGTGGAGATAGACGGCGAATTGCCGGGCTCTTGCGATCGCGGCGCAGCGGGTCGGCGTCGCGATGTCGGAGATGGTCGCGCCGAAGACAGCCGCAGCGGCGGCGGCCGTTAATCCGGGAATGGCGTCTTGGGCGGGGACGCCGGGTTTTCTGGGGGAGGATAGGAGCGCGGACATGACAAAACTCCGGTTGCAGGAATGTCAACGCTAATACGGAAATAAATCCCATTCAACCGGCAAAAATACTTATCCTCAGGGTCCAATGCGCGCCGAGAGTGCTGTGTCGCTCAAACCGGACCGGAAGGATGACATGACCCAGGCCAATCCTCGCGCGCTTCGCGAACCTGCCAAATCCGCCCTGAACACCGCCATTGATGCAAGTCTTTCCGGATATAACCGTCGTCTCGCGCTCTCTCGTTTGCCGCGTCTATCCATCGAAACCATCCTGGACGAAACCGAGGACGCCGCCAAACGGGTGGTTCAGGAGATTGAGCGCGCATTGCGCCGCGAGCGCGCCCGCGCCGGGCATTGGACCTACGATCTGAATCGTCATATCGCCTTGCATGTGGCGCATCGCGCCGAGACGGCCCGACTTGCGCAACTGCGCGCCCGTGACGCTACGGCGCGCGCTTTTCAGACACTCAAGCTTTGCATAAACTCGCCTGAGTGAAAAATTCGCCAAGCGGTGCGACTAAATGTTCCTGGAAAAATTGCTCACTCTGGCCGCCGGTCTGTTTCTTTCGCTCTGGCTCGGCGTTGGGCTCGTTCAAACCTATACGCTTCAGCGCTCTCCCTTCGCCGCCGCCGGTCTTCGCGGCCTCGACAAGGGCGCGGCGCGTCAGGAAATCGAAACATTGATCGCCGCGACGCCGGATTACGCGCGTTATTTTGCGCGACTGCGAGAGACCTTCACGAGCGATTATGAGCAGATCCTCGACGATTTTGCAGCGCGCTACGCTAAAAACCGTCAGAAACAATCTGTCGATTATTACCTGACCGAAACAATGCGTCGCTTGAGACAGAGCCGCGGCGTCCTCGCCGCCAAAGCCGACAAGGAGCCGCTGACGCAGGTTTTTATCGGTCAACTGGAGGTTCTGCGCGCGCTGGGGCAGGAGGATAAAAAAACCTGCGTTGCGTTTTTGTATGGGGCGACCGATCTTGATTTCCAGAATTTCGCCGAGAAGCGTCGCATGCTGGTGTCGGACATGGCGCTCGCCGCGCTGGAGGCGATGGTCAGCGGTGCGCAACGGCAGATCGAACGAGAGCAACCGACATCGACGGATTTCCGGGTGCTGGAAGTGGCGCTCGCTGATCATGGACTGGGGCGCCAGGAAATCGATGCGCTGGTCGACGGCAAAATGACCGACCCGCCTCTCGACGATGCGCGTATGTGCGCCGCTGGCCAGACCTATCTGGAAGTGTTGCGCACCTTGCCCGAGGCGGCGCGTCTGCGAATCATGGCGCTGTCAGTGCAATTGATGGCGAAGAGTTAGAATTTTTGGAGCAATTAACAAATTGGAATAAATCAGTCTAATAACGTCATTGATAAAGGACATTCAATTATGAAAATAATAAAATTATGCACTATACTTCAATTAATTATCTTATATGGCGATTATCAGTCGTCATATATCTAATTTCAAAACAAAACTTAACCCGCTGAGTTTTGCGGGAGCCGCAAGATTTGTATCATGCTACAAAAGCAATCTATTCAATGTTTTCAGCAGATCTTTAAGGTAATTTGGCCGTAGTCGGCAAAAATCAAAGTCATTATCGCTTTTGGACTTGTTGTGGCATTAATGGAAATAATAATGCCGATGTTCACTTGAATTGATGCAAATATTTATGGAGGAGAAATAATTATCGAGATTGTAAGAAGAGATATTTAGCCAGCAACTACTCTCGCTTGGTAAAATTCTATTGCTTGGCAAAGCTACATGAAGACAGCCTAAAAAATAACAAACACACTGCGAATTTGTTAAAATTACATGAGGCGATGGTTCGGGCGTATATGTGCATATATCAAAACTATGAATTTATGCCCATTACAGCTTGTGACTTTTCTAATCACGCAAAATGATGAGTGTCCAAGAAAAATTCATGGGTAGTTTGTGTAACCAATGTAATTGAACAAATCTTAGAAATAATCAGCTATCTCATAAATTTCATAACTAGATTTCATCTGTTTCTTCGCAAATGAATGGCCCGCGCCAGCGGGCGTAGCGCCAGGGCGTCAATGGGCTGGCGTCGGGGCGTAACATTTCCGGCACAGGATCGAACCCCTCGCCGCCGCCTGGCCGGCAGCGGCAGACGCGCGCGACGCCCATCCAGCCGCCAGCCCACAGGCCATGACGTCGGATCGCTTCGTCGGCGTATTCAGAGCAGGTTGGCGCGTAGCGGCACGCCCGCCCGGCGATGGCCGAGAAACTCACGCGATAGAGAAAGATCAAACCCCGCGCGGCGCGGGAGACAAGACTTTCGTTCATGTTATTCCCACTAAAGCAAAAGGCCGCCCGTTGCGGGGCGGCCTTGAAGAGTGATGCGGAGCGTCGGCTTACTCAGCCGGCGGCAACGCCGGCGCAGCCTCCGCCGTTTCGGCGCGCTGCTCGATGATCAGTTCATCGCGACCAGTGGCGATGCCGCGATATTTCGCCATCGCGGCGCCGGTGCCGGCCGGGATCAGACGGCCGACAATGACATTCTCCTTGAGGCCGACCAGCGGATCGACCTTGCCATTGACGGCGGCCTCCGTGAGGACGCGCGTCGTCTCCTGGAAGGAGGCGGCGGAGAAGAACGAGCGGGTTTGCAGCGACGCCTTGGTGATGCCGAGCAGCACAGGCGTGCCGCTGGCGGGCTTGCCGCCGTTCTCCGTGGCTTTTGTATTCGCCTCTTCGAGTTCGAGTTGATCGACCTGTTCGCCTTCGAGGAAGCCGGTGTCGCCGGGATCGACGATATCGACCTTTTGCAACATCTGACGCACGATCACTTCAATGTGCTTGTCATTGATATTGACGCCCTGCAGACGATAGACTTCCTGAATCTCGTTGACGAGGTAAGCGGCAAGCTCCTCCACGCCCTTGATCGCGAGGATGTCGTGCGGGGCCGGATTGCCGTCGACGATGTAGTCGCCCTTTTCGACGACGTCTCCGTCCTGAAGGTGAATGTGCTTGCCCTTCGGGATCAGATATTCGACCGGCTCCGCGCCTTCCTCTGAAGGAATGATCGAGAGACGCTGCTTGTTCTTGTAGTCCTTGCCAAATTGCACCGTGCCGGAGATTTCGGCGATGATCGCGTGATCCTTCGGCCGTCGCGCCTCGAACAGCTCCGCGACACGCGGCAGACCGCCGGTGATATCGCGGGTCTTGGCGCTCTCCATTGAAACGCGCGCGACAATGTCGCCTGCCTTGACGCTGCTGCCGGGCTCGACCGCGATGATCGAGTCGACAGGCAAGGAATAACGGGCGTCGCTGCCTCGCGGCAGTTTGATGACCTTGCCCTGCGAGTCCTTGATGACGATCGACGGTTTGAGACTCGCCGACCGCAGATTGAGACGCCAGTCCATGACCATGCGCTTGGCGATGCCGGTCGATTCGTCGACCGTTTCCGACATCGATTGGCCCTCGACGAGATCTTCGAATCCGACGACGCCGTCGACCTCGCTGATGATGGGACGGGTGTAAGGGTCCCACTCCGCGAGACGCTGGCCACGCTTAACCTTGTCGCCCTCGTCGACCTTGAGACGCGAGCCGAACTGGATGCGGTTGACCGCGCGTTCGGCGCCGTCGGGACCCTGAATCACTACAGCGACGTTACGCGCCATAACGATCACATCGCCGTCCGAGTTGCGCGCGACATGACGATTGCGGATATGAACCTTTCCTTCGAAATTCGATTCGATGAAGGACTGGTCCGCAAGCTGAGCCGCGCCGCCGATGTGGAAGGTGCGCATGGTGAGCTGCGTGCCGGGTTCGCCGATCGATTGCGCCGCAATGACGCCAACCGCCTCGCCCATATTCACCGGCGTGCCGCGCGCAAGGTCGCGACCGTAGCAGGTGGCGCAAACGCCGTTCTTGGCTTCGCAGGTGAGAACCGAACGGATTTTAACTTCCTGAATGCCGGCGGCGGTCATCGGCTCGATGTGCCATTCCTGGATCATCTCGCCGGCAGGCAAGATGATCGAACCATCCTGCGCCTTGAGATCCTCTGCGGCCGTGCGGCCGAGAATGCGCGAGGCCAGGGAGGCGACGATCTGGCCGGCGTCGATGATCGCGCGCATTCGAATGCCGTTTTTCGACCCGCAATCCGTCGAGCATATAATCGAATCCTGCGCAACGTCGACCAGACGGCGGGTGAGATAGCCGGAGTTCGCGGTCTTCAACGCCGTATCGGCCAGACCCTTGCGGGCGCCGTGGGTGGAGTTGAAGTATTCGAGAACCGTCAGACCTTCCTTGAAGTTGGAAATGATCGGGCTTTCGATAATTTCGCCTGACGGTTTCGCCATCAAGCCACGCATTGCCGCGAGCTGTTTCATCTGCTGCGGCGAACCGCGCGCGCCCGAATGCGACATCATGTAGATCGAGTTGATCGGCATATCGCGGCCATGCTCGTCCTTGCGCACCGAGGAGATGCGTTGCATCATCTCGTCAGCGAGCTTGTCCGTGCATTTCATCCAGGCGTCGACGACCTTGTTGTATTTCTCGCCCTGAGTGATCAGACCGTCGTTATATTGCTGCTCGTATTCCTTCGCCGCCGTGCGTGTGTCGTTTACGATTTTCTCTTTCGTCTCCGGAACGACCATGTCGTCCTTGCCGAAAGAGATGCCTGCCTTGAAGGCTTCGCGGAATCCGAGGGCCATGATCCGATCACAGAAAATGACCGTCTCCTTCTGACCGCAGTTGCGGTAGACGGTGTCGATCATGTTCGAGATTTCCTTCTTGGTCATCAGCTTGTTGACCACATCGAAAGGAATCTTCGGGTGCTTCGGCATCAGCTGGCCCAAAATCAGCCGCCCCGGCGTCGTGTCGAAAATTTTCAGGACGCGTTTGCCGTTTTCGTCATAGGTCCAGGCGCGCCCCTTGATCCTGGTATGCAGCGTCACCGCCCTGACGGCGAGAGCATGCTCGATCTCGCCCTGGCTGGCGAGCGCCATGCCCTGACCGGGTTCTCCGTCGCGCTCAAGCGTCAGATAATAAAGTCCGAGAACAATATCCTGCGAGGGCACGATGATCGGTTGCCCATTGGCGGGATGCAGAATGTTATTCGTCGACATCATCAGCACGCGCGCTTCAAGCTGAGCTTCGAGCGACAGGGGCACATGGACAGCCATCTGGTCGCCGTCGAAGTCTGCGTTAAAGGCGGCGCAGACGAGCGGGTGCAACTGGATCGCCTTGCCTTCGATCAGAACGGGCTCAAAAGCCTGAATGCCGAGACGATGCAATGTCGGCGCGCGATTGAGCAGAACCGGATGTTCGCGGATCACCTCATCAAGGATATCCCAGACCTCCGGCTTTTCTTTCTCGACAAGTTTTTTCGCCTGCTTGACGGTGGCGGAATAACCCTTCGCGTCGAGACGCGAATAGATGAACGGCTTGAACAGCTCCAGAGCCATCTTCTTCGGCAGGCCGCATTGATGCAGCTTCAACTCCGGACCGACAACGATGACCGAACGGCCGGAATAATCGACGCGCTTGCCGAGAAGGTTCTGGCGGAACCGGCCTTGTTTGCCTTTCAGCATGTCGGCAAGCGATTTCAGCGGACGCTTGTTGGCTCCGGTGATGACGCGACCGCGACGACCGTTATCGAACAACGCGTCGACCGCTTCCTGCAGCATGCGTTTTTCGTTACGGATAATGATGTCCGGCGCCCTAAGTTCAATCAGACGCTTCAGACGATTATTGCGGTTGATGACGCGGCGATAGAGATCATTGAGGTCCGACGTCGCGAAACGGCCGCCGTCTAGCGGCACCAGCGGGCGCAGATCGGGCGGAATGACCGGCACTTCTTTAAGGATCATCCATTCGGGTTTGTTGCCGGACTGGATGAAGGCCTCGATGATCTTCAGTCGTTTAGCGAGTTTTTTGGGCTTCAGCTCGGTTTTGGCCTCGGCGATTTCCACGCGCAGCGAGGCGGCGATGGCTTCGAGGTCCATAGACTCGAGCATCTTGCGTATCGCCTCGGCGCCGATCATCGCCGTGAAGGTGTCTTGCCCGTATTCGTCCTGCGCCAGCAGATAATCGTCCTCGGACAGGAGTTGACGCTCCTTGAGCGGCGTCAGCCCTGGATCGATGACGATGTAGGACTCGAAATAAAGAATGCGTTCGAGATCCTTGAGCGTCATGTCGAGCAGTAACCCGATACGCGACGGCAGGGATTTAAGGAACCAGATGTGGGCGACAGGCGCTGCGAGCGAAATGTGACCCATACGGTCGCGGCGCACGCGCGCCAGCGTCACCTCTACACCGCATTTCTCGCAGATGACGCCTTTGTATTTCATGCGCTTGTACTTGCCGCACAAGCATTCGTAATCCTTGATCGGACCGAAGATGCGGGCGCAGAACAGACCGTCGCGTTCTGGCTTGAAGGTTCGGTAATTGATCGTTTCGGGCTTTTTGATTTCGCCAAACGACCAGGAAAGGATTTTTTCCGGACTGGCGATTGAAATCTGAATCTGATCGAAGGCCTGGGTCGCCACGACCGGGTTGAAGAGATTCATGACCTCTTGCTGATTCATCTTTTTCTCCTGGCGCGTGACGGAAGCGGGCTCTCCGCGGGAGTCACGCCTTAAAAATCTGTTCGCTCATACCTTATCCCGCCTGCGCGAGAAGGAGTCGCGCGAGTGGCGACGGATAAGGGCCGCGCTCAACCCGACCCCGCTAGGCGGGGCCACCCTCTCCCGCAAGCGGGAAAGGGGCTTGTTTTCTACTCAGCCGCCTCCGCCGTCGGAGCGGGCTCCTCTTCTTCTTCCGGCTCAGCGTTGGTCAGTTCGACATTGAGCGCCAGCGACCGCATTTCCTTGATAAGAACGTTGAAGCTCTCCGGAATGCCGGACTCAAAGGTGTCGTCGCCGCGCACGATCGACTCGTAAACCTTGGTGCGGCCGGCGACGTCGTCCGACTTCACGGTCAGCATTTCCTGCAAGGTGTAAGCGGCGCCATAGGCTTCGAGCGCCCAGACCTCCATTTCGCCGAAGCGCTGACCGCCGAACTGCGCCTTGCCGCCGAGGGGCTGTTGGGTCACGAGAGAGTAGGGGCCAATCGAACGGGCGTGGATCTTGTCGTCCACAAGGTGATGCAGCTTCAGCATGTAGATGTAGCCGACCGTAACCTTGCGGTCGAAGGCTTCCCCGGTGCGGCCGTCGAACAATGTCACCTGGCCCGAGCGGTCAAGACCGGCGCGAGTCAGCATCTCGACGATGTCCTTTTCGCGCGCGCCGTCGAAGACGGGCGTTGCGATTGGCACGCCGCGCTTGAGGTCCTTGCCGATTTCGACAATCGTCTTCTCGTCGAGTTTCGCCAATTCCTCGTCAGGGCCATAGATGTCGACAAGCGCTTTGCGGAGCGGCTTGATGTCCCTTGTGCGAAGATAGGCGTCGACTGTCTGGCCAACCTGCTTGCCGAGACCGGCGCAGGCCCAACCGAGATGAGTTTCAAGAATTTGGCCGACATTCATCCGGCTCGGCACGCCGAGTGGATTGAGCACGATATCGACAGGCGTGCCGTCCTCAAGGAAAGGCATGTCCTCCTGCGGCACGATGCGCGACACGACGCCCTTGTTGCCGTGACGGCCAGCCATTTTATCGCCGGGCTGTATCTTGCGTTTCACGGCGACGAAGACCTTGACCATCTTCATCACGCCGGGCGGCAGCTCGTCGCCCCGCTGTAGTTTTTCAACCTTGTCGAGGAAGCGGTTTTCGAGGCCCTTTTTCGACTCATCATATTGCTTGCGCACGGCCTCGATTGAGGCCATCAGCGCGTCATCTTCGATAACGAAGGTCCACCACTGCGATCGCGGATATTCCTCAAGAATTTCCTGCGTCAGGGTTTCCCCTTTCTTGAAGCTCTTGGGGCCGGCGATGGCCTTTTTGCCGACCAGCGTTTCCGAAATACGGGTGTAGACGTTGCGGTCGAGGATCGCGAGTTCGTCGTCACGGTCCTTGGCCAGACGCTCGATTTCCTCGCGTTCGATCGCCTGTGCGCGCTCATCCTTCTCGACGCCGTGTCGGTTGAACACGCGCACTTCGACGATCGTGCCCTGCACGCCGGGCGGCACGCGCAACGAAGTGTCGCGCACATCCGAGGCCTTTTCGCCGAAGATGGCGCGCAGCAGCTTTTCTTCCGGGGTCATCGGGCTTTCGCCCTTCGGGGTAATCTTGCCGACCAGAATGTCGCCCGCCTGCACCTCGGCGCCGATGTAGACGATGCCGGCTTCGTCCAGATTCTTCAGCGTTTCTTCCGACACGTTGGGAATGTCGCGCGTGATTTCTTCTGGTCCGAGTTTGGTGTCGCGCGCCATCACCTCGAATTCGTCGATATGGATCGACGTGAAGACGTCATCCTTGACGATACGTTCGTTGAGAAGGATCGAGTCCTCGAAGTTGTAGCCGTTCCACGGCATGAAGGCGACGAGAACGTTGCGGCCAAGCGCCAGATCTCCCAGATCCGTCGATGGCCCGTCGGCGATGATGTCGCCTTTCTGCACCAGATCGCCAACCCGCACGAGCGGCTTTTGATTGATGCAGGTCGACTGGTTCGAACGCTGGTATTTCATCAGACGGTAGATGTCGACGCCGGGTTTCGCAGGGTCCTGCTCTTCCGTAGCGCGGACAACGATACGCGTTGCGTCGATCTGGTCGATGACGCCGGTGCGGCGGGCAGCGATGGCGGCGCCGGAATCGCGGGCGACAATCGGCTCCATGCCGGTGCCGACCAGCGGCGCGTCCGCCTTGACGAGCGGAACAGCCTGACGCTGCATGTTCGAGCCCATCAGCGCGCGGTTCGCGTCGTCGTTTTCAAGAAATGGGATCAGCGCTGCGGCGACCGACACGAGCTGCTTGGGCGACACGTCCATGGCGTCGACCTTCTCGCGCGGTACGAGCATCACGTCGCCGGCGTGACGACATAGAACGAGATCTTCTGTGAGCTTGCCATCCTTGTCGACAGGCGCATTGGCCTGCGCAACATGGTATTTTGCTTCCTCCATCGCGGAGAGATAGGCGACCTCGCCCGTTACCTTACCGTCGCGAACGCGTCGATAGGGCGATTCGATGAAGCCGTATTTGTTAACGCGTGCGAAGGTTGCAAGCGAATTGATCAGGCCGATGTTCGGGCCTTCCGGCGTTTCGATCGGACAGATGCGGCCGTAATGGGTGGGATGGACGTCTCGCACCTCGAAGCCGGCGCGTTCGCGCGTCAGACCGCCCGGACCCAGCGCCGAAAGGCGGCGCTTGTGGGTGATTTCAGACAGTGGATTGGTCTGATCCATGAACTGCGATAATTGCGAGGAGCCGAAGAACTCGCGCACTGCCGCCGCGGCCGGTTTGGCGTTGATCAGATCCTGCGGCATCACCGTGTCGATATCGACCGACGACATGCGCTCCTTGATTGCGCGCTCCATCCGCAGCAGTCCAAGACGATACTGATTTTCCATCAGTTCGCCGACGGAGCGCACGCGGCGGTTGCCAAGATGATCGATGTCGTCGATTTCGCCCCGGCCGTCGCGAAGATCGACCAGCGCCTTCACCACGGCGAGAATATCCTCGCGACGCAGCGTCCGCACCGTGTCCTCCGCGTCGAGATCGAGGCGCATATTCATTTTCACGCGGCCGACCGCCGAGAGATCGTAGCGCTCGGCGTCGAAGAACAGCGAGTGGAACATCGCCTCGGCGGTATCCATCGTCGGCGGTTCGCCCGGACGCATAACGCGATAGATGTCAAACAGCGCTTCCTCACGGTTGCTGTTCTTGTCAACCGCCAGAGTATTTCGGATGTAAGGACCGATGTTGATGTGATCGATGTCGAGGATGGGCAGTTCGTCGAAACCCTTTTCGATCAGCAGCGGCAAAGTCTTTACGGTGATTTCATCGCCTGCTTCGGCGAAGATTTCGCCAGTGCCGGGATCGAAGAGATCCTGCGCGAGATACTGGCCGTAGAGATCCTCGGGCGGGACACGGATCGCTTTGACGCCTTTCTCGGCAAGCTGACGAGCGGCGCGTACGGCGAGCTTCTTACCAGCCTCCAGAATCACCTTGCCGGTGTCGGCGTCGATCATGTCGGCGACAGCCTTGACGCCCTTGATGCGTTCGGCGTCGAATGGCATCCGCCAGTTTTCGCCATCGGCGGCGTATGTGATCGTCTTGTAGAAGGTCGAGAGAATTTCCTCGCCGTCGAGCCCCAGCGCATATAGCAGCGAGGTCACCGGGATCTTGCGTCGGCGGTCGATGCGCGCGTAGACGATATCCTTGGCGTCGAACTCTATGTCTAGCCAGGAGCCGCGATAGGGGATGATGCGGGCTGCGAAGAGCAGCTTGCCGGATGAATGACTTTTGCCCTTGTCGTGATCGAAGAACACGCCGGGCGAACGATGCATCTGCGAAACGATGACGCGTTCAGTGCCGTTCACGATAAAGGTGCCGTTAGACGTCATGAACGGCATATCGCCCATGTAGACGTCCTGCTCCTTGATATCCTTTACCGACTTCGCCTGCGTGTCGGGATCGACATCGAATACGATCAGACGCAGCGTCACCTTTAGCGGCGCGGCGAACGTCATGCCGCGCTGACGGCATTCGTCGACGTCGTATTTCGGCGCTTCGAACTCGTAGCGAACGAATTCGAGGAGAGAAACCTGCGAGAAATCGGAAATCGGAAATACGGATTTGAAAACGGATTGCAGACCTTCGTCGGGGCGCCCGCCTTTCGGCTCGTCGACGAGAAGGAATTGATCGTAGGAGGCCTTTTGCACCTCGATCAGATTGGGCATCACCGCAGCCTCGCGGATATGACCAAAAAATTTGCGGATACGCTTGCGACCGGTAAACTTTCGCGCCGATGTTTGGGTCATCGTCTCAGCCATGTCGCTTTTCCAGCCTCTTCTTCGTAAGGGTCAACGGCTCGCCTTGAGCCGTCCGTCACCCTGTTGGCGCCTGTTTCGGCATGTCGCCTTTGCGCCCCCTCCCAACCGCGCGCGGCCCCGGCGCAGAGCCGGGACCACGTGTTTTCAATCTCATGCCGCCTAAAGGCGGCTGAGAACTTACTTGAGCTCGACCTTGGCGCCGACCTTTTCGAGGATCGCCTTGATCTTCTCGGCCTCTTCCTTGGAGGCGCCTTCCTTGACCGGTTTCGGCGCGCCCTCGACGAGGTCCTTGGCTTCCTTCAGGCCGAGGCCGGTGATGCCGCGGACTTCCTTGATGACTTCGATCTTCTTGTCGCCGGCCGAGGCCAGGATGACGTTGAACTCGGTCTTCTCTTCCACAGCCGCAGCGGCGCCGCCGCCAGCAGCCGGCGCTGCGGCGACCGCCACGGCGGCGGCGGCCGAAACGCCCCACTTCTCTTCGAGGAGCTTCGCCAGTTCGGCGGCCTCAAGAACGGTAAGGGCCGAGAGTTCTTCGACGATCTTTTCGAGATTAGCCATGTTTTATGTCCTTTGAATTTGGCTCTGTCTGATTTGCATGCCTGCTCAGGCCGCGTCTCGTTTGGCGTAGGCCCCGAAAACGCGCGCCAGCTTCGCGGCCGGCGCGGTCGAGAGCTGGGCGATCTTGGTCGCGGGCGCCTGGATGAGGCCCACGAGTTTCGCGCGCAGTTCGTCGAGGGACGGCATGGTCGCAAGCGACTTCACGCTGTCCACGTTCAGGGCAGTCGGGCCCATGGCGCCGCCGAGGATGACAAATTTGTCATGATCCTTGGCGAAGGCCACGGCGACTTTCGGCGCCGCCACCGGATCGTCCGAATAGGCGATCAGGGTTGGCCCCTTGAGAAGGGGCGCAATCGAAGCGACGTCGGTGCCATCGAGAGCGATCTTGGCGAGACGGTTTTTGGCGACCTGGACCGTCGCGCCCGCGTCACGCGCCTGCTTGCGCAGGTTCTGTAACTGGGCCACGGTCAGGCCGGAGTAGTGGGCGACAACGACAACGCCTGTCTTGGTAAAGACTTCGCGCAGCGCCGCGACCGCTTCTTTTTTCTCCGCTCTGTCCACGGTTGCTCTCTCCACTGGCGGGATAATCCCGCCGGTTGCGACATGCCGGTTGCCGTTCCGCGGGAGCGGAGCAACCGGCGCCGTAGATCCTGTCCCCGTTGCCCAGGGGCTTCGGTTCAGGGGGCGCGAACCAAATTCAAAGGACGCTCGCGAATAACGTCTGCGGCCCTGAAAATTCTTCCGTTTCCCCGTCTGTGCAGGCCGTTCGAGAACCCCGGATTATCCGGCGTTTTCGAACCGATTGAGCCGCTTCGGGACAGTAAAGCCCCTGGCGTGCGCCGGCAGTCTCGGACAGGACATGGCCGGACGGGACGCGAGGAATATCCCCGGATCCGCCGGCCTATCCGCCGCCATCCAAGCAAGTATATGATTTACCTGCGTTTCAGGCGGAAGCTTAAATTTGAGGACGAGGCCGCAATTCAGTCGTCAGCCCCGAATTGCGTTACATAATCGGATCGGCTTGTTTTGCCAAGCGTTAATTTTCGAATTGTGTCAGCGGTCGGTTCTAAACTCCATCCGCACCCGACCTCTTCTGCCATGGCGGCCCCAGACATGATGTCGACCCTGGCCACGACCGCCGTGCGCCTGCCGGCCACCTTTGCCGCTCTCTGTCGCATTGAGAGGCGAGGCGATTTCATTTTTGTCGACGGCCTTGTCGCCCTCGCTGGCGACGCCTGGATAGCTCTTATTATGCTGGCTGCGCGTTGGGCCGAAAGAGGCAAGGCACAGATTATAAGCCTCCGGCTCCTTGATCTTTTCGCAATCGTCGATGCTGCGCGGTTCCGCTGCCGCCGGGCCGCAGATGACAGCGGCTATGGCGATCAAGAGAAGTGTTCGCATGATCCTACCTCAGGGTTGCCGCCGTTTTCTTTCCCGCCTCTGTGACAATTTTGAGAGCGATGGCCTCGATTTCCGGATCGGTGAGGGTTTTCTCGCGCGGCTGAAGGGTGACAGCGATCCCCACCGACTTTTTACCCTCCGGCACGCCGGCGCCTTCATAGACGTCGAAAACGCTAACATCGACGATCAGCGCGCGGTCGGCCGCAGCCACCGCTTTCACCAGATCGCCAGCTGCGGTGGTTTTGTCGACAATGAAGGCGAAGTCGCGTGATAGCGGCTGTAAATCTGAGATTTCGAGCTTGGACTTGATTTTCGTGGTCTTCGCCTTCGGAGGCGGCAACATGTCGAGAATGATTTCAAAGGCCGCAATCGGTCCCTCCACGTCCTGCTCAAGCAGGGTGCGCGGATGCAATTCGCCAAAATGACCGATTATCGCCTTCGGTCCGAACTGTAATGTCGCCGAGCGGCCGGGATGCCACCAGTCCGGTCCGCCAGGAATGATCTGCAAGCCGCCGGTCGCGACGCCCAGCGCTTGCAGCAGAGTTATGGCGTCCTCGCGGGCGTCGAAAACGTCGGCGCGTTTCGGCTTTATCGACCAGTGACGGCCCGCGCCTGAAAGTCCGCGACGAACGCCGGCGGCGGCGAGGCGCTGTCCCTTGTCCGAGGGATCGAGGAAGATTTGTCCGACCTCGAATAACGCCTGATCGCCCAGCCCGCGCGCGACATTTCGCTGAGCGGCGGAGACAAGTCCCGGCAGAAGGCTTGGCCGCATATCGGAGAGATCCGCGGCGATCGGATTGGCAAGCTTGAGCGCCGTCGCGCCGCCGCCAAAGGCTTCCGCCTGCTCGCTGGAGACAAACGACCAGGTTACGGCTTCGACCAGCCCCTGACCGGCCAGCGCGCGACGCGCGGCGCGGGCGCGTTTCTGCATCAGGGTCAGAACGGCGGGCGCGACGCCGTCGGCGCGCGGCAAGGGCGTCGAGGGCACATTATCAACGCCATAAAGACGCACGATCTCCTCGACGATATCGGCCTTGCCTTCGATGTCAGGACGCCAGCCCGGCGCGGTGATGCGGGCGCGCGTCTCATCGCCTTCAACGTTAAAACCGAGACGCTCCAGCAGCGACGCCGCCTGTTTTGGGCCAAGATCGACGCCGGCGAGGCGTTTGGTCTCGGACCACGGAAAATCGACGACGGTGCGTTCGCGCGGAACGGCGCCGACAAGAACAGGTTCGGAGGGCTCGCCGCCGCAAAGCTCCAGCACCAGTTGCGTCGCCAGTTCGAGGCCCGGCAGCGCGAAGGCAGGATCGACGCCACGCTCGAAGCGATAGCGCGCGTCGGTGACGATACCCAGCTTGCGACCGGTGTGGGCGATGTTCCGCGGGTCCCACAGGGCGCTTTCGATCAGCACGTCGGTCGTCTCTTCATCGCAGCCCGACGCTTCGCCGCCCATCACGCCGGCGATGGATTCGACGCCATTGCTGTCGCAGATGACGACGATCGTATCGTCGAGTTCATGTGTCTTTCCATCAAGCGCGAGAAGCGATTCGCCCTTGACGGCGCGACGCACGACCAGATCGCCCCTCACCTTTTTTGCATCGAAAACATGCAGGGGCCGGGCGCGGTCGAAGGTCAGATAATTGGTGATGTCGACCAGCGCATTGATCGGGCGCAGGCCGATGGCCCGCAGGCGCTCCTGCATCCACGCCGGGCTCGGGCCGTTTTTCACGCCGCGCACCAGACGCAGGCCGAAAAAGGGCACAAGATGTTTATCGGCGTCCGAAAAATCCAGTTTCACGCCGACCGGGCAGGGGAATCGGCCGACAATCGGCAAGATCTCGCGCTCTTTCAGCACGCCAACGCCGGCCGCCGCCAGATCGCGTGCGATTCCGTACACCCCGGCGGCGTCGGCGCGATTGGGCGTCAGATTGATTTCGATCACCGGATCGTCGAGGCCCGCCCATTGCGCGTAGACCGCGCCGGTTGGCGCTGTCTCTGGCAGTTCGATGATGCCGTCGCTCTCGCTGGCAAGATCAAGCTCCTCGAAAGAGCAAAGCATACCGGCTGATTCGACGCCGCGAATGACGCCCTTGGCGATCGTGATCTTCTTGGCGGGAATGTATGTGCCGGGCGGCGAGAAGACGGTCTTGAGGCCCTTGCGCGCATTGGGCGCGCCGCAGACGACCTGAACCGGAGCGCCGTCGCCTGTATCAACCATACAGACCTGGAGCTTGTCGGCGTTGGGATGGCGCTGCGCATCAAGCACATGCGCAATCCTGAAGGACGCGAGCTGCGCGGCGGGGTCATGCACATGCTCGACCTCAAGGCCGATGCGCGTCAATGTTTCGACGATCTCGGCGAGCGACGCGGAGGTATCGAGGTGATCCTTAAGCCAGGAGAGGGTAAATTTCATCTTGCTTCTCGTGGAGTCTTACGCGCTCAACCCGCCCGCAAGCGTCGGGAAATCGAGTGGCCGGAAGCCGTAATGCTCCAGCCAGCGGGTGTCGGCGTCAAAGAAGGCGCGCAAATCCGACATGCCGTATTTCAGCATGGCGAGACGATCGATGCCGACGCCGAACGCGAAGCCCTGATGCACATCGGGATCGATGCCGCAGTTGCGCAGCACATTGGGATGCACCATGCCGCAGCCAAGAATCTCCATCCAATCCTCGCCTTCGCCGAAGCGGATTTCGCCGCCCTGACGCCGACACTGCACATCGACTTCCATTGATGGTTCGGTGAAGGGGAAAAAGGACGGACGCATCCGCAGCCTGACGCCCTTGACCTCGAAGAAGTTTTTAAGGAACTCCTCCAGCACCCATTTCAGGTGCCCCATGTGGGTGGTTTCGTCGATGACGAGGCCCTCCACCTGATGGAACATCGGCGTGTGAGTCTGGTCGAAATCGCAGCGATAGACGCGTCCAGGGCAGATCACCCGGATCGGCGGTTTTTGCGCGATCATCGTTCGCACCTGCACCGGGCTGGTGTGTGTGCGCAGCAGTTTTTTCTCGCCTGCCTCCGGCGTGAGGAAAAACGTATCCTGCATCTCCCGGGCTGGATGGCCCTCGGGAAAATTGAGTTTGGTGAAGTTGAAATCGTCGCTTTCTATGTCCGGCCCTTCCGCCACCGCGAAGCCCATATCAGCGAAGATAACGCTCAGCTCCTCCATAACCTGAGAGATCGGATGGATGCGGCCGCGCGTCAGTGGGCTGGTCGCCGTGGGGAGCGTCACGTCGAGGGTCTCGGCGGCGAGTCTCCTTTCGAGAGCTTCCTTGGCAAGCTCTGCGCGACGAGCGGCGAGCGCCTCGGTCGCTTTGTCTTTCAACAGGTTGATGCGGGCGCCTTCGGTCTTGCGCTCTTCGGGCGACATTTTGCCCAGTGTGGCGAGCAGGGCCGAAATCGCGCCTTTCTTGCCCAGAGCGGCGAGTCGCACGGCCTCAAGCGCGGCTTCGTCGGCTGCTTCGGCAATCTGGCGCAGGGTTTCCTGTTCGAGTGTCGCGATGTCGGTCATTTCCGGCCAAGGGTTCGGGATTTGGCCGGGTTCTGCCATGCGGGGGGCGGGATGTCGAGAAGCGGCTATCCCTGCGCTCTGCTGCGATGCGCGAAGACCTGCGCCAGCGCGCAGGAGGCGACGCGCGACGCCACGTCGTCAGCGCGGCTGGTGAGCACAATCGGCACGCGGGCTCCGAGCACCAGCCCAGCGGTGTCTGCGCCGGCGAGGAACACCAGCTCCTTGGCCAGAATATTGCCGGCTACGAGATCAGGCGCGACCAGAATGTCCGGATCGCCGGCGACATCCGAGCGGATGTTTTTTTGGTCCGCCGCCTGACGCGAGATGGCGTTGTCAAACGCCAGCGGACCATCAATGTCAGCGCCGTTTATCTGTCCGCGATCAGCCATTTTACAGAGCGCCGCCGCCTCAATGGTCGAGGGGATTTTGCCCTCAACCGTCTCCACCGCCGAGAGGATTGCAACCTTGGGGCGGGCGACGCCGATTGCTTTTGCGAGATCAATGGCGTTGCGGACAATGTCGCGTTTGTCGTCGAGCGAAGGGGCGATGTTGATCGCCGCGTCGGTAACGAGAAGCAGCTTGTGATAGCCAGGCGTGTCGATAACGAAGACATGGCTGATGCGTCTTTCGGTCCGCAGGCCGGCGCCCTCCTGGACCACGGCGCGCATCACCTCATCGGTATGAAGGGAGCCCTTCATCATGGTCTGTAGCCTGCCGCGCCGCACCATCTCGACCGCCGTCGCAGCCGCCGCATGGCTATAGGGGGCTTCGACGATCTCGACGCCTTCGAGACTCAGTCCGGCGGCCTCGGCCACCGCCTCGATCTTGCCGCGCGGTCCAATCAGCGTTGGCAAGATCAACCTGTTTTCACCTGCCGCCAAAGCGCCCTGAAGGGAAGGGGCGTCGCAAGGGTGGACAACGCCCATGCGCACGGGCGGCAAATCTCGGGCGCGTCGCACAATCGCCTCCAGCAGAGCGCCGGGCTTGCGCCCGGACGCTCCGGCCTGCATTTGCAAAGGCGTATTGGCGGGCGAGGACGCGGTCATGACAACTCCTGCTTCAAGGCGATGCGCCATATTTGTGAAGGTGGGCGCCATGGGCGGCGAGCCAGGCTTCTGCTCTATCGACGGCGGGGGACAGGCGATGCGCCAGCTTCCAGAATTTCGGCGAATGATCGAGATGGACGAGATGCGCCACTTCATGCGCGGCAAGATAGTCAAGAACGAAGGGCGGCGCGAAAATCAGACGCCATGAAAAGTTCAGCGATCCGGCGGCGGAGCAGGAGCCCCAGCGGCTGATCGGGTCTCGTAGCCCGACGCTGCGTGGGGCGAGATCGAGCGTCAGGGTATGACGCGCGACAGCAGCTTCGAGATCGCGGCGCGCCTCGCGTTTCAAATGGTCGTGGATACGACGACTGACATGTTCGGCGCGCCCTGAGACGCAGAGAGCCATTCGTGGTTGCAGGCTGTCGTTTTGGGCTTCGTTGAGCGGCTCTGTCCAAACTACGCCGCGTTTTTCCGGGTGATGCTGCAGAAGGTGATCGACGCCGCGCAGGGGCAGTATTGATCCGTGCGCGAAGGGGATGATTTCCGGCAGCCGGTTCAGACGCACGGCGATCCAGGCGGCGTTGCGTTCGGCGAAGGCTCGCGCCTCCTGAATGGAGGCGCGAGCCGGCATAGTCAAAACCGCATCGCGCGCAGCAAATCTCACCCGTAGGGTGAAACGACGCGCGGTTGGCGCACGGCGCAAGGTTACAACAATGGTTTCACCAGCGTGAATTAGGGTCAGTAGCGAATTACGATCAGTCGCCGGAGTTTTGTGCGGGAAGCCGAACATGCGGCGTATGTTAACGAAACGCCCTGTGAGTCGCGAGCCCGAAAAACTCAGAGATATTTCTCAAGATCCCGCGCCGCCTCGTTGGGTTTGCGGTCGACATTGAAAGTTTTGACGAAGCTGCCGTTTTTATCCATCAAATAAACGACGGTCGTGTGATCGACAGCATAGTCCCCGCCATTGCCCGGGGCGCGCTTGGCGTAGATGCGATATTCACGCAGCATTGGTTCGAGTTGTGGGCGCGGTCCTGTCAGACCGATGATGCGTGGGTCAAAATTCGACAGATAATCCTTGAGAGTCTCGGGCGAATCACGCTCCGGATCGACTGTCACGAAGAGCCCGCCGATTTTTGCCTGCGGGCCGAGCGCTCGAAGAACCTCCGACATTTCGAAAAGCGTCGTGTGGCAGACATCCGGACAATGCGTGTAGCCGAAGAAAACCAGAAAGGGCCGGCCGAGAAAATCCTGCTCGCTGACCTGTTGGCCATTATGCGCCGTCAGTTGAAAGGGACCGCCAATAGACGCGGTGGAGGTCGTCGGGGCCCGCTCGTTGGTGAACGACACAAAAACTGCAAACATCGCCGCGAAGACCACGCCGCCGGCAACCAGCAATCCCTTCGAGACAGACGGACCTCCCTCGCCGGCGCGTTTACCGGATTTTGGGCTGCTTTTCATCGGCGATTTCGACATGCGAGGCTTTCGGGGGGCAAACAGGTCAAAAAACTATCCTAGGGCCGCCGACGTTTCAGTCAACGAGGACAATGTGGGCGTCGTTGCACAGATCAACATCGCCGGAGTCCTTGATGTCTTCAAAAGACCAACGGGCGAGAAACGCGCAGCCCTGAGCGCCGACCAGCGGAAAGCTTGTCGCCCCGCCGGGCGGCAGAGGTTTTTCGAGCTTGCCGACGATGACCTCCGGCTTCATATCTTTGCCGGCCATCACAATCTCGAAGCTCAACAGCGCTACAGGACGCTTGTTATCAACGTTCACCATGGGGGAGGGTTTCGGCGCCATTGCTCTGGAGGCCGCCGGTTTGGGACGCGCCATGGCTGGCCCGTTTGCAGGCGTTAGAGCCAGCAGAAGTCCAGCAACGAAAATAAACTGAGCGGAACCACCACGCATTACCGATCTTCCTTTGATTTTCCGCAGTTTACCTTGCCGCGCGGTAATCGCCAACCCGGCTCTTATTCCCCCCAACAAAAACAGGTTCGACTGCCGGAGCGGTATATTTCGTGTATTTTGGCGCTCTGTGATTCCCTCAAGCGAAAGCATTCTGCGATGAGTGACGCCGCGCACGCCCTTCCGGGAAAAATTCTTGTCGGCGCGACAGCCCCCGAAGCGACACGGGCCTTCCGATACCTGACGCTTTCCCTGGGCAATCGCCATGGATTGATCGCCGGAGCCACGGGCGGGGGAAAAACCGTATCACTGCAATTGCTCGCTGAAGGCTTCGCAAATGCCGGCACGTCGGTTTTCATGGCCGACATCAAGGGCGATCTGGCGGGCCTGTCGCAGCCCGGTGACGGCAAGCCAGCGTTTGTCAGTCGTGCGAAGGAAATCGGCCTGGATTATACGCCAGATCGTTTCCCCGTCGTCTTCTGGGATATTTTCGGCGAACAGGGACATACGGTTCGCGCCACCACCTCCCAGATGGGGCCGTTACTGCTCGCCCGCCTGCTCGATCTCAACGACACGCAGGAGGGTGTGCTCAACATCATCTTCAAGGTCGCCGACGATCAGGGCCTGCTGATGCTTGATCTCAAGGATTTGCGCGCCGTTATCAACCATGTCCAGGAAAACGCCACTGAGATCCGCAAGGCCTATGGCTCTGTCGCCTCGGCGTCCATCGGCGCCATACAACGCCAGTTACTGGTCCTGGAGTCTCAGGGCGCCGAGAATTTTTTTGGCGAACCCGCGCTGGAAATATCCGATTTCATCCGTGTTGATCGCGACGGACGTGGCGCGATCAATATTCTTGCCGCCGACAGACTGATGCGTTCGCCCCGCCTTTACGCCACCTTCCTGTTATGGATGCTCTCGGAATTGTTCGAAGCGCTTCCGGAGGTCGGCGACCTCGACAAGCCGAAGCTGGTGTTCTTCTTCGACGAGGCGCATCTTTTGTTCGACGACGCGCCGAAGGCGCTGCTTGGCGCCATCGAACAGGTGGTGCGCCTTATTCGCTCCAAGGGCGTTGGCGTTTATTTCGTTACCCAGAATCCGCTCGATGTGCCCGAAACTGTGCTTGGCCAGTTGGGAAATAGAATCCAACACGCGCTACGGGCCTTTACGCCGCGCGATCAAAAGGCGGTGCGCGCGGCGGCGTCGACATTTCGGCAAAATCCGGCTTTCGATACCGAAGACGCGATTTTGCACCTGGGCGTCGGCGAGGCGCTGGTCTCCATGCTCGGCGACAAGGGTGCGCCTGAGGTTGTTGATCGGGTGCTGATCGCGCCGCCGTCGGCGCGTGTCGGGCCGATCACGCCCGCCGAGCGCGATGCAGCGATGATCAAGAGCCCGCTCACGGGAAAATATGATCGGATGGTTGATCGCGAATCGGCTTTCGAGGTGCTGCGGGATCGCGCTGGCGGCGGAAGCGGAAAAGGCGACGCCATGGCTGAAGCGGCTGGCGCCGGCGGACTGATCGGCGCGCTGGGCGGCATTCTTGGCGGGCTATTCGGCAAAGCCAATAAAAAACGTCTGTCGCCGGCGGAGATCGCCCTGCGGTCGGCTGTGCAGTCAGCGGCCCGATCGGCCGGCACGCAAATCGCCAGACAAATCCTGCGCGGCGTGCTCGGCGGCATGAGCCGTTAGAAGCGTTGTTTAAACCAGCCGGCTCTGGGCCTTGGCCGCCGCAATAAAACTGGCGAACAACGGATGCGGCTCGAATGGTCGCGATTTCAGTTCAGGGTGATATTGCACGCCAATGAACCACGGATGCTCGGGGATTTCGACCGTCTCCGGAAGCAAACCGTCAGGTGAGACGCCTGAGAACAGAAGGCCACAGGCCTCAAGTTGGTCGCGATAGGCGAAATTCACCTCATAGCGATGACGGTGGCGCTCGGAGATGTTGGTCGTGCCGTAAATCCCGGCGATCTGCGAGCCCTCCTTCAGGCGTGCGGGATAGGCGCCCAGCCGCATGGTGCCGCCCATATTTTCGTTAACGCCGCGCCGTTCCAGTTCATTCCCCTTGAGCCATTCCGTCATCAGGCCGACCAGCGGCTCGTCGCAGGGGCCAAACTCCGTTGAGTTGGCTTTTGCAATTCCCCCAAGCGCCCGCGCCGCCTCGATCACCGCCATTTGCATGCCAAAACAGATGCCGAAATAGGGGACTTTGCGCTCTCGCGCGAAACGGGCGGCCAAAATCTTGCCCTCGGCGCCGCGCTGGCCGAAGCCGCCGGGCACCAGAATGCCATGCACTTGTTCGAGCCGCGCCGCCGGATCGCCGCCCTCAAAAACTTCGGCCTCGATCCAGTCAAGATGGACCCTGACCCGATTGGCGATGCCGCCATGAGCCAGCGCTTCGATCAGGCTTTTATAGGCGTCCTTCATCTCTGTGTATTTGCCGACGACCGCGATGGTGACCTCACCCTCCGGATTGGCGATGCGTTCGGTGACGGCGTTCCAGCGGCTCATATCCGGTTTGGGCGCGGGCTCAATGCCAAAGGCGGCAAGCACCTGTGCGTCGAGACCGGCTGCGTGATAGGCGCGCGGCACATCATACACATTGGCGGCGTCGCGCGCCTCGATCACCGCCTGTTCGCGCACATTGCAGAAAAGCCCGAGCTTGCGTCGCTCTTCGCGCGGGATCTCGCGATCGGTTCGGCAGAGCAAAATATCTGGCTGAATGCCGATTGAACGCAACTCCTTCACCGAATGCTGGGTTGGCTTGGTTTTCAATTCGCCAGCGCTGGGAATGAAGGGCAGCAGCGTTAGATGCACATAGATGCAATGATGCGGCGGCAAATCGTTCTTGAGTTGGCGAATCGCCTCGAAAAAGGGCAGAGCCTCGATGTCGCCGACCGTTCCGCCGATCTCGATCAGGACGAAATCGACATTTTCGTTGCCGTCGAGAACGAACGCCTTGATGGCGTTGGTGACATGCGGAATGACCTGAATGGTCGCGCCGAGGTAATCTCCCCGTCGCTCCCGGCTGATGATGTCCTGATAGATCCGCCCGGTGGTGACGTTGTCCTGACGCGTGGCGGGACGACCGGTGAAGCGCTCGTAATGTCCCAGATCGAGATCGGTCTCGGCGCCGTCGTCCGTAACGAAGACTTCGCCGTGCTGATAAGGGCTCATCGTCCCGGGATCGATGTTGAGATAGGGGTCGAGCTTGCGAAGCCGCACCGTGTAGCCACGGGCCTGCAAAAGCGCGCCAAGCACCGCCGACGCAAGACCTTTGCCGAGTGAGGAAACCACGCCGCCGGTGATGAAAATGTACCGCGCCATGGGACCTATCGCCTACCGTTTTTTGTGCCGCGTGAATAGCGGTTTATGGGGCCGGGGAAGTGACTCCCCAGCCGATCTGGATATGACTTGGTAAACCAGCGGAACCGGTCAGTTGTCGCTACCGGGTTGGCGCCGTCCATTTGATTGGCGGCGGCGCGGCAGGAGAAGTCGGCGTCGATTGAGCTGCAGGCGCGGTGACTGCTGGAGCAGCTGCCCCGGGCGCTTCAACTTTCGGCGCTTCAGTTTTGGGAGCCTCCGCTTTCGGCTCCGGGGCGCGAGGGGCCTCAACCTTTGGCGGCTCAATCCCTGGCTTTACAGCGGCGGGCGCCGGAGCAGTCGGCGCGGGGGAGGGCGCAGACGACGGCGCTTGTTGCTGACGTTGCTGCTGGGCGCGTTGCAATTGATCGAAGATGCTCTCCTTGCCGGCTTCGGGGACTGGCGCAGTCTTGTCGCCCGGCTTGATCTCCTTGAGTTTAATGTCGCCCTGATTAATCGCCTTGGTCCAGTCGCCGCCATCCTCGACGCGTCTTTGCCAGGCAGGAATGACTGTGAGCGCGATACTCGTGAGGAAAAACGCCGTAGCGAGGATTCCCGTTGCCCGGGTCAGGGCGTTAGCTTGACCCCGGCCTGTGAACACGCCGCCCTGGCCACCCATTCCAAGTGCGCCGCCCTCGGATTTCTGATACAAAATAACGATGATCAGAGCGATGACCACCATCAGGTGGATCGCAAGAATAACCTGGGTCATTTCAGTCCTTCCCTGACGCGGAGCGGCCCGACGCCGGGCGCTCGACGCTCAATTCCGCCGCGCTTCTACACCATGACCGCCGACGCGCAAAGTCCGACCGTTGCGGACAAGTTTCCGCAAAAATAATCGCGCGCCAGGAGGCGCGCGATCTATGGTCCAATGGCGGCGGCCTTCTCAAGCCGGCTGTCTTCCTCAGTATGTGGCGCCGTCCTGACCCCTCCAGCTTCCACCGGTTTCGTCGAAACGGGTTTCATCCTTGAATTCAATAGACTTTCCTGGCTCGATGTATTGACGCTCCTTGACCATCTGGTTCTGGATCGTGGTCGAGTAATAGGTGCTGGCGGAGCAACCTTCCTTGAGCTTTCCGTCCGCTTCGGGTTTGCAGTCGAGATTGGCGCCCTTGGGGAACTTCACCGTGGCGGTGAAGTAAAACTCATATCCAGCGTGACCCGCGCCCTCAACGTCCAGCGGCCAGCCGCGTGTAATGTCGAATTTTTCGATTACGGCGTCCGGATCGAATTTCTTCTTGACCAGATTTTCGAAGACCTTGCGCGCCGCCTCGGGCTTTGGTTCGCAGTTAAAGACGCAAAAAGCGCTTGCCGGCGCCGACGCTATAAAACCAACGGCGAGCGCGGCGGCGGCGATCATCAGTCTTTTCATTTTTTGCGTCTCCTTCCCTGGCGCCTGAAACAATTATTTGACCATTGACGGCTTGCGTCGCCCGGCCCCGTTTCATTGCGCATGATCCTTGCAATCTACAGTTTTCAAGCTGCACACGATCCCCTATCGCGGCAAGGGGAGAGACTGCGCGCGAATTGTCGCACAACATCGCCGCGGTCTCTAAAGCGCCTGCGGTGTTGCGTCGCGTCGGGGGGCGATCTATTGACGGCGCGATCATTTCCATCGCCAGCTCTCAAAAGAGGTTTTTCATGTCCGCCCACAAGCTCCTGCTCCTGCCCGGCGACGGCATCGGTCCGGAAATCACCGCCGAAGCGGAAAAGGTTCTCGCCCTACTGAATGCTTCTGGCGCTGCGCAATTCGAGATCGAAAGAGGGTTGGTCGGCGGCGCAGCCTATGACGCTCACCGCGTAGCCATCAGCGAAGCCGATATGAAATTGGCGCATGAGGCCGATGCCGTGCTGCTCGCCGCTGTCGGCGGCCCAAAATGGGATGGCGTGCCCTACGACCTGCGCCCCGAGGCCGGACTGCTGCGTCTGAGAAAGGACCTGAAGCTCTTCGCCAATCTGCGCCCGGCGATTTGCTACCCGGCGCTTGCGGACGCCTCTTCCCTCAAGCGCGAACTTGTCGATGGCCTTGATATCATGATTGTGCGGGAGTTGACCGGCGGCGTCTACTTTGGAGAGCCCAAGGAGATCATCGATCTCGGCAATGGCCAAAAACGCGCCGTCGACACCCAGGTCTACGAAACCTACGAAATCGAACGTATTGGGCGCGTCGCTTTCGAACTGGCGCGCAAGCGAGGCAACAAGGTGACCTCGTCGGAAAAAGCCAATGTGATGAAATCGGGCTATCTTTGGCGAGAAGTCATTACCGCCTTGCATCAGCGCGAATATTCCGACGTCAAACTCGAACACATGCTCGCCGATGCCCTCGCCATGCAACTTGTGCGCTGGCCCAAACAATTCGACGTCGTCGTCACAGACAATCTGTTTGGCGACATGCTGTCTGACGAGGCCGCCATGCTCACAGGATCTCTTGGCATGTTGCCGTCAGCCTCGCTTGGTGCGGCAGATGCGCAGGGAAAGCGCCACGCGATGTATGAGCCCTGTCACGGCTCCGCGCCGGACATCGCCGGAAAGGGGATCGCCAATCCAATCGCGATGATCGGATCGCTGGGCATGGCGTTGCGCTATTCTTTCGATCTCTCCGGCGTGGCGGACGCGATCGATGCGGCGATCGCCGCTGTTCTGGCGCAAGGCTTGCGTACTGCCGATATCAAGGGTGATGCGCCGTCCGGTGTCTCTACTGGACAGATGGGCGATGCAATCGTCGCCGAATTGAAGAAGTCTGTGGGCTGATTTTAAAAAAACGCGGCGGTCTTGGACCGCCGCGTAGTATTTTTAAGAAGATCAGGGCGCTGGTCGCTTGTTGAGAGAGGCTTATCGCCCTGTCAGCGACGCTTGCTCTTGCCCTTGCCACCGCCAAATTGCGCGCGACAGTCGGAGCTGATTTTGCCGATATTGGCGCGCAAGCATTTCTCGATCGCGTTTTCATCCGGGATGGCTGACTCGCAATAGGTGCGGGCGTCGTTTTCGCAGGCGGCCTGCTGATCGGCGGTCCCACCTGCATAGGCTGGCGCGGCTGTGAGTAGTGCCAGGAAAGCAGAAGTCCGGATTATTTTGCGCATTCAGTCGTTCCCTTCTTTCGATGCATTTCTTTAAGCGGTTACGCCGGTTTCCCGGCTCCGCTTATCCCCTCGGGTTTAACCATACGTCATCGGCACGAGTCGATAAATGATTTTGATGGACACCGAATGCAATGGCCCAGCCCGAATTACTTCGCTGAGCGCTTATTTTAACGAAAAGCTCGAATCAGGGAATATGAAAAATATTGATATTATTGAGATATTTTTTGGATAACAGGCTGACTCGCTCTAATCTCCCGGCTGAGCGATTTCCCGGATCGCAGCTCTCCGGGTCTAAAGGCCCTTTCCCTGACCGGGCGTGAAAATCGCCTTAACCCGATTTCCCGATGCGCCCCCGAGGGGAGCGCCGGTCACATTCGCGGATGGGATGGGGGAAGCGCCAGAACGAACGACGCCCTGGTTTGTAGTCAGGTTATATTCCATGGCGTCGCCTCGCACGACCGTGTCTTTTTTCACATATACGACATTGCCCGTAAACAGCGCAGAGTTGGATTTTTTGTCGAAATCCATTTTTCGTCCGGTCACGGAAGTATCGCCCGAGACATAAACGACATTATTGGTGAGAATGATTTTGTCTTTCGTCTGATCATAAACGAGTTTTTCGCCCTTCACTGTGGCGGCGCCTTTTTGAAAGACGATATTTCCGGTCAGTAAGGCTGTGCCGTTCGCCTTATCGTATTCGAGATTATCCGCCCTGGTCAGGCCATCGCTCTGCTGGATAGCGACGTTTCCATTCAAATAAATTTTATTTTTTTGCCGGTCATATTGAAGGCTGTTTCCAGAATAGGTCTCTTTACGGGTGTTGATGACGACAGGGCCGTTGGCCTCAATTCTGTTGACGCGGTCTGTCGTTGACCCCGCGCCGGACGTGGCGCTGTCGAGATGGATCGTCAGATCGGCCGATTTCAGCGTCGATGGACCATTCGTGACAAAAATGTCGCCGAAGTAGATCAGTAATTTTCTGGAGTCTTTCATATCGAGGCGATTGGCCTCAATGGTGAGCGGGTCCTGAGCGCTCGCGCCCGGCAACAAGCCATCGCCGGCGCGCAGGGGGGAGACGACAAGAAACAGACCGACGACGGTAAAAAATGCCGTCGATAATTTCCATTTCATGCGTTCAGGCCTTGCCTCGCCGGCGGTTTCATCAAATCAGGAAAGCATGTCGTCGATCTGCGTCAAAGCCTTGAGAACGTAATTCCCACCCGGCACGCCATTGAGAAACTCCTCGGTTTTTTGAGGCTCTCTGCCGGATGCGATCATCAGACCCGCCGTAACAAGAAGCAGCAGCGCAAGCAGGGGGAACAGGAACCCGGCCAAAACGCCAGCGCCAAGTATAATTCCGTATTTCGTGCGATTCGACGACATATGCGTTTTCCTTTCGAGTGGCATGCGGTGAGCGAGTTCAGTCTGTTTGAGCCAATTCGTTGATCTTATGCGTAGCGCCGGCCACTTTTGTTTTATGCCGGCTTTGGGGTTGCTTCATATTTTGCGATTCTTTTTGTCGCCGCGAGACCCGGAGCGCATCGAGATTTCTCGATGCATCAAAAAAATGAGCGCATCGAGACCGATGTCCGAAAGAACTCTCGGATTGCGGCTGAAACACTCTCCGGACTTTGGCGCATTATCTGTCCTTTTGGCGCGCCATCGATGATTGATCGGGACCCAACCGGCTAAAACTCAATTTGGGCGAATTAATGCGGCGGCGATCAGATAATGATTGATTATGGTGCAATGCACAATTAACTTTGTCCTGCTCGAAGTGAGACTTTTTCCTCGAGCATTCCCTCCCTTGACTTGGGCCGCCGGGCGACCGGCGGTCTCTTTTTTGTCCGCCGGACGAGCGCCTGATTATAGCGGCTATGACGCAGGCATCGGCCTGCCTTGTGCCTGAAGATCATTGTATTTCAATAGCTTGAATTCTTTTGTTGGGATTGTTTCGTCACATGTCGGCCAATGACGTCTCCCGTTTGGGAAGGCAGTTTCCTTGCATGTATATAATCGATCCGCTTCGTTCTCCGATACTCCGGGAGGCCCTGCCAATGCCGATGTTCAAGCTGCCGCTCTCTGGAGACGTAACCCAGTCGATCAATCCGTGGACAGCGATCTTTAGCCCGACCGGAGGCCAGTGGAGCCTCGTCAATATTATTATCGGCCAATCGAGCGCACCACAGATCGAGGCTGATGTGCTCACCGATGTCGCCGGCTACGGCAAGCAGCTCGGGCGCATCGGCGACGCGGTGAAGGTGCTTTTGAAGCATCTGCCGAAGGACTCCCGCCTGACGCCTGAGGAGCGCGCCGCCATCCAGGCTTTCGAGCAGATGTTTTCCGATATTGAGGCGGTGAAGCGACGGCGCCGCTGCGAAGGGTCGACGTCCTGAGGTCGCAGACGCGCCGGTGTGGCAAAAAAGTCACAGGTGAACGAATTGATCGAGACATGCGGTTTTCGCCACAATTCGGCCGGGCGAGCCCGCCAATTTCCCTCCACGCCTCCTTGGCGTTCCTCCCTAGACTTGGACCGCCGGCCTGTTCGGCGGTCTTTTTCTTTGGGGACGGGCAGTCAGGAGCCGGCAAGCAGCGGCCGGGAGGTTGGCATGATTGGAAAAATCGTCGCGACGCTCATTGTGATCAGCGGTCAGGGCGGCAACATCGCCTCGACCTATCATCAAAGCTGGGCTGCCTGTCAGGCCGCACGCGCCGCTTTGCCTGACGGCGGATACGACAAGGTG
The DNA here is from genome assembly GCA_903870245.1 of uncultured Methylocystaceae bacterium. GTDB lineage: Bacteria > Pseudomonadota > Alphaproteobacteria > Rhizobiales > Beijerinckiaceae > Methylocystis. Next base: position 47,682 of record CAIQCB010000050.1, read on the forward strand.
GAGTTGACAGCGCTGAAGCCCGAAGAGGCCGCCAGCCACAAAATTTCTGATCTCCCGCCCAATGTGACGTTGTTCGTTCAGAAAAAAGACCGGCGTCCGGTTGCCTGGGCCTTTTGTGTGCCACAGGGCAATCTCTCAGAGGACGGATCGCAGAATCTCCCCTCGCAACCCGGAAAGTGACGGTTCTTGCGGCCCCGAAACGACAGGGAACCAAAACTGCCTAGCGGGGCCCATAACCGCGATCAGAACGGGTGATATTGATACAGCCAGTTTTCGCTCAGCATGACGTCGCCGTGCTTGAGATAGAGCCGCATTTCGACGGGGTCGGGACCCTCGACGGTCAGGTCGAACTGGGCGCGCCAATGGCCGGGCACCTCATCGAAAACCGCCTCGGTGAAGACGTAGGAGAAAGTCCCGCGCGACGCCCAGAGCACCGGCTCCGGCTTCACGCCGAAAGGAAGCTTCGCAAGCGATTCTCCCAGAAACTCGACCATGAATTTCCTCACGCCCTTCGGTCGCGGAAGGCCTGGCTGGCCGCCGTTGCCAAGACGCGTCGCGACACAACGCGCCAACGGGGTCGGGTAAGGCTCGTCGGCCTGCCAATGAAGGCGATAGGAGAGTTCGAAGTTCGCGCCCGCTACGGCGGGTTTTTCGGGCACCCACATCACGACGATATTGTCGTGAATCTCGTCGTCTGTCGGTATCTCGATGAGTTGGATCGCGCCCTTGCCCCAATCGCCTTTGGGCTCAATCCACACGCTTGGACGGCGGTCGTAAAAAACGCCGTCGAGATAGTGATCGAAATTTCGGTCGCGCTGCATCAGTCCGAAGCCTTTGGGATTATTGTCGCCAAAGGCCGAGGCCATGACCCGGCCGGGGTTGTTGAGCGGCCGCCACAGACGCTCGCCGGTTCCTGTCCACATACTCAAGCCATCGGAGTCGTGTACCTCCGGCCGCCAGTCGACCCCTGTCGACTTCACGGTCTCGGAGAACCAGTACATGGAGGTAAGCGGCGCCAGGCCAAAGCGTGTGAAGGCTCCGCGCAGATAGAGGGCGCAGTCGATGTCCATGACGACGCCCTTGCCTCGCGTCATCAGGAATTTATAGGCGCCGACGATCGATGGTCCTTCGAGCAGCGCGTGCAGAACGACGCCGTCGTCAGTTTCAGGGCCAACATAAATATGAGTGAAATCAGGGAATTCCTCGTTCGATCCGGATTGCCAGGTGTCGAGCGCCACTCCTCGCGCCGAGAGCCCATACTGACGCAAGGCGCCGATGGCGCGGAAATAGGACGCGCCCAGAAAGGCGACCCAATCGTTCTTTTTCCAGTCCAGCGCGCCGTTCTTGGCTTCCTGCAAGCGAAAGCCGGCAAAGCCTGCTCCGGCCGGCAACTGACGCGCAATCGAGTCGGCCGGCATATTGAAGTAGATCGGATCGTAAACGATTTCCCGAGCTTGGCCGGCTTCAACAGCGAAAACGCGGACCGCCTTCTGGAAGAATTTGCCGAGATGGAAGAACTCGACCGGAAAGCGCTCTTTTGTGTCGGCGAAAAGCGCGTGATCCGTGTTGTAGGTGATCTTCCCCCATGCTTCGTAATCGATTTTCGAGGTGATCTCCGGCGCCGGGATATTCGGCTTGCGGTAGGGCTCCGTGATAAGTCGTTGCGCTTCCTGCTTGAGCCCCTCGAAGGAGAAGGGGCGTGGTTCGCCGAGTTTCACGGCCCTGGTTTGGGCTTGCGCGGACCCGGCGCCAACTACCCCAATAGCTCCCGTCGCCGCGGCGACTTTAAGAAAAGAACGGCGATCATGCTTGTCGAACATGGAGTTTTTCCCGACCGTCTTGCTTCGTGGGCGAAATAAAAACCAACGGCTCGGGGCGGGTGTCCGCTCAGCCGCGGATCGGTTCGTTTTTAAGGGCGGTCCGCATAAAGAAATAGAGACCGACGAAGCCCAGCACGGAGAAAAAGACCTCAAGCGCGCGGCTCACCATCGGATCAAGCTGGAACAGGCCGCCCAGCGCCCAGCCAGCGGCCCATGAGGCCCCTACAAGCTCCGTGCCCACGAGGATCGCCACTGCGACCAGCGTTGATAGATGAAGATAATTGATCGGCTTGTCGCTCATCCTGCTCTACCCTGCGGGTTGCGGCTGCGCCGCACCAAAGTTGGTGCTAGCGCAAAGACCCGCGTCGCGCAATGTTTGCGATAGAACTGAACCAGGGGTGATCTTTGTCGAAATGCAAAACCGTTCACCCTGCGTAACCGAGAAAAAACAAACGGAAAAGTCCCAGCCTGATCTAATCAGACCGGGAAAGGCTCCAGAAAGGCATGTCTTCGTCAGAAAGGCATGTCTTCGACAGAAATGATGTCAGCGTCAGAAAGGGATGTCGTCGTCGAGTTGCTCGGACAAGCGTCCGGCGGGAGCGGCGGCCGGACGACGCTCCACCGGAGCCCGCTCCATCGGCGAAGAGCGACCGAAGGAGCCGTCGCTGTCGTAATCGCCCTCTCCGCGACCGCCGCCCTTGCTGTCCAGCAGGGTGAGCTCGCCGCGAAATCTTTGCAATACAACCTCGGTTGACTTGCGCTGATTGCCATCCTTGTCGGTGTATTCGCGAGTTTGCAATTGGCCTTCGAGGTAGACCTTGGAGCCCTTGCGGCAATATTGCTCGGCGATTTTTCCAAGATTTTCATTGAAAATCTGCACGTTATGCCATTCGGTGCGGTCCTTGCGCTCGCCGGAGTTCTTGTCGCGCCATGACTCAGTGGTCGCCACTGAGAAGGAAACAACGCGGTCGCCGGAAGGGAAGGTTCGCACTTCCGGATCGCGACCGAGATTGCCGATCAGGATCACCTTGTTGACGCTGCCCGCCATAATCGTTTCTCCACCTATTTCGTAAACGCACTCTAGTCGAAACAAACTCCGGACAACCGCACCCGCCGGTCTTGTCCACAGATCATCTTTGTTCTATTTTTGTTCCTAACATTCCGGTTTCAAACGCGCAAGCTGTCGATGGCGGGCAAATGGACGGCGGCGCAGAAATTCAGCCGTGGCTTTCGTCCGCATTCACGGCGGTCTCGATCCGGGGATCGAGCCCGCGGACCAGACGGGCGCGATCCAGTTCGCCCTCCCATGCGGAGATCACGATAGTGGCGACGCTGTTGCCGATGAAATTGGTCAGCGACCGACATTCGGACATGAATTTATCAATGCCCAGCACCAGCGACATGCCCGGCGCGAGCGCCGGATCAACGGCGGCGAGAGTCGCCGCCAGAGTGACGAACCCCGCCCCGGAGACGCCGCTGGCGCCCTTCGATGTGAGCATGGCGACGAGCAGAATAGTCGCCTGTTGCCCGATATCGAGTTCGTGGCCCATAGCGCGAGCGATGAACAACGTCGTCAAAGTCATGTAAATATTTGTGCCATCGAGATTAAATGAATAGCCGGTCGGCACCACAAGGCCAACGACCGGCTTCGAGCAGCCCAGCCGTTCCATTTTCTCCATCAGCGCGGGCAGGGCGCTTTCCGACGACGAGGTGCCAAGCACGATGAGCAATTCTTCACGCAGATAAACCAGCAAACGGAAGATGCTAAATCCTGCCGCGCGGGCGATAAGACCAAGGATACAGAGGACGAACAGGCCAGAGGCCAGATAAAAAGCGCCTATCAGATAGGCCAGCGCCGCGAGCGCCGCCGAGCCATATTTGCCCACTGTATAGGCCATTGCCCCGAAGGCGCCGATTGGCGCGGCTTTCATAACGATTGCGATGACGGCGAAGACGGCATGGCCGGCGTCATCGACGAAAGCGCGCATGCCGCGACCTTTTTCCCCCAATGACTGGATCGCAAAGCCAAACAGCAGCGAGAAGAGAAGCACCTGAAGAATGTCGCCCCTGGCAAAGGCGCCGATGGCGCTGTCCGGGATGATGTTGAGCAGGAAGTCGATGCCGCTGTGAGCCGTTGTCTGGCCTGAGTATTGGCTGACAAGGGCGGGATCGGGCGCGCCAACCAAGCCGGCGCCCGGATTCAGCAGATTGCCGACAAGGAGGCCGATCGCCAATGCGAAAGTCGAAACAACCTCGAAATAGATCAGAGCCTTGACCCCAACTCTTCCAATCTTGCGCGCATCGTCGACATGGGCGACGCCGGAAACCACCGTGCAAAAGACGATGGGCGCGATCACCATTTTGATCAATTTGATGAAACCGTCTCCCAGCGCCTTGACCCATGGCTGGGCGGCGAGATCGGGAGCCAGAAAACCAAATAATGCGCCCAGCGCAATGGCGGCAAGGACCTGAACGTAGAGGTGATGATGCAGGGGTTTTTTGCGGGCGGGGATCATGCGCCCGACTGATAGGCTGGGGACAGTCGCCGGGCAAGGCGCAAGCATTGATCGTAGCGGTGGATTCTACCTGCGGTCCATGGCAGGAAGTTAGCAGCGCCGCTAACGGCTCATCTATTGGACCCTATCGACAATCATGGCGGGCACCAGAAAAAAAACTGCCGCTGCGGCGGTGGAGAAGGCTTTTTCCGACGCGAAAGTCATCGCGATCCGCGGCGCGCGCGAGCATAATCTGAAAAATGTCGATCTCACCATTCCGCGCGACAAATTTGTCGTTTTTACCGGTCTGTCGGGGTCGGGCAAATCGTCGCTCGCCTTCGATACGATCTACGCCGAGGGCCAGCGTCGCTATGTCGAATCCCTGTCCGCCTATGCGCGACAGTTTCTGGAGATGATGCAGAAGCCCGACGTCGACCAGATCGACGGACTATCGCCGGCGATCTCCATTGAACAAAAGACCACCTCGAAAAATCCGCGTTCGACCGTCGGCACGGTGACGGAAATCCACGATTACATGCGTTTGCTCTGGGCGCGAGTCGGCATACCCTACTCACCCGCCACCGGTCTGCCGATTGAAAGCCAGACGGTTTCGCAAATGGTAGATCGTGTGTTGGCGCTACCCGAGGGATCACGCTTGTATCTGCTCGCGCCGGTTGTGCGCGGCCGCAAGGGCGAATATAAAAAAGAGATCGCAGAGTATATGCGTCGGGGCTTTCAACGGCTCAAGATTGACGGCGATTACTACGACATCGCCGACCCTCCGACCCTCGATAAAAAACTCAAACACGACATCGACGTCGTCGTCGACCGTATCGTTGTCCGCAAGGATTTGTCGGCGCGGCTGGCCGATAGTTTCGAGACCGCGCTTGATCTCGCCGGCGGGCTTGCGGTGATCGAATTCGCCGACAAGACCCCGGGGAGCGCAAGGCCATCGGCTCCAGCGGCGGGAGCGAATGTTTCTACCCATTACGCCGTAGACCACATCGTATTCTCGTCGAAATTCGCATGTCCGGTGTCGGGGTTCACGATCCCCGAAATCGAACCGCGACTTTTCTCCTTCAACAATCCCTTTGGCGCTTGCCCGACCTGCGGCGGCATCGGCTACGAACAAAAGATTGACCCCGATCTGATCGTCCCCAATCCCAAACTGACTTTGCGCAAGGGGGCAATCGCGCCGTGGGCGAAATCTTCCTCTCCCTATTATGCACAGACGCTCGAAGCGCTGGGTAAACATTACAAGTTCCGCCTCGAAACGCCTTTCGAGGAACTCCCGAAGAAAGCGCAGAACGTTATTCTGTTTGGCTCAGGTAACGAGGAAATTCGCTTTTCCTATGACGACGGCTTCCGCGCCTATGACGTGAAGAAACCATTCGAAGGCGTCGTCATAAATCTGGAGCGCCGTTATCTCGAAACCGATAGCGAATGGGCGCGCGAGGAAATCGGTCGTTTCATGTCGGCGACGCCCTGCCTTTCCTGCGAGGGCTTCCGTCTCAAGCCCGAGGCGCTGGCGGTCAAAATCGTCGGCAAACATATCGGGGAGGCGTCGGAGCTATCGGTGCGGGCTGCGCTCGACTGGTTTACGGCGTTGCCCTCGACACTCGACAAGAAGCGCAATGAAATCGCCTCTCGTATCCTTAAGGAAATTCGTGAGCGGTTGAGTTTTCTCGTCGATGTCGGGCTCGATTATTTGACCCTTTCCCGCAACTCCGGAACGCTCTCGGGCGGGGAAAGTCAGCGTATTCGTCTTGCCTCGCAGATCGGCTCCGGCCTTACAGGCGTGCTGTATGTTCTGGACGAACCTTCTATCGGCCTCCATCAGCGTGATAACGACCGCCTCCTCGATACGTTGCGACGGCTACGCAATCTCGGCAATAGCGTTATTGTGGTCGAACATGACGAGGACGCCATTCTCGCCGCCGATTATGTCGTGGATGTCGGGCCTGGCGCGGGCATTCACGGCGGCAAGATCGTATCGCAGGGAACGCCGGCCGAGATCATGGCCGATCCTGCATCGCTGACAGGCCAGTATCTTACCGGCGCCAGGCAAGTCGTTCTGAAACATAAATTGCGCAAGCCGACAGCCGGTCGCTGGCTCAAGCTCTTTGGCGCGCGTGGCAATAATCTCAAAAACCTTAACGCCGAAATTCCGCTTGGTCTTTTCACCGTCGTCACCGGCGTGTCCGGCGGTGGTAAGTCGACGCTCGTAATCGAGACGCTCTATAAGGCGATCGCGCGCCGCCTCAACAATGCGCACGATCAGCCGGCCCCGTTCGATCGCATTGAGGGGCTGGAGCAAATCGATAAAATCATCGACATTGATCAATCGCCCATTGGACGCACGCCGCGCTCTAACCCGGCGACCTACACCGGCGCCTTCACGCCCATCCGCGAATGGTTCGCCGGTTTGCCTGAGGCCAAGGCGCGGGGCTATGCGCCCGGACGTTTCTCCTTCAACGTGAAGGGCGGCAGGTGTGAGGCGTGCCAGGGCGATGGCGTGATCAAGATTGAGATGCACTTCCTGCCGGACGTCTATGTCACCTGCGACATCTGCAAGGGCAAGCGTTACGATCGTGAGACGCTAGAGGTAAAATATCGAGAAAAATCAATCGCTGATGTTCTCGATATGACGGTAGAGGAGGCGTCGACCCTGTTCAAGGCGGTGCCGTCCATTCGGGAAAAAATGGAGACGCTCAAACGCGTCGGCCTCGATTATATCCATGTTGGCCAGCAAGCGACAACGCTGTCGGGGGGCGAGGCGCAGCGCGTCAAATTATCCAAGGAATTGTCGCGACGATCGACCGGCCGCACGCTGTATATTCTAGATGAACCCACAACCGGATTGCATTTTCACGACGTGGCGAAATTGCTTGAAGTTCTGCATGAATTGGTCGAGCAGGGGAATACGGTGGTTGTGATCGAGCATAATCTCGAAGTCATCAAGACCGCTGACTGGATCATCGATCTGGGTCCTGAGGGCGGAGATGGCGGCGGCGAGATTGTCGCCCAAGGGCCTCCGTCAGAGGTGGTAAAACACAAACGTAGCCACACCGGGCGGTATCTCGCACAGACTTTGGCGAAGAGACCTCGCAAATAGCATAATTAGTCTTCCGTGAAGAACTCGGAAGACATTGAAGTTGTATAGTTTTGTGCCACGCTGAAGTAGTGGTTTTTGCAAGTTTTGCCGATGTTTGGCGTGGTTTTCTTGCAAATTGATCCTTGTGCCGCGCTGTGATTCTCTACTTTCGTCGATGTCGGGCGAAGGAGATTGGCGATGCGGCCGAAG
>CAIQCB010000051.1 GCA_903870245.1 uncultured Methylocystaceae bacterium
CTCGCCGCCGCCGGATACAACTTCCGGCGCCTGCTCAAATGGCTGGCGCTTTTGTGCGCCTTATTGTTGGGCGTCTTCCGTCTAGACGAAAGGTCAGAAAATCATCCCATCGTGGCGTGAGATGCGTTCTTCACGGACGACGAGAACTGCCTTTATTGCACCGGGCACGGCGGTGTCTGCTATGCCTCTTTTGCGAATACCGCCAAAGCTATAGGGGTTTTCTGCGAAAACTTGCAGTGTCTCAAGACTCAAAAGTGTTTCTAGCAAAGCGCGTTGCACAATTCGATTTTCGATTGGTGCAATGACAATTGGTCTAATTTTAGATGATTTTTTCTTACCGTCTGCACTGGATTTTGGAATTGGCACGCCTCTGGCGGGCTTAAAAATGAATGTGCCGCCGGCCAATCGTGAAGATAGACTATTGATGTTGGCTGTTGCGTTTTCTGCAAAAACGTCAATTTCTCGGCGTATCACCGCCGATGAAGACATACGACCGTTTTCTTGAATTGACCGCCAAGCCTTTTCTAAGTTTTTTTTGCCACGTAATTTTTTTTGAAGGTCAGAATTATGTATCAATTGTCTAGGGGACCTGTTGATGAACCCAACCCGCCGACATGAACCTGCTCACAGCAGAGGAACCTTTCGGCCCATTCTGCACGGCGTGGACTTTGACATCCGTCAGAGCCTCGCCGCTGCATTGAAACCCTCGCGCACCGGACAAACCGGCCGAAGAGCACAATAAAAGCGTCAGCGTAAGAAACCTGAATGCTAAAGCGAGATCAGACTTCTTACAGAGCGCCAACTTGGCACGTTTTTGCATCCAATGTTCATTCATGAACTCCTTCCACAAGCTTAGCCTTTTTGGCCTTCTTGGCAAGGTCTGCTTCGCAGCGGACGCCTCCGGCCGAGCCTCGATGAAAATGGGTCTAGCTGCCCAACAGGATCCCTTCAACGAGAGGGTTACAGCTAGTTGCACATCGCCGGTCGGGTCGGACCTGCTCACAGCAGAGGAACCTTTCGGCCCATTCTGCACGGCGTGGACTTTGACATCCGTCAGAGCTTCGCCGCTGCATTGAAACCCTCGCGCACCGGACAAACCGGCCGAAGAGCACAATACATGCAACAGAGACTAGATATATAGCTGATAATCTTATTAAGGTCTACTAATAGTAGGAAAATTATTGGGCAAAAAGTCTAAATAGACCACTCAATCCTGCGACAGCGGCGTCTTTCCCGGTCCATGCGGCGGTTCGCGCAGGGCCTCAATCGGATGCGGCTCCTTGCGGGCGCGGCGCAGCGCCGCGTCGAGAAAGGCGGCAAAAGCGTCGATGTCCTCCTCGCGCGTGCGATGGTTGAGGATGGCGGCGCGGATCGCCGGCCGGCCATCGAGAATGGTCAGCGAGGGCGCTGCCTCACCGCGCTCATGCAGCTCCATGACGATCTCGCGCGCCAGCGCGCCGTCGGGATCGTCCTTCACGCCGAAACAGACGATGTTGAGCGTCACCGGCGCGCGCATGACGAAAGCGTCCGACGCCTCGATCCAGCGCTCCAGCTTTTTCGCCAGCCGGCAGGTCTGGGCGATGCAGGCGCCGAGCTTCGCCGCGCCGAAGGTTTCGATGGTCATCCAGGTCTTGAGGGCCCGGAAGCCGCGCGACAGATCGGCGCCGAGATCGCAGGGCCAGGTCTCGCCCGCGGCGAGCCCGCGCGGCGCGCGCGTCAGATAGGCCGCATTGGCGGCGAAGGCGCGTTTGTGCGCCTCGGGATCGCGCACAAGAAAGAAGCCCGCGTCATAGGGCACATGCAGCCATTTATGAAAATCGAAGGCGATGCTGTCGGCGCGCTCCAGCCCCTTGATCAGCGGCTTCAGCTCGGGCGACAGCGCCGCCAGCGCGCCAAAGGCGCCGTCGACGTGAAACCAGACCTCCTCGGTCCGCGCCACATCGGCGAGGCGGTCGAGCGGGTCGATGGCGCCGGTGTCGACCGAACCGGCGGTGCCAACGATCAGAAACGGCGTGAAGCCGGCGGCGCGGTCGGCGGCGATGGCGTTGCGCAGATCCTTGATCTTGATCCCGCGACGCGCGTCCGAGTCGATGACGCGCAGATGTCTGGCGCCGAGGCCGGCCAGCTCCATCGCCTGCCGGACGCAGTTATGCGCCTCGCGCGACGTATAGGCGATGAGCTGGCTATCGCGCGCCCGCAGGCCGTTGAGCCGCACGTCGCTCGCGCCATAGGCCTGATCGCGCGCCACAAGCAGGCAGAGAAAATTCGCCATCGAGGCGCCGGTGACGAAAATGCCGCTGGCGGCGGGCGGAAAATCGAAGGCCGTCGCCATCCAGCGGGCGATCTGGCGTTCGACGTCGAGGGCGATGTGATTGCGGCCGCCGCAGTTGGAGTTCATGCCGGCGGCGAGCATCTCGGCGATCATGCCGGCCGGCGTCCCGGCGCCCTGCGCCCAGCCCATGAACATCGGATGGATATTGCCGGTGGCGTAGGGCTTGATGAAACGCTCGAAATCATCGAGCACGTCGGCGAACGCGCGCCCCTCGTCCGGCAGGGCTTCGCGGGCGAAGCGCGCCTGCGCCGCCGCGTCCGGCGCGCGCCAGACCGGCCGGCTGCGCAGGTCGCGCAGATAGTCGATCATCGCATCGAGCGCGCGATGGCTCGTTTCGCGGAAGGCGTCCCAGTCTTCGGGGTCGAGATCGACCGGCTCCGTCATATCGAGAGGCTCGCGCGTCGTCGATCCATCGACAGGGGAATAGCCGGTAACGCTGTGCCGGCGCAACCGCCCTTGTTTTTCAATCGTCTTTTTTGATCGTCAACGATACGGTTCCGACGCCCTCAACGACGCCTTCGACGTGGTCGCCGGGCCGGAGCGGGCCGACCCCGGCGGGCGTGCCGGTGAAAATCAAATCGCCCGGCGCCAGCGCCACGTAGCGCGAGAGGGCGGCGACGATCCCGGCCACGGGATGGATCATGTCCGAAAGATCGCCCTGCTGACGCGTCGCCCCGTTCACGCTGAGCGCGATGCGGCCCCTGGCCGGATGGCCGATGTCGGCCGCCGGGCGGATCGCGCCGAGCGGCGCGGAGAGATCGAAGCCCTTCGACATGTCCCAGGGCCGCCCGATGGCGCGCGCGGCGGCCTGTAAATCGCGCCGGGTGAGATCTATCCCGGCGGCGTAGCCATAGACGCAGTCGAGCGCCCTTTCGGCGGGAATGTTCAGACCGCCGTCACGCAGGGCCGCCACCAGCTCGATCTCGTGGTGAAAATCGCCGGTTTGCGGCGGGTAGGGAATGGCGGCGCCGTCGGCGACGAGCGCATCGGCCGGTTTGGCGAAGAAGAAGGGTTCGTCCGGCGTGGCTTCCTTGCCCATTTCGCGCGCGTGATCGGCGTAATTGAGCGCGACGCAGAAAATGCGTCGGACCGGAAAACGCGCCGACGTTCCGGCGACGGCGGCGTCAGCGCGCGGCGGTGGCGGGATAACGAAATCTTCAGCCATCGAAATCCTCAGTCATCACTGCCTCCGCTGTCGAAAGCGGCCGGATCGTAACTACGCTGCGTCGAACAGAACTCGCAGGTGACGCCGATGCTGCCGTCGTCGCCGATCATGTCAGCGCGTTCCCGGGGGGAGAAGCTGCGCAACAATCCCTCGATGCGGGCGTCGGAGCAGCGACAAAATTCTTCCAGCGCGCGTTCGCGGAAGATGGTGACGCCGCGCTCGTGAAACAGCCGATAGAGCAATCTTTCACCGGAGAGGCCGGGATCAATCAATTCGTGATCGGCGAGCGTCTCGGCGAGCGCCCGGCCTTCGCTCCAGGCGTCTTCGACAAAGTCGTTGTCGTCAAAGCCGCTATCTTCGTCGTCGTCCTCGTCTTGAGGCGACGCGTCGCCGCCAGGCAGATCGCGAATACGCCCGCCATGCTCGGGAAGATACTGCAGCAGCAGACCGCCGGCGCGCCAGACGCGTCCCTGCGCGGTCACCGCTTCGCCAACGGCGAGACGCACGAAGGACGGGATTTGTTCTGATTGCTGAAAGTAAGTGTGCGCCGCTTCGGCGAGACTCTCGCCTTCGAGCGGCACAACGCCCTGATAGCGCGCGGCGTCGGCATCGCGTTCGATGGTCAGGGCGAGATGTCCGCGTCCAAAGAGCCTTGCGGGTTGCGTGCGCGCGCCGGCGGCCTCGAATGCCGCCACCCGCGCCGCGTCGTATCGGGCGAAGCCGCGCAATTTGCCGGGCGCGTCGTAATCGACGACCAACATGTCGACGGGACCATCGCTGCGGGTTTGAAGCTGAAAGCGACCATGCGATTCGAGGATCGAGCCGAGCAGCGTCGCGAGCGCCAGCGCTTCGCCCAGAAGGCGCGCCACGGGCTCAGGATAATCGTAATGCTTCAAAATGGCGTCGACGGTCGGCCCGAGCCGAACCAGCCGCCCGCGCAGATCGAGCGGCTCCACCGCGAAGGGCAGAAGGCTGTCGTCATGCGCTTCCGGCGAAACCGGGCGGCTTGGCGTTTCCGTCATCCGGCGAAATCCGGAGCCAGACACCAGGCGAGCACGGCTTTTTGCGCATGGAGACGATTTTCGGCTTCGTCGAAGACAACCGACTGGGGTCCGTCGATCACAGCGTCAGTGACTTCCTCGCCGCGATGCGCCGGCAGACAGTGCATGAAGATCGCGTCTTTCGCCGCTTCGCGCATGAGCGCCGGGTTGACCTGATAGGGCGCGAGAGTCTGGCGGCGGAAAGCCTCATCCTTGTCGCCCATCGACACCCAGCAGTCGGTGATGACGACATCGGCGCCCGCCACCGCCTCACGCGGATTGCGGGTGACGTTAAACGCGACGTTATTGTCGCGCGCCCAATCGACAAGCGCGGCGTCGGGCGCCAGCGCCGCCGGCGTCGCCGCGTTGATGGCGAAGCCAAAGCGCGCCGCCGCATGCACCCAGCTCGCCAGCACATTATTGGCGTCCCCGACCCACGCGGCGGTGCGGCCGGCGATCGATCCGCGATGTTCCTCAAAGGTCAGCACATCGGCCATGATCTGACAGGGGTGCGAATTTTTCGTCAGGCCGTTGATCACCGGAACGCTGGCGTGCGCTGCAAGTTCGATCAGATCGTCGTGTGAAAGAATGCGGATCATGATCGCGTCGACGAAGCGCGAGAGCACGCGCGCCGTATCGGAGATGGTTTCGCCGCGTCCGATCTGCATTTCCTTGCCGCTGAGCACGACGGTTTCGCCGCCGAGATCGCGCATGGCGACATCGAAGGAGACGCGTGTCCGGGTCGATGGCTTGTCGAAGATCATGCCCAGATATTTGCCGGCAAGCGGTCGCTCAACCGGCGGCGCGCCTCTGACGCGTTTCAACTTTAACGATCTTGCGCACGCGAGGATGCGCTTGAGTTCCTCGCCGGAGAAATCCGCAAGGTCGAGAAAATGGCGCGGCGGCGCGCCGGCGGGCGTGGTCATTACGCCGCCCCCTGTCGCACAGTGGGCGCGGCGAGATGCGCACAGGCGGCTTCGAGCTTCGTTACAGCGTCGTCGATATGCGCGTGATCGATGGTCAGGGGAGGCAGCAGGCGAACGACATTATCGCCGGCCAGGACCGTCAATAATTTTTCCTCACGCGCCGCCGTCGCCAGGTCGCTGTTGGGGATGTGGGTCTTGATCCCGTACATCAAGCCTTCGCCACGCACCTCGGCGATCACGCCGGGATAGCGTTGTTTCAACGCGCGGAGATGTTGGGTCAGATACTCGCCATTCTCCACAACGCGATTCAGGAAGCCCTCGGCGAGAACGATGTCGAGCACAGCGTTGCCGATGGCGGCGGCCAGCGGATTGCCGCCAAAGGTCGAGCCATGCGAGCCGGCAGTCATGCCCTGCGCGGCCTTGCGTGTAGCCAGACACGCGCCGATAGGGAAGCCGCCGCCCAGCCCTTTGGCGAGCGCGGCGATATCCGGCGTGACGCCAGCGTGTTCGCAGGCGAGAAACCTGCCGGTGCGGCCAACGCCGCATTGCACCTCGTCGAGAACCAGAAGCAGACCGCGCGCGTCGCACAGAGCCCGTAGCGCGCGCAGGAATTCATGCGGAAAAACCCGCAAGCCGCCTTCGCCCTGAACCGGCTCCAGCAGGACGCCCGCGGTTTCGGAGGTGATCGCCGCCTCCACCGCGGCGAGATCGGCGAAGGGAACCTGATCGAAACCTGCGACCGGCGGCCCGAAGCCCTCGATATATTTTGGATTGCCGCCGGCGGCGATGGTGGCGAGGGTGCGACCATGGAAGGCGCCCTCGAAGGTGATCAGCCGAAAACGCTGCGGCGCGCCGAGATGGGCGTGATATTTGCGTGCAGTTTTAATCGCGCATTCCAACGCCTCGGCGCCGGAATTGGCGAAAAAGACCAGATCGGCGAAACTCGCCTCGACCAGTCTTTGCGCCAGGCGCTCTGCTTGCGGAATTCTGAACAGGTTTGAAACATGCCAGGGCGCCGCCGCGGCGTGCTTCAGCGTTTCGACGAGGTGAGGATGTCCATGGCCAAGCGACAGAACAGCGACGCCGGCGCTGAAATCGAGATAACGATCGCCATTATCGGCGATAAGCCAGGGTCCCTCGCCGCGCACAAAGGCGATATCGGCCCGCGCATAGGTCGGATACAGGGCGGAATTCACATCCTTGCTCCCGTGCCGCCGGATCGGAGACCTGCGGCGGCGTCGCGCGGCCCCGTCTCCGGGGCCTGAAAAACAAATCGCCGCCCCTCTCGGGACGGCAGTTTCGGGGGAATATTCTAGGCGCGACCGCTGGCGGGGTCAAATCTCTTGAAAAAACACGTAATCCATCGCCGAAGCGATCATTGTCGCATGGCGCGCAGGTTCGTTTTCAAAAGGGTTTTCATGGGCAAACTCTGTTAAAAACCCTGCAAAGTCTGTTGAGAACCCCGTGCTGCGCTTGCCAGCGACTCGCTCACGTGATTCTACTGCCCGGCGAATTTCACGGCGACGACCCCGGTGTCTTGCCAAAAGTTTCACGAGTTTTCGTTCCGCGTCCTGTCGCCGCCGGCTTCTCCGGCGCCGCGAGAGCAGAACCATTGTCGGCGTCGCGTCGACAGGCCGCCGGATGGAGGAAAAATGTCCTGGACAGACGAACGCGTCGAATTGCTGCGGAAACTTTGGAGCGAAGGGTTAAGCGCCAGTCAGGTCGCCGCCGAACTGGGGCCGGGGATCACCCGTAACGCGGTGATCGGGAAAATTCACCGGCTGGGTCTGGCGGAGCGGGCCAAGACAGTGGTGTCGTCGCGCCCGCGCTTGGCCAAGGCGCCGCGTCAGACCGTCCAGACAAGATCTGCGGCGTCGGTCTCGCTAACAGTCGGCAACACCGCGCTGGCCTTTGCGCCCGAGACCCTTGCGGTCGCCCGCCTTCGTCCCGAGGAAGAGGTCGTCATTCCGATGTCGGAGCGCGTGACGCTGATGGAGTTGCGCGAGTCGACCTGCCGCTGGCCAATGGGCGATCCGACGACGCCCGAATTCCGTTTTTGCGGCGGTCCGTCGCCAGTCGGCGGCGGTCCCTATTGCGACTTTCACGCGCGCGTCGCCTATCAACCCAGTCAGGAGCGTCGCCGCATTCGGGTCGATCAACCAAAAATCGGACGATCCTGACCTCGCTCGCCGTTATTCGCGACCGAAGGTTTCGTCGAAGGAATAACCCGCGCCGCGCACGGTGCGGATCGGATCTTTCTCGCGACCCCGGATCAGCGCCTTGCGCAGACGGCCGACATGGACATCGACAGTGCGTTCATCGATTTCCGCAGTCATGCCCCAGATATTGTCGAGGAGCTGCGCGCGGGTGAAAACCCGCCCGGGCTTCTCCATAAAATATTCAAGCAGTCGAAATTCGGTCGGACCAAGGTGAATCTCGCGCCCGTTGCGCCTCACCCGGCGCGTATCGCGGTCGAGGTCGATGTCGCCGATCAGTAGTTTGGAGGCGACGCGTTCAGGCCGGGCGCGACGCAGAAGCGCGCGCACCCTGGCCATGAGCTCTGGCGTCGAGAAAGGTTTCACGACATAGTCGTCCGCGCCGACAGAGAGTCCACGCACCCGCTCGCTTTCCTCGCCGCGCGCGGTCAGCATGATCACCGGAATATCGCGACAGTTTTCGCGGGCCCGCAATCGCCGGCAAATCTCCAGACCCGAGACGCCGGGCAACATCCAGTCGAGAATGACGAGATCCGGGGGCGACTCGGCAATGCGCAATTCGGCTTCGTCCCCATGATCGACATGCTCGACAAGATAGCCTTCCGCCTCAAGGTTGTAGACCAGCAGATAGGCAAGGGGGGCTTCGTCCTCAACGACAAGAATGCGCGGCGCGCGGTCGCCGCCACGACTTTCGCGTTGGGGAAGGGGCGCGGTGGCGTTCATTGCGCGCCCTCGCCGGCTTCTTCGACGTAATTGACGCCGCGTCCTTTCGGACGTTCGCCGGGAAAGGTCTCGCCGGTGACGAGATAGACGACTGTCTCGGCGATATTGGTGGTGTGATCGCCGATTCTTTCGAGATTTTTCGAGCAGAAAAGCAAATGCGTGCAGAAGGTGATATTGCGCGGATCCTCCATCATGAATGTGAGAAGATCGCGAAAGACCGAGTCCTCCAACGCATCAAGGTCGGCGTCGGTTTCCCAAACCATCCGGGCGCGGTCGATGTCGCGCAGCGCATAGGCGTCCAGGGAGTCCTTGAGTTGGGTCGCGGCGATTTCATGCATCGATCGCAGGCCGACGGCGGCGCGCGACACTTGCAGTTCCGATACAATCTTGAGCGTGCGCTTGGCGATATTTTTCGCGAGGTCTCCGATCCGTTCGATGTCGCCGGAAATACGGATGGCGGCGATGCATTCGCGCAAATCAACGGCGAGCGGTTGTCGGCGCGCGATGGTCAGCACGGCGCTTTCCTCGATCTCGCTATGCAGCGCGTCAAGACGTTGATCGGCGGCGATAACGCGATGGGCGAGCGTGCTATCGAGTCCAATCAGCGCCTCCATTGAGTCAGCGAGCATCTTCTCGGCCAGACCGCCCATTTCGGAGATGTGCCGACCCATGTTTTCAAGATCGCGGTCGTAGGATTTAACAATATGGTCGCTCATGAAAGCTTCCTGTCGGTCGAGATCTTAGCCAAAGCGGCCGGTGATGTAGTCGAGCGTGCGTTTTTCGGCCGGTTTGTTGAAAATATCGTCGGTTTGGCCGAACTCGATCAATTCGCCGAGATACATAAACGCCGTGTAGTCAGAGACGCGTACGGCCTGTTGCATGTTGTGGGTCACGATGGCGATGGTGTATTCCTCGGCCAGTTCCTCGATCAGTTCCTCAACCTTGGCGGTGGAGATCGGATCGAGGGCCGAACAGGGCTCATCGAAGAGGATGACCTCAGGTTGAACGGCGACGCTGCGCGCGATGCACAGTCTTTGCTGTTGTCCGCCTGACAAGCCAAGCCCGCTTGTATGGAGCTTGTCCTTCACCTCATCCCACAACGCAGCGCCGCGCAGCGCCTGCTCGACGCGGACATCGAGTTCGGCCACCGGCAATTTTTCGTAAAGTTTGATGCCGAAAGCGATGTTGTCGTAGATCGACATCGGAAAAGGCGTTGGCTTTTGAAACACCATTCCAACACGGGCGCGCAGGGCGTTCACATCGATCGCCGGATCGAGAATATTCTCTCCATCGAGCAGAACCTCGCCCTCGGCCCGGTGACCCGGATATAGATCGTACATGCGGTTCAGGACCCGCAGCAGGGTCGATTTGCCGCAACCCGAGGGGCCGATAAAGGCCGTCACCTTGTTCTCGTTCAGCGGCAGCGAAACAGATTTCAAAGCATGGCTGGAGCCGTAGTAAAAATTCAGTCCGCGCACCGACACTTTTACAGGATGCGGCTTCGTGACATTGAAGGCGTTCGTCATCTGGATTTTCTCCGGCCCGCGCCAAGCGTGCGGGCGACGATGGACAGGGTCAGCACCGCGCAGGTGATCAGCAATGCGCCGGTCCAGGCGAGTTGCTGCCAGTCCTTGTAGGGCGAGAGCGCAAACTGAAAGATGACGACGGGCAGGCTCGCCATCGGCGCGTTCAGGTTCGAACTCCAGAACTGATTATTAAGCGCAGTAAAAAGCAGCGGCGCGGTCTCTCCGGAAACGCGGGCGACGGCCAGCAGTACGCCGGTGATCAAACCGGCTTTCGCGGCGCGATAGGCGATCTTGCCGATCACCATCGCGCGCGGGGCGCCGAGCGCCGACGCCGCCTCCCGCATCGAGCCCGGCACGAGCAGCAACATGTCTTCGGTCGTGCGCAACACGACCGGCACGACGAGCAGCGACAGAGCGACGGCGCCGGAGATCGCAGAGAAATGTCCCATCGGATGCACGAGAATTTCATAGACAAAAAGTCCGATCACGATCGACGGGGCGCTGAGCAGAATGTCGTTGATGAAACGAACGATCATCGCGAGTTTGGTGTGGCGCCCGTATTCGGCGAGATAGGTTCCCGCCAGCATGCCGAGCGGCGTTCCGATCGCCACGCCGATGGCTGACATCAGCAACGAACCGGCAATGGCGTTGGCGAGGCCGCCCGTACTGCCGGGGGGCGGCGTCATTTGCGTGAAAACGGTAGGAGAGAGGCCGCGTCCGCCCTCATAAACCAGCGTTCCAAGGATGAGCGTCAGCCACAAGAGGCCAAAACCCGCCGCAAGCCAGGCGAGGCCCGTGGCGATAGCGTTATTTTTTCGACGCGTTTCGTAAAGCGACATGCGACTCTCCGCGTCAGGCCGACATTCGTTCGAGCCGCATCAGCATGTAGCGTGCGATGGCGAGAACGACGAAGGTGATGACGAACAGGATCAGACCGAGTTCGATCAGCGCCGATGTGTAGAGATCGCCCACGGCCTCGGTGAATTCATTGGCGATGGTCGCCGAAATCGTCGTTCCCGGCGCGAGTAGCGAGGGCGACACCTTATGCGCATTGCCGATGACAAATGTCACCGCCATGGTTTCGCCGAGGGCGCGACCAAGGCCAAGCATCACGCCGCCAATCACGCCGGCGCGCGAATAGGGCAGGACGACATAACGCATCATCTCCCAGGTGGTGCAGCCAATGCCGGTCGCGGCTTCCTTGAGGACGGGGGGCGTGGTCTCGAAAACGTCGCGCGAGATCGAGGCGATGAAGGGAAGCACCATGATCGCGAGAATGAAACTGGCCGTCAGCACGCCAATGCCATAGGGCGGTCCGGCGAAGAGGCTGGAGAGCAGGGGCACGCCGGCGAAGCCGGCGATCAGCGCCGGCTGCACATGCGTCTGGACGAAGGGCGCAAACACGAACAGGCCCCAAATCCCGTAAATGATTGATGGGATGCCTGCGAGCAATTCGATGGCGACGCCGATTGGTCGGCGAAGCGGGTGCGGACAAAGCTCTGTGAGGAAGGTCGCGACGCCGAGGCCAACGGGCACGGCGATCAGCATGGCGATCATGGAGGTGACGACGGTGCCATAGATCGCCGGCCAGGCACCGAAATTATCATTGACTGGATTCCAGGCCTGGGACGTCAGGAAACCGAAGCCGAATGTCTGGATCGCCGGCAGGGCGCCGTGAATGAGCGAGACGATGACGCCGCCAAGAATGATCAGAACGGCGATCGCCGCCCCGCGCGTGAGTTGGTGGAAAATTCTGTCGATCGTCGCGATTCTGTCCAGCGCGCGCGCGCGATCGACAATGACCGTCGGCGCTATTTTTTGCGCCAGGGTTAAATCCGTCACTTGCGCCGCTCCTTCACTTTTGCGTCCATCGGGCGCGACAACTGTCATCGGGCAACTCCCAAACCCATTCCCTCCGGCTGCGGATGCGCGCACGAGGCAGCATCTGCATTGCGACCGGCCGGGAAATAGACTTATGCCCGGCCGGGGAAAGACCTGTGCGAAACGCGATCAGGGCGCGAGAGATTTCCCGCCGGCGCCTTTCACATCGGCCCAGCTTTTCTTGATCAAGGCGACGACAGCCTTGGGCATGGGGATGTAATCGAGCTCTTCGGCCGCTTTGCCGCCATTGGCGAAGGCCCAGGAGAAGAATCTCAGCGCTTCTCCTGCTGCGGCTTCGTCCTGCGGTTGCTTCGGCAACAGGATAAAGGTCGCCGCCGTAATCGGCCAGGTCTTTGCGCCTGGCTCGTCGGTCAGGATTTCATAGAAACCTGCGGCGGGTTCCCATTTGGCGGCGCTCGCCGCCGCCTGGAAGCTCTCCGTCGCCGGTGAAACGACCTTGCCTTCCTTGTTGACCAATTTTGTGAAGGTCAGCTTGTTCTGCTTGGCGTAGGCGTATTCCACATAGCCAATCGCGCCCTTGGTGTTGGCGACGTTGTTGGCGACGCCCTCATTGCCCTTGGCCCCGATGCCGACCGGCCATTCGACCGCCGAATTTTCTCCGACCTTTGTTTTCCAGTCCGCGGAGACTTTCGACAGATAGTTCGTGAAGTTGAATGTCGTGCCTGAACCATCCGCGCGATGGACGACGACGATCGGCGCCGCGGCGAGCTTGGCCTTCGGATTGAGCTTCTTGATCGCCGCGTCGTCCCAGGAAACGATCTCGCCAAGGAAGATCCGGGCCAGGGTTTGTCCGTCGAGCGTCAGCGTTCCGGGGGCAACGCCCTCCAGGTTGATCACTGGCACAATGCCGCCAATCACCTGCGGCCATTGCGTAAGTCCCGCTGCGTCCAGATCGGCGATTTTCTGCGGCTGGTCGGAGGCGCCGAAGGTTACGGTGCGCGCCTTGATCTGCTTGACGCCGCCGCCGGAACCGATCGACTGGTAGTTGAGGCCGTTCCCGGTCTCCTTTTTGTAGGTCTCCGCCCATTTGGCGTAGATCGGATAGGGGAAAGTGGCGCCGGCGCCCGATATGTCCAGCGCGCTGGCGACGTTCGCCCAGACGGCCAGCCCGGCCGCCGTAAGAACGGCGCGCGTCAGAAACTTCGATCTCATTATGCGGATCTCACTGTTCTTGAGGAGGCCAGCCGAACGGGACCGGCCGAAAGGCGCGTTGCGCGCCATCGCACGCTATGTCTAGACGCCACCCAAGAGGGTTTTGTGACGATTAAATGAAATTTTTATGTCATTTAAGTAGCATATAAAACAAGTATTTAATTGATTATTGGGTCAGTCCGATGTCGGTAACAGCACCCGAAAGCGCGCGCCCTGTCCGGGGCGGGAGTCGATGGCCAGGCGGCCGCGATGGCGAAGCACGATATGTTTGACGATCGCCAGACCCAGCCCTGTGCCGCCCTTGGCGCGGCTTTTGCCGGCGTCGACGCGATAGAAGCGCTCGGTTAGTCGCGGAAGATGCTCGGCGGCGATTCCGGGACCATGGTCGCGCACCTCGAAAACGGCGAATTTGCCTTGTCTTTTCAGCGAGATTTCAATCGGCCTGTTCTCATCGAGGCAGCGACCGTATTTCAGGGCGTTTTCGATCAGGTTTTCGATAATGCGCGCAAGTTCGTCGCGATCGCCCGGCGCGATGACATTGGGATCGAGATCGATCGCCAGCGGCGCATCCTCGCCCTCGGTCATCGGCGCCAGCGTATCGACGATGTGGGCGACCAGCAAAGAGAGATCGACCGGCGTCGCCGGACTGACATGCATGTGTTGTTCGATCCGCGACAGGGAAAGGAGATCGTCGACCAGCCGCGCCATGCGTTGGGTTTGTTCGCGCATAATGCGCAGGAATTTCTCGCGCGCGGCGTCGTCGTTTTTCGCCGGCCCCTGCAGCGTTTCGACAAATCCGAGCAGGGAGGCCAGCGGCGTGCGCAATTCGTGGCTGGCGTTGGCGACGAAATCCACACGCATCCGCTCGACGCGGTGGGCCTCCGTCAGGTCCTGAAGGCTGATCAGGGCGGCCGCCTCGTATCCATCGATCCGCAGGGGGGCGACATGCGCCTCGTAGCGCCGCTCCACCCCGGCCTTTTCCGTCCACGCGGTTTTTTCGGCTGGCGCCCCCTCCAGGACTCGCGCCGTCACATCAAGCAGGTCTGGCGCGCGCAGGCACCTTGAGAGGGGATCGCCGGTCCGCATCGCCGGGATAAAAGTCCGGGCGGCGCGATTTGCGGCAATGATGTGCGTCGTCGCGTCAATCACGAACACGGGTTCCGGCAAGGCGCCGATCACTGGATCGAGAAGATCTGTCGCATGATCGCGCCAACCTGGTCGACGCATGAAACGACTCCGATTCTCCCGCCAAAGTCGATGGCGGGTTGCAATGCCTCCCAGTCGCATGAAGCGCCGCCGCCGACAAGCGGACAGCGACGCCTTGTCGGGCGTGAGCGGGCGGGCGATTGGCCTTTTTTCTCAAATGCTTTATGTCAGCCGAACCTTTTCGGCCCCCTTCAACGCTCGCCGCCTCTCCGGTCAACCCCATGAACGACAGTCCCACAGGACCCGATTACGCCAAATCCCTCTACTTGCCAGAAACGGGCTTTCCGATGCGCGCCGGCCTGCCCGAACGCGAGCCCGAATTGCTGGCGCGCTGGGCGCGCAACGGCCTTGAGAGCAAAATGCGCGCCGCCGCACAGGGGCGGCCGAAATTCACGCTGCACGATGGCCCGCCCTACGCCAACGGCAATATTCATATTGGCCATGCGCTGAATAAAATCCTTAAGGACATTGTCACCCGCAGCCAGCGCATGACGGGCAAGGACTGCGTCTATGTGCCGGGTTGGGATTGTCACGGCCTGCCGATCGAATGGAAGATCGAAGAAGAGAACTATCGCGCGAAGGGCAAAAAGAAGCCGGACTTCGCCCATCCAGAGGAAATGATCGCCTTCCGTCGTGAATGTCGCGCCTACGCCGAACGCTGGCTCGACGCGCAACGCGAGGAGTTCAAGCGTCTGGGGGTCGCGGGCGATTGGGACCATCCCTACGCCACCATGGCCTATGCGGCCGAGGCGACCATCGCCCGCGAGATCATGAAATTCGCCGAAAACGGCCTGCTCTATCGCGGCTCCAAGCCGGTGATGTGGAGCGTCGTCGAAAAGACGGCGCTCGCCGAGGCGGAAGTGGAATATGAAGATCACACCAGCGATATGGTTTGGGTGGCGTTTCCGGTCGTTCAAGCTTCGGCCCCTAACGCAGGACCATTGGAAACAACTGAACTGCTAAAGGCCGCCATCGTCATTTGGACAACGACTCCGTGGACTATTCCCGGCAATCGAGCGATTTCCTATTCCAGTAAAATTTCCTATGGCGTTTACGAGGTTACTTCACTTCTGGAAGGCAGCCACGCCAGTTTAGGTAAGCGCTACATCCTCGCGGATAAATTATCCGACGACGTTTTTTCGAAAATGAAAGCGCTATCCAAGCGGATCCAGGGGGTGACCCCTGAGGAATTTGAAGGGTTTGTCTGCGCTCACCCGCTTGCCGACCTGGGTTATGATTTTCGCGTCCCGCTGTTCGATGGCGATCATGTCACCGACGACGCCGGCACGGGTTTCGTGCATACGGCGCCGGGACATGGTCGCGAGGATTTTGACATCTGGATGCAACAGGCGCGCTTTGCCGGCGTCGATACGCGCATTCCCTACACCGTCGACGAAGACGGTTTCTACACCAAGGACGCGCCGGGTTTCGAAGGGAAACGCGTGCTCACCGAAAAGGGCGAGAAAGGCGACGCCAACGAGGCGGTGATCGCCGAACTCATCAAGGCCGGAAATCTGGTCGCGCGCGGACGATTGAAGCACCAATATCCGCATTCATGGCGCTCAAAAAAGCCGGTGATCTTCCGGAACACGCCGCAATGGTTCATCGCGATGGACAAGCCCTTCGCCGATGGAAAATCGTTGCGCGAGGTCGCGCTTGATGAAATCGCCCGCACGCAATGGACGCCGGCCGCCGGCGAGAATCGCATTCGCGGCATGATCGCCAACCGTCCCGATTGGGTCGTGTCGCGTCAGCGCGCCTGGGGCGTGCCGATTGCTGTCTTCGTGAAAAAAGGAACGCATGAGATACTCGTCGACGCCGGGGTTAATGCGCGGATCGTCTCAGCCTTCGAACAGGAAGGCGCTGACGCGTGGTACGAAGCGGGCGCCGCCGCGCGGTTCCTTGGACCGGATTACGATCCGGACGACTACGAAAAAATCTCCGACGTTCTCGACGTGTGGTTCGACTCCGGTTCGACCCATGCCTTCGTGCTCGATGATCCGCAGCAATTCCCCTCGCTTTCCGGCATTCGTCGCAAGCGCGACGGCGGTCGCGATGAGGTGATGTACCTCGAAGGCTCCGATCAGCATCGAGGCTGGTTTCATTCCTCGCTTCTTGAAAGCTGCGGCACGCGCGGTCGCGCGCCCTATGACGCCGTGTTGACGCATGGCTTCGTGCTTGACGAGAAGGGCCGCAAAATGTCGAAGTCGCTCGGCAATGTCGTTGCGCCCCAGAAGGTGATCGCCGATTCCGGCGCCGATATCCTGCGACTGTGGGTGGCGGCGTCCGATTACGCTGACGATCTGCGCGTCGGCCCGGAAATTCTGAAAACCTTCGTCGAACTGTATCGCAAATTGCGCAACACGCTGCGCTGGATGCTGGGCACGCTCGCGCATCATACGCCTGCCGACGACGCGCTGATCGATCAGGCCGGCGAACTCGAAAAACTCATGCTTCATCGTCTCGTCGAGATGGATGAGCAGATTCGCGCCGCCTATGCGGCTTATGATTTCAAGAAAGTCGTCGCACTGCTGACGCCTTTCATGACCAGCGATCTGTCGGCCTTCTATTTCGATATCCGCAAGGATGCTCTCTATTGCGATCCGCCGTCGAGCGTGAAACGGCGCGCCTCGCTCGCGGTTATCGAGCAGATTTTCCGTTGCGTGACGAGTTGGGTTGCGCCCATCCTTGTGTTCACGGCGGAGGAGGCGTGGCTGGCCCGCGATCCCGGCGCGGTTTCGGTGCATGTCGAGACCTTTCCCGACGTTCCGTCGCATTGGCGGGACGCCGCGCTGGCGCACAAATGGGAGAGCGTGCGCGCGATCCGGTCTGTCGTCACCGGCGCAATTGAGATCGAACGCGCGCAAAAACGCATCGGCTCTTCGCTCGAAGCCGCCCCGGTCGTTTATATTGCCGATCCCAAGCTGCGCGCCGCGCTTGACGGCGTCGATTTCGCGGAGATCTGCATTGTCTCCGACGTCGTTGTTGAAAGCGGCGGAGGACCGGCCGAAGCGTTTCGTTTGCCGGATGTCGCCGGCGTGGCCGTCGTTCCCTCCCGCGCCGCCGGCGTCAAATGCGCGCGTTCGTGGAAATATTTCGATCCCGCGACCAGTGATCCCGATTACCCCGGCGTGACGTCGCGCGATGCGCAGGCGCTGCGCGAATTGCGCGATCTGGGGCGCTGGAGCGCCGCGCCGCGATGACGAGCGCATCTTCTGGCGCGGCCGTTCCGGCCTTTTGTGCGCCGGGAAAGGCGCGCGCGCGGTGAAAGTGCTGCTGGCCTTTCTCGCCAACGCCTGCGTAAATTTCGTTATCGGCCTGCTGATTGCGAAATTTCTTGGGCCGGAGGAATATGGCCGTTTCGCGCTCGCCTTCGCAATCGCCACTGTCGCGCAAACAGCGTTGTACGATTGGTTGCGACTGGCGGCCACGCGTTTCTATTCCGGTCGCGCGCCCGAGACCCTGCCTTTCGTGCGTGGAACGCTTGCGGCCTGTTTTTTTGCCGTAACCGGTGGTTTGTTCGTCGTCGTAACGCTCTTTGCCCTTATAGGTCCGCGTCTGGAATTCGATAATCAACTGATCCTGCTGGCGCTGCTGACCGCGACTGCGAACGGTTTGTTCGATTATTACACCGCGCTGGCGCGCGCCCGTTTCGACGATGGCGCCTACAGCCGTCTGATGCTGGTCAAAAATTGTCTGGCGCTTGTTTGTATCGGCGGCGGCGCCTTTGTCTTTCGCTCCGCCGGCGTCGCGCTGGCCGGCGGCGTCGCCAGTCTGATGACGACCGTAGTGCTCGCCCGAGCCGCGCTACATGACCCGGAGGCGGATCTTGGAAAGGCCCAAAGCGCGCGGGCCAGAGATTTTCTGGACTACAGCGCGCCGATTGTCGCGGCATTGCTGCTTTATCAGGCGATCCCGCTCGCCTCGCGCGCAATTGTTGCGATCGTTTACGATTTCGCCGAAACCGGCCAGTTCTCCCTAGCCTACGATATTGGCTTTCGCGCCGTCCTCGCCTTCGGAACCGCGCTCGACGTTTTATTATTCCAGATCGCCGTCGACGCCCGCGAGAGCCAGGGCGCCGATCGCGCGCGGGAGCAGGTTGCGGCGAACATGGGCATCGTCTTCGCTATTCTGGCTCCGGCCTGCGTTGGCCTGTGGATCGTCATGCCTTCGGTCGAGGCGCTGCTGGTGCCGGGCCAGTTCCGTGGCCCCTTCGGTCATTATCTCGGTCTGCTGCTTCCCGGATTGTTTGCGATGGCCCTGATTACATTTGGGCTCAATCCGGTTTTCCAGATTGAAAAACGCACGGCCCCGCTGGTTTACGCCGCAGTGGCGGCGGTTATTTTCGCCATCGGCTTGCTGCTGGCGCTGCCCTGGGGCGCCGACGCCTCCAATCTCGCCATCGCCCAGACCGGCGGTTGGCTGGCGTCGCTCGCGGTCACCATCGCCTGTGCTTTGCGCGTCGATCCGGTCTGGCCGTCTTTTCGCGATCTCGCGCTGGCGTCGCTCGGCACGCTGGCGATGTATCTGGCCCTTTCGCCGTTGCGAAGCCTCCCCCCCGGCGTCGTGACCCTGTTGTCGCAAATCGGCGCGGGCGTTCTGGTGTACGGCCTTTTTGTCGCAATTTTCGATATTGCGCGCTTGCGGCGACCGGTTATCGAGTGGTTGGAGCGAACGGCGCCGCGGGCGTGACTGTCGCCCGCAATCGCCTATCTTTAGCTGGCAATGCGATGCGGAGGACAGGGCGATGGTGATTCCAATTTATGATGACGAGCCGCTCCGCTTTATCAGGCGGCCTGTTGTCAACTGGTCGCTGATCCTCATCAATCTCGTGGTCTTCGTTGTGGTCAACAGCCAGATTTTTGGCGATCCACTGATGCTGGCGCGCGGTTTTGCGCTTGTTCCGCGCGTCCTTTTCGGCGAGGCGCAGCTGGCGGACTGGATGGTCGGTCCCCCGGCGCCGCTCACGCTCGTCACCTCGCTGTTTTTTCATTCGTCTATTTGGCACATCGTCAGCAACATGCTTTTTCTTTATGTTTTTGGCGACAATGTCGAAGATGCGATGGGTTCGCTGCATTATCTGCTGTTTTATCTGTGCTGCGGCGTCGCCGCCGGCGTGTTCTACATCTACTCCGCGCCGGATTCGATCACGCCGTTGATCGGCGCGTCGAGCGCCATTTC
This sequence comes from uncultured Methylocystaceae bacterium, assembly GCA_903870245.1. GTDB lineage: Bacteria > Pseudomonadota > Alphaproteobacteria > Rhizobiales > Beijerinckiaceae > Methylocystis. The sequence continues at coordinate 19,370 of CAIQCB010000051.1, forward strand.
CGGCGTCTGCGTAGCGTTTCTTTTGCTCTATCCCAAAACAACGATCGGCGGCGTTTTTCCTCCCTTGACCATGGTTCTCCAGCCAGTCTGGTTGCTGGGGCTTCTCACCGGCGCGCCCAGAATGACCTTGTTGGGTCTGAAGCCGCCGCTTTTCGTTTTTCACGCTTCGGCGCTGCTGTTCATCGGGGCGTGGATTCTCATCCAGTTGATCAACGCCTCGCTTGGCGACGGCGGTCGCGTCGCCTGGATGTCCCACATTGGCGGCATTGTCGTGGGGCTGATCCTGACGCCGATGTTCAAACGACGGAGTATGCCGCTGCTGGGCGGCGTCCCTTCCGACAGGCGTATGGCGTCTGCGGAACCGCCGCCGCAAACGCCTGTCGAACCGCCGCCGTCCGATGGCTGATTGTTCAGCATTCGCCTCGAAAATCCCTATGCCCGCCGTGCGGCGGATAATTTGACTCGCGCCGGAGCCGCCGTTACCAGAGCCTTTCCCATTTTTTCAGGTGAATCCGGGGCGCTCGGCGTCCCGCCGGGAGTTCCGCCGATGAAGATTCTCGTGCCCGTCAAACGGGTCGTCGATTATAATGTCAAAATCCGCGTGAAGCCCGATGGGTCGGGCGTCGATCTCGCCAACGTCAAAATGTCGATGAATCCTTTCGACGAGATCGCGGTGGAAGAGGCTTTGCGTCTCAAGGAATCCGGCAATGCGACGGAAGTGGTGGTCGTCTCCATTGGCCCTGCCAAGGCGGATGAAACCCTGCGCACCGGCCTCGCCATGGGCGCGGATCGCGGCGTTCTGGTGAAAACCGACGCCACCGTCGAGCCCCTGGCCGTCGCCAAGATTCTCGCCAAAATCGTCGCCGAGGAGCAGCCCCAACTTGTGATCATGGGCAAACAGGCGATCGACGACGACTCCAACCAGACCGGCCAGATGCTGGCCGCGCTTCTCGGTTGGGGTCAGGGAACTTTCGCTTCGAAGGTGGAGCTGGGCGACGGCTCGGTCGACGTCACTCGGGAAATCGACGGCGGATTGCAAACCGTCACGCTCAAGCTGCCGGCCATCGTTACGACCGACCTTCGATTGAATGAGCCGCGATACGCGAGTCTGCCCAACATCATCAAGGCCAAGAAAAAAGAGGTCGTCGTTAAGGAGCCCTCCGATTACGGGGTCGATATCGCCCCGCGCCTTGAAGTGCTCAAAACGGCCGAACCGGCCACCCGTTCGGCTGGCGTCAAGGTCGGCTCGGTCGCGGAGCTTGTTTCCAAACTCAAGGAAGCGGGAGTGATTTGACATGACGATTCTGCTTCTCGCCGAAACCGCCAAGGGGGCCCTGGCGCCCTCGACCGCCAAGGCCCTCACCGCCGCGCGTGAAATCGGCGGTCCCGTGCACATACTGGTCGCTGGCCCCGGTCTCAGCGCCGCCGCTGATCAGGCCGCCAAACTCGCAGGGGTCGACAAGGTGCTCTTCGCCGATGACGCCGCCTGCGATCATCAACTTGCCGAGCCGGTCGCGGCGCTGATCGTCTCGCTCGCGGGCGGATACGACGTCATCCTCGCGCCTTCTACAAGCGCGACCAAGAACATCCTGCCGCGCGTCGCCGCGTTGCTCGACGTCGCCCAGGTGTCGGACATCATCAAGGTTGTGTCTCCCGACACCTACGAGCGTCCGATCTACGCCGGCAACGCCATCCAGACCGTGCGGTCCAGGGACGCCAAAAAGATCATAACTGTGCGCACCACCGCTTTCGCCGCAACAGGCGAGGGCGGGGCCGCCAGCGTTGAAGCGGTTGCCGCCGCCGCCAACCCCGGCGTTTCGGCGTTCAGGAGCGAGGCGCTGGCGCAATCCGAGCGACCCGAATTGACCGCCGCCAAAACTATCGTGTCGGGCGGTCGCGGCGTCGGTTCGGCCGAGAATTTCGCCAAGGTGATCGAGCCGGTCGCGAACAGGCTGGGCGCCGCTATCGGCGCGTCACGGGCCGCCGTCGATGCGGGCTTCGCCCCCAACGACTTGCAGGTCGGTCAGACCGGCAAGGCCGTCGCGCCCGATCTCTACATCGCCGTCGGCATTTCCGGCGCGATCCAGCATCTGGCGGGCATGAAAGACTCAAAAATCATTGTCGCCATCAATAAGGACGAAGAGGCTCCGATCTTCCAGGTCGCTGATTACGGCCTGGTTGCAGACCTGTTCGCCGCCCTGCCGGAGCTTGATGCCGAACTCCAGAAAATCGGTCGCTGACGTTTCGCCAGGGTGAGTCTTCCCCGCCCGCTTAGGGCGGGGAAATTTTTTATTTTTTATTTGTTTTCATCCAAATCAAAGGCGCGTTATATTGCGCTGCGGCGATAAATGTTTTGCGGCGCAACTTTCAGGCCTCCATTGGCCTTTTCGCAATCGTGACCGGACGCTATGGTGAGCGGACAATGAGCTTCGAGATTCGCAAGGTTGGCGTCATCGGCGCGGGACAGATGGGCAAGGGCATTGCGCAAGTCTGTGCGCTTGCCGGCTACGATCTGGCTCTCAACGACGTCTCGCCGGAAAGGGTCGACGCCGCTGTTACGGACATTGCCGTTCAGATGCGCAAGTCTGTGGAGCGCGGTCATTTGACGGCTGAGGCCGTCGACGTCGCGATGCAGCGGATCTCCGGCGCGCCGAAGATGCAAAACCTTGGCGACGCCGACCTGATCATCGAGGCGGCGACCGAGAACGAAGAGGTCAAGCGCGCAATCCTGACCGAAGTGGCGCAAATCGCGCGTCCTGAGGCGATCATCGCCTCGAACACTTCGTCGATTTCGATCACTCGCCTTGCGGCGATCACCGGGCGGCCGGAGCGCTTTATCGGCATTCATTTCATGAATCCGGTGCCGCGCATGCAACTCGTTGAGCTCATCCGGGGCATCGCCACCGAGGACAATACATTCGAGGCGGCCAGGGAGTTTTGCGCCAGGCTGGGCAAGACCGTCACCGTCGCCGAAGACTTCCCGGCCTTTATCGTCAATCGGATCCTGCTGCCGATGATCAATGAGGCGATCTATACACTCTACGAGGGCGTAGGCTCGGTTGAGGCGATCGATACGGCGATGCGCCTTGGCGCCAACCATCCCATGGGCCCGTTGCAGCTCGCCGATTTCATCGGCCTCGATACCTGCCTGTCGGTGATGCAAGTCCTTCACGAGGGGCTGGCCGACACGAAATATCGACCCTGCCCGTTGCTTGTGAAATATGTCGAGGCTGGCTGGCTGGGCAAGAAAACCCAGCGCGGCTTTTACGACTACCGAAGCGGTTCGCCGGTCCCGACCCGATAGCTTTCCGAGCCGGCTTCCCCCCGGCCGCCCGTCGCTCTAGTTTCGATCCGGGAACAGGAGAGATTCGATGGCCAGGATCGAGGCGGTGCTGAATTCAATCGACGTCAATCTTGACGCATCGCGAGAGCGTCTGTTCGATCTTCTGCGTATCCCTTCCGTCTCGACCGATCCGGCCTTCACCCGACATTGCCTCCGCGCCGCCGACTGGCTTGCCGATCAGTTGCGGGGATTGGGCTATATGGCCGAGGTTCGGGCGACTCCGGGCCACCCGATTGTCGTCGGCCATGCGCAGGCTAAGCGCAAAGACGCGCCACATGTCCTCTTTTACGGTCATTACGACGTTCAGCCGCCGGACCCGCTGGAGCTTTGGGAAAAAGACCCTTTCGCGCCGCGTCTCGCCGCTGGCAAGGATGGACAGGATATCGTCGCCCGCGGCGCATCCGACGACAAGGGCCAACTCATGACCTTTCTTGAGGCCTGTCGCGCCTTCGAGGCCAATGGCGGACTGCCCTGTCATGTGACGTTCCTGTTCGAAGGCGAGGAGGAGACCGGATCGCCGTCGCTGCCCGCCTTCCTCGCCACGCATCGCGAGGAATTGTCGCGACCGGGTCTGGCGCTGGTTTGCGACACGAGCATGTGGAATGCGCGCACCCCGGCGATCACCGTAATGCTGCGCGGACTGGCGCAGGAAGAAGTGATCATCCGGGGCCCGAGCCATGATCTGCATTCTGGCATGTTCGGCGGTCCCGTGCCCAATCCCATCCATATTCTCGGCAAGATCATTGGCGATTTGCACGACGTCGACGGGCGGGTGACTCTGCCTGGTTTCTATGACGACGTTCCGGATTTGCCTGAGGCCGTCGCCGAACAGTGGCGCGCCCTTGAATTTGATGAAGGCGACTTTCTGTCATCGATCGGCCTCACCCGCCCGGCCGGGGAAACAGGCCGTAGCCTGATCGAAAAGATCTGGGCGCGCCCGACCTGTGACGTGAACGGCGTTGTCGGCGGCTATACCGGCAAAGGCGCCAAAACCGTCCTGCCGGCGCAGGCTTCGGCGAAATTCTCTTTTCGGCTTGTCGGACAACAGGACGCAGCGGTCGTGCTCGAGAGTTTCCGGAGTTTCGTGCGCGCCCATTTGCCGCCGGACGCGCGGGTCGAATTCATCAACCACGGGGCCTCCAACGCCCTGCAACTGCCTTTCGGCTCGGAGGCGCTGTCCCGGGCGCAACGGGCGCTTAGCGAGGAATGGGGCAAGGAGGCCGTTCTTGCCGGCTGCGGCGGGTCGATCCCGATCGTCGGCGCCTTCAAGCGCGATCTCGGCATGGACTCCCTGATGATTGGTTTCGCCCTCGACGACGATCGCATCCATTCGCCCAACGAGAAATATTCCTGGACCTCGTTTCACAAAGGCGCCCGATCGTGGGCGCGGGTTCTGGACGCGCTGGCGGCCTAGTCCGGCTAAATTTGTTGCATCGCAGTAACCATCCTCCCGGGCGCTGTGGCGCCATGTCATTTTCGCTCGACGGGCATGATTGGTTCGGCGGCGAATTGTTATCGTGCGCGTCAATCCGCCCCTCGCATTCGCCGAAGCGATCGGCTATGTAGAATGCGTCCAAACTGGGCGGGCCGCAGCTGGACGGGGCCGCATCAGCGGTTCGGGGCAAGCCTTCGTCCCGGGATATATGTTTCCAAGGGTGCCGTAGATGGTGTACCGGCGTTACTTCGAAGCCGCCATTTCCCGTCTCAAGGACGAGCGCCGATACCGCGTCTTCGTCCATCTCGAACGCGACGTCGAAACCTTTCCACATGCGCGCTGGCATCGCGACGACGGCGTCGTCGAGGACGTAACAGTCTGGTGCTCGAACGATTACCTTGGCATGGGTCAGCATCCGGAAGTGATTTCGGCCATGGTCGACACCGCCGCCAGGGTCGGCGCCGGCGCCGGAGGCACGCGCAATATTTCCGGCACCAGTCATGCGATTGTCGAACTGGAGCGCGAGCTCGCCGATTTGCATGGCAAGGAGTCAGCGCTGGTTTTCACCTCCGGCTGGATCTCCAATCTCGCGGCCATATCGACAATCGCCGATCTCTTGCCGAATTGCGTCATTCTGTCCGACGCCTCAAATCACAACTCGATGATCGAGGGCGTGAAGCGTTCGCGCGCCGAAAAGAAGGTGTTTCGACACAACGATCTCGCGCATCTCGAGGAGTTGCTTGTCGAGGCGGGCGACCGTCCGAAGCTCATCGTCTTCGAAAGCCTTTATTCGATGAACGGCAATGTCGCGCCGGTCGCCGAGATTGCGACGCTTGCCGAGCGCTACGGCGCGATGACCTATATCGATGAAGTCCACGCCGTTGGCATGTATGGCGCGCGCGGCGGCGGCGTCTGCGAACAGCTTGGCGTGATGAATCGAATCGATCTCATTGAGGGCACGCTCGCCAAGGGTTTCGGGACAATGGGCGGCTACGTCGCCGGCGATGCGATTGTCATCGACGCTATCCGCTCCTACGCGGCGGCGTTTATTTTCTCGACGGCGCTACCGCCTTCGGTTGCCGCAGCGGCTTGCGCCGCCGTGCGTTTGCTCAAGCGTCGGCCGGATATGCGCGCCGCGCATCAGCGCGCCGCGCATATCACCAAACATGCTCTTTCGGCCGCCGGCCTGCCGATTCTTGCTAATCAATCGCATATCGTGCCCGTCATGGTGCGCGACGCGGAATTATGCAAGGCTGCGAGCGATTTGCTGCTCACGCGTCATCGAATTTATATTCAGCCGATCAATTATCCGACGGTCGCCAAAGGTTCGGAGCGGTTGCGGATCACGCCGACCCCCCGACACACCCAGGAGCATATCGCGACTCTCGTTGAGGCCATGGTCGATGTCTGGCAGACGCTTGGGATCAGATTTGTCGAGCCGCCGTCGCATTTGCATGTCGACGAGAAGAGTGACGCTCACTGCGCCTATCCGGAAATCAAGCTCGCCGCGCAATAGGACGGCCCCTTTCCCGTTCCTTGTTGACCCCGCCCAAGCGCGAGACGCTTGATGCGGAGCCTTTTGTCCGCAAAGCATTGAGGACCTGACAGATGGTAGCGCACGTCCCATCATTTCGTCAGCAGGCGTTCATCAATGGCGAGTGGGTGAACGCTGATGGCCGCGCGAGCTTTGCGGTCGTCAATCCTGCGACCTCTGAGACAATTGGCCATGCGCCGGATATGGGCGCCGCCGAGACACGCCGGGCCATTGCCGCCGCCGCCGCCGCATTGCCGCTGTGGCGGCGCGCTTCCGTTATGGCGCGCGCGCAGATCCTGCGTCGCATGAGCCAATTGATGATCGAGGAACAGGATCGGCTTGCCAGGGTCATGACCATTGAACAAGGCAAGCCTCTGGCCGAGGCCCGGATCGAGATAGCCTATGGCGCCAGCTATTTCGACTGGTTCGCCGAGGAGAGTCGGCGCATCTATGGAGACATTATCCCCGGCTCGCAGGATCGACGGCTGTTCGTCATTCGGCAGCCGATAGGCGTTGTCGGCGCCATCACACCCTGGAATTTTCCCAGCGCGATGCTGGCGCGAAAAATGGCCACAGCCCTCGCGGCCGGCTGTACGATGGTCGCCAAGCCGGCGGAATTGACGCCTTTTTCCGCACTCGAGCTGGCCGATCTGGCGATGCGCGCCGGCGTTCCGGCCGGCGTCTTCAATGTTATTACGACAAACGCCGCCGCCGCTGTCGGCGAAGAACTGACGCATAACGCACTGGTGCGCAAAATCACCTTCACAGGTTCGACCGCCATCGGCCGGTTGCTTCTGAAACAGGCCTCCGAACATATTCAAAAATGTTCGATGGAGCTCGGCGGCAATGCGCCGCTCATCGTTTTTGAAGACGCGGATCTGGATCGCGCCGTCGCTGGCGCCGTGACAGCGAAATTTCGTAACGCTGGACAAGTCTGCATCGCGGCGAATCGTCTCCTCGCGCATGTTTCGATCGCCAATGCGTTCGCTGAAAAGCTTGCCGCCGCTTGCGCTGCGCTCAGGGTCGGCAATGGTTTGGAGGATGGCGTGGCGATCGGGCCGCTGATCTCGATGGCCGCCGTCGAGAAAGTTGAACGGCACATTGCCGACGCGGTCGCCCGCGGGGCCAGGGTTTTGACCGGCGGCGCGCGTCACGCCCTTGGGGGGAGTTTTTTCCAGCCGACGGTGCTCGACAATGTGTCGCCAGATTCCCTCATCTGTCACGAAGAAACCTTCGGCCCGGTGGCGCCGGTGATGAGGTTTGAGACCGAGGAAGAAGCGTTGAATCTGGCGAACGCGACCCCCTTCGGGCTGGCGAGTTATTTCTACAGTCGCGACATCTCCCGCATCTTCCGCGTCGCCGAAAAACTAGAGTCGGGTATGGTCGGCGTTAATGAAACCGCGATCTCGACTGCGATTGCGCCCTTTGGCGGGGTGAAATATTCCGGCCTTGGCCGAGAGGGGTCGCGTTTTGGTCTCGAAGACTATCTCGAGAAAAAATATATCTGTCTGGGTGGCGTGGAATAGGCCAAGAAAGTCGCAAGTGAGATGTCAGCGACAAATCAGGAGCGATTTGATGCGACGAAGTGATCGCTCTTATTCCCGATAGGGTCCCGAGGCTTTCGTCAGATCGTCGAAGGTCGGACTGTCCTGGGTCGTAACGTCGATATTCCCGGCCGGGACAGGCTTTTCGAGCTTTTGATACTCGAAAATATCGAAAGGCTGGATATCGCTGTCCTTCGGCAATTTACCGCGCTCCCAGCCGCCGCCCAATGAGCGCACCAAACCAACTGACGCCTGGAGCAGGCGGGCTTTCAATTGAACGGCCGCAATGCGGGAGTCGAGCGTATTAATCGCTGCATAAACCAGATCAAGACTGGAGATCAGGCCGCCGCGAAACAACTCCATCGTTAATGTTTGTTGCTCAAGCGCGGCCTTCACGGCCAACTCCTGTTTTTGCACCGCCGTGTTCAATCGATTGGTCAGACTGAGGCCGTTCTCGACTTCGCGAAAGGCGTTTAACACCGTTGCGCGATATCTATCCTCGACCTCGCGATAGGCCGACCAGGACTGTTGCAACTCCGCCCGTCGCATGCCGCCCTCGAAAAGAGGTAGTGAAACCATTGAGCCATAGGCCCAGAAGCCATTCGCCAACTTGAACAGGTTGAAGGCGTTATCCTCGAATCCACCGCCGAGATTAAACACCACATTCGGGAAAAACGCAGCGCGCGCGACGCCAATGGCGCGATTGGCCTGCGCCATTTCCCGCTCCATAGCGGCAATGTCCGGCCGGCGTTCGAGAAGCGTCGAGGGCACCTTTCGGGGAACAGCGAATTTCGCTGAGCGCAGATCATCCATCGGCGTAATTTTGAAGCTTGATGGCGACACATTGAGCAGAGCCGCGATGGCGTGTTCGGTGACTTCGCGTTCGCCCTGGATATCGAAAGCTTTGGCTTCGGTCATGTGAAGCAAATATTTCACACGCGCGACATCGAGTTCGGAGGCGAGCTTGCCCTCGTATTGAGCCATGACGATGGCGAGCGACTTTTTATAATAATCGATCGACAGCCGATAGACATGCTCCTGCGCGTCATACCCTCTGAGAATGTAATAATTTGTCGCAATTTCCGCCTGTAGACTAAGTCGGGCCAGCCAGAAATTGGCGGCCATTTCCTGCGCCTGATGAATTCGCATGCGCGTCCGGTTGCGGATCGCAGACCAGAAATCAGGCTCCCACGACGCCAGTCCGCCGGTAATGACATCTGTGTCGTAAACAGGGTTGCCGGGATAGTTCGGTCCACCGGGAAACAATTGCGCGGAAGGCGCGCGGAAAAGCGCATTTTCGGATTGCTTGTTATCCGAGGCGCCGAGGCCCAGACCGACATGCGGGAAAAGACGCGACTGCGCTTTCATCATCATGTCGCGCGCCTGCATGAAACGCTCGGCCGCCGCCTGCAGGTCGGGATTGGCCGCCATCGCCTGATCTTCCAGTCTGTTCAAGACGGGATCGCGGAACAGTTTCCACCAGTCAGATCGGATTTCGGCGTCCGAGGGATGCGCCTTCATGAACGGACCAGACCCACGCCAGGAGTCTGGCACAATAAGTTCTACCGGCTCATAGGCCGGGGCAAGGTCGAAATGCGGAACAGCGTTGCAGCCCGTTAAGGCGAGGGTCGCCGCCAGGCACGCAGCCATAACCCTGCGAGACGGCGCGGCGCGAAAACGCGTCTCTCTGGATTTGTACCGTGAGATCATTCGGGCGCCGTCACTTTATTGGCGCCGCCGACATCCTTTTTTCCTGCGGGGTCGATCGGGTCGGGCGGCAAGGTTTTATCCTCGTACCCCCGCGCGGGCTCGACGACACGGACCTTGTCGCCTTCAAGCAGGGCGGCGCTAGGCGTTTGCACAATGCGATCCTCGCGCGTCACGCCCTGTCTCACCTCGATATAACCGTCCATAATGCGGCCAAGCGTGATTTTTTTGAAATGCACCGTGTCATCGGGCTTCAATACCGCGACTTCCGTCCCGGCTTCCTGAAAGACGAGCGCGCTGGAGGGAATGATCAACGTATCCCCGGGTAGCGGCGCGGAGAGCGAGACTTCGCCGTAGGAGCCGGGCCAAAGCGCCCGATCGTCATTGTCGATCGTAAATTCGGTCACCGCCGTGCGCGTAACCGGATCGAAGCCGTTGGCCGATGTCAGAAAATTCGCGATGAATTTTCGATCCGGAAACTGCGGCACAGTGACTTCCGCTTTGAGACCGGGCTTGAGAACATCGGCGAAAGTCTCGGGAACGGAGACGAAGAGCCGCATTTTGTGCAGATCTGCGACAGTGAATAACTCCGTCAAATTCTTCATGTCGGAGATATTGCCTTCCTTGTTGACATAGTCGCCGACGTTGATATTGCGCCGTGTGACTACGCCATCGAAGGGCGCAACGATTGTCTTGAAGCGCTCCAGAGCAAGAAAATTAGCGACATTATGCTCGGCGGCCTGCACTTCGGCGGCCTCTGACTTCTCGTTCGCCTCCTGAACCGAAATCGATTGTTCAGAGACGGCGCGACTTTTGCGCAGCGCCAGATAACGCTGGGCGGTAACGACCGCAAGATTGTATTTTGCTTTCTGTGAATCGAGCGCCGCCTTGGCCTGGGCGAACTGGGCGTCGATCATCGGCGAATTGATTTCGGCGAGGACGTCGCCCTTTTTCACCTTTGCGCCATAATCAGCGTACCACATTTTAACGTAGCCGTAGACCTGCGCATATATCGGCGCCTGGTACCATGCGTCGATGTTGCCGGGCAGCTTGAGGGTTTCGCGCGTCGGTCCAGGCCGCGCATGGGTGACGGCGACAGTCTGTACGGCGTCTTCGAGCGTTTCGTTGGCGAGGCGCCGGGAATACATAAAGCGCTGATAGCCCTGATACCCGAGATAGGCGACGCCAATCGTCAGCGCGAGCAAAATGATCTGTCGGGTGGACGGTTTCTTATCCATGTGCTGGTTCCGATCCATGGTCTTGTCCATGGTCTTTTCCATGTGCTGGTTCCGGTTTATTGGCGACCCGTGAATAGACCATCGCATAGACGCAGGGCACGAAAAACAGCGTAGCGAAGGTCGCGAGCAGAAGGCCGCCGATCACGGCGCGCCCGAGCGGCGCGTTTTGCGAATTGCTGGTCGCCATCGGCAACATGCCGATCACCATCGCCGAAGCGGTCATGATCACCGGGCGTATGCGCGCAAAGCCCGCCTCCAGCGCCGCCAGCAAGGCGTCGGCGTGAAGCTCATAGCGTTCACGCGCGTAGGAGACGACAAGAATCGAGTTGGCCGTCGCCGTTCCCATGCACATGATCGCGCCGGTCAGCGCCGGCACCGAAATATTCGTGTGCGTTATAAACAGCGACCAGGCGATGCCCGCGAGGGCGCCGGGCAGGGCTGTGATGATGATGAACGGGTCGAGCCAGGACTGGAAGTTCACAACCATCAGAAGATAAATCAGAATGATCGAGGCAAGCAGGCCGCCGATCAATTCGACATAGGCGCTATGCATCGTCTCCGCCTGCCCGTGGATCTCCATGGTAGCCGTACGAGGCATCTCGTTTTTGAGACTGTCAGCGACCTTTTTAACGTCTGTCAGGACGCCGCCCAGATCGCGGCCTTCTGCGGAGACGTAAATATCGAATATGGGCCGTATGTTCGAATGCGAAATGACGCCGGGCGTGCCGATCACGGAGAGCTTCGCCAGATTACCCAGCAACTGGATTTCCGAACTATCGGCTTCGAGGTTGTTCTTGTCGACCGGGATGGTCAGCAAATCCTGAACATGGGTCATTCTTGGTTGCGGCGTATAGATATTCACCTGATATTCGATGCCGGTTTTATGATCCAGATAGTAGGATTGATCAACTTGCTGGCTGCCATTGAGCGTGATGAGCTGGTTCAACGCAATGTCGCGTTCGGTGAGTTGCGTGCCCAGACTGAAGGTCCGCTGTCCTTCGGCCAAAAGGGTTGGTTGCCGCATGGTCTGCTGGATAACGACATCCGTGGCCCCCGGAATCTTCCGAAGCTCCGCAGCCAGTTTGCGCGCGTAGGCGTAATTCTCCTCCATATCCATGCCGACAATCTCCACGCCGATAGGCGAGGGCGATCCGAAGTTGAGAATTTTTGACGTCAGATCGGCCGGCTGGAAGGTGAACTCCGTTCCCGGGTAGCGTTGTTTCAACCCTTTGCGTAAAATCTGCCGGTAGTTCCAGACCGGCGAGGTTTCGTTCTTTAGTGAGATCGTCAGGTCGCAATCCTGCGAGCCAATGGTCGGCGTCGGGATAAAGGCGAGGTTATGCGGGCCATAGACAGGCAAGCCGCAGTTCGACACCACGCTCTCGACCTGCCCCGGCAGCAATCGTTCGATCTCTTCCGCCACAAGAGAGACAATACGGCCGGTCGTTTCGATACGCGTTCCAAGCGGCGCGCGCATGTGCATCTGCATCGTGCCGGATTTGATCTCGGGGAAGAAGTCCTGACCGTTGAAGTAGAACAGGATCAGCGACGAGACGGCGAACGCGAGGAAAGAAGGAATGAAAACGTTTCGATTCTCCAGCGCCGTTTTAAGCGCGTTATTGTAACTGTCGCGGAAGGATTGAAAGCCGCGGTCAAAACGTTGTTGGTAGCGTTTGAACAAGCCCGGAGGTTTTGTGGCGGCGGCGTGCGTGTTCGAGGCTTCCGGCGCCGCTATGGCCTGGGCGAAATGCGAGACGCCGCCCTCGCCGGCCAGCGCGCGCTTTTCGGCGTCGGCATTGGCCAGATCGTAAATCTGCTCGGCCTGATCCTTGAGCTTTTCACCGGTCGCGGTTGTTCTTGCCGCGTGTGCGGCCCCGTTGGGCGTATCGTCAGACGCAGGGCCATGGGCGTGCGGCGAATTTGGATCGACGAGAATATATTTCGCCATAGTCGGCACGAGGGTGCGCGACAGAATGAAAGACGCCGCCATGGAGAAAATCACGGCCTCGGCCATTGGCGCGAACAGAAAGCCTGAAACCCCGCTCAATTCGAACAGGGGAAACCAGACAAGCATAATGCAGAGCGTGGATACGAAGGTCGCGACGACGATCTGGTTGGCGGCGTCGATGATTGCTACTTCGATCGGCTTACCCATTTCGAGATGGGTGTCGATATTCTCGATCATCACCGTGGCGTCGTCGACCAGAATGCCGACCGCCAGCGCCAGGCCGCCGAGAGTCATGATATTGATCGTCTGTCCGACCAGGTGAAGGCAGATTACCGAGGAGAGAATGGAAAGCGGGATAGATGTCGCAATGATAACCGTAGCGCGCCACGAACCAAGAAACAGAATCACGACAATGCCGGTCAGCGCCGCCGCCAGCACCATCTCGCGCACGACATCCTCGATAGAGTCTTTCACGAAGATCGAGGCGTCGTTGAGCAGCGTGACTTTCGTGCCTGGCGGGCTGATCCGTTCGATATCCGGAATGGCTTTTTTGACGCCATTGACGACATCAAGCGTCGAGGCCTCGCCATCCTTCATCACCACCAGAATAACCGCCTGTTTGCCTTTCACCAGAACAGCGTTGAGTTGCGGCGGTCCGGCGAGCTGAACATCCGCCACGTCCCGCAAATAGACATATTGATTGCCGACGCGCTTGATCGGCAGGCTGTTGAAATCCTCCACCTCCAGCGGCGTCGAATTGGTCAGCACCATCCAGTCGGTCGTTTTGATTTTCTGGTCGCCGGCCGGAAGCACGATATTCTGTCGGCCAAAGGCCTCGTGAACGTCTGTCGCCGTCAGATTATGCGCAAGCAGTTGCTGCTGGTCGAGCGAGACAAGCAATTGCTTGGGCATGCCGCCATAGGGCTGCGGCACGATCGCGCCGGGAATCGTCACCAGCAGCGGTCTGATGTTGTTGAAGGCCAGATTGAACATCGCCGCGGGCGTCAGATTTTCGTTGGCGACCTGAAGCATCGCCACCGGCACCGACGAGGCGTCGAGACGAAAGATCATTGGCGGCGAAATATCGGGCGGCAGCGCCTTAATGACGGTCTGCGAAATCGCGACAATCTCTGCTTCGGCCGCCGCAACGTCGCCCTCGGGCTGGAGATAGACCTTGATCACGCTGACGCCGTAGTAGGAGTCGCTTTCGATATGATCGAGGCCCTCGACCGTCGAGGTCAGTTGCCGTTCGTAGTAGAAGGTGATTCGACCCGATACGTCCTCCGGCAAGAGACCGGCGTAGGACCACACAACGGCCACGACGGGAATGCGGATATTTGGAAACACGTCGGTCGGCGATTTGAGGATCGACATGATCCCGTAAAGTAAAATCGCAATGGCCAGGACAACGAAAGTATAGGGTCTCTTGAGCGCGACGACGACGATTGCGTTCATGACAGTTGCTGCTCAACAATTCCGGCTGCGCCGCTCCAAAACAAATGCCATTGCGTGCGATTCGGGCACGCTCAGGCGTCCAGGGGATTTTGTTCGAGCAGGCGTTGGCGATTTTCTTCGGATGCTTCGCCCCGACCGGGAATCGGGCCGATAAGTCCACGTCAGTTAAAGCAAAATTTCGGTCGCGACTCACGAATCCGTCGGTGAAAAAAACTCATTATGAGGCTAATAATTACGGGGATAATGTTCCGCAGGAACAAAATTCATTTGACATTCTGAAGCGCCGGGAATCAGCGGATCGCGCCGCAAGGCGCCTGACAAATGTCGACAGCCGGAACGTCCAGCGCGTAAGGGTCTTGTCGCGTCACAGCCGTGCCGTGGGCGAGCGTTTCCTGAACGGGCGGGAAGAGAGTCTTGCGGCTGTCGTCCTCAAAAAACCATTCAAAGGGAGTCGCGTCTCCGAGATTTCTTGCCTGCGCGACGTTGCAGGCCAAACTCGACAGGAGCAGAGCGAAGGCGGTCAACAAATATCTGAGTCTACAACATTGTGGACGCATGACCGCCGTCTATCGCTCCCGAAATCGCCGCGACGCAAGGCGAGTCGTCGCCGCCTCAAGCGCAACATAACAGGTCGCTCCCGCTGAGGCGAGAGCCGAGCTGACGCGAACGATCAAGACAACCGCGGGCGAATCTGGCTGTTGTGCGCGTAGCCATTGAGCCAGACCGGGAAACAGGGTCACGGTCATCAGCGCCGCTCCAACCAGCGCTGTCGCCGTATCCGGACGCAACTGTCCTGACTGCTCGCCCAGATAGGAGATGGCGACGACGAGCGGCAATGTCGCCGCGGTCATCATAGCCAAAGCCGGCAGGTCGGCACCCGTCAGAACATCTGCGTAAAAAAACAGCGGAATCAGCCGGATCAACAAAAATGCGGCGCAGAAAACCACAAATTGCGCAATGCTGGCGCCATCCGACGCCAGCGCATGCAGATCGCAGGTGATTCCGCTGGCGATAAAGAAGACCGGGATCAGGAAGCCCGAGCCAATCGAAGTCAGCCTGTCCTCAAGACTTGTGTCCCGCGTCGTGCTCTCAAGCACCGCCACGACGAGACCCGCAGCATAGGCGCCCGCCACCGTCTCCATGCCGAAATTGTTGGCGAGAGCGACATAGCCCAGCAGCACCAGAACCGCCGCCCGCACCGGAAAAACCCCGGTGTGGGCTAACCAGTCCGCCAGACGGTCGACCCGCAGGCGGGGCAGGAAACGGATTAACAGAAGGGTGGAGGCGATCGCCAGCGACAGAAACAACAGGCTGAAGAAGGCCTGATGGAAATGATGTTTTTCGGTCGCCAGCGCAATCGAGGCGAACAGCAAAGGCCCGAGTTCGCCGAAGGCCGCTGCGCCCAGCAGATAATCGCCGAAGCGGGTGCCCATTTCGCCGCCCTGCTTGAGTATGGGAATAAGAACGCCAAAGGCCGTGGTTGGAAGAATGATGGCGAGCAGGACGATGTTGTTGACGAGTCCCGCGAGATAAAGAGCGCCGGCGAAGACAACGGCGAGCCCGAAGGCGAACAGCCAGTATTTGGCGCCGAGCCGAAGCGCCGGGACCGAGATTTCGTGACGCCGCGCCTCGAAGCCGGCCTGAAAAAAAAGGAAAACCAGCCCCAGTTCCTTGAGAAAATCGATTGTCTGATCGATCGAGACCAGCCCTGTCACGCTGGGGCCAAGAATGACGCCCAGGGCGAGTTCGATCGCCACCAGCGGCGTTCGCGTCAACGCCGGCAGACGGTTAAGCAGGGGAGCCAGAACCGCCGCGAGCGAGATCATAAACAAGACGCGGAAATCGTTCATTAAATCCTGCCTGTCGTTCTTGCGCGCCTCCGCAGGATCCGGCGACGAAACCCATCTACAGGCATCGGGATTTGATTGACAAGGCGTCCGCAAGAGGTCGTTTTTATGAGGTGGTTCGCATGAGGCTCTCGGCGGGAACCGAAGGCGGGGGCGCAGACCGGTTGTGCTTCCGCTCCCCGGGGGGCTGGTTCCTCGGTGGGTGATTTGCAGGGTTGGTTTTCAGGTGTGGTTTTCAGGGGGGCTTGCCCCCGCGCCGCGCGGCGAGGATATTGATCCGGGTCTGGATTTGAGAACCTCTGCCGCTTCCCCTCACTGCCCGGCTCTCTGTGCGCAGACGCTGCGGCTCCTATCTAATGGACAGGTTTCCCGGCGAAGATCAGGAGAAGAAAATGGACGAATTTGGCACCGGATTTATCAAGAACGTGATGATCAGTTTCTTTCTCGCCCTGTTTGTGTCGTTTTTGTTCGTCTGGTTCCCGGACATGTTCCGACCCTGAACAATCAACGTAACCTGAGCGCATTTTCCCAGGTTCCGTCCGGCGATTGTCGCAGGCGCGGCGGGCGCCTATATCATTTCAACGCCGGCTTGGCCGTGCGGCAGGCCAGATTAAAGAACGGCGGATGAAATGCCCTGGAGCAATCAAGGCGGACCGGGAGACCGAAACAATCCCTCCTCAGGTCGGCCGCAAGGTCCGTGGGGACAGGGCGCCGGCGGACCCGGCGGCGGCAATAACGGCCAGCCTCCCGACCTTGAAGAGCTGCTGCGAGGCAGCCAGGATTTTCTGAATCAGTTTTTGCCATCGGGCTTCGGCGGCAACGGCGTCGCGATCCTGATCCTTGTTGGCGTGCTCGCCTGGTCATTATCCGGCTTCTACACCGTTGGTCCAAACGAGATTGGCCTCAATCTTGTTTTCGGCAAATACCTCGGCAAGACGCAGGCGGGTCTGAACTATAATTTGCCGGCTCCTGTCGGCTCCGTGATCAAGCTTGCCGTCACCGACCGAAACGTCACGGACGTGGGATTTCATGGCGAACCCGCCGCAGATCGCAACAGCGGCAATGGCAAACCACAAGTCGCCGAGGCGCCAGAGGAAAGCCTGATGCTCACCGGCGACGAAAACATCGCCGATGTGAAATTCCGCGTCGTCTGGCAGATTGATCCGGCGAAACCAGAGGATTACGCGTTTAATGTCGCCAATCCGCGCTCCACGGTGAAGGCGGTGGCCGAGAGCGCCATGCGCGAGATCGTCGGACAATCGCAAATCCAGAAAATTCTCACCGCCGACCGAAAGCTTATCGAGCCTGCTTGTCAGCAACTCATGCAGAAAGTTCTGGACGATTACCACAGCGGCGTGATGGTTTTGCAGGTGTTGTTGCTGTCGGTCGATCCGCCTCAATCTGTGATCGCCGCCTTTCGTGACGTGACCGCCGCGCAGCAGGATTTGCAGCGCCTCGGCAACGAAGCAGAGGCCTATGCTAACCGTGTCGTCCCCGAGGCGCGTGGCGCCGCCGCCCGCATTATGCAGGAGGCCGAAGCCTATCGCGAACAGACTGTCGCCGAGGCGCTCGGTCAGGCAGGACGCTTCGACAAAATCTACGCCCAGTATAAGAACGCGCCGTCGCTGACGCGGCAACGTCTTTACATCGAGACAATGGAGCGTGTGCTGGGCGGCGCGGAAAAAGTCGTGCTCGACGATCCGTCGAAGGGCGGCGCCAGCGTGGCGCCCTTCATGCCCCTGCCAGCCTTCGCACCGTTCAAGGGAGGCCAAAAATGAGGTCCGGTCTCGTTTTTGCCGCGCTCGCCGCGTTGGCGCTCGCCGTCGTCGGCCTTGCTTTTTGCGCCTTCACCGTTGATCAGACCGAACAGGCGCTGGTGCTGCGCCTTGGCGAACCGGTCGCCGGTCGCGGCTTGATCACGCAACCTGGCCTTCACTTCAAACTTCCCGTGATCGAAAATGTGGTGTTCTTCGATAATCGAATCCTTGATGTCGAAAGCCCTAATCTGGAAGTGCTCGCCGCCGACAACCAGCGGCTGGAAGTCGACAGCTTCATTCGTTATCGCATCGTCGACGCGTTGAAATTTTATCAGACGGTCAACAGCGTTCAGGGAGCCAATAATCAGCTCGCTTCGGTGCTGAATTCTGCGGTGCGACGCGTGCTCAGCGAGGCCAATCAGCAGCAGATCGTTCGCGACGAGCGCGCAGGCTTGATGGTGAAAATTCGCGAACAGGCAGATCAGGAAGCGCGCAAATTCGGCGTCGCAGTCGTTGACGCCCGCATTCGTCGAGTCGATCTTCCGCAGCAGATCTCGGAAAAAGTCTACGGACGCATGCAAACCGAACGTCAGCGCGAGGCCGCCGAATATCGCGCGCAAGGCGCAGAGCAGGCGCAGAAAATCACGGCCAAAGCGGATCGCGACGTCATTGTGCTCAAGGCGGAGGCGCAGCAAAAGGCCGATCAGATCAAGGGTGAGGGCGACGCCGAGCGTAATCGCGTTTTTGCGGAAGCTTTCGGCAAAGACCCGGATTTCTTTGCGTTCTATCGGTCGATGCAGGCGTATGAAACGGTCTTCAAGCCTGGCGAGACCCGCTTTCTTGTAAGCCCGCGTTCGGATTTCTTCCGCTACTTCTCCACCCCGGATAGCGCAAGCCCGTCGGTCGCCGACACCGCCCTTCCCGAATCCCGAAACAAAAAATAAATGATGGCGACGCGCCGCCGGCGCATCGTTTTTTCTCAGGAGAAGACTGGTATGACACTTTTGCTTCGTCGCGTCGCGCAGGCGTCGGTCGCGACGGTTTCCGCGCTTTTTCTGTCTCTGGCGTCGGCGAGCGCGAAGGGCCCCGATTCGCTCGCTGACCTTTCCGCGCAGGTATCTGACGCCGTCGTCAATATTTCAGCGACACAGTCGGCCGATGCGGGCGGCAAGCCGCATCGCGGCGGCGACCATGGCGATGTTCCCGGTCTGCCGCCCGGCATGGGGCCCGGCACGCCCTTCGACGATCTCTTCGAAGAGTTCTTCCGCCGGCGCGGCGGTCAGGGCGGCGGCCAGGGGATGCCCGATATGCCGCGCCAGCGTAAATCGAGCTCTCTCGGCTCCGGCTTCGTTATCGACGCCGCTGGCATCGTCATCACCAATAATCATGTCATCGACGGCGCCAACGAAGTGCAGGTGATCTTCAACGACGGCCAGAAGTTGAAGGCCGAGATCATCGGCAAGGACCAGAAAGTCGATGTCGCGGTGCTGCGCGTGAAACCCGAAAAGCCGCTCAAGGCGGTGAAGTTCGGCGACAGCGACAAGGCGCGCGTCGGCGATTGGGTGCTGGCGGTCGGTAATCCCTTTGGCCTTGGCGGCTCGGTTACGGCCGGCATTGTGTCGGCGCGTAACAGGAATATCGATAGCGGTCCTTATGACAACTATATTCAGACCGACGCGTCGATCAACAAAGGCAATTCCGGCGGACCGCTGTTCAACATGGATGGCGAGGTGATCGGCATCAACACAGCTATTCTCTCGCCGTCCGGCGGTTCGGTCGGCATCGGCTTCGCGACGCCCGCCAACACCGTTCAGCCGGTGATCGATCAGTTGCAGCAATACGGCGAAACGCGCCGCGGCTGGCTGGGCGTGCGCATCCAGAACGTTGACGACGCCATCGCCGAAACGCTTGCTCTCGGCGCGACGCGCGGCGCGCTGGTCGCCGGGGTGGACGACAAGGGCCCCTCCAGACCCGCCGGGATCAAGGCAGGCGACGTGATCGTCAAATTCGACGGCAAGCCGATCAAGGAGTCCCGTGATCTGCCCAAGCTTGTGGCGGCGACGCCTGTCGGCAAGGATGTTGAACTACTGATCGTCCGTGGCGGCAAGGAAATGACCAAAACCGTCAAGCTCGGCCGGCTGGAGGATGGCGAGAAAATCGCCGCGAAGGATGGCGGGGTCGGCAAGGACAAGCCTGAAACCAACGCCGGCGCGTCACAAAGCGTGCTCGGTCTCGAACTGTCGCGCCTGACCGACGAGTTGCGCGCGCGCTTCCAGATCAAGGACAATGTGAAGAGCGGCCTTGTCATCACCGCAGTCGATCCGCGCACCGAAGCTGCGGAAAAACGACTTCAGCCCGGCGAGATCCTGCTGGAAGTCAACCAGGAGCCCGTCTCCGATCCCGCCGAGGCGGCGAAGAAGATCAAGGCGCTGAAGGACTCCGGCAAGAAAACCGCCCTGCTCGCGATCTCCAATGCGCAAGGCGACGCGCATTTCATCGCATTGCCGGTAGAATAGCGCTGGCCGCTCTCCCACATGCAACCCCGCTGGGCGGGGCCACCTTCTCCTGACCGAAGTCGGCGACAGCTGACTTCGGCGTTTTTTTGGAATTTGCGGAGCGGGAACCCCGCTTCGCAAATGGAGAAGGGGAAGGCGGCGAGGTTTCCCCCTCGTGAGGGGGCTAACCCATAAACTCAGCGCGGCGATAGCCTTGCGCGAAGAGCAACGCCGTCAAATCCGCGTGATCGAGACGCGCCATGGCGGCTTCGGCGACGACAGGCCTCGCGCGCCATGCGACGCCAAGACCCGCCGCCGCCAGCATGTCGAGATCGTTGGCGCCGTCGCCAATGGCGAGCGTGTCGACGGGAGACAAATCGCGCGTTCGGCGCATCTCTTCCAGAGCCCTCCGTTTGGCCGCCCGTCCGAGCACGGGCGGCAACACCTCCCCGGTCAGGGCGTTTTCCAACACGCCCAGCCGATTGGCGCGCGTTTCGTTGAAGCCCAATCTTGCGGCGACGGCGTCGGCGATGGGCGCGAAGCCGCCGGTGATCAGGGCCGTCCAGGCGCCATGCGCGCGCATGGTGGCGACGAGCGTGCGCGCTCCCGGGTTTGGCGTCAGTCGTGCAATGATCGATTGAATATCGTCTTGCGTAACGCCGGCGAGCAGGGCGACCCGGGCGCGCAAGGCCGTCTCGAACTCCAGTTCGCCGCGCATGGCCTGTTGGGTGATCGCCGAAATCTTCTCCCGCAAACCGCGACAGCCGGCGAGTTCGTCGAGACATTCCTGGACGATCATCGTGGAGTCCATATCGGAAACAAGCAAATGCTTGCGACGCCCGACTACAGGCTGGACGATCACATCGACCGGCGCCGGGGCCAAAGCCTCGCGCAACCGTCCCGCGATGATGCGCGCATCGTCGCCATGTCCGAAAAAAACATCCAGCGCGACGCCGGGTTCGAGCCAATCGAGATGCGCCGGGCTCAAACCTGCGGCGTTTGTCGCATCTGTCGCTTGCGCCTCGGAAAATCGCAGATCTGGCCCGGCGACAAATGTCGCTACGCAGTCGGTTGACCGGTCGCAGGCTTTTGACATGCCGCCCCATCGCGCGGCATGAGGGCTCATGTCGCCGCGCGCCTTTCTCATTGCAGGTCCCACCGCCTCGGGCAAGACGGCGCTTGCGCTCGATATCGCCGAACGCGTCGGCGGCGCTGTCGTCAACGCCGACTCGATGCAAGTCTACCGCGATTTCCGCATACTGACGGCGCGCCCCGCGCCGCAGGAAGAATCGCGGGCGCCGCATCTACTCTTCGGTCATGTCGACGCATCCGTGAATTATTCGGTCGGGCGGTGGCTCGCCGATTTCGCTGCGACGCTCGCCGACCTTGACGCGCGCGGTCTCACGCCTGTCGTCGTCGGCGGAACCGGCATGTATTTCAAGGCGGCGCTACAGGGCCTTTCAAATATTCCCGCCGTGCCGGATGCGGTGCGACTGGCGGTGCGCGCGGCGGCGCAGGGAAAGACGCCGCAACAGCTTTACGCCGAACTTGCGGCATGCGATCCGCAAACGGCGATCCGCCTGCGCCCGACCGATCCACAACGCCTCTTGCGCGCGCTTGAGGTTTTCGCCGCGACCGGAAAGCCGCTCGTGGCCTATCAGGGCCCGCGCAACCCGCCTTTGTTGGACGCCTCGGCGTGTCGACGCGTGTTTCTCGCCCCCGAGAGAATTGCGCTCTACGCGCGCATCGACCAACGCTATGAAAAGATGATCGTCGATGGCGCGCTCGACGAGGTCGAGGCGTTGCGGGCGCGACGTCTCGATCCAACCCTGCCGGCGATGCGCGCGCATGGCGCGCCGCATCTCATGGAGTTTCTCAATGGAGAGATATCGCTCTCGGCGGCGATCGCCCGCGGCCAGAGCGACACCCGCCGCTACGCCAGGCGCCAGTTCACTTTCGCCCGCCATCAATTGCCGGAGTTCGAGTGGCGGACGCCAGATGCGGCGTTCGCGCATCTTTGCGCCGGGCTTTAATGCCTTCCATAGAAGATTTGGAACAACGACAATAAAATCTCGACGGCGATCAATACGATGATTGTCCACTCAAGCCGCACCGAGCGTTCGGCGTCGATCAGATCGGTCAGCGCCTCGGCCGTTTTGCCGATCACGTCGATCTTTGCGGTGAGCGTGCGGCCGCGCGACTCAAGCTCGTATTCATCCTCAAGGCGCGCATAAAGTCTTTCGAGATCCGGCCTGTCCCACAGCACGTCGGGCTTGTCATCAACGGCGACGCGGCCCGACACCCGATGCCGCACGAGCAGCGTTTGTCCGATCAGCTCCAGCATAGCCTTCCGTCGCCAGGGCGGTCGTCCTTTGCCTGCAAGCTCTGCGGCGAAAGGTTCGATCGTGTCGAATACGGCGTTCACCCGCCGTTCGTCGCGATGCAGGGCGACGCTTTTGGCCAGGGCGTCGGCGATCACAAGGAGGCGCGGCGGCGAAAGATCCCGGACGGCGAGACGGCCGTTCGACAGCGACTTCTCCTCGCCGTTGGTCAAGGTCTCGATCACCAGCGTCTCGCCCTCGTCACGAGCGTCCTCCGGGGCCGAACCGGAAATGCGACCGCCGATCCGCTGGACGATCTCGTCCTCCTCCAGCGGCGAAAGCCCGAACAATACAACAACCCCAAAGCGGTACAGGACCGCAAAGCCGGTTTGACCGACCGGAAAGGCCAAGGGAGCCGTCGAGACCAGATCCGGCCGCTCAAGGCCTGCCGTATCGATCCGTTCCCCCAGCAGAAGGGCCCGGGCGGTCATCACGGAACGCGCCGGCGCGCCGGCGGCGGTCATCTCTGTCTGGGTCTCCATGAGAGATCCTGGGGTTGGTCGATCCGATCCGACTCCTTGCATGCGGGCGCCAAAAACGCTAGCTAGCGGCTCAATTGGCGGAGAGACACGCATATGACCTATGTCGTCACCGAAAACTGCATCAAGTGCAAATATATGGATTGCGTGGAGGTTTGTCCGGTCGACTGCTTCTACGAAGGCGAGAACATGCTCGTCATTCATCCGGACGAATGCATCGATTGCGGCGTATGCGAGCCGGAATGTCCCGCCGAGGCGATCAAGCCGGATACCGAGCCGAACCTTGAGCAATGGTTGAAGCTGAACACCGACATGGCGCAAAACTGGCCGAACATTACGATCAAGCGGGACTCTCCCGCCGACGCCAAGGAATGGGATGGCAAGCCCGGTAAATTCGAGGCCCATTTCTCCGCTGAGCCGGGCGAGGGTGACTAAGGATCGCGGCGTCCCCGGATTTACGTTTCGGGGACGTTGACGTTCCGGCAGATTGACAACATCGTTAATGTTCTTGAATAAATATTAAAATCAACATTATACGCGATTTTTGGGTCTCGGTCCCGAATGTTTCGGCCGAGCATATCTTTGATTTTTGACTCCAGTCATGATATTCAGGCTGATAATTACTACTGTTCTGGAGGCTCAGACCTGCCCATCCTCCCGAACACGCCATGAGTACCCGCACGAATGTGACGATTTTGTTTCCGCCAGTCGCCAGACCTGCGATTGGAGGATTAGTCGGTTGTTATTCTTGCGTTACGCTTAAATGGCGCGTCGAGCGCCGCCAGTCGTCGAACAGCGGCCTGTCTCCACATCAGGCCGCTCAGGGAGCAATGAGTATGGCATCCTCAAAAAAGGACGCGAAAACAGCAAAATCCGCAACAAAGACCTCGTCGCCGCGCCCGCAAGGATCGCCCCCCAAAACAGCCGCCTCCACCGGCTCATCGGCCGGGTCATCGGCGAAAACGGACGCAAAAGCCTCCACCTCGCCGGTAAAAGCCGCTTCGAAAGCGTCTGTGTCCGCGGTCAAGGCGTCGGCAAGCGTAGCCAAAGCCGAGGCCGCCCCCATCAAGGCAAAAACGACCGACTCTGCTCCCCCCAAGTCGCTTGCCGTCAAATCCAGGCCAGAGTCCGTCAAGGCCGCAGCCGCTTCATCTTCTTCCGCGAAACCGGCGGCTCAGGCGGTCGAGGCAAAAACCGCTGTTGCGGCAAGCTCGACAAAGTCCGTTAAGTCGGTCGCCGCCGACAAGCCGGTCGCCACACCCGCCGACATACAGGCCAAAGGCGGCAAAAAAGCTGCTGCGGCTGTGAACCCGACCCATGTGAAGGCGGCGGCTCCGGCCTCGCCCGTGGCCTCCAAGCCTACGGAGAACGCCAGTGTGGGCGCGGGAAAGGGTGAACCTGCCACCCGGCCGGCCAGCCCGACGATTGCAAAGAGCCCGGAAAAGTCCGCCCCGGCCAAATCGCCGGAGCCTGTCGCCGTCGCGACGTCTCCCGCCGTTGTCAAAGCCGCCGCCGACGCCAAGATGGTTGCTCCCGCCGTCGCCAAACCCCGGCCCGTTGCGACGAAGCTCGGTTTCAAGCTCAACGAATATATCGTTTACCCCGCCCATGGCGTCGGTCAGATTATCAGCGTCGAGACCCAGGAAGTCGCCGGTTTCAGCCTGGAGCTTTATGTCGTCAGTTTCATCAAGGATAAAATGATCCTGAAAGTGCCGACCAGCAAAGTCGCCACCGTCGGTATGCGCAAACTTGCGGAAACCAATATTGTTGAAAAAGCGCTTTCAACCCTGAGCGGTCGCGCCCGGATCAAACGCACTATGTGGTCGCGCCGCGCCCAGGAATATGAGGCCAAGATCAATTCGGGCGACCTGGTCACCATCGCAGAAGTCGTTCGCGATCTTTATCGTTCCGACACCCAGCCTGAGCAATCCTATTCCGAGCGACAGCTTTACGAAGCGGCGCTGGACCGCATGGCGCGTGAAATCGCCGCCGTGCGTCGTCTGATCGACTCTGAAGCCCTCAAACTTATCGAGGCCTTTTTGCAAAAAGGGCCAAAGCGCGGCGCGAAATCCGATGCTGAGGGCGATGGCGATGGCGATATCGAGGCGGAGATTGACGATACTACTGACGTAGACGCCGCCGCCTGATTTTTTTGCGCGACGCCCCCTCAAAAAGGGGGGCGTCGTGAATTCGGATTATTCAGCGCTGGCTATTTGTTCCGCCCCGTCATCGTCGCCCTGGCGTCGGCTGAGTTCCTTGCGCAGCTTGTTGAGCGCGCGATTTTCAATCTGACGAACACGCTCTTTCGATATCCCAAGCCGATCGCCGAGGGTTTCCAGCGTCACCGATTCCTCGGCCAACCGACGCTCCTGAACGATCCGTAATTCCCGGTCGGAAAGAACGGCAAGAGCGTCGCGGAGCCATTGGGCGCGGCGATCCGCATCGACGTTCGTTTCGACTACTTCGTCTGGCAATGGTTGTGTGTCGACCAGAAAATCCATGCGCTGGGAAGATCCCGACGAGTCGTCGTCGACGAGCTGGGCGTTGAGCGAGACATCGGAACCGGACAGACGCGCGTCCATCGCCTCCACGTCCGATCGGGAAACGCCCATGGCTTTTGAAATCGCCTCGAAGGCCTCGTGAGAGCCCAAGACCTGGGGGTCTCGAGCCAACCGCGCGCGCAGGCGGCGTAAATTAAAGAACAGCGCTTTTTGACTTGAACTGGTCCCGCCGCGAACGATCGACCAATTTCGCAAAACATAATCCTGAATGGACGCGCGAATCCACCAGGTGGCGTAGGTTGAAAACCGAACGTCCCGTTCAGGCGTAAAACGGGCTGAAGCTTCCAGCAGTCCGATATGGCCTTCCTGAACAAGGTCCGCCAATGGCAGACCGTAGTGGCGAAACTTCGCGGCGATGGCGATTACGAGTCGCATGTGCGCGGAGGTGAGTTTGTGCAGGGCGTGCCGGTCCCCCTGATCCCGCCAAGCGAGCGCGAGCGCTTTTTCTTCCTCCCGTTCGAGAAACGGCGCGTTGGCCGCCGCTTTCAGAAGTTCACGTCCCAGACCGGGAAGATACGCCATGGCTTTTCTCCACGTCGTTCGTTTCATTTCCTGAGTTTTTCAGGAGAGGAAACGAACGCTCATTGAATGTTCCTGAAGAAAGAACCCGCCGGCTCGGGCAATGTTCCAGAGCCGCGAAAATTTCAGTCCATTACCGTTTTGTAATGTTCGCCGGGACGGAGCTGGTCCCCCGGCTCCAGTCCGTTCAGCAGCAGAAAATATTCCTGAGGTCGGTTTGGCGTCGCCATTTGCCGCGAGAGGCTTTCGACGGTGTCTCCAGGTGAGGCGATAACGATGGCGATCCTTGGCGACCGTACCTCGCGCGCCTCATCCGTCGACAGCGGCCGAAAGGTTTCGATCGAGGAGAGGAAGCTCTTGTCAGCCGCTGCGTTGAGATCATGGGCTGCGAAAATCATGCGATAGAAGCAATCGCCGTATTGGATGACGGCGAGCCGGAAATTCCATTCGCCGGCGCGCGCGATGGCGGTGATCGCCGGCAGACCATTGATCTCGATGCGACGAACCGATGACGGTAAAAGACCATCCACCCATCCCGAGGCGACATATGCCTCCAGTCCTCCCGAGGCGGGGACCTTTACATTGTCGAGCCGTAACGCCTCGTTATCGGGATGCCTGACGCCGAACACCGCCTCGTTGGAGTTTTCGAGCAGGAAGCCCTCCGGGGCCGTCAGCGTGAAGCCCAGCCGCGGATGGGTGAATTTGCGGCCTCGCACAAAGCCTTCCATCGGGTCGTCGCCGAAAGCGACGCCGTTGATCGCCGCCAGATAGCCATTGCGATCCCGCTGACCGAGGCCCGGCGCGCCAATCTGCCGGGCTGCGCCGATGACCCGGGCGATCCGCTCGGGCGTGGAAGGATGCGTCGCATTGATGTCGAAATCGAGCGCGCGCTTTTTACGACCGTATAATGCCGCGCGCAGATCGCTCGAACGACCAAGAGAGGTGAGAAACCGCGCCGCGCCATAGGGATCGTAGCCGGCGCGCGCGATCGCCTTCACGCCAGCGAGATCGGCGTCGATCTCCTGCTGACGGGAGAAGCTGGCAACCGATAATTGCTGGCTTGAGCGCACTTCATCGCCCTTCTGGCGATTCTGGATCACTGTCGCGGCTTGCGAAATCAGCGCCGCCTCGCGTTCGCGTTCGGCCCGCAAGGCGCTGTGACGCAATGTGACGTGGGAGATTTCATGCGCCATCACCGCCGCCGCCTCTGAAGCGTCGTCGGCGAGCGCCAGTAGGCCGCGCGTGACGTAAAGATAGCCGGTTGGCAGGGCGAAGGCGTTGACGACGGGCGTGTTCAGGATCGTCACACGGTAGGGCTGTTGGCCCGGCGTATCCGAGGCCGCAGCAAGTTTCGCGAGAATCTCGTTGAGATAATTTTCGGTCGCCGGCGCATGATATTCGCCGCCGAATTGCGCCACCAGCTCGCGGTGCTGCACAGCGCTGCGGTCTTCGACCTGCGGGGCCGGCGGTCCAATCCGAGTCCCGGCGTCGCTCGGACGATTCGCCTGATCGATCGGCGCAGTGAACAACTGTCCCTGATGTTCGAGATCGGCGCAGGCGGAAAGAAGCGCAGCGAGCGACAAAAACAGGCAGCATCGCCAGACCCGGTCAGGGCGCGCTGAAGGATTCGACGATTTCGATATCCTCCGGTCCTGCGATCTCGATGCGCGGTCCCCTGTTTGTATCAATAAGTCCTCGCACCCGAACGCGTCGACCGATGAGTTGAGCTGGCTCGAATCCCGAATCCGGCTGGTTATATGAGAAGCGTCGCGAAATTACGACCGCGAAATCCACAGCCCGACGATGTCCAAAATTCAGATAGAAAGCACGCGGACCCGCCCCCACCGAACGCACGACCCCCTCGACCAGGGTTAATCCCTTTCGCAAATTCAGGATGGCTGTGGCTTCAGGAGCCTCCGCGTCGACGGGCCAAAGGTCGGGATTGGCCCACAAACCCGTGCGTTGCGCCCGCGCCCGGGATTCGGCGGCAAGAAAGTCGGTCCGGCAGGGAGCTGCGACCGGATCCGGACGATAACGGGCCAGCCCGGCCTCGATCGCCGCCGCGCCGACCGCGATCAGCGGCGACGAAGGTCCGGTTCCGGCGGCTGCAAACAGAAGGGCGGGCGAGCGCCCCCATCGGTCCGGGGTGGTTGGGCCGACAAATACGAGCTGTCTGGCGAGCCAGTGAGATATCTTTTGCTGCAGCAAGGCCCCTGGCGACGAAAATTCCAGCCCGGCCAGCGTCGTCCGACGACCGTCGTCCAGCAATAATTCGACGCCGACGATGGCGTCAGCGTTGACCGTAACGACTGTGGCGGGCGTCGCGTCTTTCAACGAACAGTCGCCGCTGGCAGGCGCGGGCGAGAGGAACGCGGCGGAGGCTTGTGTCGAAAAACTTTCGGCATGCGCAACGGGCAGCCCCGGGAGCAACCGTAGACCCAGAATCAACCAAAGCGGCAAAAGCGGCGACAGGCGGCGGAACATGACCGGACAGTAAATGCAGACAAGATCGCCTCACAAGCGGCGCGCCTAACTTTTGGCCGAAGCCGTTCCTATCTTCTGCGTCAGAGGCTCGACGCGCGGCGCGGCGGGTCGTTTCTTCGGCGCCATTCCCATGCTCCTGCGGTCGATCCTTGTTTCTCTCTCCTTGCTCTCGGTCGAAGCGGCGTTCGCCTCCGGCCCCGCTGATCATCCCGGTCCGCGCGCCGTCACGAGCGACGTCATACTGATGGCGCAGGCCGCCGATGTTCCGGGCGGCGAGGGTGAACCCTCCGATGGCGAACAGCCCGCGCCGTCGCCGGGCGGACAGGACGCCGCCAGTTTGACGACCCGCATCGATCGTCTGGAGCGCCTGCTCAGACAGATGACCGGCGAAAACGAGGAGCTTCAGCACAAGGTTCAACTGCTCGAGGAGCAATTACGCGCGGCCCGGCAGCCCGAGCCGGTCAAAAACGACGAGGCTGCGAAAATCGAGCCGCCCCGTCCCGTCGAGCCAACCGCCAGAACGATCGAAACGTCGCCCGCCAGCGGGCCAGCGAGGGATGGAAAGCGCGCTGACGCATTCAGGCCCGCGACGGCGCCGGACGCCCCCGGAGCCCCAAAACCGCTGGGGGTCGGCGCGCCATCAGCGCCGCTGGAAACATCGCCGAAAGGCGCAGGCGTCGCCGCTCCCCGCGACAGCGGGGCGCCTCTCGACATCGCTCATGGCCGTCTGGTCGGATCGCAGCCCGGGACAGGCGCGAACGACGCGCCGTTGGGCGCGGCGCTGACGCCGTCGACAGCGACTGGCCCGCAACAGGAATACGAAGACGCTGTCGCCTTCCTGAAAGCCGGACGCTACGAGGCGGCGGAACAAGCGCTGTCGACGTTTCTGGCCAAAAATCCAAAAAGCAAGCTGACGCCGGCGGCGCTTTACAACATCGGCGAGAGTTTGTTCCTGCGCGGCCGCCGTCGCGAGGCGGCGGAAAAATACCTCGAAATCTCCAGCAAATTCGGCCAGTCGTCGTTGGCGCCCGACGCTTTATTGAGGCTTGGTCAATCTCTTTCCGCCCTTGGCGCGAAAGAGCAGGCCTGCGCCGCGTTCAACGAAATCAGCGTCAAATATCCTGCTTCGGTCGGCCGTTTGCGTGAAGCGGTTGAGCGCGAGAGTAGAAAAATTCAGTGCTGACCAGCGCTTCCGGGGCTTTGGCGACGCGCGTCGCCCTTGATCTACTGGACGACTACGACGCCATACTGCTTGCCGTTTCCGGGGGCCCGGACTCGGTGGCGCTGATGCTTGTCGCGGCGCAATGGGCTGGCCGCGCCGAACGCCGGATCGAAGTCGCCACCGTCGATCACGGCCTGCGCGCCGACTCTGCCGCAGAAGCTGCGCTCGTCGGCGACTGGGCCCGCGCCCTTGGCTTTGCGCACCATCTTTTGGTCTGGGCGGGCGAAAAACCCTCTTCTCGCGTTCAGGAGCGTGCGCGCGACGCGCGATACGCCCTGCTCATCGACTGCGCGGTGGCGACCGGAGCCCGGGCGATTGTTACGGCGCACCACGCCGACGATCAGGCCGAAACCATCCTCTTCCGATTGTCGCGGGGAACTGGCGTCGCCGGGCTGTCTGGGATGGCCGACGTTGCTCCCTGTGGCCCGGTGGCGCTGGCGCGCCCCTTTCTGGAGGCGTCGAAAGCCGATCTCGAACAGATTTGTCGGGCGGCGGGACATCCTTTTCTATCCGACCCCTCAAACGCCAATGAAAAATTCGCGCGCGCGCGGATGCGGCGTCTGGCGCCGGTGCTGGCCGAACAGGGACTGGACCGGGGGTCGCTGACGCGTCTGGGCCGGCGCGCCCGGCGCGCATCGGCGGCGCTGGAATTTTATGCGCAGTCGACAATGCGATCCGCCCGTATCGACTGCGATGACGACTGTGTGCGCCTTCACGCCGCCAAAATGCTTCAGGCGCCGGCCGAAATTGTCCTGCGGGTTCTGGAGACAGAGATTGCGCGTCTCGCGCCCGCCGCCCGAATTCGTCTGGACCGTCTCGAACGTCTGGGCGAGTCGCTCGCGCCCGCCTTGGCCGACGGCCGGGCATGGCGGACGACACTCGCCGGGGTCCTGATCGAAACTCGAAAAAACGAACTGATCCTGCGGCGGGCTCCGCCGCGCCAGTTCCGCGATACGGCGCTCGACCGCAGAGGCGAGAGACCTTCCGGCGCTTGATGTGCGGGCGCGAAGCGCATTCCCGGCGTCCCTTAGCCTCTCACCCGCGGCGCTTGCGCCCTTGGTTCGCGACTTGGCTCGCGAGTTGGCGCACGAGTTGGCGCGTGACTTGGCAAGAAACCGCCGGGCGCCTAGATTAGACTGAACATCGGAAGTATCCCGGGATAGTCCCGCTGGACCCCTTTCCGTCAGGCCATTCAATGAACGCGAATTTCAGAAACCTCGCCCTCTGGGCGATCATCGGGCTGCTGGTCGTCGCGCTGGTCATGTTGTTCCAGCAACCCAGCCAACGCACGCCCATCCGTGACATCTCCTACAGCGAATTGCTGTCGCAGATCGATCAGGGCCGCGTGCATGACGTCGTCATCGCCGGAAATGAAATCACCGGCCATTTCAACGATAACCGACCTTTCTTCACCTATGCGCCGGACGACGCCAACATCGTCCCGCGTCTGCAGGCCAAAAAGGTGTCGATCAGCGCGCGTTCAACCAATGACGGCAACGGTTGGCTGATGTCGCTGTTGCTCAATGCGCTGCCGCTCCTCGCCTTTATCGGCGTATGGATTTTCCTGTCGCGTCAGATGCAGGGCGGCGGTCGCGGCGCGATGGGCTTTGGCAAATCCAAAGCCAAACTCATGACCGAGACGCAGGGGCGCGTGACCTTTGACGATGTCGCTGGCGTCGACGAGGCCAAGGAGGATTTGCAGGAGATCGTCGAATTCCTCCGCGATCCGCAGAAGTTTCAGCGTCTGGGCGGCCGAATTCCGCGCGGCGTGCTGCTTGTTGGACCGCCCGGCACCGGCAAGACCCTGCTCGCCCGCGCCATCGCCGGCGAGGCGGGCGTGCCCTTCTTCTCGATCTCCGGTTCGGACTTCGTCGAAATGTTCGTCGGCGTCGGCGCCTCGCGCGTCCGCGACATGTTCGAACAGGCCAAGAAGAACGCGCCCTGCATC
>CAIQCB010000052.1 GCA_903870245.1 uncultured Methylocystaceae bacterium
CTCGCCGCCGCCGGATACAACTTCCGGCGCCTGCTCAAATGGCTGGCGCTTTTGTGCGCCTTATTGCTGGGCGTCTTCCGTCTAGCCGAAAGGTCAGAAAATCATCCCATCGTGGCGTGAAATGCGTTCTTCACGGACGACTATTTATGCTCGGACAGCTTCGAGCCGAGGCTCAAGACCCCCGATCGGCCAAGCCGGCTAGATCCCTTTTCTGACAAGCTGGCGCAGATGTTGCGGCAGGAGGCTGGCGCGGCCCACCATGACGCATATCTTGAACGTGCTGGCTGATCGACGGAAAGCCAGTCGACGCGGCACCGGCGAAGCCGCCCAACGCGCTGACCCTCACCACCGAACCACGGGCCAATGTCGAGCGCTACGACGCCCCGCGCAAAGCCCGGCAGGTGCGTCATGCATCATAATCCCGCCGCCGGCGCCATCATCACCATGCTGAGCAGCCCAAAGATGCAAGGCATGTTGCAAGCCGTCGGCGAACTGACAGAGCAAGGCGCTCCGGTTTTCGAGGCCGCAGTGCCGATCCTGTCACAGCTTTTGACGGCAGAGACAGCGCATCGGGAGGTTCGCTCGACAGCTTACTCACTCAAGGCCGCGCGCTTTCCGAGCGATCACGACTTCACCGGATTCGATTTCGTCCGCAGCGAGGTCACCACTGCCGAAGTCCTTCAGCGCTGTGCTAGGCGCCATTCTCGAATACGCTGGAGCCCCCGAAACCAAAGCAGCGCTTTAATTATAAGCGTGCAACTTTGTGCGTCAGGGCGAATTGTGGTTGATGGAATGGACCGATGTCGATCCGGCCACCGCGATCTGGACGATACTAAAAGACAAAATGAAGATGCGACGGACCAAGGGACCATGATCGATGTTCGCACATACGCTTCTCGACGATTAATATCGTCAAAGCCATCGCCTTCTACCTCTATCAATGAGTTCTGACCTCAGGCTCAGCCGGACAGCCAAGCGCTAGTCCAACAGGACTATAGCAATATCAAATTTCATCACAAATTATCGCGATTGTTCCATTCCCCTGAAACCCGCTCGATACGGATCAGTTGGTATATGGCTATATTTGCTTGAGATAAATTCCTGACAACATCAGGCGCGCACTGAATAGGCATGTCAAACTCATAGCCGTAGGGCTTGTCTGACATTGAAATGACGTATCCCGGTCCGAGAAAATCTCGGAGCAATTGCTTTACAACGAAATTCGGATCAACGACCTCAAGATAGAACCGATAGAGGTCTTCCGAATAATCCTGTGGAGTCCCATTATTTTCAGTGTTGACTTTGGCGTCACCGTTCATGTCTGAAATTCCGTGTGGAAAGAGAGCGCATCAGGATTTATCGGTGATCTATTCCTATGGCTTGGATAACTTTTTAGAGTTTAGATTAATTAGCTCCTGTGGGGATTGCCGATTTGGAAATTATCCACGCTCTTCAGTGGCCACCGTCACCTTAACTTGTATGATGATAGGGTCAGTCACTTGCCTCAGTCTGTCAGCGGCAATGGTCAGCTTGTTTGGCGATCCGCTATTAGTGGCGGAGAGTTCAAATGTAACGCCCATCAGTTCGAGTTTCTGCGAGAGAGGTTCAATTACCCGAAAAATGCAGAAAAAGATATCGCGACCATTAAAACGCAAGCCAGCGCAGGAATTATGTAGTCCATGATGTCGCTCCTTAGTCTCCTGGGCCATATGGGGACGGCGGCCGAAGCCGCCGTCCTTGGATCATTAATTATGAATGGAACACCGCTAGCATTGGCGCCTGTACAGCTGTTACGGGAAAAGCAGCTTTGTGAAAACCGGATTGATATCCGAGCTTCCCTTGCTTTTAAAACAAGCGTTTTCCTTAGTGCGGCACTCCACGCGATTGCTTAAAACAAAGGTGCTCATGTCTGCGCCAGCCATGTCCTGAGAAAGCTGCCTGGCAGCGTCCGGTCCAAGATACTGCTCGGTATAAGAAGCAGATATGCCGGTGCCGTCGGCGCAATATTTGATGCCGATGGTATCGCAAATAACGCCGGAGGCCGGCGAGAAAAGATTCTTGGAAAATTTCTTGCCCTTCGGAGCCGGAGCAGTTGTCATTGCGGTCGCCTTCCCCTTTGCGCCCTTTTTGGCCTTCTCGTAAGCGGTATTATAGGCGCTGCGATAGCATTGACCGTCCATACCATCACTGGCTGAAGCGGCATATCCGTGCTGACTTACATCCTTTGGATAGCTTTCCCTGGCGTCAGCCCCGCCATCCTTCTGACCTTGCGTAAAGTCAGCTTTAAATGCCTTGCAGTTAAGAGCGTGACCCGCATTCGTTGAAACAAAAAAAGATGCCGCAACGATGACTAGAAGCCTGATGTTCATTTGTATTTTCCTCCTCTACAAAATTATGTCTTTTGAACAAGAGCCAATATATAACCATCTTGATCCGATGGAGTAGACAATGACCTTTCGTATTTCACCTCCGATGTCGAATTCGTATTCCAAAAGTTATCAGCCTAGCGCCAAAATCCCGTATCAGTCACCATCCTCATAAAGCTTCGATAGTGTCCCCGCCCCATGTTATGGGGTTTGATGGATAACCAGTTCTCCTACACGAAATCCACTAATGCACCAAGCGGCCAAGACTAAATCATTGGCTTCGAGAGGATCATTGAGAACGGACTTCTGTTGACGACCTGAACAACGTCATACATGGAAGCGTTATTTAATTCCATCGGCAATTGCAGCCACAGAAGCTTCGACGGTTTTGGATGCGACTCCCAAGATTTTTGCGATTCGTTGGCTAGGCGTTTAGTCCTGGTAGTTGCCGGAGCGGATTTTGAATCCTTTTGGCTCTTAAATCCAGAATTTAAGGACAATTCATGTGGCGCTAGGATTTTAAAGCTTTCAGTCTGCGTCCAAACTTATAGGCGTTGACGAAGTCGCCCAGATGGCGGCGCAATTGATCGTGATCATCATAATGATATTTCTTAGCTGTTGTTTCTTTGATCGTTCGACTCATGCACTCAACTCGATCCTTCGTCTGAAAATTTTTGATCTTCGTAAATCGATGTTCTATGCCATTTTAATTGCGCCCCTGATCGAACTTAAGAGTTGAGTTTTTCGTTTCTTGCTCTTTCGTGTATCAAGGCAGAATAAGGAACAGGATACCGTTATCATTAAGAATTATATGGGTTTTATAAGAATTAGTATTAATTACATCAAAGAGATATATCATTCCTTCAGCAATATCAATATTAAAGAAGCAAATCAGGCAGGATTGGGGCTATCTCTTCGGCCGTTTGTCGCCTTCGACATCAGGCAAGCGCTCAATACCAGGCCTTTGCAAGCATCTTTGAAGTGATGATCTGGATAAATAGGGATTCGTAGCCTGCGGCGCATACAAGCAATCATCCGATAGCAGCAACTTATGTCCACCGAAAGCGATGACAATCGCCACTTCTTTGCTCGTCAGAACGGCTGAGTGAGACGACTTTGGCCCGCCGGGCAATCCGAGATGGACGGCCTCATTCTCCATTTGGCGACCGTCTTCTGGTTAAAGCCAAGGAGCTTTGCCAGCATCTTCAGGCTCTCTTGACTACGCTGTATCGCTTAACGCAGGGGCTCTATCGATGCGGCGTTCCCGTGTAGAACCTGTTCCATAGCCCATACTTCCATTCAGAGGATAAGATTGCGCCATTCAACCCTGCGATCAAACACCTGGTAACGCGAGGGCCATCTATGGAGATGGTTCGTTTTTTCCGTCGTGGGTTATTGCCTTTTTCGGCGTGATGGGGAGAGGGCGTAGCCCGATCGGAGTCGCGCCGATAACGGCGCTGGCCGCCGTGCCTGCAAAGCTTTGGAAAATTCCTTTCAGCGTGTAGGATAACGCCAACATCGATTGGTTTGTGACTGTCGATCCGAAGGTTGGGTAGCGCCATGGGCTTGAACTTGTTCGACCGGTCGCCGGCGGAAAACATCTCCGCAAGCAAAAAAAATACAAAAAACGTCAATGATCCCTGGGAAGATCCCGCCCTTGCGCGCGCCATTCTGGAGGCGCGTAATATCCCGGTGACAGGTCCCTCCAGAGCGCTTTTGACGATCGCTACGCATTTTGCCGGCGCCGGACATGCCGCCGCTAATGCGCGGCAGGGCGGCGGCGCATCGAGTTCGACATCCATCGAAAACTCCAGCGATGCTTCAGGCGGCGTCATATTAACCGCCGGATCTTCGAATTCTTTCGAAATACGCTACGCGATTGGCGACCCGGGCGATTGTCCGGAACTTGCGATTGACTCCGTCGCAGTCTCCTGTGACGGGATCATCGTCCGCTTCCTAACCGGTGTGACAGCTGCGGGAAAAGCCGCCACCCTTGCTTCGATCAACGGATTCATCAGGGAAACCTTACGCCCGGATGACGGCGTTCAGGGCGAGACAGCGATCATCAACATTGGCGCCCAGCTTCCCGGCAATGTCATTGAAGCGCTCCGCACCAGTCCTATCGTCGACTATGCCGAACCGAACAAGGTCATGAGCGTTCAGTTCGTCTCCAACGACACCTATTACGCCAACGGCGCCATGTGGGGAATGTATGGCAATCAAACATCGATCTCCAACGCCTACGGTTCTCAGGCTGGCGAAGCGTGGGCGGCCGGATTTATCGGCAAAACGACGACAGTGGTTGGCGACGTCGACACCGGCATAGATTACACGCATCCCGATCTGTATCTCAATGTGTGGCTCAATCAGGGCGAATTACCAGTCGGGATCGCTGCGGTCGATACGGATGCGGACGGCTTGATCACATTCCGCGATCTCAATCAGATCGCCAACGCCGCCTTTGTCTCCGATCTGAACTCCAATGGACGGATCGACGCCGGCGATCTTCTCGCCGATAATCGCTGGGCGAATGGCCTCGATAACGATGGCAACGGATACATCGACGATCTGATCGGCTGGGATTTCGTCAATAATGATAACAATCCCTATGACGACCATAACCACGGGACACATACCTCAGGGACCATAGGCGCCATGGGAGGCAATGGCGCAGGAGTCGCCGGCGTTAACTGGAACATCCAGATCATGGGGCTAAAGTTTCTCAGTGGCAAAGGCTCTGGAACCCTGGCTGACGCCGTGAGAGCGCTGGACTACTACACCGACGCCGCAGCGAGAGATCGGTCCGCCGGCTGGGCGTCGGAGTTTGTTGGAACCAATAATTCATGGGGCGGTGGCGGTTACACACAATATCTGCAGGACGCGATCACTCGCGCCGCCCAGCAGGATTTGGTTTTTGTCGCCGCAGCCGGAAACAGCAGCGCGAATAACGACATCACCCAGAGCTTTCCCGCAAACTTCAGCACTCTGACGACAGCCGGATATGAATCTGTGATCTCTGTCGCTGCGCTGGCGAGCGATGGCTCGCTGGCGTCCTACTCGAATTTTGGCTCAACAACCGTGGATCTTGCGGCGCCGGGTTCGGGAATCTGGTCGACAATCGCCGGCGGCCGCTACGCTTCCTCCAGCGGCACCTCCATGGCGACGCCTCATGTCACCGGGGCGTTGGCGCTGCTGGCGTCCATGCATCCCGAGTATAGCGCTTCCCAATTGAGAAGCGTCCTGCTGTCGACAACGGCCTTCACTCCTTCACTCATCGGCAAGACCGTCACCGGTGGGCGTCTCGACATTGGCGCGCTGATGAACGCGCCGCCAGCGGTGACTGCGTTGATGGGGAGCGTGGGCGAGGACGGTCCGAGCTTCAGCCAGAATTTATTGATGGGTCAGAGCGATCCCAATCCGGGAACGACTCTATCGATTGTGGGACTGGCGGGGCGCGTAACGACGAGCGGCGGACGGACGCTGACGCTGGGCACGGATTACACGCTGACCGGCGCGACGCTGGCGCTGACGGCGACGGGCTTTGCAAAGTTCAACTCCCTTGCCAATGGCGCGACCGACACCGCTGTGTTTGATTATGCCGTGTCCGACGGATCGCTGTCCTCGGCAAATGCGCTGACGCTCACCATTACCGGCGCCAATGACGCGCCGGTGGTTTCTGCGCTGACGGGGAGCGTCGGCGAAGACGGTCCAGGCTTCAGCCAGAACCTGTTGTCAGGCCAGAGCGATCCGGATGCGGGAGCGACGCTGTCGGTGACGGGACTGGCGTCGAGCGTGACGACGAGCGGCGGACGGACGCTGACGCTGGGGACCGATTACACGCTGACTGGCCCAACGCTGGCGCTGACGGCCACGGGCTTTGCGAAGTTCAACTCGCTTGCCAATGGCGCGACCGACATCGCTGTGTTTGGTTATGCCGTCTCCGACGGATCGCTGTCGACGGCAAACGCGCTGACGCTGACGGTCACTGGCGCCAATGATGCGCCGGTGGTTGTGGCGTTGACGGGAAGCGTCGGCGAAGACGGTCCAAGCTTCAGCCAGGACCTGTTGTCGGGCCAAAGCGATCCGGACGGCGATGCGCTGTCGGTGACGGGGCTGGCGTCGAGTGTGACGATGAACGGCGGACGGACGCTGACGCTGGGGACGGATTACACGCTGATCGGCGCGACGCTGGCGCTGACGGCCACAGGCTTTGCAAAGTTCAACTCCCTTGCCGATGGCGCGACAGACACCGCTGTGTTTGATTATGCCGTGTCCGACGGAACACTGTCGACGGCAAATGCGCTATCGCTCACTATTACCGGCGCCAATGATGCGCCCATCGTTTCCAATCTGATTCTCGATCAAACGGCGCCACAGGGGCTGCCCTTCAGCTTTCAATTCGCCAGCAACAGTTTTGGCGATGCAGACGTCGGGGATCGTCTGACCTATGCCGCATCGAGAGGGGACGGATCGTCTCTCCCGACATGGCTTGCTTTCGACGCGATCAACAGGCGCTTCACAGGAACCCCGCCTGTTACGGCGCCGGGATCGCTGGATGTCCGCGTGACGGCGACCGACAGCGGCAACGCTTCGGCCTCCGATGTGTTTTCGATCAATATGACCGATATTAACGGTCCCTCGAACTGGAAATTCACGCTGGCCAATGCAGGCTTCGACGGAACGTTATCGATCACCGCAAATACGGTTTTGGGAACCATAACTGCAATCGGCGATCCCAACAGCGCAAGCTTCGCCTATTCCTTCGTTAACAGCGAGACAGATACCGCAACCTTTCAGACATTAAACGGTCTCACGATTGACCCCTCATCAGGCCAGATCAGTGCGGCGACAGAACTGACCTTATCATTGAATACATGGCTCAGGGCCCAGGACCAGGCCGGCAATCGGGTGACCAGGAGATTCATCGCTCAACTCGGCACATCTGCGGCAAATGTGATCAATGCGCCCGGGGGAACGACAGTTGTCTTCGCGCTCGCCGGAGACGACAACATCACCGGAACAAGCGCCGATGACGCTCTCTCCGGCGGCTTGGGCAATGACTCCATCATTGGCGGCGCGGGCGCTGATACATTGAACGGTGGGGCGGGCGCTGACACCTTGAACGGCGGCGCGGGCGCTGACGCGATGTATGGCGGGGCGGGCGACGATCTATACTATGTCGATAACGCAAGTGACGCCATCGTGGAGTTTTCCGGCGAGGGAACAGATACGGTTTATGCGA
Organism: uncultured Methylocystaceae bacterium; assembly: GCA_903870245.1. Taxonomy (GTDB): domain Bacteria; phylum Pseudomonadota; class Alphaproteobacteria; order Rhizobiales; family Beijerinckiaceae; genus Methylocystis. The sequence goes on from CAIQCB010000052.1 coordinate 7,609, forward strand.
GCGTCAACTGGATCATGGGAAGCAATCAGAGTATCGAATTTTTGCGTTCCTATGCCTTAAACAGTCTAATCCTGACAGGCAACGCCCTTAACAACCAGATCATTGGAGGCAACGCAAACGACATCCTCAACGGCGAAGGCGGCGACGATCTGTTGAACGGGGGGCGGGGCGCCGATGTGATGAATGGCGGAGCGGGAGCCAACACCTATTACGTCGACAATATCGGAGACAAGGTTATTGAAGATAGTATTGCCTCGGACCCTGCGGGCCTGAAGGATACGGTTGTTTCGACCGTTGGCTTTGCATTGACGGACAATAACGGCAATGTCGCCTCAAGCATCGAGAATCTGTCCCTGTCGGGAACCGACAATATCGACGGAACGGGGAACGCGCTTGATAACACGATCAACGGCAACGCCGGAACGAATATTCTGCGTGGCGAAGGCGGCAATGACAGTTTAAACGGCCAGCAGGGCGTCGACACGATGTATGGCGGCACAGGTAACGATTTATATTATGTCGATAACGCAGGCGACTCTGTCATAGAGTTTGCCGGAGAGGGAACAGATACGGTTTATGCGAGCGTCAACTGGATCATGGGAAGCACCCAGAGCATCGAATTGATGCGGGCCAACGCCGCCAGCGCGGGTTTGAATTTGAGCGGCAACAACCTCAACAATCAAATCCTGGGAGGGGATGGAAGCGATACGCTTAGAGGTGAAGGCGGCGATGACGTTCTGAATGGCGGTCTTGGCGCGGACCAACTGCGTGGCGGCGCCGGGCGAGACACCCTAACAGGCGGGGCCGCCGCAGACTGGTTCATTTTTGAGATCGCTGCGCAAAACGGTGTTGACACTGTGGCCGACTTCTCCCAGGCCCAGGGCGATAAACTGGCCTTCAATGCAATAGACTATGGTTTATCGGCGGGCGGGCCAGTATCTTTAACCGCCAACGCCACAGGCGCCGCCTTCGGCTCAATCGCTCAGTTTGTTTACAACACCACAAATCGCTCCCTCTGGTGGGACGTTGATGGAGCGGGGGGCGCCGGCGCAATACAGATCGCCAATTTCGCGTCAGGGGCCCCTGTTCTGCAAGCCAGTGATTTCATAGCCGCGACAGCAAGTCAGTTTGGATAGAACTTACATTTTTGCGCTGAATTCTTTTCAGATTGCGTCGAGTGACGACTGTAAATGAAGCTGGAGCAACAAAGGGATTAGAATTGTGTAAAAATATGCGAGCAAAAAAAAACGACCGCCCATGAGGCTTACCTCAATGGACGGCCAATGTTTTTCATATCGGTCGTTATTATAAATGCTTACCTGCTGCAGATGTCCATATGGAGCACTTGTCAGGAATGAGGTTTGCGCGCGAGAAGAACCGGAACGCCAATGATCATGATTGCGGCGCCCGCCCAAAGGATCAATTCGTTCATTTTAAAGCTCCCTGATAGCGCTTTCCTGCGCTGATTGAGGTAAGCTTAGATTTACGTAAAGGCAGGCGATTGCTCCAGGTCGCCTGACGCCAATCGAAATTCAATTTTCGCCATACATTAAACGTTTCAGTAAATTGATCGCCGTCGCTCAATTCATACCTATCAAAGTTTCCGCAGCAGCTTCATGATTTATGAAAAAAAGCGCCCTGTTCAGGCGCTTATAATGGAATAACTCACCTGTCTGCTTAATAAAGGATAACGCGCGCTGCACATCTGGCGTGCGTTAACCTTATTTTTTCACGTCAGGCGGCGATATCGGGTCTTGAGACTTCGACCCATTGCCCTGCTTCGCGCCGGCGACTTAGAGCGCCATCGCTCCGCAGCGCGTGAAGATGGACCCAGCCGTTATTGACCAAATCGCGCACGTTGGGATGTCGATCAAGGATGCGATCCATAGACGCCTCGGGGGCCTCAATGACGACGTTGAGACGCAATGGCTCGTGCACGAAGCGCGCGCCATCGTGAACGGATTGCAATGGCAGACCTGTGCGCAAATCGCCGCCATTGCCTTCAAGCACGCCAATCAGACCCACGACATTGTGCAACGTCTTGTTGCCGCTGCCGAACACCTTGTTGTTGGTTGTCGATGCGAAATATTGCAGATTGATCCAGCTCGCGACAACCATCGGCGCCGTCATGATCAGTTCGAGAACTTTCTCGCCTTCGTCCTGGCTATGTTCGTAGCTGTGCAGGAAGGCGCGGCCCCCGAGGTCGAGCCCGGATGTCCGCGCGCGCGGCGCGGCGATGAAGGCGGCGTTGCCGGCAAGACCCCATTCAGGGCGGACCTGTGACCAGTCGCGACTGCGCGAGACGATCTTGCGACGCGAGTCTGCACCCTTTTCAATGCCAAGCAGCGTTGCGCGTTCGAGACGCGCCAGCTCCGCCGCGTCGGCGAGGCGCAGTTTAAGGGCTGCGATATCCGGGCGATGCGAGTCCGGCGCCGCGGCTTCGTCGAAGATCTCCACTTCATCCGTCGTCGTGTCGTGAAGACCGGAGAGGAACCATGTGTCTTCCGGAATATCGATGTTCTTCTCTCTCAATCCGTCGCGCACGCCGGGATCGTTCATCACCGCAGCCGCGAGACGGGCGTTGGCTTCGCCGGTATGACCGCCACAGGCGCCGCAATCCAGTCCCGAGGCATGGGGGTTATTCACGGTTGTCGACCCATGTCCGGCAAGTAGAACGACTCGGGCTGAGACTTTGGTCATCGACATCGCCTTTAGCACCGCTTCAGCCATGGCGAGGCGCTGTTCCGGCGTCAGACCGGTTTGCCTGTCGCCAAGTTGACGCGTTTCGAGTCTCGGTCCGATTCTTGGAATGATGTCCGCATCGAGCCCATCGAAAACGGGATCTGGCGCCGGACGGGTAAGGCCAAGACTGTCCGAGACGATCTTGAATGCGTAGGTTAAACCAACCGTCTCGACAAAGGCGAAGGAGGAGACGGCGGAGAGCTTGAACGCCTTCCAGGCTTTGACCGCCCTGCGTCTCAGCAGGCGAAGATCCAGGATGCGCGTTTCCTCAACCTCGGTCGCGTCCGCCACCGCTTCGCAAACAGTGAAGGCCGGACGCAGAAGTACTGGACACTGCGCGCCGCCACGCGTCTGACCGATCGGAACGAATTCGATCGGAAAGCCGAAAAATCCTGCGAAACCCACTGTCTCGGCCTCCGGCCAGACGGTCTCAAGAGCGCGTCGGAATATTTCGGAGCGCACGTCGATACAGAAGGCCGCCTGCACCGCCGGGCGGGAAGCGACGCGCGACCGCGGCGGTTGAAACCCGGGCGAGGAGAGGCGTGCGTAGAACTTGTGTTGAAAGGCGATCTCGTAGGCCTCATGTAAAATAAGATCGATTGTCAGATCACGGTCATCGTTCAGACGATTATCGAAGGGCGTCGATGCTGCTTCGGCCATCGCTTTCGCCCAGGCCGCGTGAAAGGCGACGTCGTTGCGACCCTGGAACAATCCATATCCATAGGCGACGCGGATGGCGAGCAATTCGATCAGCGTGTCGTTTTTCTGTCCGTAGAGTTCGGAATTCCAGACAAGATAGCGCGCGTAAGCCGCCCAGCCGCCAATATCAAGTAGGGTGCGATGCAGGTAATCCTCGACCGCACGCGCCGGGATCGCAAGCTTTGCGGCAATCGTCTGAATGGCGTCAATCGGGTCCTCGGGAAGCGACAGCACAGTCTCGCGAAATCCCCTGACGCCCATCGCCTCTGCGCCGAGATCGTAGCGCGCCCATCGCCGCCAGGCGGCGTAAGGCGAGAGATTTCGTTGCGGCATACGCCAGCTTGCCTGTCCTTCATCGAAATAAGCTGCGCACCATTTCGATATTTCCTCGATCATAAAACCAACGAGAGAAGCCTGCCGATCCCCATCGGCCAGAGAGTCGAGAATCTCCGCCACCGTCGAGACAACGGCCGGCGGACGAATTCTCGACGCCGGCTCCTCCAGAGCGGCGCGTTTGAGTTCAGCGACGCCAGATGGACGCTCAAAATCCACAGGAGACTGCTGCAGGGCCGCCTCAAGCGCTGCGTCGTCGATAACGCCGCTATGAAGCGCTTGTCTGTAGAAGCTGCGCGGCATCAGCATATCGACATTGGCGACGCGTTTCAGGGTCGCGGCGGTTGCGCCGAAGGGCTGATTTGAGAAGCCAAGAAATGGATTGACGGCGACGAAGTGCTTGAGCGGCCAGAGCGGCGCGATTTTGCCGCAGGCCGCCGCGATGGCGGCTTCAATATCCCGTCTTTTCACTTCGGCGGAACCGGCGGGAACGGTCGTGGGGAGCTTCAATGGGGCGTTCATCTGACGATCCTTCATGCGATCAAAGAGAGGAGACGGCGGCGCGACGCGGCCAGACTCTGAGCATCGCGCGGTTGGCGAGCGTATTGAGATAAAGACCCTGGGATAGATGGACGTACACAGCCTGCCAGAAGGGAGAGGTCGCATGCCTCGCCATGATGCTCTGGAAGAGGGTCACGGCCCCGAAGGACAAGATGACAACGAGAACGATCGCCAAATCTTCGACGTCTCGCAGCTGCAGGGCCTTGGGTAGACTATCCGCAACCAGCCATTCTACGACGCCATGCAGCGTGAAGAAGGAGGCTGCGATAAGCACCGACATGCCGATCGCCCTGGCCAAAACATATGTCTTCGTCGTTTCGTCGAAGGCGTTGGCGATCAAATGCGCAAGGCTCATGAGCAATATCGCGCCAAGAGTCGCCGCGCCGGGATTTTCGATCATGCCCGCATGCATCAGACCGCCCACGGCGAAAGCAACAGGAGCCGCTGCTGCGAGCACCAGCGCGAAACGCGCTGGATGTGGCTGACCGCCAGGACTGGGCGTCCAGGAAGCCCGCGCTAGATCGATCACGCTACCGGAGCTAAGAAAAGCGTGAGCTTTGTAAAGCGAATGAGCCAGTATGTGCAGCAGTGCTGCTGCAAAGGCGCCCAGTCCGCATTCCAGCATCATGAATCCCATTTGGGCGATCGTCGAATAGGCGAGCGCAACTTTTACAGAGGTCTGGGTGAGCATGACGACGGAACCGAACAGCGCCGTCGCGCCGCCGACGAGCGAGAGAAGATGAAGCGCGCTCTCCGAGGGCGCGACGATGTCGGCCAGTCGCAGCACCAGAAATCCGCCCGCATTGATGACGCCGGCGTGCAAAAGCGCCGAAACAGGCGTCGGCGTCTCCATCACCTCCACGAGCCAGCCATGGAAAGGCAACTGCGCGGATTTAAGAAGCGCAGCGATGACGATGAAAATCGCCGGTAAGGTCAAGCTAAACGCCTGTCCCGCGGCCGCGGCCGTTCGGGCGGCGGTGAAAAGCTCTGGAAAGGCCAATGTGCCGAAACTCGACCAAAGGCTCGACGCCGCGCAAAAAAGGAAGAATTCACTGAGCCTGCTGGCGATGAATTTCTTTTTGGCGGCTAGCTGCGCCGCCGGACGTTCGGGGTAAAAAAGCAGGAGGGCGTTGAGTCCGAGGCTGGTTGCAATCCAGGCGATGATCAGGAAAGCCAAATTCCCGGCTGAAATGATGGCGAGCACGGAGGCGAGCGTGAAAGCCAGCCCCTTATAAAACGCGCCCTGACCGGGATCGCCGTGGAGGTAGTTGCGGCTGTAAAGAAGGACGATCACGCCGATGAAGGAGACCAGTGTGAACATCGCCGCCGAAAGCGCATCGAAGTAAAGGCTGGCGCCAATTCCGGCGAAACCCGCCACTTGCGTCCATACAGGGCCATGTATCGCAACCGCGACGTCCACAACAAATGCAACCAACAGACTGAGAATGCCGGCGCACAGACCGGCGGTCGAGATCAGGCGGGGATGGGCAGCCGCCAGACGGCCCGGCGTCATGCTGACGGCGAGAAGCCCGCCTGGGGCCAGAAGGGTCAACCAGGTGAGAGGATGCATTCGCAGATCTCCTGACAATTCGATCGCCGGAGACTAGGAGGATTTAATTATTTAATAAAATTCAAATATTGATAATTTCTGTTCTATAAAATAGAACAAGGCATGGCCTATCTGAATTATCATCACCTGCGATATTTCTGGGCGATCGCCAATGAAGGCAGCCTGACCCGCGCTGCGCGTCGGCTGAACGTGTCACCCTCTTCCCTGTCGATTCAGCTGAAAGCCCTGGAGGAGCAACTTGGACAGAACCTGTTCGAGCGCCGCGGCCGCACCCTGCAATTGACCGAGGCGGGCCGGATCGCTCTTGGTTATTCAAACGCCCTGTTCAAATTGGGCGATGAGTTTCTCAGCACGGTGAAGGGACTCGGGCCAGACAAGCGACAGGTGCTTCGCGTCGGCGCAGTTTCGACGCTTTCACGCAATTTTCAGATCGAATTCCTGCGGCCTCTGCTCGGCCGCAGCGATGTTGAGGTAATCATCCAGTCGGGCGCCTTTCCTGACCTGCTCTCCCGGCTGCGTGATCACAACCTCGATATTGTCCTGGCGAACCAACCGGCCATACAGGATCAGGATGAAGACTGGCAGAGCGCGCTCATCGCCGAACAATCAGTTAGCCTCATTGGCGTCCCGGCCCTGAAAAAGGGCAAATTCAGTTTTCCCGCAGATTTGACCCGAATATCGGTCGCGGTTCCCGGCCGGGGCAGCGGCATTCGCGCCGCATTCGAGAGGCTACTTGAGTTTCACGAGACTCAACCGGGATTCATCGCGGAGGTCGACGACATGGCCATGCTCAGATTAATCGCTCGAGAAGGGTTTTCGCTCGTACTGGCGCCGCCTGTCGTCGTGGTGGACGAACTCGCCAACGGCTCGCTCGTTGAGTATTGCACCTTACCCGAGATCAGGGAGACCTTCTACGCCATCACGCGCCGCCGTCAGTTCCCGAGACCACTTCTGCAAGAGCTAAACCTGCATCAGATGCGCGCCTGAACGCCTGGTTATTCCGCAGCTTTTTTCATATCGACATAAGAGCAATGCCCCTGCGCGGCGGACGGGCGGGGCCGCAGGGGGATCACGGCGGACTCGGTAAAGGGCAAGGAGAGCGTAGACCATACGTCGACCATAGCCTCGACCAGTTCCGCAACATGTTCCTCGTCATGGCGAGGCGTGGGCGTGATCCGCAGGCGTTCCGTTCCAACCGCCACAGTCGGATAGTTGATTGGCTGGATGTAGATCGCATGACGTTGCAGAAGCAGATCGCTGGCGGCCCGGCAACGCTCCGCGTCGCCGACCATGACCGGCACGATGTGGGAGGGATTGTCCATCACCGGCAGGCCGGCGGCGCGCAAGGCGTGCTTGGTAAGCAGCGCCATGTGCTGATGTCTGGCCCTTTCCTCGACCGAGTGCTTGAGATGGCGCACGGCGGCGCGGGCGCAGGCCGCAACCATCGGCGGAAGCGTTGTGGTAAAAATGAATTGCGGGGCGTAACTGCGCACGGCGTCAATGATCGCCGGACTGGCGGCGATATAACCGCCGAGCGCTCCATAGCCCTTGGCGAGCGTGCCTTCGATCACATCGATCCGACTTTCGAGGCCCTCGCGTTGACAGATGCCTCCGCCACGCGCGCCATACATGCCAACGGCGTGCACTTCGTCAACATAGGTCAGGGCGTTGTATTTCTCGGCAAGAGCGACGATCTCCGCCACGGGAGCGATATCGCCGTCCATGGAGTAGAGACTTTCGAAAACGATCAGTTTGGCGCGGTCTTCGCCGGCGGTCTTGAGAAGCTCCTCAAGATGTCCGACGTCGTTGTGACGCCAGATCCATCTTTCGCATCCCGACCGTCGTACGCCTTCGATCATGGAGTTATGATTCAGCGCATCGGAGAGGATCAAACAATTCGGCAACAGAGAGGCGATCGTCGAGATGCCGGCGAGATTCGAGATCCATCCCGATGTGAACACCAGCGCCGCAGCCTTTCCATGGAGATCGGCCAGTTCAGCCTCCAGTTCGACGATCGGATTATGGGTTCCCGAGATATTACGGGTGCCCCCCGCCCCGGCGCCATGACGATCAAGAGCCTCGCGCGCGGCGGTTAGCGTGGCATGGTGTCCGCCCATGCCCAGATAATCGTTGGAGCACCAGATAGTTACTTCGCGCGGAGAATGCTCCTCGCCCTCCGGTCGCCACAGCGCCTGCGGAAATCGCGCCGCGTCGCGTTCCAGATTGGCGAAAACCCGATAACGGTTCTCCTGTTTCAATCGCGCGATCGCCGCATCGAAGTGCCGATCGTAGGACAATGTCATCGGGTTCATAAGACGCTCCATCGCCTATTGTTCTTTTTCATCTCAGCGCCGGCGACTGCCTGGCGCTTGACTCAGCTTGCGGCCCTCGTAGCCTCGATCACGGAAACACTCATCGTATCGACCTCTGGCCGATCGAGGCCTTTCGCCGTCTTTTCGTCCTTGATCCCCCATGACCAGAGGGCGTTCGCATGTAACGGCGCGACCAGGAACCAGTGCTCGAGAACAGCCAACGCCATCAACGTGGCCAGTATGGTGTAACCGACAAGCTGGAATGGCGTCGTCGCTCCAAGAGCCTGCTGCGCGACGGTCACTGTGACGACCGTCGAGGCGGTGACCGAGACCGGAAAGAAAAGATTCATTGGCCGCCGCCGCATGTAGGTGACGAGATAGCGCAAATGCGCCGGCAACAGTTCTTCGCTCAAATTTGGCGCGCCGAAAAAGAGATTGAGTTTTGCGCTGGTGTGCATCCACCACAGAATAAGATAGGTCCACAGACCGATCTGGTTTGGCTGGCCCCAGGACATCCATAGCAAGGCCAGGGCGCAGATGATGATCGCAATTTCGTGATAAAGGCTTGTGCGCACCGCCGCGACAAAGCGACCCCAGCCCTTCAATCGCTCAGGACAGGGCGAATGGTTGGGGCCGGTGATGAAACCCATGTAATAGCTGATCAACTGCCAGGCCCAGGCCATCAGCCCACAACAAAAGGCGCAATAGGCCGAGGCGGCGCTGGTTTCGCCGCGAGTCGACAACATGCCCCAGAACGCGATCAGCAAAAGCGCTGTTGCGCCGGCGAGACTCCAGCCGAAAGTGCGGCGCGAAAGTCCGTCGAGATATAAAATAACCCCGGTGCTTGCCCACCAGATCAACAGCGTCGCAATTATCGGGGTCGCGTATACCAACATCAAACACCCCTCACCAAACAGGCGCAAGGCGGATTTCCGCCGGCAGCGCATTTGATTTCGCAGGCAGAAGATAAAGACGCGCAAAGGTGAGGGCCGCCATCGCCGCCAGCCCCGCCTGCTTGATGCGTCCAGCGACGCCGCCTTGCTCTTTGGCCTGAGCGATCGCGCGCTCAAGTTCGACGAGGCGATCCAGCCCCACCTTGAAAGCGGGGTGATCGAGATCGAGCGTGATCGGAAATACCTGCTTCGATATCTCGGATGTCAAATGCAGGACCTTGAAGTCGTATTCGTCCGGATGAATACCCAGAGCCGCATGAAATGCCGGCCGACAATGATCGCGAACATACATCGTGGCGAAGACTGCAAGAAGGAAAAACTTGATCCAGTAGACGTTATAGCCCGAAATCAGCTTTGGATCGGCGCGCATCAACAACGCAAAAGCCTCTCCATGGCGGAATTCATCGTTGCACCACTTCTCGAACCATTTGAAGATCGGATGGAACCGCCGCTCCGGATGACACTCGAATTGACGATAGATGGTGATATAGCGCGCATATCCGATCTTCTCGGATAGATAGGTGGCGTAGAAAATGAATTTGGGCTTGAAGAAAGTGTATTTCTTGGTTTTGGTCAGAAAACTCAAATCGACGCCGATGCCGAAATCCTTCAAGGTGTCATTGATGAAGCCGGCATGGCGTGCTTCGTCCCGGCTCATATAGGCGAAAAGATTTTTCATGTCCTCGTTATGAGCGCGCTTTTTCATCTCGGCATAGAGCACGCAACCTGAGAATTCTGCGGTGATCGAACTGATAAGAAAATCACGAAACTCCTTGTCGAGCGTCTCTGGATAAACAAAATCCGCGTCAAATTCCTCCGTACGCCGAAAGTGCTCGCTATTGGGGTCCGAGCGCATTTCCTCCATCAGAGCGTCCCATTCCTTGCGGACGGCGGAAACGTCTGTCTTGTCGAGTTCTTCAAAATCCGTTGTGTAGAAACGCGGACTCAGAAGCGTGCTTTCCTGTGCGATACGGGTCGCCTCGGGAGAGACGTTATGTTTTAGGGGCGCAGTCATAACGCTCTCCTGTTCGTAAAGCTGACATCGTAGAGTTCGGTGAGTTCGAAGTTTCCGCAAAGGCGCGTCCAGAGCCTCTCTATCAGCCCGGCGCGAATGATGGTGGCGCGACGGGCAAGAGTGACACGATAACCGAAGGGTGTCTCCTTGGGGGCGTTTTGCACAAGAACGCGATCGCCGGGCCGGATCTCGAAGTCGCCGTCGATAACGACATGCGCAAAGAGGCTTTCGGCGGTATGGCCGATTTCGACTGTGCAGGGCGCCTCGAAGGTTTGACGCAACAGCGGAAAAAACCAGTTCGTGCTCATAGCGTTCTCATCATATTTTGATGGCTTGCTTGATCTTATAACTTACGCTCAATGCTTGCGTCGCCTTTCGTCGAAAAGCTGCGCGAAGGCGCGCGCGTTATCGGGTCCAAAGGCGTCGAGGTTCACGCGCCTGTTGGTTGTCGTGTCTTCAAGCGAGACAGTGCCGTCGTTCCAGCGTGTCAGCAGAAAGGGGGTTGTAGCGTCGAAATCTGCGCGGCGGCGCTCGCGAGCCAGCCCGCGTAATGTCGAACGAATGAACCCATATGTCCCCGGTTGCACGACAAAGACCTCACGATCGTCGCTGGCGTCGCGCACGGCGACCGAGCCGTCGGCTCGATCCTCGAAGCGCAGCGCAAAACGATCCACAGGGCTGGCCGCCGGCATGTGCAAGGTGCCGACATCGATCCGACGCGCCAGACCGGCCGTGAGAAGCGTGAACCCGACAAGTAACGCAGCGCCGAATAAAATCCCGCGCGGCACGCCATCATGATGGCCGCGTCGACGATCGCCTAAAGTTTCATGGCTCATGATGAACCCCTTTCTCGATCAGGCGGCGACAGGATCGCCCGTCGCAACCGAGGTTTGTCTCGCGCTCGTGGTTTTGTCGGGCTCGATGCTGAAGCCATCGCCGCGCTCCTGCGCCGCTGCGGCCAGTGCGCGTCCCAGAATGTCGCCGACCTGCTGGGCTTGCGCCAGACCGCGCAGCGCAGGTTCGGGATCGGCGAAATGAAATGGCCTTACAAAGGGCCAGAGATTCAGGTAGCCGATGGGTTTGCCCTGGGCGAGCTGTATCGCCACTTCGCCCGAGCCGTCCTTGTCGATACGCAAAGCCGCATTGCGGATCCGCGAGAACGGCAGATTATAAAAAACCTGCAAGGCCACGCCGACCTTCATGACGACGCGCCGGGAGGTGATGACGAACAGCGCCGTACGAGCGGAGCTCCATGCGAGCACCGCAAGCAGCGCGAGCGCCGCCAGTCCGATCCCCAACGACCGCGCGGCGGCCATCATCGAGGCAACGGCTCCAAGGCCTGACGCCTCGATGGCGCTCCACATCGCAAGCAGCACAAAATAAACGGCAATGAGATCGGCGCGATAGGCGCTACGAAACAGCACGATCCAGTCCGGCTTTCCAAACCAGAGAATTCGTTCGCCAGGAGGGATATCCTCCGGCAGGAGTTTTTCAAGGTTGATGGTTTTCACAGTAGCGGCTCCGTGCGGGCAGGCGTGGCGTAAAGCGTGCCGGCTGCATAATAGGCGGCGATCATATCCTCTTCGCGAAGCGTCACGCTGTCGGGATCGCGCGTGAGCGGAACATTGGCGAATTGCCCGCCGAGGATCGCCTCAACCTTGATCCTGCTTTTCGATGGTTCGACTTTAGCGAAAGCGACTGGCAACAACACATTGGCGCCGGACTCCAGCGCGACTTCATAGTAACGGACCATGCTCTCTGAACGATCAATCCAGACGTCTTTTATTTTACCGACCACATCTCGATCCGTCGCCATCACATCCATGCCGATGGGATCGACGTCTTCGCTGGCGATGGCGAAATTGGTGGCGATGCGCAGAGGTGCGATGACATTGCGTCCATCGTGGGTTTTCTCGGGCGCATCGGCGCGCATCGCATAGGCGCCGGGCCCAACCGCCGCCAGCATCGGGTCGCCCTCGGGCGTTAGCGGCGCGCCCGGCCAGGGGGCAACCTTGACGGCGTTGAGGGGGCGCGTGTCGCGCGAGTCGAAGTTTGGCGCTTGCACGACCGATCCGTCGGCGCGCAAAAATGTCTTGGGATCGGGGATGAGAAGAAAACCACGATCGCCGACGCCGAGGTCCTCTGACTCCAGCGGATAGCCTTCCCGACGATCTTCCCGCCGCAGGTAAAAGATCAAGCCGGCAAAGAAAATCCAGAAAGCGTAAAGAACAACCTGCGCCACATCGATGTGGCTGGTGATGGCTCCGCGCGTCATCGCATTACCCCCGAATTGAAGCTGGGTGAACTGATCATCTCAAACTCCTCCGTTTTCTCGCCATCCACCCTCGCAAAGCGGACGAGCGGCCCGATCGCTACGACGGTGGCGAGCAGAAGAAGAATTTCGACGAGATAGACGATTCCATAACCTGTCGCCGGATCGATGAGCGCTTCGCCCAAAGCGCCTCTCGCAGCGAGCGTGGCGGCGGCGTCGTTGAGAAAACCGCTCACGGCGATGGCGAGACCTGCGGCGGTCGCTTGCGCTGCGCCCCAGGCGCCAAGCGCGAGTCCGCGGTCCTTCGGCGCCGCCGTCTCCATGGAGGCGGTCATTGTGCCATGGGCGAAGAGACCGCCACCCATGCCGATGAGCGCGACTCCCAGCGCAAAAAGAACCGAAGAGTCGGCTGGGGCAGAGAAGATGACCGCGCAAAAGGCGATAACGCCAACGATTGCCCCGACGCCGGCGACGCGATGCGCATCCGCTCCGCGCGCAAGCCAACGCGCAGCGATGGCGAGCCCTACGCCGCTGCCCAGCGCAAGCATCGCCGTAAGCGCCGTTGTCACGCCCACCGGCAAATGCAACACGCGTCCGCCATAGGGTTCAAGCAGGATATCCTGCATGCTGAAGCCGGCGGCGCCGAGGGCCGTGGCGAGCAGCCGTCGGCGGGCGCGGTCGGTCGTTGCAAAGCGCCGCCAAGCGTCACCAAAATCGACCTCTTCGACCGGCCCAAGGGCGCCGCGCGCTTCCTGTTTCCAGAGCGCGACGCAGTTCAGAACGATGGTCACGACCGCAGCGCCCTGAACGACCTGAATGAGTCTTATCGCAGAGAAGTTGGCGAGCAGAGCGCCAAAGGCGAGAGCGCTGGCGCCCATTCCAGCGAGCAGCATCGCGCAGAGCAATGCGACGACGCTCGGGCGATTCTCCGCCGGGGCGAGATCGGTCGCGAGCGCGAGCCCGACCGTCTGCACCGTATGAAGCCCCGCGCCGACAAGCAGAAAGGCGAGGGCCGCCGCCGCCTGTCCGATAATGATCGGTCCGGTGGTGTCTCCGGAGAGAATGAGCAGCGAAAACGGCATGATGGCGAGGCCGCCAAATTGCATTAGCGTGCCGAACCAGATGTAAGGAACGCGCCGCCAGCCCAGCACGGAGCGATGCGTGTCGGAGCGAAAACCGATCAAGGCCCGAAACGGCGCAAAAACCAGCGGCAGCGACAACATCAGCGCAACCAGCCATGATGGAACGCCCAATTCCACGATCATCACGCGATTAAGCGTACCGATCAGCAGCACCGCCGCCATGCCCACCGTCACCTGAAACAGGGACAAACGCAGTAGACGCGGCATAGGCAATTCAGCCGAACCGGCATCGGCGAAAGGCAATATGCCCGGACCGCTCTGCATGAGGCGGCGAATGAGCGCTGCGCTGGCGCGGTTCATCTTCGACGCGCCTCCACAGCTTGCGAAATATAGAAGCCGCTGACGATTTTTTCTGATTTCCCGATCTGCAAATCGTCCAGCGCCGCGTGCTGGCTCATCTGACGCTCAAGCGTGGCGAGCGCGATGGGCGCGATCGCCGGCGAACGATTTCCACGCGGAAAAAGTTTGCCGACGGCGTGCATCGCCGTCAGCGCTGGGGTCCGCGGCGCGATGGTGAAAACAAGCGACCCTTCGACGCGAAGGGCCAGCGCGGCAAGGGTGCGAGCGATATCGGCGCCTTCGTAGTGGATCAGACTATCCATGGCGACAATATGATCGAATCGGCCGAAAGCGGGATCGAGAAGATCGCCGACAACGAATGTTACGCCGCCCGCGCCGAGATCACGCGGCGCGCGCTCTTGGGCAAGACTGATCAATGTCGGCGAAAGATCCACTGCGACAACCTCGGCGCCGCGGCGGGCCGCCTCAATAGCGAGGGCCCCCGTGCCACAGCCGGCGTCGAGTAGCCGCAGACCGCGCATGTCTTGCGGCAACCACGACAGGATCCTGTTGCGCATGGCGTCGCGACCCGCCCGCACCGTCGCGCGGATACGGTTCACCGGCGCGTCGGAGGTCAGGCGCTTCCAGGCGTCGACGGCGGTGCGGTCGAAATAGGCTTCGAGTTCGCCGCGTCTTGAGACATAGCTTGGCGTGGTCATCAATCGAACCCCAGAAATTCGAAGAGTTCGCGATCCTTCATCGGCGTTGCGTCGATCGGTTCGTAGCCGTCCCAAAGCTCCTGCGCGAGGCGTAAATATTCCTCCTGCACGGCGATGAGTTCAGGCGACGGCTCCATCTCGAAGAGCGTCGATTTCTTGAGCCGGCTGCGACGAATGACGTCGAGATCGGGAAAATGGGCGACGCGTCTCAGTCCGACAGCTGCATTGTAGCGGTCGATCTCGTCGGTCCCGGCGCTCCGATTGGCGATGACGCCCCCGAGCCGCACCTCGTAATTTTTCGATTTGGCGCGGATCGCGGCAACAATGCGGTTCATCGCGAAAATCGAGTCGAAATCATTCGCCGTGACGATCAGGGCGCGACCGGCGTGTTGAAGCGGAGAAGCGAACCCCCCGCAGACGACGTCGCCCAGCACGTCGAAGATGACGACATCCGTATCCTCAAGTAAATGATGCTCCTTGAGAAGCTTGACCGTTTGACCGACGACATAGCCGCCGCAACCCGTGCCGGCCGGCGGGCCGCCGGCTTCGACGCACATCACGCCATTGTAGCCTTCGACGACAAAATCCTCGACGCGCAGTTCCTCTGAATGAAATTGCACGCTTTCAAGCGCATCGATCACAGTCGGCGCGAGACGCTTGGTCAGGGTGAATGTCGAGTCATGCTTGGGATCACAACCGATCTGCAATACGCGTTTTCCCAATTTGGAAAAGGCGACGGAGAGATTGGACGAGGTGGTGCTTTTGCCAATGCCTCCCTTGCCATAGATCGCGAAGACTTTCGCCGTCCCGATCTGAACATTGGGATCTATTTCGACCTGGAACGAGTCGCGCTCGACAGGCTTGCGGATCGGGATGTTCATGCCGCAATCTCCTCGGTTACGCCTTCAAGACGATCCTCCAGCTCCTCGCTGGCCTGCTGAAGCGCTTCGAGCGTTGTCTCGTCAGGCGTCCAGTAATGTCGCTGGTGCGCCTCGATCAGCCGATTGGCGATGCGAACGGACGCCACCGGATTGAGTCGGGCGAGGCGCTGCCGCATCTCTGCGTCAAGCACATAGGTTTCGGTCAGACGCTGGTAGACCCATGGCTCGACCTGACCGGTCGTCGCCGACCAGCCCATTGTATTGGTCACATGCGACTCGATGTGGCGGACGCCCTCGTAGCCGTGTCTGAGCATGCTCTCGTACCATTTTGGATTGAGCGCGCGGGTGCGCGTCTCAAGGGCGACCTGCTCGTTCAGCGTGCGCACAACGCCCTCGCCACTGGTCTGATCGCCGATGTAGACCGGAGCCATCTCGCCTCTGGCGCGCTTGACAGAGCGGCTCACGCCGCCGAGCGTGTCGAAATAATGATCGATTGTCGTGACGCCGAGTTCAACAGAGTCGAGATTCTGATAGGCGAGATCCACCCCCGACAGCACGCTCTGCAAGACTTCGTTTTGTCGCGTCGGTTTGCCTGCGACGCCATAGGCGAAGCCCTTGCGGCGCAGATAGGCCTCGGCGAGCTGGTCCTCGTCTTCCCATACGCCGCCGTCGATCATTGAATTGATGTTCGCGCCGTAAGCGCCGTCGGCATTGCCGAAGACGCGTAGCGCCGCTGTCTCCATGTCGCCGCCATGCGCTTCGATGAAGGCCAGGACGTGTTTGCGAACGAAGTTGCTTTCGACCGGCTCGTCGGCGGATGCGGCCAGGAGACAGGCTTCGGCAAGCAGCTTCACCTGCAACGGCAACAGATCTCGGAAAATGCCGGAGAGGGAGATCATCACATCAATGCGCGGCCGACCGAGCTTCTCCAGCGGAGTGAGCGCCGCGCCAGCAAGGCGCCCATAGCCGTCAAACCGCGGCTCGGCGCCGAGAAGCGCCAGCGCCTGGGCGATAGGCGCGCCCTCGGATTTAAGATTATCCGTTCCCCACAACACGAGCGCGACCGTCTCCGGCAGGGCGCCGCCCTGCTGGAGATGACGATCGAGAAGACAGTCGGCCTGACGGGCGCCGTCGCGGACAGCGAAGGCGCTGGGGATGTGGAAGGGATCGAAACCATGGAGGTTCCGACCCGTCGGCAAAACATCGAGGGTCCGCAACACATCGCCGCCTGCCGCCGGCCTTACGAAGCGCGCATCAAGCGCGCGCATTAGTCCGGCGAGTTCGTGATCAATGGCAAGCGACGCGTCGGCCTTGGCGAGCTTGCGCAAGGTCTCGCGCGTCAAGGTATCCGGCGAGAGCGTTTCAGGCGAAGCGCCAGCCATCAGCGCCGCCAACATTTCCTTGTCGATTTCCGGCGACGGACCCGTTTCTGCTAAGGCGAGCAACATGTCGCGGCGGGCTTCCTGAGACATTGGCTCGCCGACGATATGTAACCCGTGCGGGATCAGGGCATATTCGAGTTCGAGCAGGGCGTCGACAAGATTTGCGATGTTGCCGGCGGCTTCTTCGCCCCAGATTGGTTCGGCGACGGCCAGATCGACGGCGGCGGCCTGCGTCTGAACGAGACGCGCAAGCTCGCCGCGCTCTGACGTCGCCGAGGGATCGACCGAGCGCCAGCGATCGAGTGAGGCTTTGAGATCGACGAGCCCGCGGTATAACCCGGCGTTAGCGACAGGCGGCGTCAGATAGCTGACCAGCGTCGCCGCCGATCGACGCTTGGCGAGGACGCCCTCCGAAGGATTGTTGGACGCATAAAGATAAAAATTCGGCAGGGCGCCGATGAGTCTGTCCGGCCAGCAATCGCCGGTCAAACCGGTCTGCTTGCCAGGCATGAATTCGAGCGCGCCATGGGTTCCGAAATGCAACACGGCGTCGGCGCCAAAATCCTCTTTGACCCATCGGTAGAATGCCGAAAACGCATGCGTCGGCGCGAATCCCTTCTCGAAAAGCAAGCGCATCGGATCGCCTTCAAAACCGAAGGCCGGCTGAACCCCGACGAAGACATTGCCGAAGCGTTCGCCGTAGATGTGAATCGAGGCTCCGTCGCTCTGCAGTCGGCCGGGAGCCGGTCCCCATTGCGTCTCGATTTCGTCGAGCCAGGTTTCACTGCGGACATGCTGATCATTCGTGACGCGCGCGTGAACATTGGCCTGTGCGCCATGGCGTTGCGCGTTGCCCTCGACCACCGCTTTGCGCAACGCTTCGACCGACGCCGGCGGCTCGACGGCGTAACCGCCGCGCTGCATCTCCAGCAGCACTCGATGAAGCGATTCGAACACCGAGAGATAGGCGGCGGAACCCGTAGCGCCGGAATTCGGCGGGAAATTGAACAGAACGATCGCCACCTTGCGCGCCGCGCGGTCCGACCGTCGCAGATGCGTCAATCGCTCGACGCGCGCCGCCAGCATCTCCGCGCGCTCGGCGCACGCCTGCATGTCCCGGGCGCTTTCGCTTTCCGGGAAGACACAATTTCGCGCACAGGCGGAACAGCCGCCGGCTGTCTGCGGACGTCCGCCAAACACCATCGGCCCGGTCGCGCCGTCGAGTTCCGGGATCGACACCATCACCGTCGCCTCGACAGGCAGCAAGCCGCGATCGGAGTCGCGCCAATCATTCATTGTCTGGAATTCAACGGGATGCGCGCCGATATAGGGCGCATCCAACCTGGCGAGAATCTCTTCCGCCGCGCGGGCGTCATTATAGGCGGGACCGCCGACGAGCGAGAAACCGGTGAGCGATACGAGCGCGTCGATGACCGGACGTCCATCGCGCAGGAAATATTTTTCAATGGCCGGACGCGCGTCGAGCCCTGTCGCATAGGCCGGGATCACTCTCAGGCCGCGCGCCTCCATGGCGGCGATGACGCCATCGTAATGGCGGGCGTTGTCGGCGAGGACATAGGAGCGCAGAACCAGAAGACCGACGGTCGCCTTGCCGCCGCCGGATGGCGCAGGAAGTTGTTCGACGCTGTCGCAGACGTGTCCTGGCAAATCGGGATGATAAAGGCCGATATCCGGATATTCGACAGGCGGCGCGGGCTTCAAGCTTCCGCGCAGCGCGCGCCGCGGTCCATTGGCGTAACGATCGACGAGATAGCGCACCATATTCGCCATATTCTCGTCAGAACAGGCCAGCCAGTATTGCAGCGTCAGGAAATAGGCGCGCACATCCTGGGCGGCTCCGGGAATAAAGCGAAGTATCTTGGGCAACCGGCGCAACATTTTCATTTGCGCGGCGCCGGCCGTATCGCTCCTGGTCTTGTTGCCGCGCAAGCGCTTGAGCAGCGACATGAAACCCGAAGTCGGCGCGCTCATGTCGAAGCGGCCCATGCGCGTCAACTTCGCCACCTCGCCGGCCGACATGATCGTCACCATGGCGTCGCAATGATCGCGACGCGCCGCGAGCGCCCCGAGCAAGGGCTTGAAATGATCCTCGAGAAACAACATCGCATTCACGATGATGTCGCCTTCGGCGATGGCCGCGAGGCAAGCTTCGAGGGCTCTGGGGCTGGTGGTGAATTCCGACGCGGCGTGAACGCTTAACGACAACCCGGGCATCTCCGCCGCGAGCTTGCGACGGGCGCGATCCGTCGCCGTGGCCACATGCGTATCCATGGTCACGATGACGACCCTGAGGGCCGTCGGCTCAGCGGGCAAAATGGGCTTTTGCGTCATAGAGCGTCTCGACGGTGATGATCGCAAGGCCGTTCTCGGCGGCGAATTTCTCGGTGTTGCGTCGGGCCTTGCCGCGCACGAAGAATGGCACTTTCTTCAGTTCCTGTTCGGCGTCCGCCGCCCAGGAGAGGACGATGTCGCTGGCGACGACCGAAGCCGACGGGTTTTGCAACATCTGCTTGCCGCCGAGATGCGACGGCGCGGCGGCGTCGTGAAATTCCACGTCGTCGCGGAACATCGCGAGCAGATGCTCTTCAAGGCCCATCATCAGCGGATGCACCCAGGTGTCGAAGATCACATTCGCGCCCTCGAAGCCCATCTGCGGAGCGTAGCGCGCCGGGAAATCCTGGACATGCGTGGGGGCCGAGATCACGGCGCAGGGAACGCCGAGACGTTTGGCGATATGGCGCTCCATCTGCGTGCCGAGCACCAGTTCCGGCTGCAATTCCGCGACCTTCGCCTCGACCTCGAGATAATCGTCAGTGATCAGCGCTTCGACGTCGTAGCGCGCGGCCGCCTCGCGCATTTCCCTGGCGAATTCGCGTGAATAGGTGCCAACGCCAGCAATCGCAAAACCCAGTTCGTCGCGCGCGATCCGCAGCGCGGCGATCGCGTGGGTGGCGTCGCCGAAGATGAAGACCCTTTTACCCGTGAGATAGGTGGAATCGACGGAGCGCGAATACCAGGGCAACCGCGATTCCTCGCTCTGAGACGCCGGCGCCGGATCGATCCCTGCAAGGCGGGCGACCTCTGCGAGGAAATCGCGCGTCGCCCCGACGCCTATCGGAATCGTTCGGGTGCAAGGCTGACCATGAGCGCGCTCCAGCCACTGCGCCGCCGTGTGGGCGATTTCGGGATAGAGAGAAACGTTGAAATCTGCGGCGCCAAGCCGCGTCAAATCCTGAGTGCTGGCGCCCAGCGGCGCAACGACATTGATCTCGACGCCCAGCCCGTCGAGCAGTTTCTCGACTTCGCGCACATCGTCACGGCATCGGAAACCCAATGCCGTCGGCCCGAGAATATTGCAAAGCTTGCGCGTGCGTTGCGGGCGTTCGCATCTGGCGCCGGCGAGGCTGCGCACGAGACGATAGAAGGTCTCCGCTGCGCCCCAGTTCTCCTTTTTTTGATAGGCTGGCAGTTCGAGCGGGATCACCGGACAGGGAAGATTGAGCGCCCTGGCGAGACCGCCGGGGTCGTCCTGCAGCAACTCGGCTGTGCAGGACGCCCCGACGATCATCGCCTGCGGGGAGAAACGCTCATAGGCTTCGCGCGTCGCGCTTTTGAAAAGCTCCGCTGTATCGGAGCCCAGATCACGCGCCTCGAAGGTCGTATAGGTGACCGGAGGGCGAGCGCCGCGACGCTCGATCATGGTGAACAGCAGATCGGCGTAGGTGTCGCCCTGCGGCGCATGCAACACATAATGCAGATCGCGCATGGCGGTTGCGACGCGCATCGCGCCGATATGTGGGGGGCCTTCGTAGGTCCAGAGGGTGAGTTGCATGCTCTACGCCTCCAGCCGCACGCGCCGACGCAAGGGACGCGCAAAAAGTTCGGCGAGGTCGCCGGCTTGGTCGAAACCCTGAATGGGCGAGAACAGCAGCTCGATAGACCATTTGGTCGTAAACCCCTCGGCCTCCAGCGGATTGGCGAGACCAAGCCCGCACAGCACGAGGTCGGGTTTTGCGGCGCGGCAGCGATCGAGTTGCCGATCGACATGCTGACCCTCAACGATCGGCGTATCCGGCGGCAGCAGCGACAGTTCGCTCGCCATATGACGACGATGCAGATAGGGCGTGCCGATCTCGATGATCCGCATACCCATTTCACGCGACAGAAAGCGCGCCAGAACAGGTTCGAGCTGCGAGTCGGGAAAAAGGAAGATACGCTTGCCGGCAAGCGCTTCGCGATAATGCGTCAGAGCCTGTGCGGCGCGGACGCGGGGGGCTTCGATCGCCGCATGAAACCGCGCCTCGCTGACGCCGAACGCACGAGCTGCGGCTTGCAACCAGAGCGTCGCGCCTTCGACTCCCAGCGGAAACGGCGCCTCGATGTGCCGAGCGCCTCGCTCTTCGAGGGCGCGCGCTGTATCCGCCAGAAAAGGCTGAGCGAGGAGAAATGAGGTGTTGGGCCCGACCGACGGCAAATTTGCGGCGCGTCGCATCGGCAGAAAACGCACCGACGCAATTCCCAGAGCGTCGAAAAGCCTGGCGAACTGATCTTCGACGACATCAGCGAGAGCGCCGACAACAAGCAGCGACGGCGGCGCATTGGGCGCCTCTTCCGGAAGCGTCGGGACCAGCGCGGCGAGACAGGCGTCTTCACCCTGGGTGAAGGTCGTTTCGACGCCGCTGCCCGAGTAGCTGAGGATTCGCACGCGCGGGGCGTGAATCCTCGACTGGCGCGCGGCAGCGCGCGACAAATCGATCTTGATCACTTCGGACGGGCAGGAGCCGACAAGAAACAGCAATTTGATTTCGGGTCGGCGCGTCAGGAGACGATCGACGACCGCATCAAGTTCATCGTCGATATCAGCGACGCCGGCGAGATCGCGATCCTCCAGAATAGCGGTCGCGAATCGCGGCTCCGCAAAAATCATCACGCCAGCGGCTGATTGCAACAAATGCGCGCAGGTGCGCGAACCGACAACCAGAAAAAAAGCGTCCTGAATTTTTCGATGCAGCCAGACGATGCCGGTGAGACCGCAAAACACTTCGCGCTGGCCGCGCTCCTGACGAATAACCGGGGCGTCGCAAGCGCCCCCGAGAGGCGCGGGGAACGGCGAAAGCGCATTCATGACGCGCACTCCGTCTGCGGCTTGGTGTGCGGTTTGGCGCGAGCGGCGACGTCGAGCCGGGCCGCGCGCAACTTCAGCAGGAACTGCGTGGCGTTGATCACATAGGTGGCGTAGGCGGCCAGCGCGAGAAACATCAGGCCGCGCGGCTCCAGCCAATCGAGGGCGAGCGCTGCGAGATAGGCCGTGTGCAGCGCCAAAACCAGCATGCTGAACACGTCTTCCCAAAAAAAGGCCGGCGCAAAGAGATAACGGCCAAAAACGACCTTCTCCCAGATCGAGCCGGTCATCATGATGGCGTAAAGCGCGAAGGTCTTGACCACGACCGAGACGGCCGCGGCCGTTTCGCCATGGCCCGTCATGAGATAGCGCAGCACAAGAATGAGGCTGACGAGAAAAATCAGAAACTGGACCGGGGCGAGCACGCCTTGCACGAGCGTCCAGACCGTTTCATCGCGACGACGGCGTTCATCCTCCGAATAGAGTGCCCGGGATGTGTGAGGCCGGTATTCGCTCATATCGCTTCTACGCCTCGCCTTGCCGTCATGAGGGTTTCGACGCCCGCGGGCCCGCCGTTCCGCTCCGGGATTAAATCTAATGCGGGCCGCGCCCATGTGTCAATTAAAATTGACGTTATCTTTATGTGACATTAGATCGATTTTGCGCTACCTTGGGGAGTCTGAGGGTCGAGCCATGTCCCGCTTGCTTGCGTAAGGCGGGGGTGAAACGACCGGGGGGACGCAAGTCCCGGTTTGGGCGCGCAGGGGGCGAAATTGAGGACTTCGACCACGTCGTCAGGGGCCCCAACGGCGGTGCGACGCGGGCTTTGATCTCTCGGCGGCGGCCTTCCTGGCTACGGCCTCAAACTGAGGAAAACAGGAGATAAGATCTTTAATATAGAAAAAGGCGATCCAATATTGCGAACGCCAATGTCCAACATTAAGACCACCGATTACTTTCCAGCCTGTCGAAATTCATAATCAGAAAGCGAGATCTGCGTTGTGAGCGA
The DNA here is from genome assembly GCA_903870245.1 of uncultured Methylocystaceae bacterium. Classification (GTDB taxonomy): domain Bacteria; phylum Pseudomonadota; class Alphaproteobacteria; order Rhizobiales; family Beijerinckiaceae; genus Methylocystis. Next base: position 30,621 of record CAIQCB010000052.1, read on the forward strand.
CGTCATGACCACGCCAGCCGCAACGGGCTTTTCCGCCGCCGGGACCCGGCCGGAGAGCCTGAAAGCCGACGATCTCGGCGCGCTTCTCGCCGCCGCCTGCGACGTGACCCTGCTCCTGGACACAAAAGGCGTGATCATAGATGTCGCGGTCGGCGCTAATGGCGCCCCGTCGGCCAAGGACTGGATCGGCAAGCCGTGGGTCGACACGGCGACGATCGAAAGCCGACCCAAGATTGAGGCCATGATGCGAGAGGCGGCGAAGGGCGCGCCGCCGCGTTGGCGCCAGGTCAATCATCCGGTCAGTCACCCGACCTCCGCAGGCGATCTGCCCATGAATTACGCCGCGGCGCGCACCCATTCGGGCGGTCCGATCGTAGCGTTCGGCCGCGATTTACGCGCCTTCGCCGCCCTGCAACAGAGGGTGGCCGGGTCGCAGCAGGAAATGGAGCGCGAATACGCCCGCATCCGCAGTGCAGAAAAACGTTACCGTCTGTTGTTCCAGCTCGCTGCGGAGGCCATTCTCATCATCGACGCCGAAACGCATCACATCGTCGAGGCCAATCCCGCAGCCCTGATCCTGCTCGGCAAACCGGTCAAGAAACTGGTCGGCGGCGCCTTCACCGAATTATTCGACGAACCCAGCCGCCGTGTCGCCCAATCCTTTGTCGCCGCCCTACTGGTGGCGCCCCGCGTCGACAATGTGCATGTCGCCCTCACCGAAACCAGGGAGCCGCTGTTGCTGTCGGGGGCGCTGCTTCGCCAGGAGGGCGCGGGTTCGATTATCGTCATGCTCTCGCGCGTCGATGGCGGCGCGGCGGCCTCCGTCGAAAAGGCCGGCGCCATGCTTGTCATGGAGCAGATGCCCGACGCCTTCGTTCTCACCGACAGGGACCGTCGGATTTTGATGGCCAACGCCGCTTTCGTCGAACTGGTCCAGCTCGCATCGGAGGAGCGCGCACGGGGCGAGCCGATCGAGAAATGGATTGGTCGCCCCGGCGTCGATGTCGATGTGCTCTTCGCCAATCTCCAAACACATGGCGTTTTGCGTCATTTCTCGACGGTGGCGCGTGGCGAGCACGGCACGATCGTCGATGTCGACGTTTCGGGGATCGACGTCTCTAATGGCGCGCGGCGCTTCCTTGGTTTTTGCATCCGGCCCGACGACATAAGGTCCGGACGCGAGCGGCTGGGAGGCCGCGAACTGCCGCGCACGGCGGAGCAGTTTACAGATCTCGTCGGCCGCGTTTCGCTGAAAAATCTGGTGCGCGAAACCACCGACCTCATTGAGCGTCTGTGCATCGAAGCGGCGCTGGACATCACCAAGGACAATCGCGCATCCGCCGCCGAAATGCTCGGCCTCAGCCGCCAGGCGCTCTACACCAAGCTTCGGCGCTATGGACTGGGCGATCTCGACGACGAAGACTCGGGCGCGCCCACCGATTGAGAAGGCTTGCTTCCTGCAGAAGCAAAATGACATGTGTAAATTCGAATTGACACATAAGGGCGTCAATAATAATCTTTAGGAATGGAGACGCCGAAACCAGCCGCCGTTCTCGAGCTCTTGAAGCCGGTAACCTGGTTTGCGCCGATGTGGGCCTTCGGCTGCGGGGTGATTTCATCGGGCGTGTCGCCCGCCTCGCGATGGTCTTTCGTCATCGCCGGCGTCCTGCTTGCTGGTCCGTTGGTTTGCGCGACCAGTCAGGCCGTGAACGACTGGTATGATCGCTACGTCGACGCCATCAACGAGCCGGACCGGCCAATTCCTTCCGGCCGCATCCCGGGACGCTGGGGCCTCTATATTGGCTGCGTCTGGACGCTTCTGTCGCTTGTAGTCGCCGCAGGGCTGGGCCCGTGGGTGTTTATTGCCGCCGTGTTCGGATTATTGTTGGCCTGGCTCTACAGCGCCCCGCCGTTGCGACTGAAACAAAACGGCTGGTGGGGCAATGCCGCCGTGGCGATCTGCTACGAGGGGCTGCCCTGGTTCACAGGCGCGGCCGTCATGGCGGCGGCGTTTCCTGACGGCAGGATCATCGCGCTCGCCCTGCTCTACAGCATCGGCGCGCATGGAATTATGACCCTCAACGACTTCAAATCCGTGGAAGGCGACAGGCGAATGGGCGTGGCCTCGTTGCCGGTGCAACTCGGCGTCACGGAAGCCGCGCGTTTCGCCTGTGCGCTGATGGCTGCGCCGCAAATCGTCGTTATCGCGCTGCTCGCAGGTTGGGGGCATGGGGTCTATGCAATCGCCGTCGCCGCCCTGCTTCTCGGGCAGTTTGCATTGATGCGCAGACTTCTCGACGATCCGCGCGCGCAGGCCCCTTTTTATAACGCTACGGGCACAACGCTTTACGTGCTCGGCATGGCGGCCAGCGCTTTCGCCCTGAGTTCGTAGGGGGATCGTCTTGATGTCGGATGCATCGCAAGTAGAAGGGTCGACCGCGCCGGGGACGCTTGGCTGGTCCGGCATTATCCGACTGGGACTCGTGCAGACCGCTTTGGGCGCGATTGTCGTTTTGATGACCTCGACGATCAATCGCGTCATGGTCGTCGAACTGGCGCTGCCCGCCATCGTGCCGGGATTGCTCGTCGCCTCTCATTACGCGATCCAGATCCTGCGTCCGGCCTGGGGATATGGCGCCGATGTCGGCGGCAAGCGTACTCCATGGATCATTGGCGGCCTCGCAACGCTGGCGATCGGCGGGGTCGGCGCGGCGCTCGGCGCCGCTCTCGCCGCGACCAACGTCCTGCCCGGCCTTGCGCTCGCAGCAGTCGCATTTTTGCTTGTCGGCGTCGGCGCGGGCGCGGCGGGAACCTCCGTGCTCGCGATGCTCGCCACCCGCGTGGCGCCGCAGCGGCGCGCCGCGGCCGCCACAACCGTCTGGGTGATGATGATCCTCGGCTTCGCCGTGACCGCGCCGATTGCAGGTCATTACCTCGATCCCTTCTCGCAGGAGCGCCTGATTGTCGTAACCGGGGTCGTCTGCGCCCTCGCGTTCTCAGTCGCGACGCTGGCGGTGACTGGCCTCGAAACCGCTGCGCCTGTTCCTGTCCCGCAACGCCACAGACCGTCCTTTCGCGACGCCTTCGCGCAGGTCTGGCGGGAGCCCGAGGCGAGACAATTCACCATTTTCATTTTCGTTTCGATGCTCGCCTACAGCATGCAGGAGCTTTTGGTTGAACCCTTCGCCGGCGTCGTTTTCGGGATGACGCCGGGCGCGACCACCAAACTGGCGGGCCTGCAACATGGCGGCGTGTTGCTCGGAATGATTGGCGTTGCGCTGGCGGCGACGATGATCGGCGGACCGCGCCTGGGCTCGCTGCGCATGTGGACCGTCGGCGGCTGTCTCGCTTCCGGCGCTGCGCTGGTCGCTATCGCGGCGAGCGGTTACGTCGGCCTCTCCAACACGCTGAAAGTTTCGGTGTTCCTGCTCGGCGTCTCGAACGGCGCCTTCGCTGTCGCCGCGATCGGCTCAATGATGAGCCTCGCCGCAGCGGGCGCTCAAGCGCGCGAGGGGACCCGCATCGGACTTTGGGGCGCGGCGCAGGCCATCGCCTTCGGATCCGGCGGCGTTGTGGCGACGATCCTCGTCGATCTCGCTAAACTCTTTCTCGGCGCGCCACTCCCGGCCTACGCCATCGTCTTCGTCGGCGAAGCGGGACTCTTCATCGTTTCGGCCGTTCTCGCCAGCCGTGTCTCCAGCCCGCGCCAGACTCGCGACGCCCATGCGACGCCGGGCCGGGCGGCGACGGCGACGTCTTGAGGGAGCGCGTGATGCCAGAGAACGCGATTTACGATGTAGCGGTGATCGGCGGCGGTCCGGCGGGCGCGACAGCCGCGCATGATCTGGCCCGGCGAGGCTACAGTGTCGCCCTCGTCGACAAGCAGGGTCGGATCAAGCCGTGCGGCGGCGCCATTCCGCCGCGCCTCATCCGTGATTTTGCGATCCCCGATCATTTGCTCAAAGCCCGCGTCGCCTCCGCGCGCATGGTCTCTCCCAGAGGCGTCGCCGTCGACATGCCTATCTCGGGCGGCTTCGTCGGCATGGTCGACCGTTGCGAATTTGACGAATGGCTGCGTCAGCGGGCCGCCGACGCCGGCGCGATCCGTCTCACGGGCGCTTTCGAGAGGATCGAGCGCGACGCGGATGGCCCGCCGCGCGTTATCTACCGGCAGAATAATTGCGAAGCGACGCAATCGCTGCGCGCGCGGCTTGTAATCGGCGCCGATGGCGCGCTCTCGCAGGTGGGGCGTCAGGAAGTGCCTGGCGCGGATCGGGCGCGATTCGTTTTCGCTTATCATGAGGTCATCGCGACGCCCCGATCCGAAACAAGCGATCCCGATCGTTGCGAGATACATTATCGCGGCGCTTTGTCCCCGGATTTTTATGCCTGGATCTTTCCGCACGGGGATACGATGAGCGTCGGCTCCGGCAGCGCCCGCAAGGGGTTCTCGCTGAAGACATCGGTGCGCGATCTGCGCGCCGACGCCGGTCTCGCCGAAACGCAAACCGTTCGGCGCGAAGGCGCGCCCATTCCCCTCAAGCCGCTGAAGCGTTGGGATAACGGCCGTGATGTGGTGCTCGCCGGCGATGCGGCCGGGGTCGTCGCGCCGGCGTCCGGCGAAGGCATTTACTACGCCATGCTGGGCGGCCGTCTCGCCGCCGACGCAGTCGAGGCGTGTTTGCGCAGCGGCGACGCCGGAGCCCTCGCCACAGCGCGCAAGCGCTTTATGAAAACCCACGGCAACGTCTTCTTCATTCTCGGACTGATGCAATATTTCTGGTATCGCAGCGACCGTTTGCGTGAGTCTTTCGTCAGCATCTGCAAGGACCCTGACGTTCAGCGCCTCACATGGGAGGCTTATATGAACAAGGAGCTGGTGCGTCGCGATCCGATGGCGCATGCGCGTATCTTCTTCAAGGATCTGGCGCACCTTCTAAGATTGGCGTCGACATGATGTCGCTGGCTGCGGATCGATGGACCCTCGTGACAATTGCGACGATCATCGTTGGGCTCGTCGCCGTTCTTGGCGGCGTCGCGACGGAAATCGGCGAATGGTACGAGGGTTTGCGCTTTCCATCCTGGAGACCGCCAAACTGGCTTTTCGGTCCAGCCTGGACGTTGATCTTCCTCTTGACCGCAACGAGCGGCGTGCTCGCCTGGGAACAAGCCGCCGACGATGACGCCCGACGCTGGCTGCTGGCTCTGTTCCTGATCAACGCCGTGCTGAATGTTTTGTGGAGCCCCTTGTTCTTCAAATTGCGCCGGCCGGATTGGGCGCTGGTCGAACTCGTCTTTCTCTGGCTTTCCATTGTGTCGCTGATCATCGCGGTCGGCGCCATCTCGACATTCGCAGGCGTCTTGCTCGCGCCCTACCTCGCCTGGGTAAGTTTCGCAGGTTTTTTGAACTGGACGATGGTCGAACTCAACAAGCCTTTCCGCACCCATTGGCCAAGCAAACATCGACGAGCAGGAAACGTCTGATGGAAATTTTCGCTGATCCGCGTCTCATCGACGTCATCTTGATGCTTGTCGCGATTGAGGCGATAGCGGTTCTGGGTTTTCGTCTTATTCGTGGATCGGGTCCTGCGCCGCTCGGTTTCCTGTGCACGCTGCTTGCCGGCGCATTTCTGCTCCTCGCCCTGCGCCATGCGTTGGCCGGCGCATCGACAGCCATGATCGCGGGCAGCCTCATGCTCTCCCTGCTCGCGCATCTCGCCGATCTGTCGTTGCGTTGGAAAACGGCGCCGGCGCGCGACGCTCAGTCGACGATCGGGAAGCAGACGGCGATCGCCCAGGCCAGTCCGAAGGCGGCGCCGAGCGCGCCCGCCCGGGGATCGCGCGTGCGGGCGTAGACCCAACGTCCGACGAGACCATACACCGTCAGCAATATGACGATCACGATTGCGATGATGATCAGGAAGAACAGGCGGCCCGGGTTGAGCGCGACAGCGATCCCCAGCGAGGCGACGAAGCAGAATTTGCTGAACGCGTAGCCGCCCCAAGCCGCGCCTTGTCCCCGCGTCATCCATTCGTCAGCGAGAAAATAGGCCGCACAACCTGCAAAGATCGGCGCCATCAACAGAGCGCGCTGCGCTGTCGGCGCGAAGGAGGTCACATAGGCGTCGAGCGGCGCGCCAAGGATCAGCGCATAATATCCCGCAACCACCCCGCTACAGAAGAGAAGCGACGTTAAGGGCGCCGGCGTATGGGCTGCGGGGGCGGCGCGCCCGATCCGCAATGCCGCAGCCGTCAGTAACCCATAGAGCCCCATGTGCGCGGAGAGATAATCGCCAAGCAGAATGGGCATGAAATCTGTCGGAGCCTTCCACAACAGCAATGGCGTCAGCAGCGCAGGCGCAATCGCCCGCGGCGCTAGCTGGCGCCAGCCACGGGCCGCGACGATCGACAAAATCGGTCTCGCTGCGGTCAAAAACGGCGTTCAACCAGGCGACCGTTTCGGAGAGCGCATCCTGGCTGTAAAGCACGCCGATATGTTCGGCGCCGCGCGCCAGCGCCAGCCTGCGCCCGTCGCCGGCCGCAACATCCCCGTAGGAGACGCCCGGACGCGCATTGCCTCCCGCCGTCAGCGACACCGCGCGCAGGCCGGCGTCGATCAAGCGTTGCGACTCCCACGCGCCGTCGACGATCAACAGATTTTTCGGCGCCGTCGCCGTGACCTCCTGAGCGAAAAAAGAAAGGGCGACGACCGCCGTTACGCCAGGATCGCGACGCGCGGCGCGGACAACAAGATCCGTAGCCATCGAATGACCCGCGAGCGCGATGCGGCCGTCGACGCCGGGCAGTCTGCGCGCGAAGGCGACAACCCTTTCGATATCCGCCATCAGCGCGTCGGCGCTCTGCGCCAAATTCCTGATCCCGCCTGTCATGGGACGTTGATTTCGTCCGTGTCCCGAAAAATCGAAGGTGACGGCGACATAACCATTCTGCGCCAGCGTCGTCGCCATCGGCGCCATCAACTGTTGCGAGCCGGAAAATCCATGCGCAATGACAACCGCAGGCGCCGGCGGATGATTTGGCTTTTGCGCCACGGTAATGGGCGTATCGTCGACGCGCGCCGTCGTTACGTCAAGATTGTGCGTCTGCACAAGAATATTGTGCGCCGCAATAGCGAGAGCGATTGCGATCAGAAACAAAAAAAAATTGTTGCGCGAATCTGTCACCCTGGCGCCCTCGTAGCGAGCGGATTCTAAAAGCCTATCCGGAGGGCCGAGTGTCTGTCCAGCATGACATAAGACGCGAGGCCTCCGAGGATAGCGTCAATGGAGCTTTACTGTTGACGTTTTGTGAGCTTTTATTCTGACCGGGGAGAGAAAGCGCTTCGCAAAAGTCTCAGGCCATTTCGACAACTCTTGATTAAATCAAGAAGCTTCCGGGCGTAAACGCCCGCGCCTTCAGCGATCCCTCGGCCTTAAAGTTGAGAAGTCGCCCAGCGGCAAAATTCGAATGGAGAGGCCGGCGAACGAGCGACGACCAACAGTGGACAAAATTCTGCTGTCGATCGTGAGTCGAGGGCCAAAGATGAGCAACGACGTCGATATGGATGCGGGAGCCTCACGTCCTGCGTCCTACAGCGGCAACCACGCCGAATCGCTCTTTGCGAGACGCGCCGATCCAACGCGGGACCGCCTTGCTTCGGTGATCATCGACGATATCGTCCCGCGACTGCATCTGCTGCATCATGATCTTTCGGGGGCTAACGCCGAACGCGCCTTCAGTCGTCGGGAGATTGTCGACTTCTCCAATACGCTGATCGACGATGACGGCGACGCCGTAGAACAATATCTCCAAAAGATGCGTGACCGCGGCCACGCGGAGGAAACCCTCTTCCTCGGCCTGATGTCCGAGGCCGCCCGTCATCTTGGCGTTCTGTGGGAAGACGACAGTCGCACCTTCATCGAAGTGACAATCGGCGTGGCGCGCCTCCAGCGAGTTTTGTGCAAATTTAACGCCGCTTACGCGCCAGGATGCACGGACGGACGCCAGCGCGTTTTGCTCTGTTCGCTGGCCGGCGAGCGGCATGACTTCGGACTCGATATGGTTGCCTGTTTCATGCGTCACGCCGCCTGGGAGGTCGATCTGCGAAAAGAATGCAGAACGCAGGATGTCACGGACGCCGTGGCGCACGAACGCTTCGCTATCGTGGGCCTGACCTTGAGCGCCGGCTCGGGCGTCGAACCGCTCTGCCGCGCCATTCAGGCGGCGCGCGCGGCCTCGATCAATCCTGCGATCGGCGTTCTCGTTGGCGGACCGTTGTTTCGCGCCAATCCAGGGCTGGTGTCGCAGGTCGGCGCCGATGCGATGGCCACAGACGCGGCGAGCGCGCGTCTTCTGGCCAGACGACTGCTTCAGCGCCAGCAGTCGCATGACTTCTCGCCTGCGCATGACGGCTGGCGATACGGCCCCAGACGACGCGCGCCAGTCATAAGCGCCCGACGGTCGAACGGGGCGTCGGCAAGCTAAGGCGTCCGGCGGCTCCCGGCGTCGTTGCGTTTCGTCGCGCGAACGACACACGGGCCTTCACAAACAGGACATGCGGCTCGACTGGCGACAGGTTGTCTGCTGGCCTTGCTAACAGGATTGGCGGCCGAACGTGGGGCCAAGGCTAGGCCGGGGGCCTGACTTGCAATAGGTGGCTATAGGTGTAAACTTTAAATTACACATAGAGCGTCCTTCGCTCTTGTCGCCAACGGGTCCGGGGGGCCGATGACGTCGCTTCAGGTCAACTTACCGCGCGACACTGCGCGTCCGGTCTCTGTCGTCCCTTCCCCGCCGCGGCCGACGAGTCCGGCGACGCGGTTCGATCCTTCAGCGCCCTATCCCTTCACGGCGATTGTCGGCCAGGACGACATGAAGCTGGCTTTTCTGATCGCCGCGATCGATCCTTCAGTCGGCGGCGTACTGGTTTTCGGGGATCGCGGCACGGGAAAATCGACAGCGGTTCGCGCATTGGCGCGGCTGTTGCCGCAATTGCGCGTCGTAGAGGGCTGCGCCTACAATTGTGACCCCGGAGCGCCGGGCGGGATGTGCGAGGCCTGCCGCAAAACGATCCCGGGAGAGGCGCTGAAGACGGCGTTGCGGCCGGCGCCTGTTGTTGATCTGCCGCTGGGCGCAACGGAGGATCGCGTCGTCGGCGCTCTTGATCTGGAGCGGGCGCTGACGCGGGGAGAGAAATCTTTCGAGCCCGGGTTGCTGGCCAGAGCCAACCGCGGCTTTCTTTATATTGATGAAGCGAATCTCCTCGAGGATCATCTTGTTGATCTGCTGCTTGACGTGGCGGCTTCTGGCGAAAACGTTGTTGAGCGGGATGGTCTGAGCGTCCGGCATCCCGCCCGCTTTGTTCTGATCGGCAGCGGCAACCCGGAGGAGGGCGAGCTGCGCCCGCAACTTCTGGATCGTTTCGGACTATCCGTTGACGTCAAGACACCGACCGACATCGCGACCCGCGTCGAGGTTGTGCGACGGCGCGACGCATTCGAGCGAGAGCCGGCGCGCTTCCAGCGCGCCTGGGCCCCGGAAGAGCAAAAGCTGCGTCGCCGTATCGCAGCGGCCCGTCGCCGAATCGGCGAGATCGAGGCGCCCGACGCCGTCATGGAAAAAGCGGCGCAGCTTTGCGTCGCGCTGGGCTCGGACGGGTTGCGCGGCGAACTTACCCTGCTGCGCGCCGCCCGCGCGCTTGCGGCCTTCGAATCCCGAACCTCCGTCGATGACGCCGGATTGCGGCGAGTTGCGCCCTTCGCGCTCGGCCATCGCCTGAGACGCAATCCTCTGGACGAAGCCGGCTCCGCCGTACGCGTCGCGCGGGCAATTGAAGAGACCTTCGGCGCATGACCGTCGGCGCGTCCGCGCTGATGGACGACGCCTGGGGGCGCTTGGCCTTCGCCGCCGCGCTGTTCGCCGTCGACCCCCTGCAATCCGGCGTGTCGCTGCGCGCCGCGCCCGGGCCGGCGCGCGACGCATGGCTGGCGCTGCTGCGTGACTATTTACCCATCGCCGCGCCCGTGACCCGCGCCCCGGTGAACATCGCCGATGATCGGCTGCTGGGCGGCCTCGATATCGCCGCAACCCTTCGCGCCGGACGGCCAATCGCTGAAACCGGTCTGCTCGCCCGGAGCCATGGCGGCGTGCTTGTGCTCGCCATGGCCGAGCGACAAAGCGCCAGAACCGCCGCGCATATCGCCGTCGCGCTGGATAGGGGCGGAATCGCGCTGGCCCGCGAGGGACTTGCGGCCAGGCAAGACGCCCGGATTGGCGTCGTCGCGCTCGACGAGGGGCAGGGCGATGATGAACGACCGCCTGCGGCCCTGCTGGATCGTCTCGCGATTCATCTGGATCTTGCCGGCGCGCGGCCCTGGGCCGGCGTCCCGGGCCTCATCGCGCCGTCTGAAGTTGCGGCGGCGCGCGCACTCCTCGCAAAGGTGGCCACGCCGCCAGAGGCCATCGCGACGCTCGTCAGCGTCGCGGCGCGTTTTGGCGTCGACTCCCTGAGAGCGCCCTTGCTCGCGCTGAGGGTGGCGCGCGCGGCCTGCGCGCTGCGCGCGGCCTCAATCGTCGAAGAGATCGATCTGGAAATCGCAGCGCGCTTCGTGCTCGCCCCGCGTGCGACCTGCCTCCCCGCGCCGCCGCAGGACAATGCGTCGGAGGACAACGCGTCGCAAGACAACGACAAGCCTGACAACGACAAGCCGGACAGCGACAAGCCGGAAAAGGACGCTCGATCCGGTAGCGCCGCCGATACCCCGCAAAACGACAATCACGGACGAAATCGACAGACGCCTGAGGATATCGTGGTCGCCGCCGCCTGCGCCGCTCTGCCGGCGGATATTCTCGCGCGTCTTGCAGGCGGAGACGTCCGTAGCGGATCGTCGCCGCGGTCCGGACAGTCCGGCGCGACGCGTGTCTCATCGCGCCGCGGCCGCCCCCTCGGCGCGCGACGCGGCGCATTGCGCGAGGGTCGACTTTCCCTGATCGACACGCTCCGCGCCGCCGCGCCCTGGCAGACCCTGCGCCGGCTCGAACGCCTTGGCGCAGAGCGACAAGCCCTCCACGTCCATCCCGACGACTTCCGCATCACGCGATTTCGCGAACGGCGCGAAACGGTGGCCATCTTCGTCGTCGACGCCTCAGGTTCGTCGGCGATGCGACGATTGGCCGAGGTCAAGGGCGCGATCGAAATGATGCTCGCCGATTGCTATGTTCGTCGCGACAGCGTGGCGCTCGTGATCTTTCGCGGCGAACGGGCCGAAATTCTGTTGCCCCCGACACGGGCGCTGGCGCGCGCAAGGCGACTGCTGGCTGCGACGCCAGGTGGCGGAGGCACCCCTTTGGCGCATGGTCTCGACATGGCGGCGACGCTCGCCGAAAGCGTCCGCCGGAAAGGTATGACGCCGCTCGTCGCCCTTCTGACTGACGGCAAGGCCAACATCGACAGAACCGGCGCGCCCGGCCGCGCGCGCGCCCTCGTCGACGCCTTGCAAGCGGCGCAGCGCTTGCGTCTTTCAGGATGCGCGGCGATCGCAATTGACACATCGCCGGCCGCCAGCGGCGCCGATGCGCCGACGCTTAAAATCGCCGAGGCCATGAAGGCCCGCTATCTGCGGCTGCCTTTCGTCGACGCGGCGCGACTGTCGGAAGCGGTCCGCGCCGCCGCGACGGCGCCTTAACCGGGCGCGCCATGTTCGCGCCCCATCGCCCGCTCACCCTCGAACTGGACGGCGCCGACTGGCCGAACCGCGCCTCAAGCCGGAAGATTGCGGCGGGCGGCGTCGACTGGCATGTCCAGATCCTCGGCGACGGACCGATCCTCTTGCTATTGCACGGGACCGGCGCCGCGACCCACTCCTGGCGCGATCTCGCGCCGCTTCTCGCCCATCGCTTCCGGATCGTGGCGCCGGACCTGCCCGGTCATGGATTCACCCCCGCGCCAGACGCCCGCACGCAATCACTTCCAGGCATGGCGCGCGCCGTCGCTGGCTTGCTGAAGGTTCTGGATCTGTCGCCGACGGTCATTATCGGACATTCGGCTGGCGCGGCCGTTGCGGCGCGGCTGGTTCTCGATGGCGACATCGCACCCGAACGGGTGATTGCGCTGAATGGCGCCCTCACCCCGTTTGAGGGCGTGGCCGGTCGTCTGCTGCCGGGCCTCGCGAAAGGCCTCTTTCTTAATCCATTCGCTCCGCGCTATTTCGCCTGGTCCGCCACGCCCGCCGCCGTCCGTCGGCTGCTCGACGGCACGGGATCGAAGATCGATGCGCGCGGCGCCGCGCTTTACGAGCGGCTGATGCGCAATCCCGTCCATGTCGCCGGCGCGCTGGGAATGATGGCGCATTGGGATTTGCACGCCCTCGAACGCGACTTGCCGCGCCTGCTTCTGCCGCTCGACCTGATCGTCGCCGACAATGATAAAACCGTGCCGCCGCAGAGCGCGCGCAAACTCTCAGCGCGGGTTGCGAATGCGCGCGTTCTGACTCTTCCTCGACTGGGGCATCTGGCGCATGAAGAAGCGCCACAGCAGATTGCGCAACTTGTCTTTGACCTTGTCGGAAACATCGCGGTCTGAGACGATGCGCTGCGCGTTCGGCGCGCGATTGAAACTGAAATGCGTCATTCGTGATTTACGCTCATTTAAAATTGATGATTGATCTCCCTACCGAAGATAAAGGGACAGCATGCGCATTCTCTTCATCCGTCCGAATGAACATTCTGGCGGCGGGGAGTTTGCCTATTCCATCGCTTCGGGGCTGACCCTGAGCCTGAAAGGCTCGCCGATTTGTCGGCTGCTGCGCACGCATGAGCCGGCGTGCGCCTATTTCGCGGCGATATCGAGCGGGTGTTTGGAGAAATAATCAGTCCCGCGCTCAGCTTGCGTGAAACGGGATGCGAGGCGACTGGCGCGCCGGCCTGCGTTTTTAAGGTTGAATGGTAAGCATATCCGGACTGTGAGCGTGATCCGGGAGACAATCCGGCCGAGGCTGTCGGCCGGATTGTCGCATTTTTTGGCGCCGGCTCAAGGCGCCGGCTTGCCGCCGAGTTCAGGGAAATCTTTCGCCATGCTTTGACCGAGAAGCGGCTTTGGAGCGCCCTGGTGACAGGTGGCGCAATTGGCTTTCGGACTGTCGCCCAGCGGCCCGAGCCGGTTTGACGGATAGACCGGTTTCAGCGGGTCGAGATAATTGGCGTTGAGCTCGCGCAGCATGGCGAGACCATGCCAGGCGACAACGCGCTGCGGTTTGCTCTCTTCCCATCCGCCAAAGTTGCGAGTGTTGTGGCAGTAGGCGCAATTCACGCCCAGCGCCTCCGACATATGGATCATGAGCGAAAAGCTTTGTTCCGTCTGTTGGATCGATGCACCGGAGAGCGCCGGCAACGCCTGTTTGCCTTCCACCCTGATGGTTTCGTCGCCAAGCAGATGGGGCTTGAACGGATCAACCGGCAGACCGGTGGCGCCATTCGATTTCGAGGGATGTCCGAAACCGTAATTATGCGCCGACATGCCGCCCGCATGAGGCGCGCCCGGATTCTCGAACCAGATATTGCTGGGCACCGGTTGGCCGCGATGACAGGTGTAGCAGGTGACGCCCGTATCGGCCACATGCGACGTGTAAGCCGCATTGATGTGGCGATTCATCTGCAGCATCCGGCGCGCGACGATCTTTGTGTAAAGGCCGTCGTCGGCGAGATTCTCCGTATTATGGCAATAGGCGCAGCCCTGATCGGGAGACACCCATTGCGTGATTGCGATCATCACACGGTTGAATTCCTCGGTGCTGAGATCGGTCAGAACCTGTACGTTTTTATAGGCCTCGGTCGCGCGTTCTCCGGACGACGAAGCCTTGTCGATCGGCTCCGGCAGGGCATTGGCCGCCTGAAGAATGCGCAGATTCTGGGCGCTGATCAGCTGCTGCTGACCGGTGCCGCGGAAACCGGTCTGCTCACCGTGGATCGGCGGCCGCACCCAGCCCGCCGTCAACAGCATGGCGATCGTCAGCAGCGTTGCGGCGATGCCGCCCAACAAGGAAAAGGTCGTCTTCATGGCGTCCCTCCCGCCGCCAGCGCCGGATCCAGCACAGGCGGAAAGACATGCGGATATTCCGGCGCGATGCCATGCACGACGCCCCAGAGATACCAGTTATCGACGACAGTTCCGGTCAACAGGATGCCGATGCCGCCGGTGAGCGGCGTCAGAACGGCGAACCACCACGCCCACCGATGGATCGACTCCATCGTGGCGTTAAAACCCATCGTCCAGCGCCAGAACAACGCCGCGCGTTCCGAGGCCGTGCCGCGATCAAGGATCTGCTCGATCTCCCGTTCGCCGCCGAAGCGACCGACGGCGAGAATCGTCGCGCCATGCATGGCGAAGAGAAGCGCCGAGCCATAGAGGAAGGCGATGGAGAGCATGTGGAACGGATTGTAGAAGAGGTTGCCGTAGCGAATCGAGAATGCCGCAGTCCAGTCGAGATGCGGGAAGATCCCGAAGGGCACCGCCTCGCTCCAGCTACCCATCAGCAACGGCCTGATAAAGCCAAGAACCAGATAAAGCCAGATCGCCGAAAGAAACGCCCAGGCCGCATGCGTGCCCAGACCCAGCGCCCGCGCGCGACGATACATCCTCCACCACCACAACAGCACCGATGCGGTCAGAAAGAAGCCGGCGATGAGCCACCACCCGCCTTCGCTTAAGGGCGGCAGGATCTGCAAACCATATTGCGGTTTGGGCGGCTCCAGCGCGAGCCACGGCAATTGACGAACGAATTGAACCGGATCCCAGTTCACTGAAGCCCACATGTTAAGGCCGATGATCTCGAAGGCGGTCAGACCGCACAACAGGGATAGAAGGCCGGTATAACCAAGATAGATGGGGCCGATCTGCGCATTGCCGAGACGACCGAGCAGATGCCAGAAGGTTGCGGCGCTTCGATCCTCGTTATGGATCGGCACGCCCGGGTCGGGCGCTGCGGCGCGGACCTGAACCTGCGTAAAGATGTTTTGATAATAGGCCACGGGTTTTCTCCCCTACGCTCATCGCCAGATCGGAAGATTGAGCCACCAGTTCCACCATTCGGGCCAGCCACGCGTCCACAAGGGCCCACTGATGATGATGCACACTGCGCTCCAGAAAACGGCCGCGAGCGCCAGAAACAGCCCAAGGCGATGAATGCCAAGCGTGCCGATCGAATAGCCGACGGCGTCACGGAAAAACGTATCTTCATATTCCGGCGATTTGACCGATTCGCCTGCTGGCGGATTGGTCGCCGAGAGCACCAGCGCGCCATGCAGAGACAGCGCGAAACAGGTCGCGAAGAAAAACGACACCGCGATCATATGCGCCGGATTGTAATGGAAGTGCAGATACTGGTAGCCGGTGTTCGACACCCAGTCGAGATGACTGATGATGCCATAGGGGAAACCATATCCCCACGCCCCGAGCAGCATGGGCCGGATAACGACCAGCGAGACATAGGCGAAGATTGCGAAGCCGAAGGCTACCGGAACATGATAGCCCATTCCGAGCTTGCGACAGATCTCAACCTCACGCAGGGCCCAGGAGACGAAGGAGCCAACCGCGCATATGGTGATGATTTGCCACAAGCCGCCTTCCCGTAGCGGCGCCAGCGCCAGTCCGTATTTGATATCGGGCGGAGCGATGTTGATTTGCCAGATATTCCATGTCGGTCCCAACGCCGCGCTCCAGATGATCAGCGTCGTTCCGAGCGTTGCGAAAATGAACGTCGTCACGCCGAAGAAGCCGACGTAAAACGGACCGACCCAGAAATCGAAGAGATCGCCGCCAATGAGCGTGCCTCCGCGCACGCGATATTTTCGCTCGAAACTCAGCATGGCCATGGCCGCGCCTCCCAGGGAATTAAACCGGTTTCTGAGCCGCGGGCGGATGCGTTACGTCGATTCCGTCCGCGGCGCGATGCTGCATCGGATATATCAGCCGAAGGAATTCGGCGTGGTCATCTCGATTTGCCCCGTCTTCTGGGCGCGCGGGCCTTCCAGCCAGTTGAACCGGTCGGTGCTGAGCAAAATGAAATGGATCAGCAAGGCCAGCGTAAACAGGAAAGCAGCCAGCGCGACGAGCACGCGGCGGGGATCGAACAGCAGCCATATCTTGTGCATGACCAACTCCTGTTAGCCGAGAAGCGACAGCGCGACATGCGCAGTGTTGGTCACGCCATCGAGCAGCGCATATCCCTTGGGACCGGGAAACCACGGTCGCCAGTTCCACACCAGCACATGCGCGATGAGCGCGATGACGGTGAAGATCAGGAAGCTCTTGATGAAGAGACTATGGAACTCCAGAGCCTCGGCCTCTGTCAGACCTGACAGAGAACTCCTCTCTTTATCGATGGCCATGAATGACCTCCTTTGACATTGCCGCGCACGCCTTACGCGGCGGAATCATCGCACCCTTGAAAGGAAGCGACAGGCGTTTCGTCCGGATCAATCCCGGGCGAAGCTCTGCAACATCGCGCGCGCCATCAGCGCGTATGAGATCGCAATGGATAAGTTCTCCCAGGATTCGCCAACGAGAGATTTTCCCGCCGCAGATTTGTCGCCCGAGATCGCCAGGGCGCGGGAAACGCCCGCTGCAACGAGAAAAAAAGGAAAGAGCGCGCTGAACAACAGCGAAATCTTCATTTTCTCGCCCCTGATCACGGGCGAGGCATAGCTTGTCGCGGTCATGGTCTCTCCTTCCTTGCAATAAAGCCCTTCGAACGCCATCGCGCGTCATGCGCCCTGTATGTCATGGCGCCGTATCCATTAATCTGAACGCTTGTTGTGCGCGCGCCGTCGTCACGCGCCGATCGCCTGCGCGCTGCGCTTCCCGCTCGGCGGCGTCCCGCAGTCGCTTGGCCGCCGAAATTCGGATCAAAAGAGGCGTCGCCTCGACGCGTTCGTCCAGAAGCCGCCGCGCCTCTTCGTCCCAGGGCAATTCGCGATGCAGCCGGCTCGGCGTCGCTTCGACCCTGTCGAGTTCGGTTCCGAGCGGGAGAATGTTGAAGAGCATGTCGAACAGGGCGTTGCAAACCTCCTGCACGACATAGACGGCGCCGGCGTAGCCCATGAAAGGCGTGCCGGTGTGACGCCGGATCACTGCGCCCGGGAAGGACGCCGGCACATAAATGGCGCGACCGCCCGCCTCGGCGGCGTACATGCGTTCGTTATAGCTGCCGAAAAGAACAAGCGGCGGCGTATCCCGGATCATCTTGCGAATGGCGTCGTTATCGGTCTTTTCTCCAGGCTTGCGGCCGATCGCGAAGGCGCAGGGCAGACCCATTTCGTCTTCAAGGAAATGCCGCAGACCACGCGCATAGGTGTCCGTCGCGACAACGCCGAAAGAGGCGGCGCCGAAGAAATCCTGGGTCACCGAGCGCCAGAGATCCCACAACGGTTTGATCGTCGTATGCTTCTCGCGCTCAATGAAGGGCTGCGGATCAAGCCCCAGCGCCTCACCCAGGCTTTGCAGAAATTTCGTCGTGCTATGCAAACCGATCGGCGCCTGAAGATAGGGACGATCCAGCGCCTCGCAGAGCTGACGGCCGAATTCGCGATACAGGCAGATGTTAACGTCTGCGTCGGCAAGGCGCGGCACGTCCGAGATATGGCTGCCAAGGGGAAAGATCATATTGATCTCGGCGCCGACTCCTTCGACCAGACGCCGGATTTCGGCCAGATCCGACGGCATGTTGAACACGCCGTAACAGGGACCGATGATATTGACGCGCGGCTTGTCGCCGGGCGCAGCCTTGCGTCGCGCCGGCGCACGACCGTTCTTCGCCCCATATTCGCTCCACAGCCAGCTCATGGCGCGATTGGCGCATTGCCACTGATCCTCATCTATCGTGCGCGGCAGGAAGCGTTGAATGCCGGTTCCCTCCGGCGTCACGCCGCCGCCGATCATCTCGGCGATCGACCCAGTGACGACGACGCTTGGCTGATCGGGATCGAGCGTGGCGTGTGCGCGCTTCATCGCGCCTTCGGTGCCATGACGCCCGAGTTCTTCCTCGGACAGTCCGGTAACGACGATGGGCAATTCATGCGGCGGCAGCGCGTCGGTGTAATGCAGCACCGATGTAACGGGCAGATTCTCGCAGCCCACAGGGCCGTCGATGACGACCTGCAGGCCCTTGATCGCCGTGAAGACGTAAACGGCGCCCCAGTAGCCGCCGGCGCGATCGTGATCAAGGACTAGCATGCGGCCGGCGCCTCTGTCGGTTCTTGCCCCACCGGCTCCTGCAAGCCCTGCTTGCGCGGTTTCTTGCGCGTGACAGGTCGCTCGCGCGGCGGCTCGGGCCAGACGCCGGCGGCGAAACCCGCGCCGACGCCGGCAAAGAATTCGTTCATCTGGTCGAAACGCGATTGATTGGCCATCGCAGTATTGACGACCTTCGCCAGCGATCCCGCGCCAGCGACGCCCATCAACGGTCGCGCCGAGATGAGATTTGTGAAATAGAGCGCCGGCGTCGCATTCTGCTTGGCTTTCTGCACAACCGGCGTCGTGCCGATGACGAGATTCGGCCTAAATTCGTCCATCGCGGCGAGATCCTGTTCGAGCGAGGCGCGAAACTGCACATGCACGCCCTTCGCTTCCAGCCATTCGCGGTCGGCCTCGCTGAAGGGCGTGCGCGGGCAGGCCGTGCCGACATAACGAAGATCAGCGCCCGATTCGACGAGCAGACGGCCGACCAATAACTCCGAGCCCTCGTAGCCGGAGAGCGTTATGCGCCCGCGAATCGGCGACGACGACAGCGCTCCCTTGATCGCCGGCAACAGCCGGGCTTTCGCCGCATCGATTTTATCGAAGGGAACATTGCAGGCGCGGCCGATATTTTCGAGCCAGGCGGCGACTCCGTCATGCCCGACCGGCGCCGACCCCACGACTCTGCGGCCTGCGGCTTCGAATTCCCTTACGCAGGCGGCGTAAAACGGATGGATCGCGGCGGCGGCGGCGCAATCAAGCGCGCCATAAAGTTCGCGCCATTCGCGCGTCGGGACAACAGGCCCGGCGGCGAGGTCAAGCAACTCCAGCATTGCGCCAATCTGCATGGGATCGGCAGGGAACATCTCGCCGATCAGCGAGACTGTCGGTTTGTCAGCGCGCGGCGCGCGCGGCGATTGCACAGGCCCCTGTTCGGCCTCAAGTCGCGCGTAGCGCAACATCGCGCCGGCGAGCACATCCTTGGCCTCCGCATGGGTCGGAACGCCAAAGCCCGGCACATCGATGCCAATGACGCGCACGCCGTCGATCTCCTTCGGCAGCAAACGCAGCGGCACGCCCGAGGCTGTGGGCACGCAGAGATTTATAACCACGACGCAGTCGTACAAGGCCGGATCTGCGAGTTGATGCACAGCTTCGCGAATATCTTCGAACAGCTTCCCGGTGACGAGGGTTTCCGAACTGAAGGGCACATAGCCGACCGTTCGCCTCGCTCCGTAAAAATGCGAGGTGAAAGTCAGGCCATAAACGCAGCAGGCGGAGCCGGACAGAACCGTCGCGGTGCGGCGCATACGCAGACCGACGCGCAGCGACCCGAAGGCGGGACACATGCTTTGCGGCTGATCGTGCGGACCTTGCGGATAATCTTTAGCGTATTGGCCCAGCATTTCCGTCATGCCGGCGGCCTGCGCTGAGGCGATCAATCTGGTCTTGCCGGCATGACATCCAACCCCGTCGCCATGATCCGCCTGGAATGCCGTCGTCGCATCGTCTGCGATGACTTTTTCGCAGGTGCCTGAAGACTGACCTGAGCCGTGATCGTCCATCGCCCTGCCCCGTCAGATGGTTTCGTAGACGACTTCAAGGGACGGCTTTTGCATCAGCGTCCCGCCGCACATGTCTTCGAGCGTCGCAGGCTCCAGCACCACGTCGCGGCCAACGGACTCCCCTGAAAACAGTCCGAGCAAACGATCCTGATCCAGCGGCGTTGGACGATTGGGCTTCGCGGCCGCGACATTCTCCGCAAGCTCGGCGAACAATGCGCCCCAGCGTCCCTCCGGCCGGCCGATAATTTCGTAGCTGGCGCTCTTGCGGCGGATATCGTCGTCGGCGGGTATAGAAGCGAGGATCGGAATACCGGCGGCTTTGGCGAAAGCCTGTGCTTCTCCGGTACCATCATCTTTATTGATGACGAGTCCGCCAACGCCGACATTACCGCCAAGCTTGTGGAAATATTCCACCGCCGAACAGACATTGTTGGCGACGTAAAGTGACTGCAAATCGTTGGAGCCGACGACGATGACCTTTTGACACATGTCGCGGGCGATCGGCAGACCGAACCCGCCACACACCACGTCGCCGAGGAAATCGAGCAGCACGTAGTCGAACCCCCACTCATGGAAACCAAGTTTTTCGAGAAGTTCGAAACCGTGGATAATTCCGCGTCCTCCGCAACCGCGCCCGACCTCGGGACCGCCCAGCTCCATCGCGTAGACACCGTCCCGCTTGAAGCAGACGTCGCCGATCGCGACTTGATCGCCGGCAAGCTTTTTCTTTGTCGAGGTTTCTATGATGGTTGGACAGGCGCGGCCGCCAAACAACAACGACGTAGTGTCGCTCTTTGGATCGCAACCAATGAGCAACACCTTCTTACCCTGCTGCGCCATCATGTAGGACAGGTTGGCGAGGGTGAAGCTTTTACCGATCCCGCCCTTGCCGTAGATCGCAATGATTTGCGTCGCCGGTTTCCCGCTGTCGGAAACGGGCTCAGGCGCTGTCGGCGCCTCTTCGCGCAGCAAGTGTGTCGGCGGATCAGCGATTTCGGCGGGGGTCAGAAAACCTTGCGCGTAATTCATGCTACCGCTCTCCAGTCGAGAACCATTTTCAAACAGCGCGGATCGTTAAAGGCGATCGGATAGGCGTCCTCCGCCTGCAGGGCGAAACGACGATGGGTGATGAGGTCGGCAAGCGAGAGCCGCTCGTCGGCGACGAGGCCGACGACGGCGGCGAGATCGTTGGGACGCCATTGTGCAGCGACGCGCAGACGCGCTTCGCAGAGGAAGGCCGGCGGAAACGCGAAAGCGAGGGGTCGTTCGTAAAATCCCGCCAGAACGATTTCGCCGCCCGGCGCCAGTCGCGCAATTAAATCGTCGAGAATTCCGGGATCGCCGCTGACGTCATAGATGACGCGATAGTCGCGCCTTTCGTCATCGTCAGGATCAATGACGACGTAACCGTCGGCGCCATCGCGGCGGCGCGGATCGCGCTCCCAGACAACCGGCTCGTCGCCCGCAAGCACGCTCAGTCGGGCCAGAAGTCGGCCCAGAACGCCATGGCCGACAATCAGTTCGCGCCCCTGTGGCGCAAGCCCGCCGCGCGCATGATGGGCGGTCGCCGCGAGCGCGAGCAGAACGCCTTTGTCGCCCAGCCATCTGGGAATGGCGGCGATGCGCGAACCCTTGACGACAAGATGCGAGGCTGCGCCGCCGAAGAGGCCTCGTACCGGTCCATAACAAGTGGCGCCCGGCGCAAAGACGCGTTGTCCGACGGCAAAGCCGCTCTCTGAACCGGCTTCGACGACGTCGCCGACGGTCTCGTAGCCGGGCACGAGGGGATAGCCCATGCCGGGGAAATCCGGCATGCGCCCGGTGTAAAGAAGACGCTCGGTTCCGGTGCTGACGCCGCTCCAGTTCGTTTCAACGACCACATCCGCCTCCCCGGGCGGATCGATCGGCAACCGGCTGAGCGCCAGTCTTCCGGGCTCCTCCAGGACGATGGCGAGGGCGTTCAACATCATCGACCTTTCACGCCCGCTCAGTGGGTCAAGCGGCAATATGGATTTTCGTAATTGTATAATGACGTTTATATGCGTCAAGCAAAATTTACACACGCCGTCCGATCATGACGCTGGCGAACATCGGCCGCCGCGAGGAAAGATGTCGAACCTCCGCAAAACCAGCCTCTTGCAGCATTCCCGTCAATTCGGCGCGGCGACGGGCGCGGCCGCTGCCCATCGCCAACAAATAAAAGCCAAAATAGGCCTCGCCGATCGCTTCCGCGCCCGGCGTATCCGCCATCGGCTCGGCGACGAGCAAGACTCCTCCCGGCGTCAACGCCTGATAGGCGGCGCGCAACGCCGCCAACGCCATGGCGTCATCATGGTCATGAAGCACGCGGATCAGAGTCGCGAGATCGGCGACGCCGGCCGGAGGCGGATCGACAAAACTGCCGGCGCGCACCTCGACGCGGGCCAGTCCCTGCGACGCGAGGCGATCCCGGGCTCTTTGCGCGACTGGCGGCAAATCGAGAAGCTGCAGCGCGAGTCCCGGATGGCGCGCCGCGACCGCTGCGACGAAAGCGCCTTCGCCGCCGCCGATATCGAGAAGACTTGAATGTTTTCCGAAGGAATAGGCGTCGAGCACATCCTCGGCGATGAGTTGCTGCGATTGCGCCATCAGAGCGCTGTAGGCGGCGCTGGCTTCGGCGTCGCCGGAACGACCTTCGGCGTAGGGCCAGAACTGCGACAGGCGAGTCCGGGTCTCGCCGCGCAACAAGGCGACCGGATCGCGCAGATCGTCATAAAGCAGGGCATGATGCTCAACGAAAGCCGCGACGGAGGGATTTCCGAGCACCGACGCGCCAAGATCGTCGAGAGCGAAACGATCATCGGGCAAGGCGCGTAAAAGCTTCAGCCCGGCGGCGGCGCGCAGCAGTCGTTGCGTGGCCTCCGGCGTCAGATCGAGGCGCGTTGCGAGCTGCGACAGAGGCGACGGCCCCTCCGCCAGGACCTCGAAGACTCGCAACCGCACGCAAGCAAGCAGAATCTGGGAATAGACGAAGCCGGCGCAGAGATCGAAAAGCGCCCGGGCGCGTCGGCGCGCGACAAAGCGGGTGAAGGGCGAGGCGGCCGCCGCGCGCTGGAAACGCGGATCGGCGACGAGCCGGTTGCGCCAGTTGATCCAGCGTTCGCGCAAGACAGCGATCATGGAGCTGGCGGGAGCCCGCGACATCGCCGCGGCTCAGGCGGCGGCGCGGGCGAGTTGCTTCGGGAAAAACAGGGCGGTCTGGGCCTCGATCAACATGCGCAATTCCGCAGACCCCGGACACTCCGGGATCGACGCGACCGCCGCCGTCATCAAACCTTCGAGATAGGCCTTGGCGCCGCCGACTCCGAGTTCGGCGGCGGCGTTGGGACGCAACCGCTTGGCGTCTTGCCCGATGGGCTTGCCAAGCTCTTCCGCGTCGCAAAGCACGTCGCGCAGATCGTCGGCGACCTGATAAGCTTCCCCGAGTTTTTCGCCCAGCGAGCGCCAAGGAGCGGGATCCTGGCCAGCGGCGGCGGCGCCGGCGGCGGTCGCGGCGACAAACAGGGCTCCCGTCTTCGCGCGCTGATAATCGGAAAGCGGGACGGCCACCTCGCATTCCCATGCCTGCCCGGCGACGACGCCCCGGGGGGCGCCGACCGATTCTGCGACGATCCCGATCAGCGTCGCCATGACCAACGGATTCTGCCGGACCTGGGCCCCGAGCGTCGCGAAAGCCTGGACAATGAGCGCGTCGCCGGTCAGGACGGCGAGCGGCTCGCCAAACGCCATATGCACGGAAGCCTTGCCACGGCGAAGATCAGCGTTGTCGAAACAGGGCAAGTCGTCATGAACCAACGAGGCGCAATGCAACAGCTCGATTGCGACCGCCGCCGCATCTGCTGCGGCAGGGTCGCGGTCGCCGCAAGCGTGGGCCACCGCGAGACAGAGTTGCGGCCGGATGCGGTGGCCAGCCGGAAAAACGGCGTAATGCAAGGCGGCGGCAAGCAACGGAGGGGCGCCTGGCCCCTGCGCCAGTGAAACGGCCTGCGCCAGCGCCCCTTCGATTCGCGTCGCCGCCTGCATCCTCGCCTCCGTCATTTTTGATAGACGATTTATATGTCATGCAAGATTGACATATTTGAGCGTCGAGTCAATGTTCTTTCATCAGGTTTCTCCATGGTCCCAATGAAACGGGCCAATGAAACGGGCCGTTGGAACGGGCCGTTGGAACGCGCGAACCCGCCGGGGGCGACAATCATGCGAAGGCAGCGCGTCATCGTGATCGGCGCAGGAGTCGGCGGACTGGTCGCCGCCCTGCTGCTGGCGGCGGAAGGACTCGATGTGACCGTCATCGAGCGCGCCGCCGGACCGGGGGGAAAGATGCGGCGCGTCGAAGCCGGAGGCCTGTTGCTCGACGCCGGCCCGACCGTGTTCACCATGCGATGGGTTTTCGAGCAGATTTTCGCGGAGGCCGGCGCGACGCTCTGCGACCATGTGCGCCTGCAACGCGCGCAAACGCTGGCCCGTCACTGGTGGCGAGATGGCGCGCAACTCGATCTCTTCGCCGACCGCGACCGAAGCGCCGATGCGATTGGCGCCTTCGCCGGAGCAGCGGAAGCGGCGGCTTTTGTGCGCTTTTGCGCGCGGGCCCGATCAATCTATGAGTCGCTGCGAGATTCCTTCATTCTGGCCGAGCGGCCCGGTCCAATTGATCTGGTGCGCCACGCCGGCTTCGCAGGGCTGCCGCAACTGCTGCGCATATCGCCATTCGCGACAATGTGGGACGAACTCGGAAAATATTTTCGCGACCCACGCCTGCGCCAGCTTTTCGGGCGATACGCGACCTATTGCGGCTCCTCGCCTTTTGCCGCGCCGGCGACGCTCATGCTCGTCGCGCATGTCGAATTGGACGGCGTATGGCGACTGGCGGGCGGCATGCACAGTCTCGCGATTGCTCTCGCGGGTCTGGCGCAGACGCGCGGCGCGACCTTTCTCTATGGTCGCGAGGCGCAAAGGATTCTTGTGTCGGCAGGACGGGCCAGCGGCGTCCTGCTCGCCGACGGCGAAACGGTCGAAGCCGACGCCGTCATCATGAACGGCGATGTCGCGGCGTTGCGCAGCGGCTTGTTCGGCCACGAGGCGCAGGACGCCGCCGGCGGCGGGTCAAATGCGCAACCGTCGCTATCGGCGATGACGCTTGCAATGCGGGCGAGCGCAAGAGGCGCGCCGCTCGTTCACCACAATGTGTTCTTCTCTGAAGATTACCGCGCCGAATTTGACGATATCTTTACTCGCCGGCGCTTGCCGAAAGCGCCCACGATCTATGTCTGCGCACAGGATCGCGAGGACGATCCCGCCGCCCGCGACGAGGAAAGACTTTTCGCGCTTGTCAATGCGCCGGCGGGGCGCGACGCCCTGGAGCTTTCGCCCGAGGAGTTGAACCGATGCGAAGAGACAATCTTTGGAAGGCTCTCGGATTGCGGTCTGCATGTCAGCGCCACGGCGACGCGCCGAACCTCGCCGGCGGATTTTGCGCGTCTCTTCCCGGCGACGCAGGGGGCGATTTACGGACAGGCCTCGCATGGATGGATGGCGTCGTTTACGCGTCCGGGCGCGCGGACGAACCTGCCGGGTCTTTATCTCGCGGGGGGCAGCGTGCATCCGGGACCGGGAGCGCCGATGGCGGCGATCTCGGGACGGGGCGCTGCCCGTCGGGCGATGATGGACCTGCGTTCGATGCGGCCGTTGCGCCGGGCGGCTATCGCTGGTGGTACGTCGACGCGCTGAGCGACGACGGCGCCTATTCGCTCACTGTCATCGCTTTCATCGGCAGCGTTTTCTCTCCCTATTACGCATGGTCGAACTGGGCCGACCCCTATCGCCATTGCGCAGTCAATGTTGCGCTTTATGGCGCACGCGGCGCCCGCTGGGCGATGACGGAACGGGGTCGCGCCAGTCTCCATCGATCAACCGACATGCTGGCGATTGGACCAAGTTCGCTACACTGGCGCAACGGCGCGCTGATCATCCGAATCGATGAAATCGCCGCGCCGATCCCCAAACCGATACGCGGCGAAATCATCATCGAGCCTTTGGGAATCAACCAGCGCGTCTTCACGCTCGAAGCGCTGGGCGCGCATTGCTGGCGACCGATCGCGCCGGTCGCTCGCGCCGCGGTTAATCTGCAGTCGCCCGATCTGCGATGGCGCGGACACGCCTATGTGGATACGAACGCGGGCGATGAGCCGCTTGAAAAGGCGTTCTCATCATGGACATGGGCGCGAGCGCGAATCGGCGACGGCGCAGCGATTTTCTACGACGCGGAGAAGCGACGCGAGCCGCCGCTCGCTCTGGCGTTGCGCGTCAACGCCGCCGGCGAATTGGAGGAGCGGGAGTCGCCGCCGGTTGCGCCCTTGCCGAAAACGAAATGGCTTCTGTCGCGACGCACCCGCGCGCCCGGGGGCGTTGCGAGAGTCCTGCGCGATTACGAAGACACGCCTTTTTATTCGCGCTCGCTGGTTACAAGCGTCATCGACGGCTCGCCCGTCGAATGGATGCACGAGAGCTTGTCGCTTGATCGCTTCGCCAATCCGATAGTGCGCTTGATGTTGCCTTTCCGTATGCCGCGGCGTGGCTGATTCGTCAGTCCGTCTTCAAGGGGGGCTTCTGCTGCTGACCCAGACGCGCGCGGGTTTTACGGATCGACCAGAGTTGCCAGGCGCCGAAGACAAAGACCAGCCCAAAGGAGGACGCCATCTCCACAAGTCCGAAGACGTAGTCAGACATGATGCATATCTCCGGCGCTATTCCCCGAAACGCTCAGCGCGTTCGAGCCTTTCGAACATCTCGATCATGAAAATGAATTGCGCGCCCATGCCGGGGCGCGGCGCGGCAAGACTGCGCGCCGGCTCCCGCGCAATGGCCTCGATCAGAAAAGCGGCCGCCTCAAGCGCCGCAGACCCGTCATCGCGCGATAGCAAAGGCGATACCGCAAGCGCCTTGCCAAACAGGGCAAGCTTGCGACCGGCCCCGACCCGCGCCCGATTCGACACGGAGTCGAGGCTATGGCGGCGGACGAGTTCCCGACCGATATCGGCGTAGAGAAACGCCGCCGCGAGAATTGCCGGACGACAGCTTTTCGGCAGACGCGCCACGCCGGGTCGGGCGCGCGCATAGAGTCGATCAGCCTCTCTCAACAGACGCGCGACGACCTGTTTCACCGCAGGGCAGGCGACAGGATTACTGAGAAAAGCGTCAGGATCGACGCCGGCTTCCCGCAGCCATGCAAGCGGCAGGTAAAGCCGGCCGGCGCGCGCGTCCTCGCCGACATCGCGGGCGATATTGGTGAGTTGCATGGCGACGCCAAGATCGCTGGCGCGCGCCAGCGTCAGTGCGTCGCGAGCGCCCATCATCAGCGACATCATCACGCCGACGGCGCCAGCGACGCGCATGGCGTAGGCGTGAAGATCCGCAATCGTCTCATAACGCCGGCCCTCGGCGTCCCACGCGAGGCCTTCGAGCAAGGCCTCGGGAACTAGGCGTGGGATCGCATGATCCCGCATTACGTCGGCGATAGCGCGATCCTCCGGCGAATCGTGCGGACGTCCGTCGCAGGCGCGGGCGAGACGCGCGCGCAGGCGCGTCACCGCGACATGCGACCCCGCATCAAGATCAACGGCGTCGTCGGACAAGCGACAGAAAGCGTAGAGACCGTAGGCCGGTTTTCGCACGCGCGGCGGCAACGCCAGCGAGGCGAGGTGAAAGGAACGGGAGCCGGCGCGAATTGCGGCGGCGCAATGCGCATGGTCGGCGGCCGTGGCGAAGCAACGGTCAGGCGAAAACGGAAGCATGCGGCGCCACCTTGTCGAGAATTCGCGCAGAAGAGAGAACGCCCGGAAGGCCAGCTCCCGGATGGGTGCCGGCGCCAACGAGGAAAAGATTGCGAATATCCTCGCTGGCGTTATGCGGCCGGAACCAGGCGCTCTGGGTGAGGATCGGCTCCAGCCCAAAGGCGGCGCCGCGATAGGCGTTGAGGTCCGTCTCGAAATTCAGCGGCGTCGCGACGCGCGAGGTCACAAGATATTCCGAAAGACCGGGAAGCAGGCTCGCCTCCAGCGCCCCGGCGATTCTTTGCCGATAGCTTTCAGCCAGCCTCGACCAATCCTGTCCGCCTTCGAGGTTGGGAACGGGCGAAAGAACATAAAACGCGTCGCACCCGGGGGGAGCCAGCCCGGGGTCCGTGGCCGTCGGTCGATGAAGGTAGAGGCTGAAATCCTGCGCGAGGATTTTTCGCTGGAATATGTCCTTCAGCAACTCGCGATAGCGCGGCCCCATGAGGATGGTGTGATGCGCGACTTCGTCATAGCGCCGCCGAACCCCAAAATACCACAGGAACAGACCCATCGAATAATGCGCGCGATCAATCTTGCGATCGCTCCAGCGACGGCGCGTCGAGGGGGGGAGAAGATGGCGATAGGTCCATGCGGAGTCGGCGTTGGAGACTACGATATCGGCGTCAATCCTCTCTCCGTCGGCAAGCCGCACGCCCTTTGCGACGCCATTCTCGACGATGATTGAGCCAACCTCGCAGTTGCAGCGGATGCGGCCGCCCTGACCCTCGATTAGACCGGCGAGGCCCGCAACCAGCGCGCCTGTGCCGCCCATGGCGTAATGCACGCCCCAGCGCTTTTCGAGCGCGGCGATCAGACAATAGATGGCGCTGGCCCGGAAGGGATTGCCGCCGATCAACAGGGGATGGAAGCTGAAAATGGTGCGCAGACGCTCGTTGCGAAAATACTGCGACACCAGCGCGTAAACGCTGCGATAGCCCTGCAACCGAATGAGATCCGGCGCAATGCGCGCCATATCGAGCGGCGACAGAAAGGGCGCATCGCCAAGCTGCTCGAAACCAATACGGCAAATCTCGCGGCTCCTGTCCATGAAACGCATGAACCCGTCAACATCCCCAGGAGAGAAACGCGCAACCTCCTCGCGCATCGCCGACATGTCGCCGCTGTAGTCGAAGCTGGCGCCGTCGTCGAAACGGATGCGGTAAAAGGGAGACATCGCCCTGAGTTCGACGTCGTCGGCCATATTGCGGCCGCACAGCGCCCATAGCTCCTCGAAAAGAAAGGGCGCCGTGACGATGGTTGGGCCGGCGTCAAATGTAAAGCCAGATTGACGGTAGACGGATGCGCGACCGCCAGGAGCGCCGAGTTTCTCGACAACCGTAACCTGATATCCCTTTACTCCCAGACGGATAGCTGCAGCCAAGCCACCAAATCCGCTGCCGATCACGACCGCCCGCGCGCGCGGAGCTTGCGTCTGAAGGGGCCTTTCAAGCGTCAACATATGTGGACACTAGCTCGACTGCCAGTTTTGATCAACTCGGTTGCGACGCGTTCGGAGCCGACTGCCGGGACCGACAATCCGGGGATCAATCCGAATCGGACCGCCCGGTCGCCGTCCGCCCGCCGGGCCATTTTCATAAATTACGCATCCGCCGGGACACTTGCCGGACGAGGGATAAGGGATATGTGCAAATTAACCCTGGCCTATCGGGCGAACCTTGGCGCTTGAGGACACCGCAAAAATGATCGTCGCCATTGTGTTTGCCGGAGTCGCCGCATCCTTGCTGGTTCTGGATATCTTTTGGCTCTCGACCATGGCCAAAAGACTCTATCGACCCGAACTGGGAGACATGATCGCCGACAAGTTCAGACCTGCGCCGGCAATCTGCTTTTACCTTGTCTATGTTATCGGCGTGACCTATTTCGCCGCGCTTCCTGCGCTTGAGGCCTCCTCCGGCGTCAAGGCGCTGATTGATGGAGCCCTGCTCGGCGGCCTTGCCTACTCGACCTATGATCTCACCAATCACGCGACGTTGAAACGCTGGTCGCTGCGCGTCACGCTCATCGATATTGCCTGGGGCATTACTCTCTCCGCAGTCGCCGCCTATTGTGGTTATCTTGCAGGGTCATCTTTCCTGCAATAATCGCGCTATGGCCTTTTTTCCGAATGGAAAAAAAGCATCAACGCGTTGTCGGTAGGCGTCGAAAGCCTGGGGTCTCGTCTCCATCATGTGCTTTTCGAGAGGCGGTATGCCCGAAACATGCACTAGCAACCAATACATCATCAGCGGTCCCAGAATGGCGAAAAAGCCCAGAGGCCAGTGTCCGCCCGGATCGATCGCCATCATCGCTACGCCAACCCAGAAAAGCCATTGGAAGAAATAATTCGGGTGCCTCGATACGCCCCATAGCCCGACGTCGCATACGAGATCGGGGCGTCGAGTCTGCTTGAAAATTCTGAGCTGACGGTCTGAAACGGTCTCCCCGAAGATTGCGATGACAATCAAAATCAGACCAACACAATCGAAAGGACGACCAAAGAGCGCCGGATTTCTTGCGGCCAGGAAAACGGTCAAGCTCAGGACGAATCCGCAAAAGGCCTGGATTTGAAGAAATAGATAAAGTCGCGACCTGTAACTGTCGCCCCAGTTTTTTTGGAGCGCCAGATATCGCGGATCATCCGCAGAACGCCCGGCTCTCCTTGCCAAATCGGCGGCCAATCTCAAAAAAGCGACGAGGACGCAAAGACCAACGATAATTTGACGCGTGGAGAGAGTCGTAAAATTGAAAGGCGCCCAGGCCGCCACGCATCCCGCGAGCCCGACGGAAAGAGACCAGATCGCATCAATCCAGCCCGCCTGTCCGGTTTTGAAGCGGACAAACCAAGCCAGAGACATCATTGCCCCATGTATCAGCAAAAGTGCTGCTAAAATCATGGCTTGTGACTTTTATTCACGCCTTTTCAAACCTATTCACGCCGCGGTCGAGGCTGCGGATTGGATGGATGGCCGTCACTCCGGAATATTATCAACTTACCAGAACATCACAACGGGAAACCATGATTAGATGCGCGATCGACCGGAAACATTGGACAAGGCGCGGCCCGGGCTGGACGGCCCGGGTTGCAGCGCTACATTAATCTGATGTCAAGGACGCGCATTTGACCTCTGAAATCCCTCAACCAAAACTCAAAATTGCAGTCATCGGCAGCGGCATTTCAGGCCTTTCCGCAGCCTGGCTGCTGAGCAAAAAACATGATGTGACAGTATATGAATCCAATTCTTATATAGGCGGTCACACCAACACGGTCGATATTCTCGATGCGGGTGAAAAAATAGCCGTTGACACGGGCTTTATCGTCTACAATGAGCCAGCCTATCCTAATCTAACCCGACTATTCGATCACTTGGGCGTGGAGACCGTTGCGACGGAAATGTCGTTCTCCGTCTCCGTCGCGCAAGGCGCTCTCGAATACGCGGGAAATGGACTTGACCGACTCTTCGCCCAGAGAAGGAACATCGTAAGCGCACGCTTTTGGCGCATGTTGCTGGATGTAAGAAGATTTTACAAGCATGCGCCGATTGACGCTGCAACCTCCAGCGACATGACGCTTGGTGAATATCTGATAACGCACCGGTATAGTCATGCTTTTATTGAAGATCATCTATACCCTATGGCGGCGGCAATCTGGTCTATGTCTCCCGCCCGCGTTAGTGAATATCCATTTGCGCCCTTTATTAATTTCTGCGTGAATCATGGATTATTATTATTTAGAAACAGACCGCTCTGGCGCACGGTAAGGGGCGGGAGCCGTGAATATGTTAAAAAAATCACAGAAAACTTTACCAATGCTGTCCGCCTCGACGATCCAGTCGAAAGGGTCATCCGTCATCCAGATTGTGTAGAAATCAAAAGCCGGCGAGGATCTCAACAATTTGATCAGGTCGTTATATGCAGCCATGCTGACCAGACATTGGGAATGCTCGCGGATCCGGATGAGGCCGAAAAGGAATTGCTTGGTTGTTTCCACTATACCGAGAACAAAACGCTTCTCCATTGCGATCCTGCCTTGATGCCGAGAAACAGGAGCGTGTGGTCAAGCTGGAATTACCTGTCTGAAAACAGGAGGCTGGACCCGGCACTGACCGTGACATACTGGATGAATAGTTTGCAAGGGCTCAAAACCGGACGACCGTTATTCGTCTCGCTTAATCCCTATATCCAGCCTCGTGCTGATATGGTTTATAAAGAGATGACCTATCATCATCCGATATTCAATCAGGAAACCCTCGCCGCCCAGAAGAAGCTCTGGTCTCTGCAAGGCCGTCGACGCACCTGGTTCTGCGGATCCTATTTCGGTTTTGGTTTTCATGAAGACGCCTTGCAGTCAGGCCTCGCCGTGGCGGAGCAATTATCGGGGGCGCGCCGACCCTGGCAGGTAGCAGACGAGTCAGCGCGCATCGTCATTTCCGACCATGAAACGATCCGCCCATGACGGGTGCGACTCAACAACCCGTAACCGGCCTTTATGTCGGCGACGTTGTCCATCGACGATTTTCGCCGAAAAGACACAAGTTGGAATACAGAATATTTTCGCTGTTTGTCGATCTCGACAGCATTAATGAATTAAGCCAAAAGTCATGGCTCTTTTCTGTAAACAGACTCAATTTTATCAGCTTTCATGACACTGATTACGGGGATCAATCGAGAGAGCTGAAAAGCTATATCAGGAGCGAAGTCAAATCACACTATCCGACACTCGAGATTGATAAGATCTTTCTGCTCACGATGCCACGCGTACTCGGATATGTCTTCAATCCCTTGAGCGTTTACTTTTGTTATGATAGCAAAGATGCATTACAGGCAATTCTCTACGAAGTCTCCAATACTTTTGGCCAAAGACATAATTATATCTTCAAAACAGGCGAATCCAAAAGCCAGAAACACCAGCACGAATGCTCTAAGGTATTTTATGTATCTCCATTTCTGGAAATGGGTTTGCGATATAAATTTACCATAACCAATCCTGGCCAATCCTTCCTCCTCGCTATTCAGGCGACCAAGGATGCCGATATCGTCATGAATGCCGCCCAAACCATGACATTCTCAGAGCTCTCAGACAAAAACCTTGCCCGGGTTTTCTTGTCAATTCCATTTATGACTATGAAGGTGATGGCAGGGATTCATCTCGAAGCTTTCATGCTTTGGATGAAAGGCGTCAGGCTCGTTCCCAACACATGGCCTGTCGATAAAGTAACACGCTTCATTCGCGACCAAGGGCGCTGAAGGATACTCCTATGACCTTTAACGTAACCCAACACAGTCGTCGCCAAACCAACGGGGCTTTCTCCGGTAAAATCGAAGAAAAGGTCTTGGGCTATTTTATTGCCGGTCTTCTCAATAAGATTCGTTTTGGCAGTCTCAGCATCACGCTACCGGATGGATCGCGAATCGAGAGTAAACGCTACGATCCCGAGTTGCACGCCAACATAATTATTCGCAACTCATCAGCGCTTCGCAAATTGATGCTTGGTGGCTCGATTGGTTTTTCGGAAAGCTATATTAACGGATGCTGGAGCAGCCCGGATCTGGCCAAACTGATCGAAATTCTGGCGTTGAACGGAGAAACGCTTGCCGGAGGATTAATGGGCTCCCCGCCGATGAGATTGTCGAATTATCTTCGTCATCGTTTCAGAAGAAACTCTCGCCGGGGCAGCAAGAGCAATATTCGTTACCACTATGATCTCGGTAATGATTTTTATGCGAGATGGCTTGATCAGGACATGATCTACTCCTCCGCAATTTTTTCGCGGGGCGAGGATAATCTTGAACAGGCACAGAGAAGAAAACTGGAGCGTATTGTCGAGTTGCTCGATATTTCACAGCAACATAACGTTCTTGAAATCGGCTGCGGCTGGGGCGCCCTCACGCGCTACATCGCCGAGCGCAAGAATGCGCGGGTGCACGGGATAACATTGTCGAAAGAGCAGTTAAACTATGCGCAACGCGCGGTTCGGGAATCGGAAAATGGGTCGCTTATCTCGCTGGAATTTACCGATTATCGCGATGTCGAGGAAACCTACGACAGAATTGTCTCGATTGAAATGATCGAGGCTGTCGGCGAAGAGTTTCTTCCCGATTACTTCAAGACGATCAAGGATCGCCTCAGACCGGGCGGACGTGCCGTTATTCAGGCAATCACCATCGATGAAGAAAGGTTCGATCGCTACAGGTCATCGCCAGATTTTATTCAGAAATACATTTTTCCTGGTGGGTTTCTGACGACCAAGACCATGATGCGTCGTTATGCGGATCACGCGGGCCTTGATCTGGGTCATACGGAATTTTTCGGAAAAAGCTACGCACGTACCCTTAATGAATGGCGCGCTCGGTTCATGACGAATTGGGCGGAGATCAGTCAGCTTGGATATTCCGATCAGTTCAGGAACATGTGGGATTTTTATCTTGCCTATTGCGAAGGGGGATTCAACGCCGGATCGATCGATGTTGGTCTGTATGTCTTAACACGCCAAAACAATGACTGATGAACAACACGCAGTATTTCCGGGGTATTTCTTTCCAGGTTGAAGTGTCGCAAGACAAGACTACGTTCTCACGCTCTGCGTTGACGAGTGTCGCCCCGCTCAGTATTTCAGAGCAGACCAGAATTCACTCCTCAAACATGGCGCGGTCTGGTTCAAATGAGCCGAGATTGACAGGAATCTGAACAAAGCCCCTGTAAATTAAATGGCGAACCTTATCGAACAGGTGAAAAGTATGTGATCGCCCTGCGACACGCGTTCGTGATCGTCATTCTTATGGAAAACCATCTCGACTTATTGACCATTACCAGACGAACGAACAGCAAATTATTCAAGGCTGATTTTCGTAATAGGCTACAAATTCTTCATGGCGCTCAGGACGGCCGGTCCCAGAATGACGGCGATAAGCACTGGTAGAAAAAAAACGATCATTGGAACGGTGAGTTTCGGCGGTAATGCTGCGCCTTTTTTCTCCGCTTCGATCATCCGCTGGTCCCGGATTTCCTTCGCCGTCACACGGAGTGCCTGGCCCAGCGCCGTGCCGTATTTTTCGGCCTGTATAAGGCTGGTGGTGATTTGCTTGACCCCATCCAGTTCGGTGCGGGCCGCCAGGTTGACATAGGCGCTTCTGCGATCCGGGAGATAGGAGAGTTCGGCGGTTGTTAACGCAAACTCTTCAGCCAACGGTAGTGATTGCATACCGATTTCCATACTGACGCGACGAAACGCATGTTCGATCGACATGCCAGACTCGATACAAATCAGCAATAGATCGAGAGCGTCAGGCAAGGCGCGTTGCATCAAAGCCTGTCTTTTAACGCTTATATTTTTGATATAGATCTCCGGCGCCTTGATCCCGAGATAAAGAGAGACGATCAATATTCCGATCTTCTTGCCCAGAACCATATCTTCCGGGGCGAGGCCGAATGTGTAGGCGACCGCGACGGCAAAAAACACCTGCGGCGCAACAAGTCTTGAGAAGAGAAACGCCGTCTCGGCTTGCGGTCCACGAAAGCCGGCGACGGCCAGACGGGCTCTGACGTCATCTGCGCTCAACCAGCGACTGAGCGCGAGTTTCTCGACAATATCCTTGATGTAACCGCGTTGCTGATGTCGCAATGGCTTCGAACCGGCGCTCTGCGCTGTGCGTTGGCGCTGGCGCAATCGCTCCCGCTCCGATGCAATGCTTTTCATGCGCTTGGCCAGCGTATCAGAGGGAGACAGCAACGAGGCAAGCGTCATTAATGTCGCTCCTACACAGAGCGCCACAAATATTGCTAGAAGAAAATCCGGCTCAACGAGCTCATCGATGAGACTCATGGGGAACCAATCCTCGACCGAATAAGCTTAAATATCGAAATTGATCATCTGTTTCATGATGTAAACGCCAGTCATCATCCACAGCATTCCGCCGCCCAGGATAAGCTTGCCCGAACTTGTCGTAAACAGCACGGCCAAATAGTTTGGATTTGAAAAGTATACGGCCAACATAACAATAAAAGGCATGGAACCGATGATTCCAGCCGAAACCTTCGCTTCATTGGAGAGTGCGCCAATCTTCTCCCTCATTTTTTTTCGATCGCGTAAAATACCCGATAAATTTCCCAGCGTCTCGCCAAGATTACCTCCGCTTTGCGATTGAATCGTGAGAACAATGGAGAAAAACATCGTTTCAGGCGTTGGGATGCGTTCAGCCATGCGTTCTGCCGCCTCGCCGAGTGTGATCCCAAACGCCAGATTCTCGACCAGAATGCGAAATTCGCTCCTGACTGGCTCCGGCGCCTCCCTAGCGATAATATTCAAGCATTCATTCACAGGCAGTCCGGCGCGAACGCCGCGGACAACGGTTTCAAGCGCCATCGGAAAGTTATAAACAAATTTTCCAATCCGCCTGTCACGCAGATAATTCAACAACCAGTTGGGAAGGCCAAAGGCAATAGTGATCGCAATCCCGGCAGGAACAAGGATCTGATCCATTATAACATATAAAACGCCCCCAACGACTAGACCAACGCCAGCGGCGATCGACATAAAAACAGGCGGCGAGATTTCCAGACCGGCCTGAGCGATTCGCATATCAAGTTTGAGTCGTTTTTTTTTCTCGTTCTGGTTTGCAACCTCCTGCAGGTTTTCGGCGATAGTTTTCCGGCGTTTCTGGAGATCTGACGCCGAACGTGTATCCTGCGCCACGGCTCTCGTGTCGCTCCCCCCTATCGCCATGGCTCTTTTTTTAACACGATCCTTCGCCTCAAATATCGGAAAAACAACGCCCAATAGTAATGTTAGAACTGCAAGGATAATGAGACCGATGAACAGCAAATCGCTATCGATGAATTCAGGAAAGACTGGTCCTGTAACGTCAAGCAGGTTCATTGTGAGTCCGGACCTTCTGCGGATTCAAGAGCCTGGGCAAGTCGCGCTTCTTCACCATAAGAGCGCGCCCGTTCCCAGAAACGGGGCCTGACAATGCCGGTGGACCGATGCCTGCCTATAATACGGCCGTTCGAATCTTCGCCAATCATTTCATAGAGAAGTAGATCCTGGAGAGTGATCACATCTCCTTCTGAACCGACAACCTCCGTCACATGCGTGATGCGTCGGGAGCCATCGCGCAGACGCGCGGCCTGAATGATAATATCGATGGAAGAAATCATCATTTCGCGCACTGTTTTCGATGGCAAGGTAAAGCCGCCCATGCTGATCATCGATTCTATTCGGCTGAGAGCTTCGCGGGGCGTATTAGCGTGAATCGTTCCCATCGAACCATCATGACCTGTATTCATCGCCTGCAAGAGATCGAAGGCCTCCGGTCCACGCACCTCGCCGACAATAATACGTTCTGGCCGCATACGCAGACAATTCTTCACCAGATCGCGCATCGTGATCGCCCCCTGTCCTTCAAGGTTCGGGGGCCGGGTTTCAAGCCGAACGACATGAGGTTGCTGAAGTTGTAGTTCAGCCGCATCCTCGCATGTTATGACGCGTTCATCACGATCGATATAATTTGTAAGACAGTTCAACAGGGTTGTTTTGCCTGAACCGGTTCCACCGGAGATCACGACATTGCAACGGACGCGGCCAATGATCTTCAAAACCTCGCCGCCCTCCGGAGAAATGGCTCCAAAACGCACCAGCTGATCCAGCGTGAGTTTGTCCTTCTTGAACTTCCGAATTGTCAGCGCCGGCCCATCAATCGCCAGTGGCGGCGCAATGACATTGACGCGCGATCCGTCCAAAAGGCGCGCATCGCAAATTGGAGACGACTCATCGACGCGACGGCCGACCTGAGAAACGATTCGCTGACAAATATTCATCAACTGGGCGTTATCCCGGAAGCGAATGCCTGTAAGCTGGATCTTTCCGCCCACTTCGATGAATGTCCTTTCGGCTCCATTGACCATGATGTCTGCGATATCGTCCCGTGCGAGTAAGGGCTCCAGGGGACCATATCCCAGCACGTCGTTACAAATGTCTTCGAGCATTTCCTCCTGCTCGGCGATAGACATGACAAAACTTTTGATGGCGATAATCTCTTTAATGATATCTCGTATTTCCTTGCGGGCGCTCAACGGGTCCAGCCGGGCGAGCTGCGCCATATCTATGGCTTCGACCAGCGCGCCAAAAATGGTGCTTTTATTCGAATAGTAATCATCCGACTTTATACGATCCGGTTTGACTTGCGTTCCGGCTTCACCCTTCACATCGACAGACGGTGTCGCGCTCAATGGCGCTTTCGCCGGTTCCTGCCGGCGTTCAGCGGGCGACTCAACAGCTGTGCGCTTGCCAAACATGCCTCAATCTTTCTATGCGTTTTGCGCCAGGCTGGTCTTTTTCAGACCGAGACGGGCCAGCATGGCGCCGATGGGTCCTGTCTTGACGACACTCGGCGGCGTCCGGCCCATCAATTGATATCCGAGGGATGAGAGCAGCGACACAATTTGCGCCGAAGGATCGATTTCTTCGACCATTTGACCATTATTGGTTGCGGAGCCGAAGAGTTTCGCATCGAAAGGAGAGACGATAAGGGGGCCGGCGTCGAGCGTCTTGGCGAATTCTACGGGAGATATTTCAGGCCGTTTAGGCAAGCCGACGGTATTCAATATGACATGCGGCGGATGATCGTTACGGCGTAGCGTCTTGAGCGTTTGGATCAGGTTCCTGGCGTTGCGTAAATTGGCGAGATCTGGCGCGGTGACGATTACAAGCTCATCCATCGCTGTCATCACATGCCGGGTCCAGGCCATCCATTGATGAGGAATATCGAGGATAATGACAGGTGTTGTCGAGCGAAGAATGTCGATTGTCGCGTCAATGGCGGTTTCGGGCAGGTCGTAAAGACGATCCAGAGTAGCGGGCGCAGAGAGAATGCTCAATCTGTCACTGCATTTCACCATGAGTCTATCGATGAATGTTTCATCAATGCGATCTGGCGAATAGATGGCGTCTGCGACGCCTTGAGGCGGATCTTGATTGAAATCCAGCGCCGTGGTCCCGAAGGGCAAATCGAGATCGACAATGATTCCCTGTGTCTTGAGCGACCGGGTGATGGCCCAGCCGAGGTTATGGGCAATCGTGGAAGCGCCAACCCCTCCCTTGGCCCCTACGACGCCAATCGTTCGACCAAGCCCCTGAGCGACCTCACCCGAGTAAAGACTTGAAAGTTGACGGATAAACGTCAGGATTCCGAAAGGTTTGACGATGTAATCGCTGACGCCGAGCTTCAGTAGGTCCCGATAAAGTTTTATGTCGTTCTCGTTCCCGATAACAACCAGTTTTGTGTCGCTGTCACAAAAAGCTGCGAGACTTTCAAGTTGCCGGAAGAGAAGCTCTCGCGCTCCCGATGTTTCGATGACGAGTAAATTCGGGGTGGGTTTGTCGCGAAAAGCCTCCAGTGCGGCTGTCATACCGCCCATTTGGGTTTTGGTAACAGTTCTCGTCAACCGCCGGTCTGCGGCGGCTTCTTCAATCATCCCGGCAAATTCCTCCGTTTCGCAAAACGCCTGGATCGATATCCTCGGCAGTGGCGCGATTTGCGTCTCTGTCTCTTCTGAAGCCCGGGGCGCCTGACTGAAGTCGTCACCATGCGGCGACACGCTAACGTCGCTCACAATTGCCCTCCAACCTTACTGATCGATTGATCCTCCTGAGGCCACTGCGTGCTCGGATCCTTGCCTGTGCGGATGTTATCTATTGCGCGCATCCGGGCCAGCGTATCCGTAGACGTTTCGCCGCGCGGACCGGCAAGATCCCTTGGATCAGCGATTTGAGCGGCGAAAGTCTGCTGTGACGCGCATCCGAAATTCCACCAGGTTATGTTTTGCCATCCCTCAAGCGATCCTCCGGAGGCAAGGTCCTCTGGCCACTCGCCGCACCGTCCCGAGACTTTCGCCTTGATCCCGGTAAATGACAGACGCAATGGCGCAGCGAGATTCTGATCGCTCACACGATAATCCTCGATTATCACCTTTGCGTCCAAACCCGCCGCTGTCAGCGCTCTGCGTACGGCGAGGATCTTTGCTGCTGTGTTTTTGGCTGCATCGCCGCCGACAGGTCGTCTTAATGTCACCGGTCCGTGGCCAAAACGACGATAATGATCGGCAAATTCACGAATACGTCCGCCAGTCGCGTAATCGATTCGTCCGGCGATCACAGCCGGAAACAGATCGACGACATGCGGCGTATCCGCGAGCACGACCGGATGGCGGTCACGATACTCATAAGGCGTCGCCGGCGGCGGCATCACACGCGGGGCGCTGCAACCGGCGAGCGCCGCGACCGATCCCATAGCCAGCATGATGCGCCAGATACAAAACCTGCTGTGTCTGGGGATAATTTGTGTTCTGGCGCCTTTTGCAATCATGATATCATCCATCCTGCCCCGCGATCATTCGTTAATAAAGCCAATTCGGCCTTTGAATTGTTGTTGTATCTGCGGGTTGCTGCGCGACGCGTAGATGCGATTGACCCGCCCCAAAAGCCATGCCTGTGGATCGGAGGCGTCGGCGAATCCATCTGTGGGTCGCGCGATCTCCTGCGCGCTGACCGGTCGCACGATAAAGGGCGTTACGATGATCAGGAGTTCCGTTTCGTTGCGGATATAATCGCGAGAACGAAACAAGCTCCCAAGGATCGGCATATCCATGAGTCCTGGCAGGCCGGTGATCGCCTGTTCGGATTTTTCCTGAAGCAAGCCTGCGGAGGCGATTGAACCGCCCGAGGGGAGTTCGACGGATGTTTCATGCTTTCGGGTCCGGAAACCGGGAACGGTGACATCGGCGTAGCTTTCGGAATTTTGACGATCGACCTCAGTCACTTCGGTGTTGACATGCAGCAGAATGCGGCCTTCCGACATAACCGTCGGCAGAAAGTTGAGCGTCACGCCATAGGGTTTGAACGTAATGCCGGGAATACAGCCCCCGCCGGTCGCCGCATTCGGATTCGTCGAAGCTGGGCCAAATAAACAGGCCCCGAAATTGCTCGGGACGGGGATTTCGCCGCCGACGACAAGCTTCGCCGTTTCACCGGAAACGGCGGTGACGCTGGGCTCGGCGAGAACCCGAGCGACGCCATATCGCTCGAATGCTTTCAACGTAAGTTGGGTGTTGTTGGACCCGAGAACTTGCAACGCTCCATCTGATTTTGGCCGGTTGACGCCATAGGGATTGGCCTGTGTCAGGGCGCCCCATCCGCCACGCAACAACGTATCGACGCCACCGCCCTGAGAGGAAACGCCCAGTTGCTTGAGCACAATGCGCGATACTTCGGCGATGGTGACCTTCACCATCACCTGATCCTCGCCCTGGATCGTCAGGGCGTTGACGACGTTGCCGCCGCTCCCCTGGGAGGGCGCGCCGCCCGAGGCGGGGGGTTGTTGCTGGGTGTTGGCGAATCCGTTGGCGATATCCACGGCGCGCCGCGCCTCGGCCGGAGACAGGACGGTTCCCGTCAGAATGATCGTACCGTTAACGTTGCGCGGCGCGATATTGGCTTTCGGCAAGGCCACGCGCAAAAGTTGCGTCAATTCGCCGATATCGCGACCGATGCTGATCTCGAGGCTGGCGATTTGCCGTCCATCAAGACCAACGGCCGAAATCGTTGTCTGACCTGTGTCGACGCCAACAATATAAAGTTGACGGGCAGTGCGCACGATCGCGTCGGCGATTTTGGGATTGGCGACGACAACTTCGCTGGCGTCTCCCGGCAGATCAATCACGGCCGATTTACCGACGCCCATTGAAATCCTGCGCGAGAGCGTAGCTTGTTCCGCCGCAATGACGGCGCCGGCTCCCGGCAGGCCCGCCTCCATGACAGGCACAGAAACCAGCATAAGCGTCAGGATTTTGCGACAAATCCGAGGGATGCGCGGCAAGAATGTGGGTTGGGAGAGCATGGCGTTCCTCATCTGGCGCGCAAAGTTGAGACGACGCCGCGGCGGACAATGGTTGCGCCCTCCGAAGCCAGTTGGTCTTGCGCATCAGGTTCGGGTTGAGGTTGGATGCGCGGATCTTCCACTGGCCGCAACGTCAGGGAGAGTTGTCCGGATTTTTGCGCCATGAGCGCGATTTCGGCCTGATGCGGCGTTAACTCCAGCGTTGCTGTCGGGCCGGTGACCGTCGCCTCGGAGTCTTTCCTGGCGGTCACGGCGCCGATCGCGAGGACGCGCACATTCTCCAGCACCCGCTCGGTTGTGAAAACCTCGCGACCGGCGTCCTGAGTCGCCTCTGCGTTGCGGAAGGTTCGCAGGACATCGACATGATCATTGGGGAGAATGAATCCTCCCGCAGACGTGTTTGGCGTCACATCGATCGCGACGGCGCGCCGCCCGGGAGCCAGCATGATCGCCATGAGGCCGCTTTTCGTCAGACGGCTGCGACGGATTGGTTCACCTCTGGAAATTGGCGTTCGCAGGTGGGATGAGATCGCCTGCTCCTTGACCTTGCTCGTCTCGTTGTCGGGGGACACGAACCTGTCGTCGGTTTCTCCGCCTTCCGGCGCCTTTATCCACTCGACATCCGACTCCTCGAGTCTGGCGCCCGCAGGAAGATCACGCGAGGCCGATAACAGCATCATGACGGGCGGCGCGGGAGGGGCAGGCGGAACCGG
Organism: uncultured Methylocystaceae bacterium; assembly: GCA_903870245.1. Taxonomy (GTDB): domain Bacteria; phylum Pseudomonadota; class Alphaproteobacteria; order Rhizobiales; family Beijerinckiaceae; genus Methylocystis. The sequence goes on from CAIQCB010000052.1 coordinate 72,889, forward strand.
CGCCGGTCGCCTTCTTGTCAGAAAATACGTGCCGCCGCCGATGAGAAGGGTGAGCACAACAAAGATAAGCTGAAACCTCTTCATGAGCCGACTTCCATATAGTCAAGATATAGCTTGTTATATGAATGTCAAAACATGGTTAATCAAACGTTATCGGAGGGACGGCAGCGGGTCAGGCTCCGCTGACGAGCGGCCAAAGCGGGGAATGGGAAAGGGCGAATAGGCCGCCAAAAGAGAGAGCGATTCCATAGGGCGCCCCCCCCTGCGGATCACGAAGCCGAGCAATATATTTCTGATTTAAAACAATTAACGGCAATGGTAATTGGCGCAGCAACAGAAGCAGTGCGGCCAGAGCGCCGCCCCACAGCCCTGTCTGAATCATAAATAAGGGCAGGCCTTTCCAGCCCAGCCAGAGCGCGATGGCGGCGGCCAGTTTGGCGTCGCCGCCGCCCAGCCACCCAAACTGGAATAAAAGAAAGGTCGCGGTCAAAATCGTGAGACCGCAGGCGATCTGCGCCACAAGCGCGGCAAGTGGCAGGTGCGCGACGAGGGCGGCAGGGAAAAACGAGGCTGCGAGGAGAACGCACAACCAGTTGGGAATGGTGAAGGTAAGCAGATCGAACATCGATGCCAGGACCAAAAAAAAGAAAAAAGGCATAAATATCAGAAAGATATTTCTCACGAAGGCTTCCGTTGTTCCGATATTGAGCGGGATCTGTAATGGACAGGTTCAAGCTATTATTTATAGATAAGCTTAAGGTAAATGTCACGCGCCTTTCCGATCTCTCGCCCGGCCTTACGGATGATGAAAACCGATTGTGTACACCTTTTTTATAGTATAGTTATAGCTTGATTGTTGCTGCCTGAACTTGGCGCAAGGGAGTGAACATGCGTGGCGTCGTTCCGGGTTTGTGCTTTTGGGCTCTGCTCGCGGGTCAGGGTTTCGCGTCGGCCGAAACTCTGCCGGAAATTCGCGTCGACATGGATTACGCCCGAATGGTCAAAATGCCTGAAGGGGCCCGTACGCTGGTTCTTGGCAATCCCGCCATCGCCGACGCCACGCTGTTGCGCGACGGCGGCTTGCTTGTCGTCTCGGGAAAAAGTTTTGGCGCCACCAATCTGATCATTCTCGATAAAACCGGCGCCCGCGTTCTGGAGACCCTCATTTCCGTCGTGCCGGCGCAGGACAAGCTGGTCGTGTTTCGTGGCGTCGACCGACGGGAGTCTCTGGCCTGCGATCCGCTCTGTGTGCGCGCGATTGATGCGGCGGATGATCAGCAACACCTGACGCAGGCCATCAACGGCTACCGGGTCCATGAGGAAGTCATGGCCCCCGCTCGAAAATAGGAAGACGGACAAAACAGGAAGATGGGCAATGGCGGGCGCCAGGAAGGCGCCCGGAGAGCAAACGTCAACTCTACACGAAAGTAAAAGCGTGGCGACTGATATGTCTGAGACGACTGATATGTCTGAAATGCGTGAGCGTCGCGATCGCTCGCGCCTCAATCATCTTAGCGAAAACGATTTTGCGCGGAGCGCATCAGGCGCGGCGGCGCTGGAATTTGCGCTGGTCGCTCTTCCTTTTTTTGCATTGTTGTTCGCCACATTGGAAATCGGGCTCTTCTACTTTTATTCGAACCAACTGCAAATGGCTGCGGAGATCGCCAGTCGTGAACTGTTGACGGGCTCTCTGGCGTCTGGAACGACGGTTCAAAAATTTATCGACGAAAAACTGTGTCAAAACGGCGGACTGCTGAACGGTCTGCTGGATTGCTCCAAACTGCGCGTCGAGATCGGTCGTCCGGATAACTGGAGCGCGGCGGATGTCTCCAACAATTACGCCGGATTAGACGATGATCGGACTGCGTTAGTCAATCCGGCGGCGGCCGGACGCATCAGCATTCTTCGAATCGGCTATCCGCTTCCGGAATTCGCGGGACTTATCGGCGCGGAGAATACCGGCATTGTCGTGCATAATGGCCAGCGTGTGCGCATGATCATGGGCATCGCCGCTTTCCGTGTGGAGAGATAAGGGTGAGAAACGCTTCGCAAATGGCAAGGCTAAGATATTTCGGGGCGGATTGTCGCGCAATGGCGACAATCGAATTTTCCTTAGTACTGCCTGTCTTGCTGGCGCTTTTTTTCGGCGGATTCGCCCTGTCGCGTGGATTTTACGCCATGCAAAAAATCGATTTTATTGCGCATAATCTTGCCGATTTGACCGCTCGCACCACCGAGTGTAGCGGCAACGCCGCGAGCGCCTGCCTGAGCGCCAGCGATGTGAACGACATCTTCGACGCGGCGAGTATCCTTTTGTCGCCCTTACCAAGCGCTAATCTCAAGACCACCGTGTCGGAAGTCGGCGTTTTTCAGAACGGAACCGGGCGCAAGGTCGAAACCATTTGGTCGATCACCAAACAAGGCGCTGTCCGTAATTGTAGTACAGCCCCGGCCTTGCCTGAAGGCTTTACCGCCGCAACGGCGCCGCTTGGCGCGATCATCATCGTCGACGTCAGCTACCCTTTTTCGCCAGGCGCCGGTTTCGAGAGTTACTCATGGACCTTCAAGCGATCGCAATACGCTATTTCACGTAACATGCTTCCGGCCGCCAACCCCACCCTTCCCAATGGCCATATCGCCAATCAAAGCGGCCAGGGCGTTAATTGCAAATAGTCACATTTGTAACGCCCATTTTGTCGTCGATCAGATGGTCTGGTTATAGGCCCCAACCTCCGGGTTCTCGCGCAAAATTGCGTCGATTGCTCTGAACATCTCGCGCATCCTGGCTTCCGACGCCGGGCTTTCGACAACAACCACCAGTTCCGGCTTGTTCGAGGAGGCGCGCACCAACCCCCATGTGCCATCTTCTACCGTCACCCGCACGCCATTGACGGTGACGACATCGCGTATCGCCTGTCCGATCAGTTTTTCGCCCCGCGCCTGCATGGCCTCGATCCGCGCTACAACCTTCTGGGCCACGCCATATTTCCGCTCGTCGTCGCAATGCGGCGACATCGTTGGCGAGCCCCAGGTCTTCGGAACTTCGGCGTAAAGCTGCGACATTGATTTCGTCGGATTGCGGTCGAGCATTTCGAGCACATGCACCGCCGTCAGCAGACCATCGTCATAGCCGCGTCCGATCGGCGCATTGAAAAAGAAATGGCCGGATTTCTCGAAACCGGCGAGCGCGCCCGTCTCGCTGACGCGCCGCTTGATGTAGGAATGGCCAGTTTTCCAGTAATCCGTCCTCACCTTGCGGGCGATCAACTCCGGATCGGTGGCGAAAAGCCCGGTCGACTTCACATCGACGACGAAGGTCGCGCCCGGATAAACTTTCGAGAGATCGCGGGCCAGCATCACGCCGATTTTATCGGCAAATATTTCTTCGCCATGATCGTCAACCACGCCGCAGCGGTCGCCGTCGCCATCGAACCCCAGTCCAATATCCGCTCCGGTCTCGCGCACCTTGGCCGCCATGGCGTGCAGCATTTCCATGTCTTCGGGATTGGGATTGTAACGCGGGAAGGTGAAGTCCGGATCGACGTCGAGCGGGATCACCTCGCAACCCAGCCGCTCCAGCATCTGCGGCGCAAAAGCACCCGCTGTGCCATTTCCACAGGCGGCGACGACTTTCATTTTACGCGCGAACTTCGGCCGACGGGTCAGATCGTCAAGATAACGCGCGGCGAAATTGTCGATATATTCGTAGGAGCCGCCGTCCTGCGACTTCAGATCGCCGGCCAGGACAATCTCCTTGAGCCGCGCCATCTCCTCCGGGCCGAAGGTGACCGGCCGTTTGGCGCCCATCTTCACGCCCGTCCAGCCATTATCGTTGTGGGAGGCGGTGACCATCGCAACCGCCGGCGCATCAAGATCGAATTGGGCGAAATAGGCCATCGGCGACAGCGCCAGACCAATGTCGCGGACACGCACGCCGGCCGCCATCAGTCCGCTGACCAACGCCAGTTTGATCGAAGCCGAGTAGCTGCGGTAGTCGTGTCCGACGACAATATCCGGGGCGACTCCCAATTCGCGAAGCAGCGCGCCCAGACCCATGCCCAACGCTTGCACCCCCATCAAATTCAGTTCCGGGCCAAACAGCCAACGCGCGTCATATTCACGAAAGCCGGTCTGCTTCACCAGGGGCTTCTGCTCATAGTCGAAGGTGTTGGGCGTCAGGCTCTGAACGGGTTTGGGAAACATGCGGCAAGTCCTCGATTCGCCATATCTTGGCGGCATGCCCGGTTTATACGCTCGCGAGGAGAAAACAAAAGCCTTGCGCCATCGCGCCTATCGACGCAGCGCCAGCGTGTTCTCGGTTGTTTCGACGCGCGACAGGCGCGAGAGGAAACTCATGCCGAGAAGGCTAACATCCATCGCTCCAGGCTCAGCGACGACGGCGGAGACGTTTTCGAGGAAAATGTCGCCGAGCCGGACCTCATGCAAATTCGTTATTGCGACATGCCCCACGCCATTCGCTGTGCGCGTTTCGTATTTGAAATCGCCGGGGTTGGGGTAAATGCCCAGACTAGCCGCATCATCGTAGGAAAGAGCCACATAGGTCGCGCCGGTGTCGATGAGCATATGTTTAAGACTCAAGCCATTGATCTCTGCGTCGGCGTAATAATGACCGTCTGCGGAGACTCTGATGCGTTGCTCCTCCGATCCGCTGAAATTTAAAGTCGCCGGCCTTTCCGGAACGTACAGCGGCGCCGGGGCGGACGCGGCCGGGGTCTGCGGCGGCGGAGGCTGCGACGACGGCGACGGATCGACAATCAATCGATCAAGTCCACGCGCCACGAGGACGCATAAAACAACAATCGACGCGACGAGACTGAACAGGGATTTATTCATGGCAAGCGCCTCGACGGCCAGTATATGACAATGGCCGCAAATGTCGACAACCGTGCTTGAGGGCGCCGGCGACGGCTCCACGACGGGACGGGGCGGGGCGGTTAACCTGTCGGGAAGATACGAATTGGCGTCAGGTTCCGCGTGGTTTGGCGCGGGTCGTCGGCGCCGCATGGGCGGGATCGTCTGGCCAGGGATGGCGTGGATAACGACCCTTCATTTGCTTTTTCACCTCGCTCCACGAACCGGCCCAGAACGCCGGAAGGTCACGCGTTGTCTGGATCGGCCGATGCGCCGGAGACAGCAGTTCCAGCGTGAGGGGCGCACGACCCCGCGCCAGAGACGGATGCGCGGTCAATCCAAAAAGCTCCTGCACGCGCACCGAGAGCAGGGGGCCATTTTCCGCTGCGTAGTCGAGCGCATGGCGGGAGCCGACGGGCGTTTCGAACCAGGCCGGCGCTTCCTCGTCGAGACGCCGCATCAGTTCCCATGGCAGCAGATGCGCCAGCGCGGCGTCGAGATCGGCGGCGGCGATATCGACCAGACCGGCGCGTCCCGTGATGAAAGGCGCCAGCCAAAGGACGGCGTCGACCGCGAGGGCCGCGTCGCCGAGGTCGGGAAACGCGCTTGTCTCGCCTTCCGCACGGCGCATGAAAGCCACGCGATCACGCAACTGGTTTTGCGCTTTTGTCCAGGGCAGTCGCGCCACGCCGAGTCTGGCGACGCCCTCGGCGAGCAGGCGCGCATTTTCCGTCGTTGCTTCGATCGCAAGATTTTGTTCGCCCAGTCGGATCGCGCCGAGGCGCCGAAATCGTCGCCTCTGCAATGCGCCGCGCGTCGCGTCGAAGGTCGTTTCATCGCGCGCCTCGATGCGCGCGGCGGCGATCGCCTCGATCTCGTCGGGCTCCAACGGACATGCGGCGAGAATGCGCGCCTTCGCGGCCCGGCCGGTCAATTCGGCCACTGCGAGAAACGGCGCGCGCGACAGGGGGTCTTCCTCCGGCAGGCTGGCTGCTCGGCCGTTCGCCATAAGAAACTCGCCGCGCGCGCCGCGCGCTTTCGCCAGTCGGTCGGGATAGGCGAGCGCGATCAGCGCCCCATCGGAGAGCGGGAGCGGATCGACGGCGGCGGCCATCGCCATCGCCTGCCGCGACCATTGCGCCGCCAGTCGTCTCGCGTCGCGGGCGCGTTTGGATCCGTCGCGCTGGAGTCTTTCGAGACGATGGGACAGATCGGCGTCGTTTCCGCCGAGGCCGCGTTCGGAGAGCAGCAACGCCAGTTCGGCGGCTCGGCCGGCGCCGGCGTGACGGGCGGCGGCAAGGATCATTCTGGCGAGGCGAGGCGGCAGAGGCAGGACGCGCAACGCATGACCCTCTGGCGTGAGGCGTCCGTCGACGTCGATCGCGCCGAGATCGCGCGCCAGCCCCACCGCCTCTTTCCACGCCGGTCCAGGCGGCGGATCGAGCCATGGCAAATGCGCCGGATCCCTGACGCCCCAGGCCGCAAGATCGAGCGCAAGACCCGAGAGATCGGCGGCGAGAATCTCCGGCGCCGCGAAGGCCGGCAGCGCGGCGGTCTGCGGTTCGTCCCACAACCGATAGCAAACGCCGGGCTCCGTACGTCCGGCGCGGCCCCGTCTCTGATCGACGCTGGCGCGGGCGGAGCGCACCGTCTCCAAGCGCGAGAGGCCAAGATCGGGTTCGTAAATCTGAACGCGTGAGAGGCCGCAATCGACGACGACGCGCACGCCTTCAATGGTCAGAGAGGTTTCGGCGATTGACGTCGCAAGCACCACCTTGCGGCGCCCTCTCGGAGCCGGCGCGATCGCGCGATCCTGTTCGGCGCGATCAAGCGCGCCATAGAGCGGCGCGATATCGACGTCCGGCAGCCGGGCTTCGGCAAGAAGCCCGGCGACGCGGAGGATTTCCCCCTGTCCGGGCAGAAAGGCCAAAATGGAGCCCGGCTCCTCGCGCAACGCCCGCAACACCGCGCGCGCAACCGCCGCATCGACTCGCTCATCGGGATCGCGGCCGAGATATCGCGTTTCAACATCGAAGGCGCGGCCCTCGGAAACGATGATCGGCGCATTCTTCATCAGCGCCGCGACGCGTGCGCCGTCCAGCGTCGCCGACATGGCGACAAGCCTCAAATCCTCCCGCAGCCCGGCTTGCGCGTCGAGGGCCAGCGCGAGGCCGAGATCAGCGTCGAGCGAACGCTCGTGATATTCATCGAACATCACCCCGGCGACGCCTGTCAGCGCCGGATCGTCGAGGATCATGCGCGCGAAGACGCCTTCGGTGACGACCTCGATCCGCGTTTTCGCCGAGACTTTCGACTCCAGCCGCATTCGCAAGCCGATGGTTTCGCCAATGGCCTCGCCGAGCGTCGCGGCCATGCGGGCGGCGGCGGCGCGGGCGGCGAGGCGACGCGGCTCCAACAGGATGAGTTTGCCGTTCTGCGCCCAGGGCGCGTCGAGAAGAGCGAGCGGCGCACGGGTTGTCTTGCCGGCGCCGGGCGGCGCGACGATCGCCAGATTGGGCGTTGTCTCCAGCGTTTCCGCGATCTGCGGCAAAACGGCGTCGATAGGCAGGTTGTCGGAAAAGGCGCGCGACAATGAGAGGGAGCCCGAACAAAAAAGACGCTCCCTCCGCTGGGGAGGGAGCGTCGGTCGTTTAGCACATCTTCGCTCAGGCGACGCGGGACTCCGCGCGTCCAGCGGATTGCTGGATCGCGGAGAGCTTCCAGCCGCCCGGACCGGCGCCGGCGTCGCGACGGAAGGTCCAGGCCTCTGTGGCCTCGTTGCGACCCGGCGAGCCAGGCAGAACCTTGCCGGTGGCGCGATCCTCCATCACGTCGTCGAGCGCGAACCGCATGGCGACGGTGGCGTAGTCGTCGCCGCCTTCGCGCCAGGCTTCCGCAAGGTCTCCCGACAGCAACTTGACGTTTGATACGCGGTTGACGACGCCCTTGCGGCGGTTCGCCTCCAGTTCATCGTCGAAGTAGGACGCCATTTCCGGCGTCGACATCAGACGCAGCGCGCCCAGATCCTCGCGACTGTAGGCGGACTGCATCTCGCCAAGCATGCGCTCGAAGGCGTCGAAGTCCTTCGGCTCCAGCGAGATTGGCGTGGCCCGCTCGGGGCGCGCGCCATTCCAGCCGCCAAAGCCGCCGACCCCCGGCCGTGCGCCTCCCGCCCCGAAGGACGAGCCGCCGCCAAAGGCCGAACCAAACGGCGCGCCGCCAGAGCGCTGCGCCGCCGGCGCGTTGCGGTTGGCGTACCACGCGAAGGCCATGCGCGCCAGAAAGTAGATCAGCGCGACCTGCATCAGGAGGCCGATGATCGACATGAAGCCGCCCATGCCGCCCAGGAAGCCCTGTCCGGTCAGCATCCCGAACAGGCCAGCGCCCAGCAGGCCGCCGGCGAGGCCGCCCATGAGGCCGCGACCAAATGACGAACCGGCGTAGCCCGGCTGGCCCATGTAGCCGCCATTATAGCCCGGCGCCTGACGCGGCGTGACCGAACGTTCGAACGGCGAAGCCGCGCCTGGCATGGTGCGCGTCGACGGCGGGGCCGACCAGGTGCGCATACCGCGCGAACCGAAACTGCCGCCGCCGCCCATGCGGGCCTCGGCGACCGCAGGGGCCAGCGCCAGAAGGCCGGCGAGCGTGAGCGCCAGCATTGACAAGCGCTGGCGCGCCAGAAATCCCAACATTGTTTATCCCCTTCTTGCGGGGCCCAAGGCCCCTCTTGTTAGGAAATATAGGGCCGCGCCGCCCGCCCCGCGAGCAGATTCGGACCAGAGGGGGATTAATTTTTGTCAAGGTTGCGCCCCCTCGCCCGGCGCTACGCGCTGGCGGCGACGGCCCAAACCCGTTAAGAGCCCCCCATGCGCCCCTATCACGATCTGCTCGAAACGATCCTGCGCGACGGCGTGCGCAAGCAAGACCGGACCGGCACCGGCACACTCTCGATTTTCGGGCATCAGATGCGCTTCGATCTGTCGGAGGGCTTTCCGCTCGTCACCACCAAAAAGCTGCATCTCAAATCAATCATCCATGAATTGCTCTGGTTCCTGAAAGGCGACACCAACATCGCCTATTTGCGCGAAAACGGCGTCACCATCTGGGACGAATGGGCTGACGCGCAGGGCGATCTTGGCCCGGTCTATGGCCGGCAATGGCGGGCATGGCCGACGCCCGACGGCGGCGCCATCGATCAGATCCGCGGCGTCGTCGAGGATATCCGTCGCGATCCGTTCTCACGGCGCCTAATCGTCTCGGCCTGGAATCCGGCCGAACTCGGCAGGATGGCGCTGGCCCCCTGTCATTGCCTGTTCCAGTTTCACGTCGCCGAGATTGAGGGCCGCAAGCGACTGTCTTGCCAGCTTTATCAACGTTCGGCCGATGTATTTCTGGGCGTGCCGTTCAATATCGCGAGCTACGCCCTGCTCACCCACATGGTGGCGCAGGCGACCGGCTGCGTCGCCGGCGATTTCGTCCACAGTTTCGGCGACGCCCACCTCTACCTCAATCACCTCGATCAGGCGCGCGAGCAGCTTTCCCGCGCGCCGCGCCCCCTGCCCCGGCTTCGGCTCAATCCGGCTGTGAGCGATCTCTTCGCCTTTTGCTATGAAGACATCGCCATCGAGGGCTACGATCCCTGGCCGGCGCTCGCCGCCCCTATCTCGGTGTAATGGCGTGTCCGGCCCGACGTCTCCCCGTCTCGTCGCGATCGTCGCGCGCGCCCGCAATGGCGTGATCGGCGTCGACAACGATCTGCCGTGGCGGCTCTCCAGCGACCTCAAACGCTTCAAGGCGCTGACGATGGGCAAGCCGATGATCATGGGACGGCGGACATGGGACTCGATTGGCCGTCCCCTGCCGGGCCGCGAGATTGTGGTGCTGACCCGCGATCCGACGTTTCGGGCCGAGGGCGCCCATGTCGCCGCCACGCCGGGCGAAGCGCTGGCGACGGCGCGGCGGCTCGCCGCGCTGACCGACGCGACGGAAATCGTCATCGCCGGCGGCGGCGACATCTTCCGCGCCTTCTTGCCCGAGACCGAGACGATCGAGATCACCGAAGTGGCGCTGGACTGTGACGGCGACGCCCATTTTCCGGCGCTCGATCCGGCCGAGTGGGAGGAGACGTGTTGCGAGCGGCCGGAACGCGGCCCCAGGGATGAGGCTGACTTTCATTACGTGACGCTGCGCCGGCGGCGGCCATGAGAGATGAGAGGAACGAAGAGAGGAAGAGTGGCCTCAATGGCGTCTTGGCCGAAAGAGAGTTGCGGAGACGACCCGGCGTGGCTATAAGCGCCTCGCGTGCGGCGCTTGACCGCTTGCATCGGAGTGTAGCGCAGCCTGGTAGCGCACCTCGTTCGGGACGAGGGGGTCGGAGGTTCGAATCCTCTCACTCCGACCATTTTCCAAACCATGATTGAAGCTTTCTGGACCTGCCTGCGTTTTTACACGCGGCTCCCGACCCCTGCCGACGCCGGCGCGCATGCGCCGCCGAATTTTGACTCTGGCGGTTGGGCGATCCCGCTGGTTGGCGCGCTGATCGGCGCCATCGGCGGCGGCGCGTTGTTGATCGCCCTGCGGCTCGGCTTGTCGGAAACCCTGGCGGCGACGCTCGCTATCGCGACGATGGCGCTGGTCACCGGCGCGCTGCATGAGGACGGCCTCGCCGACTTTATCGACGGGATCGGCGGCGGCGCGACGCCGGCGCGTAAGCTGGCGATCATGCGCGATAGTCATCTTGGCGCCTATGGGGCGTTGGCCCTCTGTCTGACGAGCATTCTGCGGGTCCTTGCTCTGGCGGACCTGACGCACGCCGGCGGACAGACCGCCGCCGCCGCGCTTATTTTCGCCGGCGCAGCCTCACGCGCTGCAGGTTTGCTGCCAATGGGCCTGCTTGCGCCGGCGCGCGCAGATGGCGCCGCAGCGGCCGTCACGCCGCCCTCGCCGCGCGCGCTGGGCGCGATGGCCGCCAAAGCGTCGCCAGCCGCCCTTGCGCCACTGCTATCGGGCGCCGGCCCTCTCGTTGTCGCGCTGGCGTTGCTGCTCGCCTATGGGACTAGTCTGTTCGTCGCGCGCCTCGCGCAACGCCAGATCGGCGGCTATACCGGCGATGTCCTGGGCGCTGCGCAGCAGGCGACGGAGATCGTCATGCTGCTGACCCTCTCAGCTGGCGATTGAGACGGGGGCAGAGTCGCCGGCCAACCGGAGCGATCCGGCGCGACGAACTTCTTCAACCGCGGCGCGCAATGTCGCGATATTGGCGCCAGGCTTGACCGCTTCCAGCGACAGACGACGACGAAACAGGCGCGCTCCCGGCTGGCCCGCGAACAACCCGAGCAGATGCCTTGTCATGGAGGAAAGTTTTTCGCCCTTGCCCAATTGGCGATCAATGTAGGGGATGAAGGCCTCGACGGCGTCGAAGGCGGTGTTGAAAGTTGGCGCGACCCCAAAAAAATCGGGATCGACCCTTAGCAGCAATTCCGGATCGTGATAGGCGGCCCGGCCGATCATAACGCCATCGACATACGCGAGTTGTTCCTGCATCTGCGCCAGGGTCGTCAGTCCGCCATTAATGGCGATTGGCGTTTGCGGGAAATCGCGCTTCAGGCGATGCACCAGAGGGTAATCCAGCGGCGGCGCGTCGCGATTTTCTTTCGGCGAGAGGCCTTTGAGCCACGCCTTGCGCGCATGGACAATGAGCGCATCGGCCCCGGCGTCGACGCAGTGGCGGGCCAGGGCGAACAGCGCCTGGTCCGGTTCCTGATCGTCAACGCCGATCCGGCATTTAACCGTCACAGGCAGCGATACGGCGTCCTTCATCGCCTTGACGCAGTCGGCGACAAGAGAAGGATTCAGCATCAGGCAAGCGCCGAAAGCGCCGTTCTGAACGCGATCCGAGGGGCAGCCGACATTGAGATTGACTTCGCAATAGCCAAAAGCCGCGACGACGCGCGCCGCCTGCGCAAGTTTCGCCGGTTCCGAGCCGCCAAGTTGAAAGGCGACCGGTTGCTCGAAGGCGTCGTACCCCATCAAAGAGTCGCGGTCGCCAAAAATCACGGCGCCGGCTGTGAGCATCTCCGTATAAAGCCGGGCGCGTCGCGACAACAGCCGGTGGAAATAACGGCAGTGCCGGTCAGTCCAAGCCATCATCGGCGCCACGGAGAACCTGATATCCGTATTTACAATCATTTCCGATGAATTCTCGCAATGCCATGCCGGGGCGAAGGGTCTCTTCCTGGACCATCGATACGACACTTTTCGCTGAGTTTCGACCTCTTGCCGCTCACGGAGCGCAGACAAATTTACAATTTCTGACCGGTTCGGAGCGACGCTCAGGCGCCCGGGCCTTCGCCAAGGGGGCAAGGGGGCATGGAGGCAAGGAGGCAAGGAGGCAAGGAGGCGAAGAAGATGGCGCTGATCAGCGATCATCTTGTCTCAGAAAAGCTCTTGATGCGGCAAATGCCACAGCCCTCACAATTATGCCGAGTTTACAGCCAGAAAAGGCGCCTGGCTCAGGAGAACGCGGGATCGCCTGTCAGCATTGGCTATTCTGGTCAGGAGCCGAGGTTTATGGCTTTGATGAACGCCCTTTGCCTGTGGCTATGACAAGCTTGCCGATGAGCTCAGCAAATATGAATTGCGGTAAAGTTGAGAGGCTCTCAGTCCCTCATAACATTTGTATCCGCCACAAATAAATGCAGAGGGACAAGCGCGGCAAGCGATCGCCCGTCAAGCGGTCAATGGCGCCAGAGACGAATAATATGTCGATCAATATTTTCTTTCTAAGCATACCATTTCGCATGTCCCTTATGCATTAATGTGCAACCAACAGCTTTTGCAGATTCTTATGGTCACCAATATTGACTCTATTCTCGCCCGGAGAATTCTCAAACTCGTAACTGAAGTGGCAGCCATGCTGCTTTTTATCGCAGGATTTATTTTTTGTTGAGGCGATTTCACATAATTCAGGGAGCCTCTGAACAAATACCACTGATTGCCTTTCCTGGCCTGATGAATCTCGGGATCACGTTTCTTGTCATGGTTCTTTGTCGAGGATGGCGCAGTAATGATCTTGGCGTCCACAATCGTTCCATTACCGATTTTGCTCCCCGGCGCCTTGAGATGTTCTTTGATGGACGCAAAAATCCTTTTCTCCATTCCTTTGACTTCGCTGATATGAGGGAATTTGCAGATCGCCGTCTCGTTCAAACATGCTTCTGCGCCAGGGTCGATCCCGACCAATTTGCGCATCGCCTTTCTGGCGTGGAGAGAAATCTTCGGCCCGCAATTCAGACATATAGAAAGATTGCTGCGGGAAGTAGCCCCACGGCATTCTTTCAACGCCAATCGGCGGAACTCCTTTTTAGCTGAGTGATAATGAGGCTCCAATCAGACTGCACAGCTCCCGCTATGGGACGACGGCGTCCATTTCTCTCAGGACGCGCTCACGCCAAGTTTGCTTATAGTGGGCCTGAACACTGATGCTGGTGAACGTCCGTTGGCGCATGGAACAACCACGCCAAAAGATTGAATCTAATTAACCGCGATTTGCCAAGAGCTGATGATTAAATCAGTGGCTCCTTAAATATCAACCATCATAATCCGCGTTTTTTTGCTCGATTCTGGGTATCAATGTTTCTAATGGCCACGCACGAATGGCAAAGAAAATTGCAATTATCAAGCAAAGGGATACGCTAAGGACCTCTGATATCCAAGAGGCAAGAAAAGCGATCAGGTAGCAGCTTGGTCCCAGCCGATAATGTCGACTGATACGATGATAGCTATTTTCCTCCATAAAACTTGCTGAAGTTGATAGGAGTCTTTTCTCTTTCGAGATATGCCTCCAGAGGCCATGAAAGGCCAGAGATACAAGCAGAAAATTTCCGGTGTATACAATTGCGGCTATTTTTGATTGTGGATGTAAGAGATATTCCGCGAGCAAACCTGTTGGAAAAGGTATGAAGGTTACAACCAGCAGCAAAACTCCATTCCAGTATACAAGTGAATGATCCGATCTTTTCATTAAGGAAAATATCCAGTGATGGTGCGTCCAAAATACAAGAATGGTTATGAAGGAGGTAATATAGCCGAGATAGGCTGGCCATAGACTAATAAGCGCACCCGCCAATCCATTTTCATTTACTGTGAGTTGGCTGGGTATTTTTACCTCTAAGATCAGAAGTGTCGCCGAAATAGAAAAGACCCCATCGCTGAATGCCTCAATCCGGTTTGTTTCTGAAGTTCGTCGCATCGCTTGCAGGCTTTCTTCCAACTTTTCGAATTTTAGACAAAAAACAGAAAAGAACGCTGATAATTCTTTGTATGGAAATTGTTAGAGACATATTTGGAAGTGGCGATTAACCGCCTTGAATGCAAGATACTATTTTAATTCAAACATTGGGCTTCGCTAAAATATCTAATGCTCTCAAAAAGACCAATTTTTTGCTAAATCATGTCCAGGTCGGACATTTAACATTCTGAAGCCCCTAACACTATTGATAATATGACAAGAATGATTATCTTAGGGAAGTCGAAATAAGGCCGAAAGACTTGAGCTCTTCGCTTCATAGCGATACGGCCCATGAGACTTCCTTCCGAAATATTCGATTTGCCTGCAGTCAGAAAGATTGGCTGCTAACAAGTATTCCCCGAAAGGAATCATCATGGAAACTGGTGTCGTTAAATGGTTCAATGGCCAGAAAGGTTTTGGTTTCATTCAATCCGATTCAGGCGGGTCGGATGTATTTGTTCACATTAGCGCGGTTGAGCGCGCTGGCTTGAACGGATTAAATGAAGGTCAAAAAGTCTCGTATGAGATAGTAGTTGATCGCCAGAGAGGCAAATCATCTGCTGAAAATCTGAAGACACTCTAATATTCCTATTGCAAATTGGTGTTTGGCGACGAGAGTCGCCAAACACGACTTTTCGTCTCTTTAACAGAAAGAAGTCTTCCGATGGACCCCTTTGATTTTGAGGCCGAAGCCGTTCTTTTTTTCAGGCAATCAGGCAAGGGACGCTCATACCCGCTGACAATACGTAGATTTGAAAGGGCATGTGAGGCCATTCTCTTTGCTGCAGAGAATTTATCGCATTTTACAATTAAAGGATGCTCCATTGAAATCGGAGATATTCGCATCGACGGCAATGATGTTTACGACTTCTATCGACGGCCTGATTTTCCTCTGATCCGCCTGAACGAGGGTACGGCGTAGAGTCACGGTTCAACCTCCGGTTGAAGGCCTGATCAAGCATAGTCGCCGCACAAGCTTTCTTCATTTTTTATTCGAAGATAATATCCGGATTGGTCTTAATTTTCAGCTCCGCGAGTCGCGTATGACTTATATCTGCCGGCAGGAAAAGATTGAGAGCTTAATTTATTATCTCCAGGGGCAGCTCCAGTTTAACTTATCGATTTTCTGGTGTTTATAATTTCTATTTGAAATTATCTTTCTGATATCAACCAATAAGGTCCTGATCGCCATCCTTAGCCCTCTCACGCAACTTACTACACAGCGGGCAAGCTTTGATGGCATCCACAACATACAAACTCATTGCGGCTCATTCTGAACCGCCATGGTTGCAACTCCATCGTGTCTAACCCGGAGAGATACGCCGCAAATCCCCCATTCAAGTAATAACTTAGCGCCGGAAGACTCGTTAAGCCTGCAATAAGGAGCGGGCGGAAAGACGGACGGGTGTGGGCGCCGCATGGAGACTTAATATCACGGGATAAGACTGCGGACGCTCTCACGATTTTGAACGTCACGTCAATAAAGTATGAACAGATGACCGAAAAACGATTGCAGGTCTGACGGTAAGCTAAGCCCTCCTAAGATCATCTCAATCCTATTGCCGCGCACCCATTGGCGGCTGGATTTAGGGGCCTGAGCCCAGAGAGAAGGGAACTCTCAGAT
Organism: uncultured Methylocystaceae bacterium; assembly: GCA_903870245.1. Classification (GTDB taxonomy): domain Bacteria; phylum Pseudomonadota; class Alphaproteobacteria; order Rhizobiales; family Beijerinckiaceae; genus Methylocystis. The sequence continues at coordinate 88,674 of CAIQCB010000052.1, forward strand.
CGGGAGATGATCGTGTTACGCTTCACTGTCCCGTGACTAGAGATCTGTCTTCTTTGCTTGTGGCTAAACAAAAACCCGGGACCGGAGCCGCTGTTTGTTGCGATTTTGTCGGGAAAGGCTCCCGCGCGGGATGGGGTCACGACAGCGCAATCGCGTGTGGCGGACGTCATTATCTTTTTGATCTGACATCGGCGCCGATCGCTGCAAAATTCCAGCGCTCGTTTTGTTTTCAACCCCGCACCCCGTATCTTGCGAGAAGAGCGCCGCCAGGAACGGCCGCATGTTCTGCAGGGATTGTTCAGCAGGGATTGCGACGATGGTAGCCAAACAGAAAACCGAGCGGTTCGCTATGGCGCAATTTCGCGAGCGGACGGTCGAAGAAGATATTGCTGCCCGAATATGGATAGCCGAAATCGCATGTCGGATCGGCTGCCTGGGTCAGAGGCGCCTCTGCGACGCCGGCGGCGACCCTTAACTGACTGGTCTCGGCGTAATAGCTGCGCCCGTTGTAATCGACCCGGGTCCAGGCCGATCCGCCCGGCTCGGGAGCCAGCGCCGCGCCCACTGGCGCTGTCGCGAGTAGACGATAACGCGTTCCTGGTCCCGCCCGCAGCGGCAGAGCTTCTGAGATCGTCACAGTCTGGGCGCAGGCCTGAGAGATGTGTAAAAATGCCGAAAGCCCAGCCAAAATGGCCGCTCGGCGCAAAAAACGCATTATGCCCTCGCTCCGGAGAAATAGGCTTCGATGATCCGCCGATATATCGCGCACAACGCATCGATGTCGGCAAGTCGCGCATGTTCGTTCACGGCGTGAATGGTTTCGTTGGTGAGGCCAAATTCCAGCGCCGGGCATTCCCGAATAATAAAACGCGCATCCGATGTGCCGCCGCTTGTCGAGAGCTCAGGCGTTACGCCAGTCACCTCGGTGACGGCGCGGGAGACCAGCGCCGAAAAATCGCCGGGTTGCGTTAAAAACGACACGGCGTTGCTCGGCATGAATTCAAGCTCCACCGCTGCATCGCCGGCGGCCTCCTCAACCATTGCGAGCAGATGCGTTTTCAGCGTTTCGAGGGTCCAGAGATCATTGAAGCGAACATTGAACTGCGCCTGCGCCCTTGCGGGAATGACGTTCACCGCAGGATTGCCGATGTCGATTGAGGTCACCTCGAGATTGGAGCGATCGAAATGCGCAGTTCCCGCATCGAGGGGTTGCGCAGAGAGCGCGGCCACAATACGGGCAATGACCGGGGCAGGATTAGCCGCGCGATGTGGATAGGCGACATGCCCCTGCTTGCCAAGGACCTTGATCACGCCGTTCAGCGATCCGCGCCGACCGATCTTGATTGTGTCGCCAAGCGTCTCGACATTTGTCGGTTCGCCGACGATGCAATGATCGAAATGCTCGCCGCGGGCACGCGCCCAGTCAAGCATTTTGTTCGTGCCGTTGATCGAGGGTCCTTCCTCATCGCCGGTGATCAGGAAAGAGATCGCGCCGTTCGGGGCGCCGTGTGTGTGAATATAGTCGATGGTCGCCGCGACAAAGGCGGCGATGGCGCCTTTCATGTCAGAGGCGCCGCGACCGTAAATGCGGCCATCGACGATGTCGGCGGCAAAAGGATCGTGACGCCAGCGCGCGATGTCCCCTGCCGGCACAACATCGGTGTGCCCGGCGAAGACGAGATGTGGCCGGCCTGTGCCCATCTTTGCGAAAAGATTATCGACATCAGGCGTGCCGACTTCGCTAAACCTCAGCCGATGCGTCTCGAACCCTGCCGATTGCAGCGCCGCTTCGATAACGGCGAGCGCGCCGGCGTCCTGGGGAGTGACCGAGGGACAACGGATCAGATCGCGCGTCAACGCAACAGCGAGAGAAGAGCCGGTCATGGCGTCTTCGAGGGTTGCAAACCCAGTTCATACAGCGTCCAGAGCGCGATGCCGATGAGAATCGCGTCTGCGCCCCAGACCCAACCCCGCGCCATCGATTCGGCGACGCGGGGCTGCAACCAATGCGCCGCGCCGGCGAAGAGCGCTGCGAAAGGCGCAAGTCCGGCGAGGCCCACGGCGGGGGCGCGTCCACGGTCGCGGAATCGTTTTGCGGAGAGATTGACGTAACTCACGGCGACGATCAGCACGACGAAGGCGTAGAGGATTGCGAAAGCGTAGGCCAATACGGTCTGGGGAACGAAAAACGGGGTCGATGTGATATCGTGATCAGCGAAGGGAGCGAGAACCATCCAGATCAAGCCGAAGGGAACAAGAACAAGCGCCAGTCCGCGCACCCCGCGGAGCCATGTGTAAGAGTCAATACGACCCTGATCGCTGCGGTAGAGGAAATGAAACCGCTCGCTGTCCAATTGCGTCAATCCCTCAACAACTCATTCACGCCGGTTTTGCTTCGCGTTTGCGCATCGACCGTCTTTACGATCACCGCACAATACAGCGACGGTCCCGCCGTTCCATCCGGCAGCGGTTTGCCCGGCAAATTGCCTGAAACAACGACCGAATAGGGCGGCACATAGCCAATATGGATTTTTCCGGTTGCGCGGTCGATGATTTTGGTCGAGGCGCCGATGAATACGCCCATCGAAAGCACCGAGCCCTTGCCGACGATCACGCCTTCGACCACCTCCGATCGCGCGCCGATGAAACAATCATCTTCGATAATTGTCGGATTGGCCTGCAGGGGCTCGAGCACGCCGCCAATGCCGACGCCGCCGGAGAGATGGACATTCTTGCCGATCTGGGCGCAGGAGCCGACCGTGGCCCAGGTGTCAACCATGGTTCCGGCGTCGACATAGGCGCCGAGATTGACGAAGGAAGGCATGAGGATCGCGCCCGGCGCCACATAAGCTGAATGACGCACCACGGCCCCGGGTACGGAGCGGAAACCCGCCGCCGCATGTTCGCCCGCGCCCCAGCCGACGAATTTGGAGGGGACCTTGTCCCACCACGTCGCGCCGCCGGGTCCGCCGGCGATGACGCTCATATCGTTGAGACGGAAAGACAGCAGAACCGCCTTTTTCAGCCACTGATTGACCTTCCAGGAGTCGGGTCCTTCGGCGCCCTCGATCTTTTCGGCGACCCGCAACTTGCCGGAATCTAACAGTCTCAGCGCGCTATCGACGGCGCGGCGGATGTCGCCCTGAGTCTCGGCGTTGATATTGGCGCGATCCTCGAAGGCGGAGGCGATGAGGGTCTCAAGACCTGTGTGCGGCATAATGATCCCGTTTGTTCAGTAGGTCCGTGCGGTTTTTAGGCGCGTGGCGTGGGGAGTCAACCGCAGGCGTCGTCATTCGATCCTTGTCTGGCCGCAAATCCCCGCGTGTGTAATTCATGTCGTTAGGATGTCAGAGTTGACGCCCCAAAGTAGGGTTTGAACTGAGCCGCTCGTCGCAGGACATCCTGGGAATAGTTACGGCCTGTGGTGCGGGCGTCGACGTCCTCCCCCGCATTGATCGCACGTTCGACATTGCCGATACCGCAATTATAGGCTGCGATCGCGGCGCGCAGGGGATCAACGCCGGCGTAGCGCGCGCGGCGGAAATAATCGTAATTTTGTCCGAGAATATCCCCGCCGTAGGCGATATTGGCGGCTGGGTCGCGCCAGTCGCCCGTTTGGGCGAAAGGATGAGATGCGTAGTCGATCTGCATCAACCCGCGCCCCCATCCTAAACCATCCGGCGGCATGCGACCGTTGCGCGGAGCCCAATCGCCGGTTCCGGCGGGTCCTTTCGGACGCAGGGCGAGCCCCCATAGCGACTCGCGCGAACCCACGCCGCAAATATACTCGGCGGGAATGCCGTGCTTCTGCGCCGCCCCCTGGATATCAGGGGCGTATTGCAGAGCCTCGTTGATTTCTTCATTCGAGCTGTGAGCTGGCGGCGGCGGCGGTCGGGTCGGCGCAATGTCGTGGCTGGTAGGCGCCGGAGCTTCAGGGGCCGGCGCGGCGGCGGCCGTCTGATCGGGCGCGGCCGCCGGCATTGGCTGCCGTCTGGTCGAGATTGTATTGGTGAAACCCTCGATCACATCGACGCCCATGTAACCGACGCTGGCCAGATAAAACAATACGTCGCTGGTGATGGTGGGCGCATTGAACACCTTTGGCGTCATTCCCCCGACAACGCCGGCGACAAAACCAATCATCAGACTTACCGCCAGACGACTCGCGGAGAAAGCATCCGCCTGGCTGGCGGAAGTTTGGGAATTGTCAGAGAGCTTTTTCAGCCCGACGATGGTGCGCGCGCCCTGCCCGACCATACCCATAATCCCGGACACCAGCAGCAGGATTAACGTCTGCGTGGGCGACTTGTCTCCGCTAAAGCCGAAAAACTGATCCTCGGCCGGGATCGCCGCGCCGGCTCTCATGGCGCCCGATGCGCCAGCAGGAGCGGAAACCGTCGGGGCGCGGGAAGCTGCGGGCGTTGCGGCGTTCGTGGGCGTCGCCGGCGATGCATCGAGTCGCGATCCGGGACTTTTCGTCAGATTGTCGATAGATTGTTGGAGGATCTGTAGCTCATCGTCGATCTTCTTGAGATCGGCGTCGTGATTTTGCGCCGCAGAAGCGTTTCCGACAGTCTCTGCGACCGGATGCGAGGGTTCAGCGCGACGAGCCGGCGACGCCGTCTGCGAGAGCGCGCTGTTTACGAAAATCAAAAGCCCGACAGCGGCCAGGCTGATAACCGGGACAATGCCCGGACGCCGGATCGTTTTCATTTATAACTCCTTAAAATATGAATACATAGTCGAGCATGCGTCTTTTGCATAGCCATTGAAAGAAAGGCTGATAGCGGCGAGTTCGGTCGAAAATCGTCGTTTCGAACGATCTACGCGATCGTTCGTCGAAGAAAAGCCGCCAGATCGTCGGTGACGAAATCGACATGCGGCTGAGAGCCGTCCGATATCTCCCACGCCTCACGCTCCGGCGCTTCTCCCGGCGGCGGCGTCACCAGGACAGTCGTCATGCCGCGCGCATGCGGCACGATGAGATTGCGATCGATATCCTCGAAGAGGGCGGCGCGTTTCGGATCGACCTTCAGCCGCTCGAAGAAACGCTCATAGGCGCCTGCCTCCGGCTTGGCGACAAAATCGGCGGAGATGATGTCGAAAATATCCTCGAACAGATGATCGATGCCCAGTTGTCTCGCCGTAGCGACGGCGTGATGACGCGAGCCATTGGTCAAAATCAGCTTCCGTCCCGGCAGCGCGGCGATCGCCGCCGCAAGGGAGTGATCGACTTCGAGCGAAGAGCGGTCGATATCATGCACAAATTCGAGATATCCATCGGCCTCGACCCGATGCTCCAGCATCAGACCGCGCAAAGTTGTGCCGTAGCGGTGATAATAATGTTTCTGCAAGGCGCGCAGGGATAACGCATCGAGACCAAAGAGACGCATCATGAACAGCGTGATGCGTGCGTCGATTTTTGGCCAGAGATCGGCTGTCTGCGGATAGAGCGTATTGTCGAGATCGAATACCCAGGTATCGATCCCCGCAAAACGCCCCGCAAGGCCGCTCACTTCGTGATCAGCGTGCCAGCGCCATGATCGGTCAATAATTCGATCAGCACCGCATGCGGCAGCTTGCCGTCGAGAATGACCACGCCCTCGACGCCGCGCTCAATCGCGTAAATACAGGTCTCGACTTTGGGGATCATGCCGCCAGTAATCGTGCCGTCAGCAATGAGACCGGGAATATCGCCGACCTTGAGTTCATGGATCAGTTGCTTGTTCTTGTCGAGCACGCCCGGCACGTCGGTGAGAAACAGCAGGCGCTTGGCGCCGAGCGCGCCGGCGATGGCGCCGGCGAATGTATCCGCATTGATATTATAGCTCGCGCCGCCGGGGCCCTGGGCGACAGGGGCAAGCACCGGGATCAACTCGCGCCCCAGCACCTGATCGAGCACTGTGGTGTCGACGCGATCAGGCTCGCCGACATATCCGAGATCGACGCCATCGGACCGCTCCAGCTTCTTCGCGGTTAACATGCGGCCGTCCTTGCCCGTCAGGCCTATGGCGCGCCCGCCCTCCGAATTGATGTAGCCGACAATCTGTTTGTTGATTGATCCGGCAAGCACCATTTCGACGATTCCCATGGTCTCGCCATCCGTGATGCGCAGGCCATCGGCGAATTTGGACTCGACCCCCAAACGATTGAGCATGGCGCCGATCTGTGGGCCGCCGCCATGAACGACGACGGGATTCACGCCGGATTGTTCAAGCAAAACCATATCGCGGGAAAAATCACGCGCCACCCTGTCGTCGCCCATCGCGTGACCGCCGTATTTAACGACGACGATGGCTTCATCGTAGCGCAACATATGCGGCAACGCCTGCATGAGAATGCGAGCCTGCTGCAGCGCGTTGTCAACGGAATCGGTGGACATTTCAGGCGATCCTCTGGGGCGGCGATCAGGAGTGGCGACGCCTTTCCACCTAGACCGCTCCGCACGACAGTTTCAAGACTTTCGTTCGTGCAGCAGCCTGGCGATAGCGGCGCGCAGCGTCGAGACGCCCTCGCCGGTCTGCGACGAGGTGAAAATCAGCTCGGGATAGGCGGCCGGCCGCTTGCGCAGGGCCGCGAGAGTCTCCTCGACGACCAGACTCCGCTCGGCCAGCTTCACTTCGTCGTGTTTCGTCAAAATGACCTGATAGGAAACGGCCGCCTGGTCGAGAAGGTCGAACATCTCGTCGTCGACGGGTTTGACGCCACGACGGGCGTCGATGAGCACAAAAACCCGTGCAAGTTGCGCCCTGCCGCGCAAGTAATCGCGCATCAGTTTCGACCAGCCGGCGATCTTCTCCTTGCCGACCGCAGCGTAGCCATAGCCCGGCATGTCGACAAGGCGCAGCTTCTCGTCACCGCCCGAGGCTCCGGCCAGGGAGAAAAAGTTCAACTGTTGCGTGCGACCCGGCGTATGAGAAACCCGCGCCAGCGTCTTGCGATTGGTCAGGGCGTTCAGCAAAGAAGATTTGCCAACATTGGAGCGTCCGGCAAAGGCGATTTCAGGCGCGCCGGCAGGCGGCAGATCCTTGACCGAAACGCTGGCGAATATGAAATCGCAGGGACCGGCGAAAAGCAGTCGCCCATCCTCGTCGAAATCAGCTTGTGTCATGCGTGTCATGAATTACCGAAAACAACGCCGACGACCGCGCGCCCGACGCGGCCGCCGCGCACGCGTCAGGCCCGCTGGAACGTCTTGCGAAGATTATCCCACAATTCGAACTTCACGCCGGCCCGGCTCATGATCACGCCCTGCTGGGTGATCGAAAGCAGATTGTTCCATGTCCAGTATATCACGAGGCCGGAAGCGAAGCCGCCCATGGTGAAAGTGAACATCAGCGGCATGTAGTTAAACATCACCTTCTGGACTTCGTCCGTCGGCTCCGGGTTCATCTTCATTTGCAGCCACATCGAAACGCCCATCAATAACGGCCAGACGCCGAGCATGAGATAGGGACCGAAGATGGCGACATGGGTCGGGTCGAACGGCAACAGACCGAAAAGATTGAAAACATTTGTCGGATCGGGCGCGGAAAGATCCTTGATCCAGCCGAAGAAGGGCGCGTGACGCATCTCGATCGTCACAACGAGAACCTTGTAGAGCGAGAAAAACACCGGAATTTGCAAGAGCACGGGCAGACAGCCGCTGGCCGGATTGACTTTCTCGCGTTTGAAAAGCTCCATCTGCGCCATGTTGAAGGCGTGCTTGTCGTCGCCGTGCTTTTCCTTCAGCTCCTTGATCCTGGGCTGAATTTCTTTCATCTTGGCGATAGACTTGTAGCTTTTGTTGGCGAGCGGCAAGAAGGCCGTCTTGACGATCACCGTCACCGCCAGAATGGCCAGGCCAAAATTGCCGAGCACTTTGTAGAGAAAGTCGATCAGCCGGAACATCGGCCGGGTGATAAAGTAAAACCATCCCCAGTCGATCAGCAGATCGAACCGTTTCAGACCGGGGTTCGCCTTATAGGCGTCGAGTGTGTCTACCTCCTTGGCGCCGGCGAAGACGTAGGAGGTTGTCGAGATCGTCGCATCTGGAGCCAACAGTTTGGGCTCGCTGCTTACTGCATCCGCTTGATAGGTTTTGACGCTGCCGCCCATGGAGAGGTAGCGCGCCTCCATAGACGCGTTTTGGTCGGGCGCGACAACGGCCCCCCAATATTTGTCCGTAAAGCCAACCCAGCCGCCGACTCCCTTGAAGGTTTTGGTGGCGTTGGCTTCCTTCTCCAGCTTATCGTAGGCCAGCTCTTCGCCCTTGTCGCCAATGACGCCGACAAAACCCTCGTGTAACGCGGCGTAACCGGCGGACGGCGGATGACCGACACGAATCATGCGAGTAAAGGTGTAAAGCGAAACGGGCCGGCCAGACTTGTTCTCAACGCTGTCCTTGACCGCAAAGAGATATTCGTCATCGACTGAAATCACCCGTTTGAAGATCAGACCCTGACCATTGTCCCAGGTGAGCGTAAGAGGACGAGACGTCGTGAGCTTGTCGCTGTCGGCGATCCAGAGAGTTTCGGTTGTCGGCAACGCCGGGGCGTTTTCGGTCGCAGCGGTCAGATAACCGATCTCGGCATAATAGGCCTCCGGACCGTTTTCCGGCGACAACAGAGTGATGAGCGGGCTCCCCGGATCGACGGTTTGACGGTAATGCTTGAGTGAAACATCGTCGATGCGGGCGCCCTTAAGCGCAATCGATCCTGCAATCGATTTGCTATCAATAATGACGCGCGGACTCTGCGCCAGCGCCATATCCCGGGTCTGGAGCGCGCGCTTGATGGTTTCGGCGACCGGCTTATCCGGCGCGCCCAGCGGCGTAATTTTAGCGAGGCGTTCTTGCTCGGCGAGAACTTTTTTCTGCCGATCCATCTCGGGAAAAGCGTAAAAATAATCCCACAGTCCGATGAAAATCATCGAAACGGCGGCGGCGAGCAGCATATTCCTGGTGTTCTCATTCATCGCGCGGAACGCCTGTTCTTTCTGTCTGGTTTCGCCGACCGCGCGCTGCTTTGCGGTCCTGCAACCGCGCAAAACCCTCGGCCATCTGCGATAGGATATCTGCAAAAGGCGCGTTCAGCGCCTCTCGCCGGGCTATGAATACGTAGTCCTGACCTGCGCGCGCGCCAAGTCCACCAGGTCCGCCAAAGTCAGTTAGTGCGCCGCCGGCGCGCAAGGCCTCGCGTAAACGCCGTCGAATACGATTACGGCCGACGGCGTTTGCGACCTTCTTGGTGACGGTCAAACCAAATCTCGGAGGCGCGTCGACCGCGAGCGGCTCCATCGACGCCGGTCGAACCATCTGCTCCTGATCAACCATCTGGATGGTGAAAAGACGTCCAGAGGCGCGCAGACCGGATTTCGCTGCGAGCAGAAATTCACTTCGCCGGCGAAGGCGATGCGCAGAAAGGGGAGTGTGGGCTGAGCCGGCGGGGGCGTTCGTCGTCATGTTGCCGTCCGGCCGACCAGCCGCCGCCGTATGCCTCAGGCGGACAGGCGCTTGCGACCACGCGCGCGGCGCGCGGCGATTACCTTGCGGCCGCCGACGGTTGCCATGCGCGCGCGAAAACCATGACGGCGCTTGCGCACGATTTTACTGGGTTGATAGGTCCGTTTCACCGACGTTCTCCACAGGCGGGCGCGCCGCCTATTTTATTAAAAACATTATCTAATCGGCCCTGCTTGACGGGCGAGGCCAAAACCTGGCCGCCATTGGCGGCCCGCCGTCGTGGGACCGCGAAAAGGCATGGCGTCGCCCCTTTTTGGGGAGCGACGCCGTGCGACGCATATAGGAGAAAGCGCCGTTACAAGTCAATGACGCCTGGACGCTTGGGCGCAAGATCGTACTGTTACCCGTTAATGGTTACTTCCCCTCAAGTTTGGAAAACGGGTAGATTGAACTTCGTCGACTGATTCGTATCGATCGACATCGTATCCTTCCCCGGTATCGCCGCCTCTCCGGCGCGCGTCGCGTCAGGTTCCCGAGACAGTCGCATTAATAATTTGGGCGCGACGGCCTCGCTGGTGAACCTTTGTTAACCATTAGCGCTTACCTTTCGTTCAGCTCGGGAAGGGTCGCGTCATCCGCTGGCCGCCAACCGCGCGGCCGTGTGGATGAGAACGACATAATATTATTGTATTTACTGGAGCTCGTCGGGGAACCAACATGCGCGTTTTATTGATCGAAGACGACAGCGCGACCGCTCAAAGCATCGAGCTCATGCTTAAGTCCGAGAATTTCAATGTCTACACCACCGATCTTGGTGAGGAAGGCATCGATCTCGGAAAACTTTACGATTATGACATCATCCTGCTGGACCTGAACCTGCCGGACATGTCCGGATACGAGGTGCTGCGCACGCTGCGCGTGGCGAAGGTCAAAACGCCGATCCTTATCCTCTCAGGGCTTGCCGGCATCGAGGACAAGGTCAAGGGGCTCGGCTTCGGCGCAGACGATTACTTGACCAAGCCCTTCCACAAGGACGAATTGGTCGCCCGCATTCACGCCATTGTTCGCCGGTCGAAGGGGCATGCGCAGTCAGTGATTGCAACCGGCGATCTGATCGTCAATCTCGATCAGAAAACCGTCGAGGTGAGCGGCGCCCGCGTGCATCTGACCGGCAAAGAATACCAAATGCTGGAGCTCCTCTCCCTGCGCAAGGGCACGACCCTCACCAAGGAAATGTTTCTTAATCATCTCTATGGCGGCATGGACGAGCCAGAGCTCAAGATCATCGACGTGTTTATCTGTAAGCTGCGGAAAAAACTCGCCAACGCCAGCGAAGGCCGCAATTACATCGAAACGGTTTGGGGACGCGGCTACGTGCTGCGCGAGCCCAGCGAGACCGAAGAGCGCATTACGGCCTAGAAGCGGCCTAATTCCCGCCCGATTGCCGGCGCAAGTCTTCAGGGACAACAACAAGTTTGGACAACAGAAGCTCCGGCTCACGAGCCGGAGCTTTTTTATTTTTCCTCAGCGGCCGGAAAACGGCGTCCCGCAAAATATCGGTCGGAACGCCATCCTGACCCGCCCCCGGCAGGAAAACGCAGGATTCTTGCTCAGGCGACCGCATTCCGGGGCGCATCGGCAGATTCTGCGCTGACCGACCCGGCGACGACGGCGGGCGTGTTCGCATTTTCTGCGATCTCGGCTGGACGCGCCTCAAAGACCACGAGATCCGCCTCGCAGGAAACCCCAAGATCAAGACCACAGGCCCTCGCGACGAGACCGGTGTAGTAGGCCTGAATGGCCCGGGCGTCGACGGCGCCCTCTTCCGTCTCGCCACCGAGCAAGGCCGGGGTTACGGCAGCCAGGCGGGCGTTGGCGCCCCGCGCCTCGACCCGGAATGCGACTTTCTCCTCCTCGCCGGTCGAGGCGACGGCGATGACGCCGCCACGTGGAATTGTCGCATCGGCGAGCAGGCAAAGATTGAGCAGAACCTTCACCTTGTTTTTGGACATCAGCACACGCGGCACGCTCCAGTTCAGCCTCGTACGCTCGTCGGCCAGCAACTGACGCGTGACCACCTCAGCGTCGCCGGTATCGATCAAGGCGCCTCTGGAGCCGGCCGCTCCGAAGGCCAGACGGCAAAATTGCAGACGTGAACTGGCTTCGTTAGCGCTGGATTTAATCAGCGCCAGCGCATGCCCTCGCATCTCGGGATCGTTTTCTTCCTCGAGAACCTCAAGTCCATTGACGATGGCGCCGACCGGAGAAATCACATCGTGACAAACACGCGAGGACAGCAACGCCGCAAGATCGAGCGCGTCGAGCGAATACTGGGTCATCAAGCCACCTCGGAGACGGCCGCGCCCTGCGCGGCCAATTGCGTGTTAACGCCTGACAATTGCAGTCGACTCGGTTGAAACGTGCTGACGCGGCGCGCGAATCACTGCAAGGTTCTGACGCAGAGGGTAGTGGCGACCGCATGAAATGCAACGCGCAGTCGTCAAAGGCTACAAGAACCCTTCAAAGGATAAAAAAACATTACCAATTCCGCGCTTTCTGACCACGAACGGAATTCTCTCGCCCGTCTGTTTGCGAGTCTGGCGATTGAGGCCGGGGCCATCGCCATCGATATTCTGGCGCGTCCGGAGATCCAGTCGCACATAAAATCCGACCAGTCTCCGGTCAGCGAGGCGGACGAGCGGATCGAAGCTTTCTTGATGCGGGCGCTGGAGCGCGAACTTCCAGGCGTGCCCTCGATCGCCGAGGAAGCCGCCGCGCGAGGCGAAACGCCGCCCCTCACAGACGCCTTTCTGCTGATCGACCCGATCGACGGCACCCGGGAATTCATCGGCCGCAGCCCCGAGTTTACCGTCAATGTGGCGCTGGTCGACAGGCTCCAACCGGTCGCCGGCGCCATTTACGCCCCCGTCGGGGCCCGGGTCTGGTTCGCCGGCGCTCAGGGCTTCACGACCAAAGCGGCGGCGGGCGGAACATTGCCTGGCTCGCAGGACTGGGGCGCGCTTGGCGTTCGGCCCCGCCCTGCCGGCGGGCTGACGGCGCTTCTTTCCAAGTCGCATCTTGACGAAAACACCGTCGCCTTGCTGAATTCCTTGCCGATCCGGGAAGGCAGGGCGATGGGCTCATCGCTGAAATTTTGCGTCATCGCGCAAGGCAGAGCCGACATCTATCCCCGCTTCGGACGAACTATGGAATGGGATACGGCGGCGGGGGACGCCATTTTGCGCGCAGCGGGAGGCGCTGTGTTAACCCCGGCAGGCGCGCCGCTCGTCTACGGGAAGGCGGAAGGTTTTTATCGCAACGGTCCTTTTATCGCTTGGGGGGATGCGCAACCGGCGGACGACGCAACGTTAAATTAACCGCCGCGCGCGAAATTACGCTTTGTGCGGAAGTCTCCTCGTCTGAACAGGGATTTCGCGCGCCGGCGCTGTCGAACCGCCAACGACAGGCCGCGTATCGGAGTCAGCGTCATGAGCGTATCGAAGCCTTCAGCTATCCTGTCCCGCCGCGACATCTTTAGCCTCGCCGCCGGCGCCGCTGGCGCTGGCGCGCTCCCGGCGCCTTTCGCCCGCGCCGATGTTCGCCCGGAAGCTTTTTCCAGCGATGAAATCGTCGACAACGGCCACCGCTTTTTTGGCTCGATCGCGCGCGGACTCGCGGAGGGCGTGGAAAGCGCCAATCGTCGATGGGGAAAACCCAACGCCTACATTCTGGGTCAGGAAGGCAGCGGAGCCTTCGTCGGCGGATTGCGCTATGGCGAAGGCACGATGTACACGCGCAACGCCGGCAAGCGACCGGTATTCTGGCAAGGACCGTCCATTGGCCTCGACGCCGGCATGGATGGCGACCGCACCATGATGCTGGTCTACAACCTGCCTGCGGTCGAAAGCATTTACCGCCGTTATTCCGGCGTCGACGGCTCCGCCTATCTGATCGGCGGGCTGGGATTCACCGCGCTGAATAACAATGAAGTTGTGGTTATTCCGGTTCGCAGCGGCGTCGGAGCCAGAATTGGAATGAACCTCGGCTATCTGAAATTCACGACGGAAAAGACCTGGAATCCTTTCTAGATGTGAGAATTCCGCCGAAGGGGGAAAGCGGTTTGGCGAAAGGCGTCGCGACATAACCCGCGACAGAACCAAAGAGCAGAGCCCTTCAAGATTCAATAAGATCGGGCAGCGCGCCCAGCCTGTCGCGCGCTCCCCTGGAAAAGCTGAAATCCTTCGCAACACCAGAGACATCACCCCGGGCGTCGCAATCGGGGCGACGGCGTCACAGGCGCGCCTTGTTTTTGATTTCAGGACAAATTCATGCGACAGTGACGAACGCGTCGAGACTGCCAGCGTCCCTCAATCACGGGACTGGAGAGACAGGCAACGTGATCGAACAGGCGATGTATTTTGCGCTCGGCTTTCTGGTCGCAGCGCTTTTGGCTCTGATGTTGCTCCCCGCTTTCTGGCGCCGGGCGATGCGGCTGTCGATGCGGCGGCTTCAAATGCTCGCGCCGATGTCGATGGAGGAGGTCATCGCCGAACGGGATCTGTTGCGCGCCGAATTCGCTGTTCGCGAGCGCCGCCTCGAACAGGAAATGGAGGCGCTTCAGGCTGCCCGCGCTCAGGACATGGCGACGACGGGACGATACGCCGGAAAGGTCGCCGAAGCGGGCGATTGGCTGAAGAAAGCCGAGACCCTGCATCGCGACATGCAGGCGCGGATCGATGAAGCGTTAAACACTGTAGCGGAGCGCACAGAACTGTTACGGTCGACGGAACTGGCGCTTCACGAAATGACCGAACGCGCCGAACGCGGAGTCGCAAGACTGCGGCTGCTCGAACAGGACAAGGAGCAGCTCGGTCGCGAGACGGAAGTCGTGCATACGCGCGTCGCGGCGCATGAAGCCCGCATCGGCGCCATGCATGAAGAGAATATGCGTCTGGAGCAGGAAACCGAGAGGCTTCGCGCTGATTACGAGCGCAGCGCTGCGGCGGCGGCTCGCGTTGTCGCGCTTGAGGAAGAGCTGGTCCGGCACAAGGCGGACAACGCCGCTCTGACGCAGCAACTCTCCCTTCTGGACTCCGATCGTCGTGAATTACAAAAAGCGCTCGACGACGCCCGCGCCGGAGCGACCGATGCGCGACGGCGTTTCGAAGACGAAATCTCGCGGCTTGAGTTGGCTTGCGCAGAAGCGCGGGCCGAATCCGGCGAAACGGCTAACCGTCTCGAAGCCGCCCGCACCGACGTCGCCATGCTTAATGGCGCTCTTGAGGCTCTACGCGCCGAGCAAGCCCGGCGGCGCGCAACAGGCGGGAATGCGAGCGGGACTGATCCGGATATCGCCGCCTTGCGGGAAGACATCGCGGCCTTCGGCGATCGCGTCCTGGCGACGGAGAAAACCTTCGAACAGGCGGGCGGTTAGGCGTTCTGATCAACTGGCGACATATCCCACGAAAAGAGGTTACCTTGCTCTTCGCCGCACTCTGCTACGATAAACCCGGCGCGCTCGATCTTCGACTCGCGACACGTTCAGAACATCTGGCCTTTCTGGAGAAACACGCTGAGGCGGTGAAGCTTGGCGGTCCTTTTCTCGATGCGGCGGAAAAGCCCAACGGCTCGCTTTTGATCATCGACTGCGTCGACGAGGCGGCGGCGCGCGCGCTGTTGTCGGAAGACCCTTATGCGAAAGCCGGCCTGTTCGAGCGCATCGAACTGCGCCCCTGGAGACATGTGGTCGGAGCGAAATTGTGATGGCCTACTGGCTGTTCAAAAGCGAACCCGCGACATGGTCATGGTTGCAGCAGGTCGACGCCGGCGCCAAAGGCACATTCTGGAACGGAGTGCGCAATCACCTCGCTAAAAAACACATGATGGCGATGCAGAAAGGCGACAGGGGTTTCTTCTATCACTCCAACGAGGAACGGGCGATCGTCGGGATCGTCGAAGTCATCAAGACCTATTACCCCGATCACACCGACGAGACCGGCAAGTTCGGCATGGTCGACATCAAGGCGGTCAAACCGCTCAAAGCCGTGACTCTCGCACAGATAAAGAACGAACCAAGGCTCAAAGATATGGCGCTGGTCAATAACTCGCGCCTGTCCGTCCAGCCGGTGACTGAAGCGGAATGGCGCATTGTGATGGAGATGGCGGGAGAAAAGGCCTGACCCGGCTGTAGTCCGGCCTGAAAATAGGGGCGTGCGGCGACGGATGCGTCCTTACGAATTTCCGCAGCGGACATTAACGTCCGCGTCCGCTCATATTCAGCAATCGCAGCACAAACCACGCCGGCACGACGAAGACGGCGCCCGCCAGCACATAGGTCGCAAGCTCCCGCACCGCGCCGAAGCCAAGCTGATAGATGCGCTCAAAAAACGCCTGAACCCCGCGCAGGACGTCCATCGGCCGCAGATCGAGCCACATCAGCAAAGCGCCAACCACTAGCGAAACGAAAAACAGCCGCGTGGCGACGGAGATCGGCGAGCCGCCCAGAAAATTTTCGAGGGCGTTGTTGCGTGATGACATCGGGTTCACTTTCCTTTCCTCGGCGGTCTGCGGCGGGTCGTGACGCGGGCGCTTGCAAACGACGGGAGTCTCTCCGCGTGCTTACGATGCTTTTCTTATCCTGCCGCGCCGCAACGGCCAAAGCGGCCGACCGGGGCGTGACCCGGAAATGGCCGCAACGATGCGAGGGTTCAAGACCGGAGACTGACAGGGAACTTGGCATGGAACGTGGCACGGAACGTGGCATGGAACTTGGCATGCGCCTTGGCTGGATTGAGCCCGCAGCGCGCCCCCGGACGGCTCATGAAACCCCGGCGAGGGTTTTCCAACCGCCCGCCATGGCGCCACTGGGTTCGCAACCATGGCGAGAAGGGTTTGTCAAAAAAATCAATAAAGCGGGGAAAGAGATTAACCCTCAACCCCCGAGCACTCAGGCTGCCACGCGCGCCGGCGTCGACGAAGTCGGCGTAAGAAGTTTCGTCGCGCCATAAATCACGACAAGCGTCATAAACCAGGCGAGGACCTGCATCCCCGAGGGCTGGTCGGCGTAACCAATCAATGTGTGCAGCACGCGGCCGGGAATACTCTTGTCCGACAATAGCCAGGAGCTGTCCCAAAGCGTATCGGAGAGCGCAGTAATGACGCCAGCCTGTTGCAGGAAGCCGACGCATTGGGCGGCGAGTCCGGCGGCGAGCAGTGTGATCAGCGACGTCGTCACGGCGAAGAGATGCCTGGGCGGTATGTTGACAAGACCATAGAAGGTCGCAAGGCTCGTTGCGCCGCCCAGAACCAGCCCCATCAAGCCGCCGAAAAACACGTCGAAGCCGGTTTCTCCAGAGGCGAGCACGCCATACAAGAAGAGCGCGACCTCGGCGCCCTCGCGTAAAATGGCGAGGCCGACGACGCTCGCCAAGGCAAACAACGTGCTCTCTCCCGCAGCCACCGACTTTCCGACGGCCGATAGTTCCTGCGCCATTTCCCGGCCATGACGGGCCATCCAGATATTGTGCCAGGCGAGCATGCCGACCGCGAGCGCCAGCACGGCCGCGTTGAACAGCTCCTGTCCGTTGCCGGCGTAAGCGCGCGATAGTCGATCCGCGAAGGCTGCGACGACCAGGGCGCCGGCTGCGCCGGTCGCGACGCCGCCCAGAACATAGCGGCCGGCGAGAGGAACGCCGCGCGTGACCGCCAGCACGATGCCGACGATCAGACCCGCCTCAATGGCCTCACGAAAAACGATGATCAACGCGCCGAGCATGTGGACTCCGTTGTTACTCGACGACGATCTCGCCCCGGGCGGTGTCCTCGTGGAATTCTCCGAAGAATTTATAGCGGCCGGGTTTGAGCGGCCGTAGGGTGAAACTCGCCTCGCTGTTAGGCGGCACGATTTTTTCTATTCTCAGCGGCTTGCTCTCGAATTCCTCAGGGGTCGGGTCGAGATTTTTTACAACCAGCGTCGCCGCCTTATCGGCCGGGATGCGCAGTTCGGCAGGGTCGAATTTGTGATCCTTGATCGTCAATGAAAGGGAGTCCTGCGCGAGCGCAGCGCCAGGAATGATTGCCCCGGCGATCAACGCCAGCGCCATTGATTTGATGTTTGTCATTTTACGATCACCATGCGCGCGCCAGTTTCGGGAATCACGCCAAGAGCGGGAATCACGCCAAGAGCGGGAATCATCCTCATTGATCTAGTGAACCAACCCGACGAATTCAAAGCCGCGACAACTGGATCATTTCCAGCCTGGCCGGCCGGAACCGTCTAGCCCGGATAACCATGGCGTGATTTCGAGGCTCGGACCAGCGAAACGGCGCGAGCGTCCTGACCGGCGGCGCAGGCCGTATCCGCCTCGCCGATCTCACCCTGAATCTGGCTATAGACGCTCTGATTCACATGACCCATTTTGAGATCGTTCTCGATCACCGATCGATAGCGTCCGATGGCTGCGGCGCAGCCCGAGCCGGCCGGGCTCATGGCGGCGCCCGTCGCGCCCTGCGGCGCGGGCCCGGTCGGATCGACGACCGGGCCGGTCTGTCGGGAAGCGTTGCAGCCGACCAGCAGCACAGCAAGGACAGCGGGGGCGGCGAGAGAAAGGAAACGCATCCGGGCCTCCAGTTCAAAAGCGGGGTGGTGGCGGCTGCATATCCGCAAATCCCCCTGCTGGCCACACGGCTTTCGCCGGTCGCCCGCCAAAGGCGATCAAAGTGGACAGCTTTTTCGCTTGGCCTTTGGCGTCGGGAGGGATATATTCATCCCTATGAGTGGCGCGGGGCCGGAAGGTTCCGCGCCGCAATTGTTTTCGATACGCGCCCGTCGGGACCAAAACCGATCATGACGCGCGTGTCATTCTGCAACGGGTTGAGACAATGGTTAACCCCTTTACCTTCATACAGGAAGTCCGCGCAGAGGCGAAAAAAATCACCTGGCCGTCTCGCCGGGAAACCATGGTGACCACCGGGCTCGTGATCGCCATGGTTTTGCTCGCCAGCCTGTTCTTCGTGCTCGTTGACTCGGTTTTGCGGTTTATCGTCAAAATCGTTATCGGCGGCGGTTTTTAGATTATTTTTGAGCGGATGACGCCCTCATGACCATGCGCTGGTATATCGTTCACGCCTATTCGAATTTCGAAAAGAAGGTCGCGGAAGCCATTCGCGAGGGCGCCGCGCAACGTCAGCTCTCGGAAAATTTCGAAGAGATTCTTGTGCCGACGGAACATGTCGTTGAGGTAAGGCGCGGCCGCAAGGTGAACACCGAGCGCAAGTTTTTCCCCGGTTATGTGCTGGTGAAATGCAACCTCACCGATCCGGTTTTTTCGCTGATCAAGAATACGCCGAAAGTCACCGGATTTCTGGGCGCCGACAACAAGCCCATGCCGATCTCCGAAGCGGAGGCGATGCGCATCAAGGGTCAGGTCGCCGAGGGCGTCGAACGGCCCAAGCCGACGATCAGCTTTGAGATCGGCGAAACGGTGCGCGTCGCCGACGGCCCCTTCGCCTCCTTCAACGGCCTGGTCGAGGAGGTGGACGAGGATCGTTCGCGCCTCAAGGTCGCCGTCTCGATCTTCGGCCGGCCGACGCCTGTGGAACTGGAGTTCGGGCAGGTCGAGAAGGTCTAACACGGTCCCGATCCCCTCCCTCAAGGGGCTCACGACGCCGCAGGCGCGGTGGCAGCAAATCCCTCGCGGCCAATCGCACAAGTTCATGCGGCGTGAGTATGCGGTCGCGCCCCGGCGTTTTTTTAATGATTGTCCGGGAAAAAGGCCCCTCACCCTCTCGAACCCGGCAAGTGGTTAGCAATCCCGGCAAAAGGGAAGCGATCGCGTCAAGGGGAAAGGCGTGAAGTGAAGCGCAGAGGACCGGCGTATCGGGTTGCGTTCGTTCCCTGATCCTCTATAAGACCTCCAGCCCTCTCGCCGAGGGCTTTTTTCGTCGCCGCCGGCGACGGGAGACCGCCGTGGAAGACATGCCCTGACGCCATCGGGGAGTTCATGCCGGACCACGACCTGCAACCGATGGCCCGTACGCCCGGCGTGCGGCGCGATCACATGTTGGAGAAACCACATGGCGAAGAAAATTGCCGGCTACATAAAGCTGCAAGTGCCGGCCGGCGCGGCGAACCCCTCGCCGCCGATCGGACCCGCGCTCGGTCAGCGCGGCCTGAACATCATGGAGTTCTGCAAGGCGTTCAACGCCAAGACGGCCCAGATGGAAAAAGGGACGCCGATCCCCGTCATCATCACCGCCTATCAGGACCGTTCATTCACCTTCGAGATGAAGCAGCCGCCG
This sequence comes from uncultured Methylocystaceae bacterium, assembly GCA_903870245.1. Lineage (GTDB taxonomy): Bacteria > Pseudomonadota > Alphaproteobacteria > Rhizobiales > Beijerinckiaceae > Methylocystis. The sequence continues at coordinate 108,415 of CAIQCB010000052.1, forward strand.
GACAGCTTCTTCCTGAAGAAGGCTGTCGGTCTCAAGATCGGAAAAAAGCCGGCCTCGGGCTCCAAGACCCCCGGCCGCACCACCGTCGGCAAGGTGACGAAGGCGCAGATTCGGGACATCGCCGAAAAGAAAATCGTCGATCTCAACTGCTCCTCGATTGAGTCCGCAATGTCGATGATCGAAGGCTCGGCCCGCGCCATGGGCCTGCAGGTGGTGGAGTAAGACGATGGCACATATCGGAAAACGCATCGCCAAGGCCCGCGAGGGCGTCGAGCGCACGAAACTTTATCCTGTTGATCAGGCCGTCAAAATGGTGCGCGAGCGCGCCAAGGCGAAATTCGACGAGTCGGTCGAGATCGCCATGAATCTTGGCGTTGATCCCAAGCACGCCGATCAAATGGTGCGCGGGGTCGTCAACCTGCCCAACGGCACCGGCCGCGTGCTGCGCGTCGCGGTTTTCGCGCGCGGCCCCAAGGCCGACGAGGCGAAGGCCGCCGGCGCAGACATTATCGGCGCTGACGACCTCGTCAATACGGTGATGGGCGGAGCGATCGATTTCGATCGCTGCATCGCCACACCGGACATGATGCCGCTCGTCGGTCGCCTCGGTAAGGTGCTCGGCCCGCGCGGTCTGATGCCGAACCCGAAGGTTGGCACGGTGACGATGGATGTCGCTGCGGCGGTGAAAGCCTCCAAGGGCGGCGCCGTCGAATTCCGCGTCGAGAAGGCCGGCATCGTGCAAGGCACGGTCGGCAAGGCCTCTTTCGACGAAGGCAAGCTCGTCGAAAACATCAAGGCCTTTGTCGACGCCGTCGCCAAGGCCAAGCCGCAGGGTTCGAAAGGCACCTATATTCAGCGCGTCGCGCTCAGCTCCACGCAGGGACCGGGCGTCAAGGTTGAGGTGTCGAGCCTCGGCGCGCAGACAGCCTAGAAAAAATAGCAATTACAGAATTTCAATGCCGGCGGGGCGCGCTCCGCCGGCTTTTTTTGCGCGGAATCACTCTCGCCGCCCTCCCTGAAACAGGGGGGCAATAACAGTCGACGGTCCGCGTTGACACCCGCCCGCCAATCGTTGACGATTGGCTCTCCTGACGCAGACGCCAGTCGCGCGGGTCGATCCCGGAATTTTTCTGCCCGCTCCATCGGGAGTCTGGTTATGAACGGGAGTTTGGTTATGAAAATCGCCAGTTTTTTTTGCCGGGCCGCGTTATCGCTTGGTTTTTTCGCTTTTTCGCTCGCCAGCTCCATCGCTTACGAGCGGCTTGATCAACAGTCGGGCGCCACCGCCGCCCCGTGGGACGAGGCGGCCTGGAGCCAGTTCTATCTCGAAAGCCAGGGGTCGCGCATGATCCCCTGGAAATGGGCGCGCGCCTTGAAACTATCCGACGGCAAATCAATCGCCGAGGGTCTGACGCGTTACGGCTATCTGCCAAATCCACAAAATCCCAACGGGCTTCCGGTCGGCTTCACCGTCACCAACGACGGCTATCTCGGACCCAATTGCGCGGCGTGTCACACGCGGCAAATCGAAATTGGCGGCAAGGACTATCGCATCGACGGCGGACCGTCGCTTGCTGATATGGGCTCGCTCTGGGCGGATCTCGACGAGGCTGTAGGCAAGGCGCTGGCGACCCCGGCGGCCTTCGCCGAGTTCTCCCGCGCCGTTCTCGGAGCGAACGACAACCCGCAGGAGCAGGCCAGGCTGCGGATCGAGGTCGATCTCTGGCATGCGCGCCATAACGCCATCACCGCCAGGGGCCTGCCAAAGGACAAGCCCTGGGGCGCCGGCCGGATCGATGCGGTCGGCATGATCCTCAACCGCGTTACCGGTCTCGATATCGGACCGGGCCCGACGCACATAATTTACGACAGCATCCGCATGGCGGATGCGCCCGTGCGACCGCCCTTCCTCTGGAACGCCCCGCGTCAGGATCACACGCAATGGCCGGGCTTCGCCGACAATGGCGACCGGATTCTGGCGATGGCGCGCAATGTCGGACAGGTCTATGGCGTTTTCGGCGAATTCTTCCCGGAGCCGGATAAAACCCATCTGCTCGGATTTAATTTCACACGCAACAATTCGGTCGATTTCGCGGGATTGATCCAGCTCGAACATCTCGTCGAGCGTATCGGTCCGCCAAGATGGCCATGGCCGGTGGATTACGCGCTGGTCGAACAGGGCCGCAACATCTATGAGCGGCCGTATGAGAACGGCGGCTGCGTCGATTGCCACGGCGTCACGAAAGGTCAGCCGCGTCTGTTGAATCCAGACACCTGGTGCACGCCCATCCAGGACGTCGGCACCGATGCGCGCGAGTATCAATATTTCGCGCCGGATTGGCAGGTTCCTTCCGGCGCGCTGGAGGGCGCGCAGATCCCCTTCGTTTCGCCGGCGTTGAACAAAACGGAAGCGCCCGTCGCTATTCTCGGTACGGCGGTGCGCGGCGCGATCTTGCAGCATTTCATTCCGATCACGGCCAGCGAAAGCGACCGTCGCAAGGCGCAACTTGCGCTCAGCGTTCTGCAACCGCTCGTCGAGGAGCTAAAGGGCGCCTACACTATGCCAGGCGCCCCTGGCGCCGGCCGCTGGGCTTGCGCCAGAGCGCCGGAGACAGAGGGCAAATTCAAATATGAATCGCGCGTGATGCAGGGCATTTGGGCCGCCGCGCCCTATCTGCACAACGCCTCCGTTCCGTCGCTGGCGGAATTGCTGAAACCGCCACAAATGCGCGTCTCGTCATTCAAGGTGGGGCCGGCCTACGATCTCGGAACCGTCGGACTGGCGACCGAACAGCCGAAATCAACCTTCACCATGCAGACCGATTGCGACCGGCGTTCCGGCGTCAGCCATTGCGGCCACGACTACGGAACGGCGCTTGGCGAGGCGGAGAAAAAAGCGCTGCTGGAATATCTCAAGACGCTTTAAGGCGTAATTTTTACCGGGACGGCGCAGGCCGTCCCGATCATCTGTTTTGTCCGGTTGCTCGGCGTTTTCGTTTTTGAGGGATAAATGCGCGCGCGGCGAAGCCGCCTAACCGTGAGACGAACATGACAAGGTCGATCTTTACAGCCCTTTTGATATCCCTTGAGGCGTTATGGGCCGGGATGGCCAGCGCCGGGGAATTTCCGGCGGCTACGTTCGAATCCGTTCCAAAGGACGAGGCCGCAGAGATCGCTGAACAGGTGGCGCTCACCGGCAAGCTGATGGAGCTGCGCTACGGCGCCGGCGCCGGCGAGACTCTGGCGCGACGCGCCGTCCATCCCAAGGCGCATGGCTGCGTGAAGGCGCGCTTCACTGTCAATCCCGACTTGGCGGAGAAATACCGCATCGGCGTCTTCGCGACGCCGGGCAAGAGCTATCCGGCATGGATACGCTTTTCCAACGCCACCGCCGTGATCGCGCCCGATGTAAATGACAAAAAGGCCGATAGCCGCGGCATGGCGATCAAGCTGATCGGCGTCGAGGGCGAAACGCTGCTCGATGAGCCCGGCGGCAAGACCCAGGATTTTCTGCTGATCAATCAGCCAATGTTCGCTTTCCCGGATGTCGCGGAATATCTCGCCTTCACCCGCATCCAGCTCGACAAGAAAGACAATGCGAAAGAAATCTTTCCCGTCTTCCTGAACCCGCCGACGCCAGAGCGGTTGAAGATTATCGGCATCGTCACGAAAGTCATTCAGCCGACGCAGCTCGCCAATCCGCTCGACGCGGATTATTTCTCCGGATCGCCTTTCCTCTTCGGAAAGGATCATGCGGCGAAATTCGCCGTCCGGCCGCGCAACCCGGCGAACCCCTCGTCGACGCCGGAGAATCCTTCGACAGATTACCTGCGTGAGGCGTTGCAGCGCAGCCTCAAGGGTCCCGACGCGCGGACAGTCGTCTTTGATTTCCAGGTTCAGTTGCGCCCGAACGGACTCCAGCCTCTCGACCCGGACTATCCGATCGAGGTCGCCAATACGGAATGGAAGCCGAGAGCCGACGGCGCAGCGAGCTACCAAAACGTCGCGACCATCGTCATCGAACCGCAGGACATCGATAATCCGCTGCAGACGACGGAGTGCGAGCATCTTGTGCTCACGCCCTGGCACGGGCTGAAAGACCACCGTCCGCTCGGCGGCATCAACCGGCTGCGGCGCGACGTTTATATCGCCTCGGCGAAACGCCGCGCGCAAACGGCGGAACCGACGGGTTTTCCGAGATGGCCGCAGTGAGGGGGAGGGATTGATTAAGAGGATATTGTTTTTGACCGCCGAGAAACCAACGGCTTTTCATATGCGCCCTGTTCCCTCCGCGTATAGATTAGCGCACTTATTAACAAAATTTAGTATATCCTCACTGGGTAACTTTTGTGAGAATTTACAATCTTGGTTATCTGAACCTGTTAACAGGTATTTCCAAAGCTCAATAAACCTTAGCTTGAATACTCCTCCAGAGCTGGACATATCAGAAGAGCATTTAAGCAAATTCTCGTCGAGCTCTTGATAAGTTAAATTTCCTTTTTTTGCTTTTTGATATAAATCTCTATTTTTTGTTCTCAAAATAATTAGACAAACAGCCGCCTCTTGATCAAAAACATTTCAATCACCAAAACCAATTACCAAAGCGATGTTTGATGCTATTCGCTCAGGCGTCAAAAAAATCTTCATGGCTCACTATACCGAATGCTTTGGCGCAATCTGTGTAACTAAGCACAATGACGGCAGGGTTATGACTGAAATCCGTGCGTCACAAAAATTCATCACAACAATTCTTGCCCCTGACGGGCGCCATGCCGGACGCGCACGATCTCAACGCCATCCTCAATCTCCCGATAGGCGATTAAATAATTACCAATGATAAACAAACGCAAATCCGGTCGGATCTCCGGGCGAGCCACGCCCATTTTGGGCATGTCGGCCAAACGCGCACATGTCTCTTTCAGAGACACGAGCCATCGGGAAGCAACCGCCGGACTTTCCATGGCGATATAGGATATGAGATTTCTTCTATGTCGCGCTCGGCAAGTGGCCGAAGCCCGTAACTCATTTGTCGATCGGACCCGGCGCCAGCCGCGCCTCAAGACGCTTGAAGGCACGCGTTCCGTCCGTTGCCGGCCCGCTCGCCAGACCTTCGTCCCATAGCCGACCCAGTTCATCGACCGCTTGAGCGTGCTGTCGGCGGCGAAGCTTCCATTCGCTCAGCGCCTCACTCATGATGTCGCTGGCGGAGGCGTATTCTCCGGGGTCAATTGCATCACGCACGATCTCAGCCATTTCCGGAGTGATCGCGACGCTTAATCTCTCTACCCGTGACACGTTTGAAATCCCTTTGGTTTACAATTTAGGGGGTTTTCGCAACGTCGTCCGCAGCCATGCTTCACCCCCCACCCCGCCCACGTCGCGACAGCCCGTCGCAGGGCGGCCTCCCGGACGCTTTCCGCCTTGTCTCGCGGCGCCTTTGCCCATAGTTTGCGCCCGCGCGAGCCCTTCGCGCCGGGGGCGTCGCGGCTTTGTGAAGCGCGCCGCTCCGATCCCGCCGCCGCATCGCCTCAGGAATTCGCCTTATGTCCGTGTTGATCGACAAGAACACCAAAGTCATCACCCAGGGTTTCACCGGCAAGACGGCGACCTTCCACGCCCAGCAGGGCCTCGCCTATGGCACCAAAATGGTCGGCGGCGTCTCGCCCGGCAAAGGCGGCTCCACCCATCTCGACCTGCCCGTGTTCGACACGGTCGCCGAGGCCCGCGCCAAAACCGGCGCCGACGCCTCCGTCATCTATGTTCCGCCGCCGGGGGCCGCCGACGCCATCTGCGAGGCGATCGATGCGGAAATCCCGCTCATCGTCGCCATCACCGAGGGCGTGCCGGTGCAGGATATGATCCGCGTCAAACGTTCGCTCAGCGGCTCGAAATCGCGCCTGATCGGCCCCAATTGCCCCGGCGTCGTCACCGCCGGCGAAAGCAAGATTGGCATTATGCCCGGCAATATCTTCTCGCCCGGCTCGGTCGGCGTCGTCTCGCGCTCCGGCACATTGACCTATGAGGCGGTGTTCCAGACATCCCGTGAGGGTCTCGGCCAGACCACCGCTGTCGGAATCGGCGGCGATCCGGTCAAGGGCACAGACTTCATCGAGGTTCTGGAGCTTTTCCTGGCTGACGACGCCACGAAGTCGATCATCATGATCGGCGAGATCGGCGGCTCAGCCGAGGAGGAAGCGGCGCAGTTCCTCATCGACGAGGCGAAGCGCGGCCGCAAGAAGCCGATGGTCGGCTTCATCGCCGGCCGCACCGCCCCTCCCGGGCGTCGCATGGGCCACGCCGGCGCCATTATCTCGGGTGGCAAAGGCGACGCCGAAAGCAAGATCGCGGCGATGGAGGCGGCGGGCATCAAGGTGTCGCCCTCGCCGGCCCGTCTCGGCAAGACTTTGGTCGAAGTGCTGAAAGGTTAGGCGCACATTATGGCGCGCCGCCATATATAACGTATAGTTATTGCGCCGCCGGGAAGACGGCGGCGCGCAGGCGGACCCCGGCGATCTGAGGTTTAATGACCTTTGCCGGCGGTCGAGAGAAGCGGTGCAATGGCGCGTCTGGAAACCGATGGCGGCGCAGGACCGGCGGGGTCCCGGTCGGCGCAAAACGAGTCTTTTCTCAACACTTCCTTCCTTCAGGGCGCGAACGCCGTCTATATCGAAGGCCTGCTTTCGGCCTTCGCCGCCGATCCGGCGAGCGTCAGCCCGGAGTGGCGAAACTTCTTCGCCGACATGGGCGTGACGCCGGCCAGCCTGCGACCAAGCTGGGCCCGCGACGACTGGCCGACGACCGCCAGCGACGACTGGACCGGGGCCCTCACCGGCGAGGGCGGCGGGTCCTCGGTCGCCAAGGCCCCGCCGATCGCCGCGCCTGTCGTTGCTACGCCCGAGGACGTCCAGCGGGCGACGCGCGACTCCGTGCGCGCGCTGATGATGATTCGCGCCTATCGCATGCGCGGCCATCTGCACGCCAACCTCGATCCGCTCGGCCTGGAACAGCGCCAGGATCACGGCGAACTCGATCCTGCGACCTACGGATTCACCGACGCCGACTACGACCGCAAAATCTTCATCGACGGCGTGCTGGGACTGCAATACGCCACGATCTTCGAGATGGTGACGATCCTGCGTCGCACCTACTGCGGCGCGATCGGTTTTGAATTCATGCACATCTCCAATCCGGCGGAGAAAGCCTGGCTACAGGCGCGGATTGAAGGGCCGGAAAAGGAAATCGTCTTTACCGAAAAAGGCCGGCTGGCGATTCTCAACAAGCTGACCGAGGCCGAAGGATTCGAAAAGTTTCTCGACGTCAAATACACCGGCACGAAACGCTTCGGCCTCGATGGCGCCGAGTCCATCGTTCCGGCGCTTGAACAGATTATCAAGCGCGGCGGCGCGCTGGGCGTGCAGGAAATCGTTCTCGGCATGGCGCATCGCGGTCGATTGAATATCCTGTGCCAGGTGATGGCGAAGCCGCACCGCGCGCTGTTTCACGAATTCAAGGGCGGTTCGTTTTTGCCTGACGAGGTCGAGGGGTCGGGCGACGTCAAATATCATCTTGGCGCTTCATCCGATCGCGCTTTCGACGACAACAAGGTGCATTTATCGCTCACTGCGAACCCGTCGCATCTTGAAATCGTCGATCCCGTGGTGCTGGGCAAGGTGCGCGCCAAGCAGGATCAGCATGGCGGCGATCGCCGCACCGTGATGCCATTGCTGATTCATGGCGACGCCGCATTCGCGGGACAGGGCGTCGTAGCTGAATGTTTCGGCCTCTCCGGCCTGAAAGGCCATCGCACCGGCGGCTCTTTGCATTTCATCATCAACAATCAGATCGGCTTCACGACCTATCCGAGGTTCTCGCGGTCGTCGCCCTATCCCTCCGACGTCGCAAAAATGGTCGAGGCGCCGATTTTCCACGTCAATGGCGACGATCCGGAAGCCGTAGTGTTCGCCGCCCGCGTCGCCACCGAATTCCGCCAGCAATTCCAGAAGCCGGTGGTCATCGACATGTGGTGCTACCGCCGATTCGGCCATAACGAAGGCGATGAGCCGGGCTTCACGCAGCCGTTGATGTATAAAAAAATACGCGGCCACAAAACGACTCTGAACATCTACGGCGAGAAACTCGTCGGCGAGGGCCTGATCACCCAACAGGGCTTCGACGAGATGAAAGCCGGTTGGCGCGCGCATCTCGAAACGGAGATGGAGGCCAGCCAGACCTACAAACCCAACAAGGCCGACTGGCTGGATGGTCGCTGGGCCGGTCTGAAGCCGGGCTATCAAACCTCGGAGGCGGAGCGACGCGGCCAGACAGGCGTCGCTATCGACCATCTACGCGACATCGGTCAGAGAATCACCGAAATCCCTGCGACATTCAATGTTCACAAAACCATCCGCCGCTTTCTCGACACGCGGCGCGAGGCCATCGCGCAGGATGGTCCGATCGACTGGGCGACCGCCGAAGCGCTGGCCTTTGCGACCTTGCTGGGCGAAGGGCGCGGCGTGCGCCTGTCGGGACAAGATTGCGAACGCGGCACCTTCTCCCAGCGCCACAGCGTTCTGATCGATCAGGAAACGGAAGCGCGTTATTTGCCGCTCGATCATGTCGCGCCGACGCAGGGCCGTTTCGAAGTCATCAATTCGATGCTGTCGGAAGAGGCGGTGCTGGGCTTCGAATATGGATATTCTCTCGCCGAACCGGATACGCTGGTGCTTTGGGAAGCCCAGTTCGGCGACTTCGCAAATGGCGCGCAGGTGGTGTTTGACCAGTTCCTTTCGGCCGGCGAACGCAAATGGCTGCGCATGTCGGGTCTCGTCTGCCTCCTGCCGCATGGCTACGAAGGGCAGGGGCCGGAGCATTCCTCGGCGCGTCTCGAACGTTATCTGCAATTGTGCGCCGAAGATAACATGCAGGTCGCCAATTGTTCGACGCCGGCCAATTATTTTCACATCTTGCGCCGTCAACTCCATCGCAACATGCGCAAGCCGCTGGTATTGATGACGCCGAAGTCGCTTTTGCGCCACAAGCGATGCGTCTCGCGGCTCGGCGAATTCGGAACGGCGGCGACTTTCCAGCGAATCCTGCTCGACGACGCCGATATGACGCCGACGCAAACCTCGTCCCTGAAACCGGACGCGGCCATCCGGCGCGTGATCCTGTGCTCCGGCAAGGTCTATTACGATCTTCTTGAAGAGCGGGAGAAACGCGGGATCGACGATGTGTATTTGCTGCGCATCGAGCAGCTTTATCCCTTCCCGGCGAAAGGGCTGGTCACGGCTTTATCGCGTTTCAAGAACGCCGATGTCGTCTGGTGCCAGGAAGAGCCGCGCAACATGGGCGCATGGTTCTTCGTTGAATCCTACGTCGAATGGGCGCTGACGCAGTTCGATGGCAAGGCCCATCGGCCACGCTACGCCGGGCGTCCCGCCTCCGCCTCAACGGCGACGGGCACCATGGCCAAACATCTCGCGCAACTGCGCGCCTTCCTCGACGAGGCGTTCGCCACGGCCTGAGGCTGGATTTTTTGACTGAGAGACGTTCATGACCGACATCCGCGTTCCGACACTCGGCGAGTCCGTGACCGAAGCCACGATCGGCAAGTGGTTCAAAAAAGCCGGCGACGCGGTCACGGCGGACGAGGTGCTCGCCGAACTCGAAACCGACAAGGTGACGCTGGAAGTCAACGCCCCCGCCAGCGGCGTTCTGGCCGACATCGCCTTCAGGGAGGGCGAGACCGTGACCCCCGGCGCTCTTCTCGGCCAGATCGTCGAAGGCGCCGCGAGCGGATCGAAGCCGCCGCCGGCGACAGCCTCGACGCCTGCCGCGCCGGCGGTCGCCCCGATCGTGACGCCCCCCGCCGCTCCTGTGGCCATCGCCTCTGCGCCGGCGCCCGGACAGGCGCCGGAAACTGGTCCGGCCATGCCGCCGTCGCCGGCCGCAGCCAAGATCGCCATTGAGAGAGGCGTCGATGTCGCCCAGATCGCCGGAAGCGGCAAGCGTGGGCAGGCGCTGAAGTCAGACGTGCTTGCCGCCGCGTCGGCCGCCCCGATTGCGCTACGCCCGTCGCCCGCGACAGGGGACGCCGGCCGCGAGGAGCGGGTGAAAATGACCCGGCTGCGCCAGACCATCGCGCGGCGGCTGAAAGAAGCGCAAACCGCCGCCGCCATGCTGACGACCTTCAACGAGGTCGATATGTCGGCGCTGATCGCCATGCGCGCCAGCTACAAGGATCTCTTCGAGAAAAAACACGGCGTGAAGCTCGGCTTTATGGGGTTTTTCGTCAAGGCCTGCTGCCAGGCGCTGGAGGAGATTCCGGCCGTCAACGCCGAAATCGACGGACCGGATATTATTTACAAGCATTTTTGCCACGTTGGCGTGGCGGTCGGAACCGACAGGGGTCTTGTCGTGCCGGTGGTTCGGGACGCCGACCGTCTCTCGCTCGCCGAGATTGAGAAAACCATCGCGGCGCTGGGCAAGAAAGCCAGGGAAGGGTCGCTCGACATCTCAGACCTGCAAGGCGGCACCTTCACGATTTCCAATGGCGGCGTTTACGGTTCATTGATGTCGACGCCGATCCTCAACGCGCCGCAATCCGGCATTCTCGGCATGCACAAGATTCAGGAGCGCCCGGTCGCCATCGACGGAAAAATCGAGATCCGCCCAATGATGTATCTCGCGCTTTCCTACGATCATCGCATCGTTGACGGCAAGGAAGCGGTGACATTTCTGGTGCGGGTCAAGGAAATTCTGGAGGACCCGGCGCGGCTGGCGCTCGGAGTGTAACATGCCCGGGCCCCTTACAATGGCTGCTGGCCATGCACATTTCCAGCTCCAGACAGGGCCCCGGACGGGGTGAGAGACGGGCTTGCCGAAGGGAAGCCCAGAGGAGCAGACAATGGAGCCCAAATTCAATATTGCGCACGCGGCGCCGGCGCTTTCGCCTGAACAGTTTGCGCATCTGGGCGATGGGATGATCGCCTATGTGAAGCCGATGCGGTCAGAGGATATTTGCCGCCTATACCCGGATGCCCCGGATGTGGGGCCTGGCCTCACGGTGTTTGCGCTGATTGGCGCGAACGGCGCGCCGATCTCCATTGCGGACTCGCCGCAGGGCGCGCTTGGCAGCGCCCGCGAACACGATCTGCGAACGGTCAGCCTGCACTGATACGGTTCGGCCGCCCTGTCGGCGGATCGGCTTATCAGCCGCCGCCGAACAGACTATCAAAAATAGTTCGATTGCGCGTTGGCGCGCCGCGCCGCGTCGCCGGGGCGGGTATCGCTCCGACATTCGGAATATCCTCAGGCGGGAGCAATTCCTCCGCTTCGCGCGCAACTCTGGAGTGAACCGGCCGATGCGCTGTGGTCGACTGCGAAGCGGGCGACGAATTGTCGCCGACCAGACTCGCCGGCGGACGCGGGGAAGACGTCGGCGTTGCGGCCGCGGTCTGGTCGCGCGGCGCGCGATCCCCCGAGGCCCGTCGGGGTTTTGGCGGGGGGACGACGGCCTGCTCTGGCGTTTCCGTCGTCGCTTCGGACCCAGCAGGGCCATTCAGAATGCCGATCAGCTCATCCAGCGGCTTGACGATCGGTCTGGCGATGTCCTGAAAGGCGATAGCGTCGGAACGCCACGCCCCGGACGGCAAAGCGACGGGATCAAGGCCCGCATGGGCGGCGGTCATGTAACGGGACCAGATCTCGACCGGCATGTTGCTGCCGGAGGCTTTTTTCGTCGGCGAATTATCGTCGTTGCCCAGCCAGACGCCGGTCACAAGATGGCTTGTGTAGCCGATGAACCACGCATCGCGGAAATCCTGGCTGGTGCCGGTTTTGCCTGCGGCCTGCCAGCCCGGCAGATCGGCCTTGCGCGCTGTGCCGGTCGCCAGCGTCTCCTGCATCATGGCGTTCATCATCGCCACATATTGCGGCTCGACGACGCGACCGAGGCTCGAAGCGTCATCCCGGTAAAGCGCTCGACCAGCCGCCGTCGTCACGCGCGAAATGATTCGCGGCTGCACGCCGACGCCGCCATTGGCGAAAGGCGCATAGGCCGTGACGATCTCCAGCGGCGTGACCTCCGAGGTGCCAAGGGCGATGGAGGGATTGACCTGCAGATCGGATTTGACGCCCAGTCGATGCGCCGTCTTCACGACGTTTTTCGCGCCGACTTCAAGCCCGACGCGCACGGCGACAGTGTTCAGCGACATCGCCAGCGCGCGCGTCAGCGTCACGGGTCCCTGATAGTCGCGGTGGTAATTCTCCGGCTGCCAGCCCTTGATGTTGAGCGGCGCGTCCTCGCGCAAGGTGTCGGGGGTGAGACCATGCTCCAGCCCCGCAAGATAGACGAAGGGCTTGAACGAGGAGCCCGGCTGTCGTTTTGCTGACACGGCGCGATTGAATTGACTGCGCGCATAATCGCGTCCTCCGACCAGCGCCCGGATCGCCCCGTCAGGCTCGATCGACACCAGCGCCCCCTGCGTCACGCCGAATTTTTCGCCCTTGAGGTCGAGTTCCGCAGTCAGCGCGTTTTCCGCCGACATCTGTAAATTGCGATCGACGGTCGTCCAGACGACGATGTCCTCGTCAATCGCCCCGACGGTTGTATCGAGCACGTCCATAACATAATCGGCGACATAATTGATTGATCCGCCACTGGTCGCCTGTTTCGTCTGGGCTGGCTCGGCGAGCGCCCGTTTCGCCTGCGTTTCGCTGATGTGCCCTTCCTGCGCCATGGCGGTTATCACCTGGGCGGCGCGTTCAGCTGCGCCTTCGGGGTTGCGGTCCGGCGCGAGCTTGCTGGGCGCTTTCATGAGCCCGGCGAGCACCGCCGCCTCGGAGAGGCTCGCCTCGCGGGCCGAATGGCCGAAGTAATGCTGCGTCGCCGCCTCGACGCCATAGGCCCCGCCGCCGAAATAAACGCGGTTGAGATAAAGTTCGAGAATTTGGTCCTTCGAGAACTTGTGCTCCAGCCAGAGCGCGAGAATGACCTCCTGAATTTTGCGCGACACCGTGCGCTCCTGTGTGAGGAACAGGTTTTTCGCCAGCTGTTGCGTCAGGGTCGAGCCGCCCTGCATTCCGCCGCGTCCGATGAGATTGTTGACGACGGCGCGGCCGACGCCGACCGGATCAAGCCCCCAATGCGTATAGAAGCGCCGGTCCTCAATGGCCACGAACGCCTTGGGAAGGTAGGCGGGCAGATCCGCGAGCCGAATCGCCGCGCCGCCGGTGTCGCCGCGATTGGCCAGCGGCGCCCCGTCGGTCGCGAGAATGGCGATGTTAGGCGGACGTTTCGGGATCGCCAGTTGATCGATGGGCGGCAGTTTTGAGCCATAGTAGACCGCCAGCCCCGCCCCGGCGATGGCCCCCCACAACGAGAGCGTGATCGTCCAGTAAATCAGGCTTCCCAGCAACGAGCCGGATCGGCGCGGCGGAGCCCGGCGACGGGGCGGCCGGGCGCGGCGACGCGACGCCCTCGGATCGATGCGGATTTCGCCGTCCCAATCGTCATCGTCGTCGTAAAATCGAGGTTCGCGACGTTTGTCGTTGCGCGCCATTCAAGCCGCCCAAAGCGTCCGCACGCGATTTGCGGCGGACTTTCCTGAACGCCCACCCTTAGGCGCGACGATTTAAGGGCCGGTTAAACCGACGCGAAGCTGGGGTCAAAACCATCCGCCGGCGAGTTTTTCACAGCCGAAAGTCCCGCGCCTCTTGCGATTCGCCCCCCCCTCCGCCACAGTTTTTATCCGCGCGGCGTCGCCGCGCGCGAATGCGGAAGATGTCTGGCGATGAAGGTCACGATCGAGAGAGCGGCCCTTTTGCGGGCGTTGGGTCATGTTCACCGCGTTGTTGAACGGCGAACGACCATTCCGATCCTGGCCAATGTGCTGATCGACGCGCGAGACGGCGCGTTGACGCTCAAGGCGACCGATCTCGATCTCGAAGTGACGGAGAAGACCGTCGCCGACGTCGGCGATGCGGGCGCGACGACCCTTCCCGCCCATACGCTCTACGACATTGTTCGCAAGCTTCCGGAAGGCGCGCAGGTCTCGCTCGACGGCGGCGGCGAAACCGGACAGCTGACGCTGCGCTCCGGCCGTTCGCGATTCAATCTGCAAAGTCTGCCGGAAAGCGACTTCCCGGACGTTACGTCGGGCGACTTCAGCCATCGTTTCAGCCTGTCTCCGGCAGACCTGAAACGCCTGATCGGCAAGACCCAATTCGCCATCTCCAGCGAGGAGACGCGGTATTACCTCAACGGCATCTATATCCACACGCTGGAGGTCGATGGCCAACCGATGTTGCGCGCGGTGGCGACCGACGGCCACCGTCTCGCCCGGCTGGAGCTCCCGGCGCCGGAAGGCTCCAGCGGCATGCCCGGCGTGATCCTGCCGCGCAAGGCGGTCGCGGAGGTTCAGCGATTGATCGAGGACGCGCAGGGCGATGTCAGCATCGAACTCTCCGCCAACAAAATGCGCTTCTCCTTCGGCGACGCGCTGCTCACCACGAAATTGATCGACGGGACCTTCCCCGACTACGCGCGCGTCATACCGACGGGCAACGACAAACAGCTTACGGTCGATCGCGACGTGTTCGAGAAGGCTGTCGACCGGGTGTCGACGATTTCCTCCGAACGGGGCCGGGCGGTGAAACTGGCGCTGACCGAGGGCAAGCTGACGCTCTCGGTCACCAACCCCGATCAGGGGTCGGCGATCGAAGAGATTGAGGCCGACTACGATGGCCCACCCCTGGATATCGGCTTTAACGCTCGTTACCTCCTGGATATTTCGCAACAGCTCGACAGCGACACTACCCTGTTCAAACTGGCCGATCCGGGCGCGCCGACGCTGATCCAGGACCGTAACGGGGCAAATGCGCTCTATGTTTTGATGCCGATGCGCGTCTGAGCAAGCCATTGCAAAGCGCCGGAATGCCGGATTTTTTCCATCATCTGCGTTTCTGGATCATCGCCGCTCTATTCCTTGGCGTTGCGATTGGTTTCCTGTCGCGCGGATGGCCTGGCCGCGAACGCCGGCTGCGCTGGCTGTCCTGGACCGGTCTCGCCGCCCTTGCCGGCCTGCTCGCTCTGGCGTTGGGCGCGGCGCAAGCGCCGCCCGCGTTCTACCTCGGGGCCGCCCTCGCCGCCTTTATCGCTTACTTGCTTGGCGCCGCCTTCGGGGCCATGACCGCCGGCGGGGATCTGCGCGCAAACGACGGCTGGGCGCTGGGTCTACTCCCGCTGGCGCTGTTGTGGTGGGGCGCGTCTGTCACCGGCGTGCCCGAGTATCTCAGCCAAATGGAGTCTGCGGTCAGAGTGGCCCAGACGAACAGGAACTTTCCCTCCTCGCCCGCCGTGACGGCCCCGACGCCAGGCGGCAACATTCCCTCTGCGGCGACAGCCGGGAACAATTCCGATATCGACTGCCGGCGAGCCCTTGCCGCCGCAATCGCCGCAGGTCCGATGCGATTTCAACCCGGCAGGGCCGCTATTCACGGCTCCTTCGCCCAGGCGCTCGACGCGGCGGCGAGCGTCATACGCGATTGTCCCGCAGGAGACCTGGAGGTATCCGCGCAGGGAGACGCCCCCGGCCCGGAAAGTCAGGCGCTTGCGCGCCGGCGCGCCGAAGCGATCGTTCGCTATCTCAATCGCGAGGGACTGGACCATCGCCGGGCGATCGTTGCGGATACGGAGCCGACGAACAGCCTTGAGCCCGGAGCGATTAGCCTCGGCGTCCGAAAATTCTGACGCTGCGCCCAAATCGGACCCGAATTCGCCCTCATGATCGCGGTCATCTCGAAACAGGGACGCGCGGCGTGAAACGGCAAAGATCGACCGGCCTCGCCGCCCTTTTCGCTTTGATCGCAGGCCAGGGGATCGCAGGCCAGGGGATCGCAGGCCCAAACACTCAAAAGCCCATCGATCTTGACAGCAAGCGTCAGCAGCTACGCCAGATCGAGACCGGCGCCGAGGCGGCGCAGAACCGCTCTCGCGATCTCGCCGGCGCCATGGCCGACATTGCCGCAAGCCAGGCGCAAATGAAGATGCGGTTGCTTGAAGCCGCCTCCGCCCTTCAGCAAAGCGAAACACAGGCGGCGGAGATCGAAATCCGCATCGACTCGCTGTCGCAACAGGAAAAAAACCTCGCCGGCGCGCTGGCCAGCCGCCGGGGCGACATCGCAAAAATTCTGACGATCCTTCAGCGTATGGGGCGCAAGCCTCCGCCCGCCGTGCTGACCCGACCGCAGGACATGCTCGACGCGCTCAGAGGCGGACAGGCCCTGGAAACGGCTCTGGAGCCGATCCGGACGCAGGCGAAAGTCCTGCAGGCCGACCTGACCGCTTTGTTGGCCCTGCGACGGCAGCTTGGCGTCGAACAGGCCCGGCTGGCCGAGGCCAGCGCCCGGCTCAAGGCCCAGCGGGAGGAGTTGACGCAAACCGTCCAGGCTCGCCAGAAACAACTCGCCGGGGCGCAAAACGAGCTGAACGCCGAAAAAGACAAGGCCAAGTCGCTGGCGCGACAGGCGACGACGCTGAAGGAGCTGATCAGACGGCTTGAAGGGCGGGAGGCCCTGAGCCGTCGCGACGCCGGGACGTCGCCGGCAGATGGGGCGGCCCTGCCCCGGGACCCCGGCCGTCTGGAGCCCGTGGTCGCGTTCGCCGATCTCAAAGGCAAGCTTCGACTTCCCGCCGTCGGATCGATCGTTCGAGGCTATGGCGCGACAAACAACGAAGGTCTGGAAAAGGGCGTCTCCATCGCGACGCGCGAGAACGCAATCATCGTCGCCCCCAGCGATGGCCGGGTCTCCTATGCGGGACCCTATCGCAGCTATGGCCAACTCTTGATCATCAACGCCGGCGGCGGCTATTATATTGTGCTTGCCGGAATGAACCGCGCTAATGTGAACGTCGGCCAGTTCGTCCTTTCAGGCGAGCCAATCGGCGTTATGGGAGACGGCGTCGCGCAGACGACGGCGAGCATAGCAATTGGCGCTTCTAAACCCATTTTATACGTCGAGTTCCGTAAAGACGGAGCCTCGATTGACCCAGGCCCATGGTGGGCTACGTCAAGCAGTCGGAAGGGCGGCGGATGATCATTCGCAAAACAGCTTTAGTCGCTACGGGGATCGCTATTGGAGTCGGCGCCGCGACTCTCGGTCAGGAAGCGCGGGCGCTTATGGGATCGTCGCAGGCGCTGGCGGCATCCGCTGACACCTACAAACATCTCAGCCTGTTCGGCGATGTTTTCGATAAAGTCCGCGCCGATTATGTCGAGAAGCCGGACGAACAGAAACTGGTTGAAAACGCCATCAATGGCATGTTGACCTCGCTCGACCCGCATTCGAGCTACCTGGACGCCAAGGGCTTCAAGGACATGCGGACCCAGACCGAGGGCAAGTTTGGCGGTCTGGGCATTGAGGTCACGCAGGAAGACGGCATCATCAAGGTCGTTACGCCCATCGATGATACGCCGGCGTCGCGCGCCGGGCTTCTCTCCGGCGATCTGATCGGCGCCATCGACGACGAAAGCGTTCAGGGCATGACCCTCAATCAGGCCGTCGACAAAATGCGCGGCCAGATCAACACGCCTGTGAAACTGACGATTTTCCGCGGCAAGGATAAACAGAAAATCGAGGTCAAGCTCACTCGCGCCGAGATCCACATCAAATCGGTGCGCTCCCACAAACAGGGCGACGACGCTTATTATGTCCGCATCTCGCAGTTCAATGAGGAGACGGCGGACGGTTTGCGCACCGCCATGAACAAGGCGCAGCAGGAAATCCCCGCCGATAAATTCAAGGGCTACATCATCGATTTGCGCAACAATCCCGGCGGCCTCCTCGATCAGTCTATTCAGGTGGTCAACGCCTTTATCGACAAGGGCGAGATCGTCTCGACGCGCGGACGCAACGCCGAAGAGACCCAACGCTACAATGCGCGTCCGGGCGACCTCTCAAAAGGCAAGCCCGTCGTCGTCCTGATTAACGGCGGCTCCGCCTCGGCTTCCGAAATCGTCGCTGGCGCCCTTCAGGATCACAAGCGCGCGACGCTGATCGGCACCCGCTCATTCGGCAAGGGTTCGGTGCAGACGATTATTCCGCTGGGCGGCAACAGTGGCGCCCTGCGACTGACGACGGCGCGTTATTACACGCCGTCGGGCCGCTCGATCCAGGCCAAAGGCATCGATCCCGACATGATCATCCTGCAAGATGTGCCGGACGATCTGAAGGGCAAGGACGACACGAAGGGCGAAGCCTCGCTCAAGGGCCATCTGAAAAACGGCGAAGACGAGAAAACCGGTTCTCAGGCCTATGTTCCGCCGGACGAGAAAAAGGACAAGCAACTGACGGCCGCTATCGAACTGCTGCATGGCAAGCCAAGGGCGCAAATCCTCGCCGATCTGCAAACGAAAGAACCGGCCAAAGACGCCAAAGAGTCGAAAGACGCCAAGGACGCCGACAAGTCGGCGCCAAAGGCGAACTAAGACCAGCAATTTCAGGGGTCGGACGTCTCGGCGTCCGACCTAGCAAGCGTGAAACGACGGCGCGATGCCCAATATTCTCGACTACGCCAATCCGACGCGCTTTCTGAATTTCGCGCGCATTACGCTGCCCTGGCTCGGCGGCCTGAGCCTTGCGCTGCTTGCTGTCGGGCTTTACGGCGCCTTCACCGCGCCGCCCGATTACCAGCAGGGCGAGACGGTGCGGATCATGTATATTCATGTGCCGGCGGCCTGGCTGGCGATCTTCGCCTATGTCGTCATGACCTCGGCGGCGCTTGGCGTTCTGGTCTGGAAACATCCGCTCGCCGACGCGGCGCAAAAAACCGCTGCGGGCCTTGGCGCCGCTTTCACCTTTGTTTGCCTCGTCACCGGCTCGCTGTGGGGCAAACCTATGTGGGGAACCTACTGGGTCTGGGACGCGCGGCTGACTTCCATGCTGGTGTTGTTCCTGCTTTACCTCGGCCTGATCGCGGTGCGCCAGACTATGGACGACACGCCGCGCGGAGCGCGCATCGCCTCAATCATGACGATCGTCGGCGCCATCGATATTCCGATCATCAAATATTCCGTCGACTGGTGGAACACGCTGCACCAACCGGCGTCAGTGTTTCGCGTCGGCGGACCGACGATCTCCGCCTCGATGCTCTGGCCCTTGCTGGTAATGGCGCTGGCCGCGACGACACTGTTTTTGACGCTCCATTTCATGGCGATCCGCAATGAAATTCTACGCCGGCGACTTGCGAGATTGTCGATGCAGGCGCTGCATGAAGAAGCCCGGGCCGAGGAAATCGCGCTTGAGGCCGCGCCATGACCGAACACGCCAGCTTTGTGCTTCTCGCCTATGCGACATGCTTTGTGACGATTGGCGGCGTCGCCTTGCGGATCGCGCTCGAGTATCGGCGTCTGCGCGGCGAACTCTCACGCTATAATCAGAACGCATCTTCTCATTCGGGAGATGACGCTTGAGCAGCCCGGAGCGAGACGCGCCGCAAAAAGCCTCCGGCCTGCGCTTTTTGCCTCTTGTTCTTTTCGCCTTGCTCGCCGCTTTGTTTCTTGCGCGGCTGTTCGCGGGCGATGCGGCGCGATTGCCCTCCGCGCTGATCGACAAACCGGCGCCGGATTTTGAATTGGCGGCGCTGCCCGGCATGGATGCGACGCCCGGCCTCAAGACCGGAGATTTGCGCCAGGGTCATGTCAGCATCGTCAATGTCTTCGCGAGCTGGTGCGCGCCCTGCCGGATGGAGCATCCGACGCTGATGCAACTTTCCCGGGACGAGTCGCTGAAGGCGATGGGCGTTGAACTCTACGGCCTCTCCTACAAGGACGAACCGGAAAACGCCCTCGGCTTTCTGAGAGAAGAAGGCAATCCGTTCCAGCGGATCGGCGTCGATCCCGCCGGCCGCACGGCCATCGACTTTGGCGTCTACGGCGTGCCGGAAACCTTTATCGTGGCTGGCGACGGCGTCATCGCCTACAAATTTGTCGGGCCGCTGACGCCTGGCGCGGTGGCGAAGTTCCTGATGCCGGCCATTCAGCAGGCCGCGCACAAAACCCAGCCTGCCGCCGTAAAAGCTAACCAGCCCTGAGAAACAGGCCCACCGTTAACGCCGCACCGACGCATAGAACAAGGGCGCGCAAGAGTTTCGGATCGATAACCTGTAACAGCCTGGAGCCGAACACGCCGCCAATCGTCGCGCCGACGGCGGTGATGAGCGCCTGTGTTGCGTGCAGATCCGGCGAGAATACAAATATCGCAACAGCCGAAGCGTTCATGACGCCGGCGAGAACATTTTTGGTTGCGCTGGCCGCACGCACGTCCTGACCCGCCGTGGTCAGGGCCGCCATCATCAAAAAGCCGATGCCGCCGCCGAAATAGCCGCCGTAAATCGAAATCAGAAACTGTAGCAAGCCGACGAGCGGCGCCGGCGGATGAACATGCGATGCGCCGGGTTTTCGCAAGAAACTACCCCAGCCGAAAATCGCCGTGGCGAACAACACCAGCCATGGCGCGAGTTGCGCGAATAGCCCGCGCGGGGTCAGCAACAGGACGCCTGCGCCGATCACTCCGCCGGCGATGCTGATCAGGAACAATGTTCGAAGCGACAGGCCGCCAGCGCCTGAGGCGAATTTGCGGCCTGTCCAACCCGTGGCGATCTGCGCCGGAAACAAAGCGACGCAGGATGTGATGTTGGCGGCAAGGGCGTCCATGCCGGTGAACATCAGCGTCGGCAAGGTCAGAAAGGAGCCGCCGCCAGCAAGCGCGTTCTGGGCCCCCGCCCACATCGCGACGAAGAACAGGATCACAAAGGCCATGACAGCCTATGACAGGGCGCGCCAACAGAGACAAGCGCCCTGCATGGCGGTCTCTCCAGATTACGAGAACCGCCGTCCCGAACCTTGGAATGGGACGGCGTTGAACAGCGGGCTCTGGAGGGCTAACGCGCCAGAATATTTTTGAACTGCCAGGGATCGCTCTCGTCGATATCCTCGGGGAAAAGTCCCGGCCGACCGTGAAGCGGCGTCCAGTCGGTGTAATAGCCTTTCACCGGGCCAAGATAGGGTAATTGCACTTCAAGGCAGCGTTTGTAGTCGACCTCGTCGGCCTCGACGATGCCGGACTCGGGATTCTCCAGCGCCCAAACCATGCCGGCCAGTGCGGCTGAGGAAACCTGAAGGCCCGTAGCGTTCTGGTAGGGCGCGAGATCGCGGGTCTCCTCAATGGAAAGCTGCGAGCCATACCAATAGGCGTTCTTTTTGTGGCCGTAGAGCAGCACGCCCAGTTCATCAACGCCATCAACGATTTCATGCTCGTCGAGAATTTTCCAGCTATCTTGCATCTTGCCGGCCTGGCCGAACATTTCATGCAGCGACAGCACAGCGTCGTCGGCCGGATGGTAGGCGTAATGACAGGTCGGTCGATACACCGCCTTTCCGGCGGCGTCGCGCACGGTGAGATAATCTGCGATCGAGATCGATTCATTGTGCGTGACCAGAAAACCATACTGCGGTCCCGGCGTCGGCGCCCAAGAACGCACGCGTGTGTTGGCGCCGGGAGAAAGCAGATAGATCGCGGCGCCGCAGCCGGTCGAATGGGTTCGGCCGATATCCGGCAAAGTTTTTTCGTGCGTGCCCCAGCCCAGTTCGGCCGGCTGCAAGCCCTCGGAGACAAACCCCTCGACAGACCAGGTATTGACGAAGACGTTGCGCGGCTTGGGTTCGCGCGCCCGTTGGGTGTCGCGTTCCGCAATATGGATGCCCTTGACGCCAAGTTTTTGCGCCAGAGCGCCCCAGTCGGCGCGCGTCTGCGGCTCGCTGTCCAGCGCGCCCAGGTCTTTGGCGATATTGACGAGCGCCTGTTTCACGAACCAGGACACCATGCCGGGATTGGCGCCGACGCAGGAGATGGCCGTCGCGCCACCCGGATTGTTGCGGCGTTCCTCAAGAATAGTTTCCCGCAGCGCGTAATTGGTGCGAGCGTCATTGCCCTTGTTTTTGTCGAAATAGAAACCGGGCCAGGGCTCGACGACCGTGTCGACATAGAGCGCCTTGAGTTCGCGCGCGAGCTTGATGATCGCCAACGACGAAACATCGACCGAGAGATTGACGATGAAGGGCTGGCCGCCGCCTTTGGTCAGCAAAGGGGTCAATATTTGCCGGTAATTCTCTGGAGTCAGCTTTTCCTGGAGGAACGCAAGGCCGCGCTCGTCGAGCAGCCGGCGATGGGCATCCACCGGATCGATCACGGTAAAACGCGATTTGTCGAAATCGAAGTGCCGCTCGATCAACGGCAGAATGCCTCGGCCAATAGAGCCAAAGCCAATTAAAACAACAGGTCCGGTGATTTTTCCATAAACGGGCCAGACGGACATTCGGCTTTTCTCCTGCGGGCGGAACATGCTGCGCTGCGATAAAGCAAGAGCCGGCTTTATAATCAAGTGCGACGCGCGCGCCGGATTTCTCGCTGTTGATTATGACAGTCGCCTCGCCACACTGTTCTTGCGCCATGGGCCGGGACTAATGAGCCACAAAACAGAATTGCCGTCGCCCCTCGGCGACGGGGCTAGAGCCGCCGTCGGCGGCGCGCCGATCCGGATTGCGACGCACGACTCCATTGAGACGGCGGCCAGCCTGATTATTAACGATTGTCTTGATCGTTTCGTCGCCAACAGAGCGATCTTCCTGCAGAGGGAGACGGAGGAGAGCGTCCATCAGATGCGGGTGGCGCTGCGCCGCTTGCGCGCTGCTCTCGGTCTTTTTCGCGTCGCGTTGAGCGGAACGGCGCTGACCTCGGCGGCGGCGCGCGCGCAAAGCATTGCGAGGGCGCTCGGCGACGCCCGCGACGGCGATGTGTTTCTGGAGATGCTGGCGACCGGCCCCGGCGACGCCGAAGACGCTCCGGATCTTGCAATGCTCCGGGTCGCAGCGCGACAGCGACGCGACGCAGGTTATTCGTGCGCAAGCAAAATCCTGAAAGACGCTGCGACGACGCTTTTCGTCGACGATTTGCGACGCCTGCTCGCTGCGCGGGACTGGAGCGTCATGCCTGGCGCCGAGGCGGCGGGGTCGGCGCGCGATTTCGCTCGCAACGCCCTCTCCAGACTGAAAAAGCGGGCGCGTCGAAAGTTCCGGGACCTCGCCGCTCAAACGCCGGAGGAGCGCCACGAAGCGCGTATCGCACTCAAGAAATTACGTTACGCAGCCGAATTTTTCGAAGATCTTTTCGGACGTCAAAAGGCGGCGCGCGCCTGTATTCGCGCGCTCGCCGCGCTACAGGATGGGCTTGGCGGATTTAACGATCTGGCCGCCGCGAAACGCCAGATCGACCTCTTGCACGCCAACGAAGGTTCGCTGGCGCTCGCGGCCGGTTTTGTGCGTGGCTGGTTCGCCCATGCGGCTTGCGCGAGCATCGACCATGCGCATGAGAGCGAAAAAAACTTTAAAGACCTCAAGACATTTTGGTGATCGGCCTTTCGACGGATACTGACGACGCGTCGCGCTCACGCGCAAATTTAGCCACTGCGGCGAAATCGATTTTCCCGGAACCCAGCAACGGCAGGCGTTCGAGGACGACAACTTCGGCCGGGAACATGAGTTCCGAGATGCCTTTACTGCGAGCATAGGCGACAAAATCGCCGCGAGCGGCGCCCTCGCGTTGCGTGACAAGGATCACGCGCTCGCCCTTGCGCGAATCGGGCAGGGCCGTCGCCGCGGAGAGGTCGTTCGGCCATAATTCCGCAGCGAGTTGTTCGATCGCCGCCAGCGACACCATCTCGCCGCCAATCTTGGCGAAGCGTTTGGCGCGTCCCTTGATCACGACGAACCCCTGCGCGTCGATGGAGACGATGTCTCCAGTGTCGTGCCAGCCATCCTCCGGCGGCTGCACGACTCCGGGCCGATCCTCCTTGAGATAGCCAAGCATGATATTGGGCCCTCTCACATACAGGCGACCGCCCTCGGCGACGCCCGGCACGGGCTCCAGCCGGTAATCAACGCCGGGCATCAATCGTCCGACCGTGCCGAATTTGTTGAACATCGGCGTATTCAGCGCCAACACCGGCGCCGTTTCAGTCACGCCATAGCCCTCTAAAATTCGAACGCCGAATTTTTCGAGCCAGACCTCCCGCGTTGCCTGACGCACCGGTTCGGCGCCGGCAAGCACGTAACGGATCGAGCGAAAATCATAAGCGTGCGCGGCCCTGGCGTATCCTGCCAGAAAGGTGTCGGTGCCAAACAGAATGGTCGCATTGGTCGCATAGACCAGCTCCGGCACGATACGGTAATGGAGCGGCGACGGATACAGATAGATCGGCACGCCATAAATCAGCGGAAGAATCAGGCCGACAGTCAGGCCAAGGCTGTGAAACACCGGCAGCACGTTGAACACCTTGTCGGTTCGGCCAAAATCGATGCGCGCTGCGGCCTGGGCCGCATTGGCGAGAATATTGCGATGCGACAGCGCAACGCCTTTTGGCGCGCCCTCCGAACCTGAGGTGAACAGAATCGCCGCCATATCGTTCGGGCGGCGCTCAATGACCGGACGGCGCATTGACAGCCAGGCGCGCGCCTTATCATAGGCTCCAATCAGCGATCGCAGATCCTCAAGGTAGACGAGCCTGACTTTTTCGCCCAGCGTCGCAACGAGATTTTCGAGATGCGCCTTTTCGACAAACTTCCGCGAGGTGAGGATCGTCTCGACGCGCGCCGAACGACACCCCGAAATAATATTCGCCGCGCCGGCGGTGTAATTGATCATCGCCGGCGTGCGCCCCGCCGATAATGTTGCAAAGACCGCGACTCCCGCCGCATTCGCGTTGGGCAGCATCAGGCCGATCGCGTCGCCTTCGGCGCCTATTCCGGCGATCTTTTCGCCCAGCGCGCGCACGCCAATGAGAACATCGCGATAGTTCATCGCGCCGCCGACCGGATCTTCCAAAGCCGCACGCGACAGGCCATGCTTCTCCGCCGCGTCGACAAGCGAGTGAAACAGCGTTCTGTCGATCTTCGTTGTGCGGAACACCAATTCAGACATGATCTGATAAAGCGCGGCTCCGGCGGCGATGCGTCGCGTCTTGCCTTTTAGATTTTCGTCCAGTTGCAGCCGAACCGGCTCCAGAAAGGTGAGGGTGAATTTGGGAAACCAGCGCCGCCGCGCCTGTTCGGGCGTCAGGCGCGAAAACATCGTCGCCTCAGGCCCCTCGATCCGCGTGGGCAAAACAAACGCCGCGGATTTATCGGCGATCAATCCGGCGCCGTCATAAACCTTCATTAAACTCCCGGTGACCGTGAGACGGCCTTCGGGAAAAATCACCAGCGGTTCGCCATCCTTCACCGCATTCACCAGCGTGCGCGTTCCCAATGGCTTTGTCGGATCGAGCGGAATGGCGCGCACGAAATGCAAAAATGGCCTGACCCACCATTTCTGCGAGGTGGCCAGATCGATGGCGAAAACCGGCTGCCTCGGCAAAACAGAGAGAATCGCCCCTGCATCGAGAAAGCTTACATGATTGAGAGCGATAATCGGATTTGGTCCAGCCCTGTCGAAATTCTCCAGCCCTTTCGTCTCAAGACGATAAAAGGCGCGAAAGAAAATCGACAAGGCGTCAAGAAAAGGGTTGCCGATCACGCGCCTCCAGATCCAGACCGCGCTGGCCGCCGCCACAAGGGCCATGACGGCCAGCAGCGTCGACAGGGATATGCCTGCCCCTTGCAGCCCCGCAACAGCAACGCCGCCCAGGGCCATGAAAGCTGCGTTGTGGATATTTACAGCCGCGATCAGACGGGCGCGCTCCGTCGGCGGACTGAGCGATTGAACGGCGGCAAAAGCCGGCACGATCATCAATCCGCCTGCCAGCGCCAGCAAACCGAGATCGACAGCGGCATAAATCGCCTCCGTTTGAGCGAAATAATCGGCCAGCGAAAGTCGCGCGCCATTGCCTGAGGGAGAAAGTCCATAAAGCGTAGACGCCAGTGCGCCGGACGCCGCAGCGACCAACGCCGAGCCGACGGCCGCCGGCAACAGCACGATACGGCCTTTGAGAAGAAAGGCGGCGAGTCCCGATCCTATCGCGATGGCGATGGCGAAGATCGCCAGATGAGCTGTAACGACGCTGTCTCCGCCCTTGAGATATTGCGTGACCAGCGGCGGCATCAAGGACATCGCGATCGAACCGAAGAGCCAGAACAGGCTAGTGACCATGGCGAGACGCCACAGGTTTCGATCCGCGCGCAACAAGGCGAGAAGCTTGAAGGTCGATTTGAAGATATTTCGGTTGACGGTCAGATCGGGCGCCGCCGGATCAGTCATCGGGATCAACCATGCGGCGGCGACGCTCATCAGCGCCACGGAAATGACTCCACTGGCGAAAATCATTGCGCCTTGCTGTTGCATAACGACGCCGCCCGCGATAGCGCCGGCGAGGATGGCCAGAAATGTCGCGCTTTCGACAAGCGCGTTACCCGCCGGCAATTCATCCCCGGTCAAAAGATCGGGCAAAATGCCGTATTTCACCGGGCCAAACAGCGCGCCCGTAAGACCAAACAGAAACAAAGCGCCAAATAGCGCCGGTATGCTGGCGAGGAGAAAGCCTGCGGCGGCCAATGCCGCAACACCGCAATCAGCATAGCTCAACCAGCGTGCAAGCTGCGCCTTGTCAAATTTGTCGGCCAGTTCGCCGCCAAGCGCCGAAAACAAAAAAAATGGCGCAATAAACACAGCCCCGGCAAGTGAGATCAGCGCCGAGCCCTGCGCGTCGCCCAGATGCGAAAGGATCAGCAACACCAGCGCGTTTTTGACGAAATTATCGATGAAAGCCGCAAATAGTTGCCGGAAGAATAACGGCGCGAAGCGGCGCGACACGAGGAGGGATTGCGTCATGAACCTGGCTTTTCGAAACAGGGCGGGATCGGATCTCGGACGCAAGGTATTTTCGGCCAGACCGCCTCGGCCCGCACATAGAGGGCCCCGTCTGATACAGGGTTGCCGCCGGCTATACGCCATCCCTTTCGACGGCGTAACCTGAATAATTCATCCAGAAGCCGCCCCGGATACGGAAATTCACTGGCCGCCACCGCAATGTGATGGTCAATCGCGCCGGGCGGGAATGAATATTCCTCAAATGCGGCGCACCTGTCGAGACGCGGCTCTATCACCTTAACGACAGAAGGCATATTCCAACTCCTCTCGCGGCGCAGATATTATCTATAAATCGCCATATCCAGTTGCTGCGAGCGACACATGCGATGCGTCATGACATCATGAATCATTCTCTGTGACCGATCCTCAATGACTCAATCAATTTGCGAAAGTTCTTTCCTAGACCAGCAATTAACGTAAAAGATTCCAAATCTTCAGCGTCGAGGCGTCATTAAATCACGAATTTTTTACATTGAGCTTACGTTGTATGTGAAGAGACCCTTGCTCAAAACTTTGTTTGATCCTGACGCACAGGCTCACAAGCATCCCCAAATCGCCCCGCGGCGCCAGGAACAGCCTGACGCGTGTCATCAAATTCTTTTACGCAGGCCGCACGAGGCGGGAGAGGGGTTGCCTAAGCCATAAATGTTCTTTATATGTTCCGTATTCGCGTTATGTTCCGCCCGGACAGGTCGAGTTCTGGTGGGACATAGAGTCCCCGTAAAGGCGTCCGGTCAGCGTCGAGGTTCCTGCGTATGCTGAACGCGAAGGGCGGCGCAAGCCGCCTCCGGACGTCCAAGGGGAAGGTTTTGGGGAGCGTTTGGGGAAGGTTTAGGGGAGCGGCGGGTCTTGGACGGATTTGTCGAAACATCTGACGTCGATCCCGGCTGTTTGTCGCCGGACACAGGCTCCGTCATTGCCGCCGAGCGGCGACGCGGTCGGGGCGTTTTGAGCAACGCCAGCGGGCGCTTTGAAGCCGAACGCCGTGAACCCATCGACGACGGCTGGGACGCGCTCGCCACGCTTGAGGCGCTGAGAACAAATGTCCATCCCGAGAAGCCGCGCAGCATCATCACCCGCAATGACTCGCCGGATATCTCCTTTGATCGTTCGATCAATCCCTATCGCGGCTGCGAACATGGTTGCGTTTATTGTTTTGCGCGTCCCAGCCACGCCTATGTTGGTCTGTCCCCTGGATTGGATTTCGAGACCGAGATTTTCGTCAAGGAGGGCGCCGCGCAACTTCTTGAGCGCGAGCTTTCGGCGCCAAATTACACGCCGCGCACAATCGCCATTGGCGCCAACACCGACCCCTATCAACCGGTTGAACGACGCTATCGTGTCATGCGCCAGATACTCGAGGCCCTTGCGCGGGCGCGCCATCCTGTCGCCATCGTCACCAAGTCGGCGCTGGTGTTGCGCGATCTCGATATTCTCGCGCCGATGGCGCGCGACGGCCTCGTCAAGGTTGCCATCTCGGTGACCACACTCGATCCCAAACTTGCGAGGATAATGGAGCCGCGCGCGGCGACGCCGGCCCGGCGTCTTGAGACCATTGAAAAGCTGTCGGCGGCCGGCGTTCCCACGGCTGTAATGACAGCGCCGATCATCCCGGCGATCAATGACGACGAAATCGAGACAATTATGACCCGCGCGCGCGGGGCCGGCGCGCGCGAGGCCGGCTATATTTTGCTGCGCCTGCCCCATGAATTGCGGGAGTTGTTTGAAGAATGGTTAACGGCGCATTTTCCAGACCGGAGGGCGCGCGCACTCTCGTTAATCCAGTCGACACGCGACGGTAAACTTTACGATTCCGCCTGGGGCAAACGCATGACCGGCGTCGGTCCCTACGCCTGGATGATCGGGCGGCGATTTGAAGTCGTCAGTAAGCGTCTCGGCTTTGAAAAGACGACCCTGCGACACGATCTCTTCGAGCCTCCCCGGCGAACCCCCAGACAGCTTGACCTTTTCTAGTCGGCTTCCACACTGATGTCGTGCTTGCAAATTAATGATTGCGGCAAAGGCTTTGGCGGGTTTTGCTGGTTTGATGAGCGCTCCGGATTATCAGCACGAAATTCTTTGGCGCCAGCGCGGTTGCTGGCCGGTCGCCGGCGTCGACGAAGTCGGCCGGGGTCCGCTCGCCGGGCCTGTTGTCGCCGCCGCCGTGATACTTGATCCCGACAATCTCCCCTCAGGAGTGAATGACTCCAAGGTTCTAAGCGTCAAACAAAGAGAAACCGTTTTCGAAAATATCCTTAAAGGCTCGCTGGCGATCGGCGTCGCCAGCGTCACGGCCGCAGAAATCGATCGATTGAATATCCGTCAGGCGTCTCTTACCGCCATGGCGCGCGCGGTCGAGGCGCTCGCTCTGACCCCCGATCATGTTCTCGTCGACGGCCGCGATCGACCGCCGCTGTCCTGTTCTTCATCGCCAATTATCAAGGGTGATTCGATTTCGCTCTCAATCGCCGCCGCCTCAATCGTCGCCAAAGTTACGCGCGACGGAATGATGCGGAGACTGGCCGGGATTTATCCTGATTACGGATTCGAATCCAACGCCGGCTACGCCGCGAAACGTCATCTCGAAGCGCTCGCGAGACTTGGTCCAACACCTTTTCATCGTTTCAGTTTTGCTCCGCTGCGCCATACAGGCTTGAGCTTAGCCGATATTGACGGCTGATGTTTTCTTTTCATTAAAACTTACGTTCAAAAAAGGGACAGTTGTTTTTAGCGCGTCTATACGCGGCCTTTACCTCGTTCAGGCATGATCGCGAACTGTGAGTAGCGTTCTTGGTGTCCAGTAAATGCGTAGCGCACGCGTCGGGGCGGTCAGCCTTCAAACCCGGATCAAGGTAAAGCGTACCGGGTCTTCAAACGCCGGACCGCCCCGCGCGATGTCGTATCGCAATGAGATTCTTCAGGGCGATTGCATCGAGTTGATGCGCGCCATGCCTGATAACAGCGTCGATCTGGTATTCGCCGATCCACCCTATAATCTTCAACTCGCCAACAAATTGCACCGACCGGACCAGAGTCTCGTCGACGCTGTCGACGACGAGTGGGACAAATTTACAGATTTCGCCGCATATGACGCTTTTACCCGAGATTGGTTGAAAGCCGCTCGGCGCGTGATGAAACCATCGGCGACAATTTTTGTGATCGGCTCCTATCACAATATTTTCCGCGTCGGCGCGCTCATGCAGGATCTTGGGTTCTGGATTCTCAATGACATCGTCTGGCGAAAAAATAATCCCATGCCAAATTTTCGCGGCCGACGATTCACCAATGCGCATGAAACCATGATCTGGGCGGCGCGCGATTCCTCGGTCAGAAGCTACACCTTCAACTATGAGACATTGAAGGCCGGTAACGAAGACTGTCAGGTGCGCTCAGACTGGTTATTGCCAATCTGTACAGGCGGCGAACGTCTGAAAGACGGTAAGGGCCGCAAGGTTCATCCGACCCAGAAGCCCGAAGCACTGCTGGCGCGGGTCCTGCTCTCCGCCTCTCAACCCGGCGATCTGGTGCTTGATCCGTTTTTTGGCGCCGGCACGACCGGCGCCGTAGCGAAAAGGCTGCGCCGAGATTTCATCGGTCTCGAACGCGAAAGCGATTATGCGCAAGCGGCGCGCAAACGCATCGACGCCATTACGCCTTTACCGGAGGAGGCGGTCGCGCCAGCGCCGTCAAAAAGAACCGAGCCGAGGATCGCTTTCGTCAGTCTCGTCGACGCAGGATTAATTAAACCCGGCGCGATGTTGACCGACACGAAAAAACGTTACCGCGCCATCGTTCGCGCCGACGGCGCGCTGTCCCTGTCGGGTTTCGTCGGCTCCATTCACAAGACTGGCGCGCTGGCCCAAGGTCTGCCAGCCTGTAACGGCTGGAGTTTCTGGCATTATGAGAATGGCGGACGTCTCGCGCCCATCGACGATTTGCGCACGCTCGTCCGCGCGCAACTGCGCGAGGCGGCGGAATAAATTCGAAAAACCGCCGCGCCGAGACGGATCTCTTTCACCAATAAATGCAAATGAAGCCGCTTGTGTCGATCATCTCACAATGCGGCTTTTCTTTTAGAGCGTTATCAGGCCAGGAAGCCGCCGTAAAAACCAACCAGCAGGACTACGCCGATAAAGGCGCGATAAATCACGAATGGCCAGGCCGAAAATCGCTCCAGGACCCGCAATAACCCCCAGATCGCGGCGAATGCGGAAATCGAGGCGATAAGTAAACCGAGCGACAGCACCGACCAGCCATGCGCGTCGAGATGGGCCTTGTGTAATTCCCAGAGCTCCTTGAGACCGGCGAGAGCGATCGCCGGCAAGCCAAGGAGAAAGGAAAAGCGGGCCGCTTCCTCGCGTTTCAAATCGAGGAACAGCGCGGCGGTCAACGTCGAGCCCGAGCGAGACACGCCGGGAATCAGCGCGCCAACCTGCGCAAAACCGACAATCATCGCATCCTTGAGCGACACATGATCGAGCGAGCGCGAGTGATTGCAGTAAAATTCGGCGATCGCGAGCAGCGCCGCCATCACGATGCAGGAGACGCCGATCACCGGCAGCGTGCGCAACGGCGATCCGCAGGCGTTGAGGGTATGAGACAATAAGAGCCCGGCCAGACCGATCGGCACGGTGGCCAGCGCAATCCACACGGCGAAGCGGAAATTCCAGTCGCTGAAGTCTCGGGTCCGAACCGCATGGATCGAACCGAAGACGATATTTCGAATATCGCTCCAGAAATAACTCACGACGGCGGCGAGCGCGGCAAGCTGCATAGCGGCGGAGAACGCCGATCCCGGATCCTTCCAACCCAGCAACGCCGGCACAATCCGCATATGCGCCGTTGACGAAATCGGCAGTAGCTCGGTGATGCCCTGCACCACGCCCAGCACAGCGACTTTCATATAGCCAAGATCGACGAAACCCGTATCGAGACCGTTGGTGCAACCTGTCGCCATGTCTACTCCCGGGCGTTTAGGATATTGCCAGGCTTTCGCCTGCGAAGCTGCTAGGGCTTATTATCTGCGATTATGGTTAAAGGAGAGCAAAGGCGCAGCGGGCGCTTACTGGAAAAGCTTCAGGGCCTTGAGCAAAGTGATCGACACCCCCCACGCCAAGGGCAGGCCGACGGCCGACCAGGAGAGCAGGAGTAGAAACAAAGAGCCGCGGGAAGAGGCCTGAACGGGAGGCGAACGACCTGAATCCGCAACCGCAATGGGATCTTCCTCAATGAAATCCTCGAAATCCGCGTGGATTCCATCCTGATCGTCGGCTAGCTGCGATGCAGATATTTTCTTGTCCGCAGCCACCTCTTCGTCAGTCATGTAATATTTTTCCGCCACCGGACGCACGAGCAGATTGCAGGCGAGACCCGCCAGCAAGAGGCCGGAAAGCACGTACATTGTCTGATTGTAGGCCGCCTCTCGCGGCACGCCGGAAGCAAGTTGATATTCACGAATGTAATTGACCAGAACCGGACCCAAAACACCCGCCGTCGACCATGCGGTCAAAAGCCGTCCGTGAATCGCGCCAACCATATGCGTGCCGAAAATATCCGCCAGATAGGCTGGGATCGTCGAGAAACCGCCGCCATACATTGTAATGATAACGGCAAGGATCAACACGAACAGAAACACGAGGCTGCGGGATGTCGCGAAGGGAACGGCGGCGTAAAGCAGAAAACCGGCGACGAAAAAGATCGCATAGGTCATCTTGCGGCCAAATCTGTCGGAGGCCGACGCCCAACCTAACCGGCCGCCAATATTGCAGAGGCTGAGCAGTCCGGTAAAACCTGCGCCTATCGCCGCGATCTGTTGTTTCTGACCCGGGTCCAGCGAGTCAAATCCCGCATCGACGCCGATCAAGCGACCGCCAAACACCTCCTGCAACATCGGCGAGGCCATGCCGAGCACGCCGATGCCTGCAGACACATTCAGACATAATACGCCCCACAACAACCAGAACTGAGGCGTTTTCCATGCGGTATTGAGATGAACATGCCGAGTTGTCACCATGAGTCCGGCATTTTGCAGCGGCGGCGTCCAGCCGGGAGGGGTCCAGCCTTCCGGCGGCACTCGATAACCAAGCGCGCCCGCGACCATGAAAAGGAAATAGATGCCCGCCAGCGCGACGAAGGTTTGCCAAACGCCGGGAGCCTGCGTCGTCGCGAAATAACTCATCAGCCTGTCGGCGAGCGGCGCGCCGATCATCGCCCCGCCGCCAAAGCCCATGATCGCCAGACCCGTCGCGAGGCCACGACGGTCCGGAAACCATTTAATCAGGGTCGATACAGGCGATATATAGCCTAATCCAAGACCGACGCCGCCAATCGCGCCGGAACCCAGCCACAGCATCCAGAGCTGATGCAGGTGAATGCCGAGCGCAGAAATCAGCAAGCCGCCGCACCAGCAAAACGCCGCCGCCAGCCCGGCCTTGCGCGGTCCCGCCGTTTCCAGCCAGTGGCCAAATATCGCCGCCGAGGAGCCCAGCAGCACGAAAAACAACGTGAATGTCCAGCCGAGTTGGCTTATTCTCCAGTCGCACTCCGTCGCAACGAGCGATGCGAAAAAACCCGTTGTTTCCGGACAGAGCCTGGGCTGCGCGCCGCCGACAAGCCGAGACAAGGGCAACCAGAAAACACTGAAGCCATAAGCCATGCCGATGCACAAATGGATGGCGAGGGCCGCGGGGG
This sequence comes from uncultured Methylocystaceae bacterium, assembly GCA_903870245.1. Lineage (GTDB taxonomy): Bacteria > Pseudomonadota > Alphaproteobacteria > Rhizobiales > Beijerinckiaceae > Methylocystis. The sequence continues at coordinate 142,024 of CAIQCB010000052.1, forward strand.
GAACAAGCCAGCGATTAAAGGACGGTCCGGCGACCGTGTTCTCCCGGCTCAGATACGCAATCCCGGCGTCAACGGCTTTCATCCAGTCTCCCTCCAAAAAACAAATAAATCCAAGGCGACTCTAGTTTAGCGATAAAAACGCCCTGATCATGGATTTCACGTCCGCGCTCGACAATTCGACCAATGCGTCGGCGATTTCCTGATTAAGCCGCAGCAGACTGTGCTCACCGTGATCGGAGTCGATATCTTTGAGTTTCATGCCCCATTCCGGATAGGAGAGCGCCTCAACGTTTTCGGTTTTGATCAAAGTGACGCCGGCGTGTCGGGGATCCCTCGTGATCCGCTCATACAGTTCCTCCACCTTGCCGCGCGGACCCTCCAGCACCTGGAGAAAATTAAGTCCGTTGAACAGCAGGATGCCGGTGACGCCATTGGCAAGATTGCGAGCGACGGCGCATGAGAGAATATTCTCGAGTTCGGCGGCGCCGAGCCCCAGCCGCGCCGTGCTGAAATAGATGAGGCGGAGCACCGTCTCGCTCCCTTTATCCTGCGCGCGACCTAAACGACGGCCTCCTCGATAATGTGCGCAAGGTCGGTCATGATCTTGTTCAGGTCGTAGTTCTTGGGGGTGTAAACCGCCGCGACGCCGGACTCGATAAGCAGCTTCTCGTCGGCCGGCGGAATAATGCCGCCGACGACGAGCGGCGCGGACACGCCTTCGGCCTTCATCAGTCGCATCACTTCATGCGCGAGCGTCACATGCGACCCCGACAGGATCGACAGACCGACACAATGCACGCCCTCTTTTTTCGCGGTCTCGACCAGTTCGGCCGGCGTCGAGCGAATGCCGGCGTAAATCACATCGAACCCCGCGTCGCGCGCCCGCACGGCAATCTGCTCCGCGCCGTTGGAGTGGCCATCGAGCCCCGGTTTCCCGACAAGGAATTTGGCGCGCTGACCAAGCTTCTGGGACACCCGCTCGACCTCGCTGCGAACGGCGTCGAGCTGGCCGCCGACCTGACGGGCCGTGGAGGAGACGCCGGTCGGCGCGCGGTATTCGCCAAACACGCCGCGCAGCACATGGCCCCATTCGCCGGTGGTGACGCCGGCGTTCGCGGCGGCGATGGACGGTTCGACCATGTTGCGGCCTTCCTTCGCCGCGCGCTCCAGTTCCGCAATCGCCGCCTGCGCCGCTTTCTGATCGCGCTGTGCGCGCCACGCCTGGAGACGAGCGATCTGATCGGCCTCGACATGCTCGGGCACGACCATGATCTGGTTGTCGCCCGAGGTTAGCGGCGAGGGTTCGCCTTCCATGAATCTATTAACGCCAACGACGGTTTGCTCGCCCGCCTCGATGGCCTCGAGCCGTGCGGTGTTCGCCTCGACCAGTTTCGACTTCATGTAACCAGTCTCGACGGCGGCGGCGGCGCCGCCCATGTCGTCGATTTTTTTCAGTTCGGCGCGCGCCTCGTCCTTGAGGGCGGCGACCTTCTTCGCGATCACCGGCGAGCCGTCGAAGATATCGCCATATTCGAGAAGGTCCGTCTCATAGGCCATGACCTGCTGCATCCGCAGCGACCATTGCTGATCGAAGGGACGCGGCAGGCCGAGCGCCTCGTTCCACGCCGGCAGTTGCACCGCGCGGGCGCGGGCGTTTTTGGACAACACCACCGCCAGCATTTCGATCAGGATGCGCGTGACGTTGTTTTCCGGCTGCTGTTCGGTAAGGCCCAGCGAATTGACCTGGACGCCGTAGCGGAAACGACGAAGCTTCTCGTCCCTGACGCCATAACGATCGCGCGTGATCTCCTCCCACAGTTCGGTGAAGGCGCGCATCTTGCAAAGTTCGGTGACGAAACGCATGCCCGCGTTGACGAAGAAGGAGATTCGGCCAACGACCTGCGCGAAATCAGCCTCCGGCATGCCAGAGGCCTTGACGCCGTCGAGGATTGCAACGGCTGTCGCCAGCGCAAAGGCCAATTCCTGCGAGGGCGTCGCGCCCGCCTCTTGCAAATGATAGGAGCAGACGTTCATCGGGTTGAATTTCGGGCATTCCTTCGTCGTGAAGAGAATGAGATCCTGCGTCAGTCTCAGCGATTGTTTCGGCGGAAACACATAGGAGCCGCGCGAGAGATATTCCTTGATGATGTCGTTCTGGGTCGTGCCCTGCAATTTGACGCGCGGGACCCCCTGCTCGCCGGCGGCGGCGATGTAAAGCGCCATCAACCACACGGCGGTGGCGTTGATGGTCATCGAGGTGTTCATCTCGCCAAGCGGTATGCTCTCGAACAGGGTGCGCATATCGCCCAGATGCGAGACCGGCACGCCAACCTTTCCGACCTCGCCGCGCGACAAAATATGGTCGCTGTCGTAGCCGGTCTGGGTCGGCAGATCGAAAGCAATGGAAAGACCTGTCTGGCCCTTGGCGAGATTGGTGCGATAGAGACGGTTCGAATCCGCCGCGGTCGAGTGACCGGCGTAGGTGCGAAACATCCAGGGCTTGTCGCGACGCGGAGCGGACATGTCGTTCATGGATTTCTCCTCTATCGGCTGCGATAGCACATGACCCTGTTTTGACAAGACGCCGCAACCCAAAAGCCCCGCCATCTCCATCCCCCGGAAGAGTTTTTCGCCGGCGCCGCCCCCGACGCGCGCCCGGCTCAGGATTGCCGGCCTTTATCGGAAAAATTGACTGATCCATAGATATTTTAGGGCTATCCGGGCCACAAACAGCGCTTTATAAAACGCGCCCGAATTGATGCGCCGCACTCTGACCGGAGCCTGATCTTGAGCGAGAAAAAAGACCTCTACGAACTGGGCGAACTCCCGCCGCTCGGCCATGTGCCCAAAAACATGTACGCCTGGGCGATCCGCAGGGAGCGGCATGGGCCGCCGGAGACGGCCATGCAATTGGAAGTATTGCCGACCTGGGAGCTCGACAGCCACGACGTGCTCGTTCTGGTTATGGCGGCAGGCGTCAACTACAATGGCGTTTGGGCCTCGCTTGGCGAGCCCATTTCGCCGTTCGACGGTCACAAGAACCCTTTCCACATCTGCGGATCGGACGCCTCGGGCATCGTTTGGGCGGTGGGGTCCAAGGTCAAGCGCTGGAAAGTCGGCGACGAGGTCATCATCCACTGCAATCAGGACGATGGCGACGACGAGGAATGTAATGGCGGCGACCCCATGCATTCGACCTCCCAGCGCATCTGGGGCTATGAGACGCCGGACGGCTCATTTGCGCAGTTCTGCCGCGCGCAGGACCGACAATTGCTGGAGCGGCCGAAACACCTGACATGGGAAGAGTCGGCCTGCTACACGCTGACGCTCGCCACCACCTATCGCATGCTCTTCGGTCATGAGCCGCATGAGCTGAAGCCTGGCCATAATGTTTTGGTCTGGGGCGCTTCGGGCGGCCTTGGCGTTTTCGCCGTGCAGCTTTGCGCGGCCTCTGGAGCCAACGCCATCGGCGTCATCTCGGACGACTCGAAGCGCGATTACGTCATGTCGCTGGGCGCCAAAGGCGTGATCAACCGCAAGGATTACAAGTGCTGGGGTCAATTGCCAAAAGTCAATTCTCCTGAATTTCATGAATGGACCAAGGAAGCCCGCAAGTTCGGCAAGGCGATCTGGGACATCACCGGCAAGAAGGATGTCGACATCGTTTTCGAACATCCTGGCGAGTCGACCTTCCCGGTCTCCTGCATGGTCGCCAAGCGCGGCGGCATGGTCGTGTTCTGCGCCGGCACCACCGGCTTTAATCTGACCTTCGACGCGCGTTATGTCTGGATGCGTCAGAAACGCATTCAGGGCTCGCATTTCGCCCATCTGAAACAGGCCTCGGCGGCCAATCAATTCGTGATCGACCGGCGCGTCGATCCCTGCATGTCGGAAGTCTTCGCCTGGGAAAAAATCCCGGAGGCCCACACGAAAATGTGGCGCAACGAGCACGCTCCCGGCAATATGGCCGTTCTGGTGAACGCTCCGAAGCCCGGCCTGCATACGGTTGAAGATGTGATTGAGGCCTACAAGGCGAAATAATCATAGGGCGAGCAGCGTTTTTTGACGGCGCGACGGGAAACCGACGCGCCGTTTTTTAATGGTCGCAGGATGTCGCTTGAGGCGTCGGGGTTGGTGACGGCGCCGGCGCCGCCCGTTTCCAGATCAGCGCTGAGGCTTGGCCAAGCGCCGGCCACTTGCGGACACGCACGGCCGACTATGCCAAGCAAGACGAGAGCGGCCACGCGCGGCCACAGCGCGGGTCATCCGCCTTTACTGCTGGCGTTGGCGGCCGTCCGTGACTGGGTCCGTTGCAAGCCGCGATGATCCGGCGCAGACGGGAAGGTTGCGCCGCGGCAAAAATGGCGGCATGAAGACATCAGATTTCGGGAGTTTTGCGGACGCCCTCTGATGATCCAGACCATCTCCTCATTCTTCCGGACGTTTATCGGGGGCGGCTCAGCGGCGGAAACGCCAGCGACTGTGTCCGTCGACCTCTCCCCAGTGTCTGCGCCGGGTGATTTCTGCCCGGGAAACACCGGGGAAAAAATCGAGGAAAAAACAATGAACGCAGTCGTCGCGTTAAAAATCGAACCAGAGAGCTGGCTCAACGAAGCCAAATCCGCGCTCGCCGCCGTCGAGGGCCTGTATAACGACTCTCTCGCCAGCGTTCGCGCCCGCGTGTCTCGGGACGGCAAGATCGCCAACGATCTCTTCGAGGCCGATCAACACGCCGCTCACGGGATCGCCTGGTTCGCAACCTATGTTCAGGGACTTCGTGAGTTGATCGCCTACGCCGAGCGCCTCCAGTCGGAGGGGGCCTATGGCGAGACCGAGGAATTGCTGAACCGCATCGGCTTCGCCGAATTATTGGCGCAGATCTTTGGCGGCGTTCCAATGAGCCAGGGCGAGACCGTCCGCCTCACCGATTTCGGGCTCTCGGCGCAACAGATCGCCGCCCGTCGCCCCGCCGCCATCGACAGTCTGATCCTGTCCGGCAACACGCCGGCGAACCGCGCCCGCCTCGCCGAATTGATCGATCACCATGCCGCCGCAGAGACCATCGGCGCATCGGGCCTCGACGAAACCCTTGAGGCGATCCGCAGCGAAATGCGGAAATTCGCCACCGCCAATGTGACGCCCCACGCGCAGGATTGGCACGCCCAAAACGCCTATATCCCGCTTGATGTCGTGGCCGGGCTCGCCGAACTCGGCGTCTTTGGCCTGACGATCCCAGAAGAATACGGCGGCTCCGGCATGGGCAAGATCGCGATGTGCGTGGTCTCCGAGGAGCTTTCGCGCGCCTATATCGGCGTTGGCTCGCTTGGCACCCGCTCGGAGATCGCCGGCGAACTGATTCTCGTCGGCGGCACCGAGGAGCAAAAAAAGAAATTCCTTCCCGGCATCGCCAGCGGCGAAATCCTGCCGACCGCAGTGTTCACCGAACCCAATAACGGGTCCGATCTCGCCGGGTTGCGCACCCGCGCGACCCTCGAAGGCGATGTTTACAAGGTCGTGGGCAACAAGACCTGGATCACGCACCCGGTCCGCGCGGACATCATGACCCTGCTGGTGCGCACCAATCCCAATGAAAAGGGCTATAAAGGCCTCTCCATGCTGATCGCCGAGAAGCCTCGCGGCACGGATGAAAATCCGTTCCCGGCGCCGGGCATGACCGGCGGCGAGATCGAGGTGCTGGGTTATCGCGGCATGAAAGAGTTCGAGATCGGCTTCGATAATTTTGTTGTGCCGGCCGCCAATCTTCTTGGCGGCGAGGAAGGCAAAGGCTTCAAGCAACTCATGGAGACCTTCGAGTCAGCGCGCATCCAGACCGCCGCGCGCGCGCTCGGCGTTGCCCAGTCGGCGCTCGACCTTGGACTGAAATACGCCAAGGAACGCATTCAGTTTGGCAAGCCGCTGTTCTCTTTCCCGCGTGTTTTCAACAAAATCGTGTCAATGGCCGTCGAAATCCACATTGCTCGTCAGATCACCTATTTCGCGGCGCGCGAAAAGGACGAGGGCAAGCGTTGCGATCTCGAAGCTGGCATGTCCAAGCTGCTCGGCGCCCGTGTCGCCTGGGCGGCGGCGGACAACGCCCTGCAAATTCACGGCGGCAACGGCTTCGCTCTGGAGTATCCCGTGTCTCGGGTGCTCTGCGACGCTCGTATTCTCAATATCTTCGAGGGCGCGGCGGAGATTCAGGCGCAGGTCATCGCCAGACGCCTGCTCGAAGGCTGAACCGGTCATAGCCAGGGAAATCATGTCCTGCGGCCCGACGATCAACGTCGGGCCGTTTTTTATTGCGCAGCATTTATCGCTGCAATTAAAATAATATTATATATTACAGTAACTTATCAAAATTGCTGCGCTGCGACAAATTTGCGCTGGCGCTAATCGTGCAATGCACAATATAATCTTTGTTGCGACGCACCAATTATTGCGTCCCTGAATGTCGCTACCGTTGGAGGCCATCATGGAAGCGATCAAAAGCTGGTTGCAGGACTGGTCGGACGCCTGCGTTTATGCGCGTGAATGCGCGCCGGACTTCAGCGCTTTTCCTCTGCCGGGCGGCGAACCCTTCTCCGCCCTAGGACTGATCGCCGGTCTCTGTTTTCTGGCATGGGCGATCAATGAGCGCCGTCTGGCGCAGCGGGTCCATACCCCCCGTAAAGCCGGGGCAACGGTCGCCATAAAACGCGCGCCGCTCATCGCCGAGGCCGGCCGTAACGCGACCGCCTGAACCCTCAGCGGCGACAAAACGTCCTCTTGTCGTTCATGACGGACGACAACAAATCCTGTTCTGTACACGGATTTAAGGAGGACAAGATGGATCGGCTCGTCGTGCGAAATGATGCATGGGTTATGGTGGGCGATGGTCGCAAATCTCTATTTTTTATAAATAAAGGTTCGCCGGATCTGCTCGATTTACGGGTCCTTGAGACCCGCGTCGACGATAATCCCGCCACGCGCGATCAGGGTTCGGATCGCCCGGGCCGCGCCTTCGCTTCGGTTGGCGGGGCTCGCAGCGCCGTTGGCGACACTGACTGGCATGTTTTGGAGGAAGAGCTCTTCGCCCGCGCCATCGCCGAACGGATCAACGCCGGCGCCGAGTCAGGAGAATTTTCCGAAATCATTATCGTCGCGCCGCCACGGACGCTTGGGGAAATTCGGAAGGATCTGTCGAAAAAAGCCCGGGGTCTGGTCGCCGGGGAATTGGGCAAGGACCTGACCCGTCACCCGCTCGTGGAGATCGAGAAAGCCTTAACCCTCTCAAGCTAGAAGAAGGGCAAGGCTCTGATGGACCGCGCGTCCGGGCGTCTTCGCGTTTGAGCCGTATTCCGCGGGAAAACCGAAGGAATTCCCGAATGCGCGGCGCAATCCTTCGGGATTGGTCATATTGCGGACGCATCTGCGCCTAGAATGACGCAGGCAAGCGTTTTCACTTAGGCATTGTGACCCAATCCATGATCTTCAAACAATCCCGCCACATGCGATTTCTTTTACTTGCGGTTTCTCTTCTCGCGGCGGCGGGGTGCGGAGGGCGTCCCCATGGGGTTCTGTTGCCGGTTCACGCACAGCCGCCGGGGACGGACCTTGTCAACATGCTGGTTGTCACGACCCGCAGCGAGGACCCGGAGCCCGGCGTCATGTTTTCGGGCGAACGCGGCGATCACATTTCCTACGCGGATATCGCCGTCTCAATTCCGAAAGAACGCATCGTTGGGGAAGTTCAGTGGCCCGCAGAGCAAACCCCCGATCCCTCGCGCGAATTCACAACGGTCAACGCCCGCGTTCTGTCCAAGGGCCAGGCGATAGCGGCGTTCGACAGTCGCATTCACAAAACCCCCAAACGGCAGGTTTTGCTCTTTGTGCATGGATTTAACACCAAGTTCGAGGAAGCTGTTTACCGCTTCGCGCAAATCGCTCATGACTCCGACGCCTCGATCACGCCCGTCCTGTTCACCTGGCCATCGCGCGGCAACCTTCTGCAATATGGATATGATCACGAGAGCGCGAATTACTCCCGCGACGCGCTGGAAGGCGTACTGCAATTCCTCGCCCGCGACTCCAATGTTGGGGAAATCTCGATTCTCGCCCATTCAATGGGCAATTGGGTGACGCTGGAGGCCCTGCGCCAGATGGCGATCCGTAACAAGGGACTGCCGGCAAAGATCAAGAACATCATGCTGGCTGCGCCGGATGTGGATTTTGACGTGTTCCGCCGGCAGATTCTGACGATGGATGCAAAACCCTCATTGTTCACCGTTTTCATTTCGCGCGACGATGAGGCGCTCGCGGTGTCGCGGCGGGTGTGGGGCAACAAACCGCGTCTCGGGGCGGTCGATAAAGACGCCGAACCCTATCGCGACCAGCTCGATCAAGAGCGCATTACCGTCGTTGATCTGACCGATGTCGACTCTCCCGATCGACTGGGCCATGGCAAATTCGCCCAGTCGCCGGAGGTCGTGCGCTCGATCGGGGCGCGTCTGGCTTCGGGACAGACGCTCAGCGATGGCCACGCCGGCGTCGGTCAGAAATTTGGTTATGTCGCGGCCGGCGCCGTCTCGACGGTCGGGGCGGCGGCGGGCGTCGCCGTCTCCGCGCCCTTCGCGATTGTCGATCCGCGCACGCGCGAAAGTCTTGGCGAACACATCCAGTCGGTTGGGGAGCCCTTGCAGGCCGCCGGCGATCGATTGAATGCGCGATAATTTGCGCGCGGCGGGAAAAACCCGGGCGCGGCCGCCAGCGGTCGACGCGCTGATCGCCGCCGCGCTGGTGATCCTGGCGGGCGGAATTGGCAATCTCGCCACAATTCCCAATATCCCGACCTGGTACGCCAGCCTGACCAGACCGCCGCTCACGCCGCCGAACTGGGTCTTCGGCCCTGTCTGGACGCTGCTTTATTTTCTCATGGCTGTCGCATTTTATCGCGTGCTGAGGGCAGAGTCTGACTCACCGGGGCGTACACGGGCGCTGGGCGTTTTCTTTTTGCAACTGGCGTTGAACGCTGCCTGGTCCTTCGCCTTTTTCGGGGCGCACAGTCCCGCGCTGGGTCTCCTGACGATCACCCCCTTGCTGACGCTGATCGTCGCAACCATCGTCCTGTTCAGACCGCTCGATACCATCGCCGCATGGTGCCTTACGCCCTATGCGGCATGGGTTTGCTTCGCGACCTATCTCAACGCCGGCTTCTGGTGGCTCAACCGCTAGATCAAAAGGGCGCAGCCTTGCCGGCGGCGACATAGGCGTCGGCGTCCTGCGGCAGCAATAGGCGCTCGCGCACGAGCCTGTCTGCGACAACGCGCAAGGTCGCCACATAATAAGCGCGCGAGCCGTAGCGTTCGACAAGCGACAGTCGCGGGTCCCTATTCGCTTCGCGCGAGGCGCGGGTCGCGGCGAAAGGGAGCGTCCCGGCCCCCGCACAGGGCATTCCCGATGCGGCGCGCAGCGCGTCAAGGTTCAGATGGGTTGCGACCGGCAAGGCCTGATCGGGCATAAGCAAGCCTGTCGTTTGATTGCCGTCGACGTCAATCCTGAGAGCCAACCGGTCATCGCCGGGCGACAAAGGAAAATCGGGAATTTTCGGCGACTTCAGCATTCGCGCCGGGACCAGATCCGCAACGCCGGGAAAACGCGAGGCAGGCGGTTTCTCGCCGCGCGTCCAAGCGTCCAGCGCCACAAGCAAAGACCGGCGCGCCGGATCGGCGGAGGCAGGATCGTTGGTCGTCTTGCAAGATGGATCGCGCGCCGGCGGCGCCAGCGGCGTGTTCGTCAGATAGAAACGTCGCTGATTAACGGGCTCGGCCTCGCGGGCGTTTATGGCCTGAGATAGCTTCGCCAGACCATCCGCGCCGACCAGCGCGATTATGCGTGGGGCTTTCAGCGAAGAGGGAGGCGCGACGTTTTCGATGAGGAGTCCGTCAAAAAGCGTGGCGTTGACGATCAGCATGGGGGAGGACAAGGCGTCGCCATGCGCGAGGACCTGCGCCGCCGCGGACTCTGTCTGAAGTTTTGCGATCAGATGGCGAAGCGCCTGGCCACGCCAGGCCTCCGGCAAACGCGAAAGATCGATTGTCGCAATGGTCATGCTGCGCAAATTCGCCAGCGGCGAAAGGGCCTCGCCCTTTCCCGTCTCGATCACAAGGGTCCTCCCGCGCTGAATCGCGGAGGGTCTGATGACGCGCAGATCAATATCCAACTGCGTCGAATCGATTTTAAGCCGAGCGCGAACAGCGCCGGCCTGCGTGGTCGAGGGAGTCCAGGCGATCACGTCGCCCCGCGCGCCGACGATGCTCAGGCTCAATCCCGCGATAACAATTCCGATGAACCGCACAAAAGGCCGTAGCATCGTCATTCAAAGTTTCGAGATGAAATGCGCCAGCGCGAGCGAACCTTCCGGCCAGGGTCCATGACCGCTCTCGACATTGATATGTCCTGAGTCGCCCGCATCGATAAAGTGCGCGCCGATGTCATCCGACAGCGCGCGCGCAAAGGTCGGATCGGCGTAGGGATCGCTGGCGCTGCCGACGAGCGCCGCCGGATACGGCAACCTTGTCCGCGGATAAGGCAGGAAGGCCGCATCGACCGCGGGCAGCTCGCGCAGCGCCGCCTCAGAGGGCGGCGCGACGAGAAAAGCGCCGGAAATCCTCTCGCCCACCTCCTGCGACGCGTGCAGCAACGCCAGAACGCCGAGCGAATGGGCGACGCACACTACCGGCCTCGCCGATCTTGACGACTCGCGAACGATAGCCTCGACCCAGGCGTCTCGCCTGGGAGAGTCCCAACTCTTCTGTTCAACCCGCCGCGCGGTGGAGAGCCTTTGTTGCCATCGGCTCTGCCAATGGTCAGGTCCGGAGTTCAAGAGGCCAGGGATGATCAAGATATCTGCATCAGCGGCGCGCATCGGGTATCCTGCTTGCGAGTCGCGCCGCAAGTTATACCCTCGCCGAGACAAAGTCTTTGCCGAGGCGCCGCGCTGCTAGGGCTTCAGAAGAACCTTGCCGAGATTCTTGCGATCCTGAAGATAATGATGCGCCAGGGGAGCCTCGTCGAACAGGAAGGTTTTGGCGATCTTCGGCTGGACGACGCCCTGGGCCCAGAGGTCGAGCAGATCGTCCATCCAACTCTTCAAAAGATTGAAATCATCCGAGGTCTTGAGAAGATTGACGCCAAAAACGCCCTTGTTCGCATTGATTAACGCGAGCGGCGTGAAGGTAAACCACGGCATCGTCGCAATCGTCCTGATAACACCTGCAAGATTGCGACTTTTGGCGCTCGCGAGGGCGGAGGCGCCGAACATTCCCAGGCGCCCTGTCGGCGCCAACAGCCGGTAACTCTGTTTGAAGGACTCTCCCCCAACGGGGTCCAGCACGAGCTCTACGCCCCGTCCGGCGGTGATTTCAAGCACGCGCGATTCGAGGTCCTCTGCGGCGCCGTCAATCAGATGATCGACGCCAATCGACCTCAGCTCGGCGTGTTTCCAGGCCGATGCGACGCCGATGACCACGGCGCCGATATGTCGTGCAATCTGCGTCGCCGCGACGCCGACACCCCCGCCCGCCGAATGAATCAGGATTTTCTCGCCGGGCTTGAGCGCCCCCATGACCGTGACAAGCTGCCAGGCCGTCAGATAGTTGACCGGAAGCGCCGCGCCGATGTCGGCGGACATGCCCGCCGGTCTGACAAAGACCTCTCGCAGCGGCAAGCATACCACGTCCGAGTAGCCCCCAAAGCGGGTCATCGCGAGCACGTCGCGGCCAATCCAGGCCGGATCTGCGCCCGCGCCGACTGCGTCGATTCGGCCAGCGATCTCATATCCGGGAACGACGGGGAGTTTAGGAAGATCCGGGTATAGTCCCATACGCCCCATTGCGTCTGCGAAATTTACGCCGCTCGCTTCGACGCGGATGCGCGCCTCCCCCGGCTTCGGCTCCGGATCAGGAGCCTCCTTGATTTCGAGCGCTTCAGGCGGGCCTGCGCGTGTGATCCAAATCTGCTTCATGGCGAAATCGCTCCTGGCGCATAAAGCCGCCTGGACAATCTTCTGGGGAAGCAGAACTTAAGCTGAGCAATTAAGCCGGTCAAGTTGAATACGCTCACCGGGATCCTGTAACGCCCGGCGAGGCTGCGACTGCGGGCGTCAGCCTGCCGGCGTCAGAAACGCGCCGGCGAGCGCGTTGGCGATCAGTTTGCGCGTCTCGGCGACGCCATAAAGCGCGACGAAGGAGCCAAAACGCGGCCCGCGCTTCTCGCCGAGCAGCACCTCATAGAGCATATTGAAGAAATCGTTGGAGACGCCCGGACGCTCCGGCGTCGCGCCCTTTGCATCGAAATCCTGATAGCGCGGCACAGCGCGCGCGACGTCATAAAGACCGGTTTGAATGCTTTCGGCGCTGGCGTCGATGGCAAGATCGCCCAGCATGGCGTCGATCTGTTGCAGGACTGCCCGCTCAACATCGTCGGCGGCGCGATAGCTTTTGGCCGGTCGGACAAAATCGCGAAAATAGGCGACAGCGTAACCGACAAGCCTGTCGAGACGCGGATGGCTTTGCGGCGACACCGCCGGCGCGTAGCGCTGCAGGAACCCCCACAGCACCGACGGGTCCTCTGCGTTGGCGACAGCGGCGAGATTAAGCAACATGGCGAAGGAGATGGCTGCGCCCTTGCTCTCGCCCGTATGCACGAGGACTTCGGCCGGCGGCGGGTCGCCGGCGTGAATGTGCCAGACCGGATTGCCGAGGCGTTGCTTCCAGTCCTGGCGCGGATAGGCGTCGAGAAAACTCAAATAATCGTCGACAGCGCGCGGAATGACGTCGAAAGAAAGCCGCTTCGCCGCCGTTGGTTTCTGGAACATGAATTGCGCGAGGCTCTCGGGGCTGGCGTAGGTCAACCATTCCTCGATGGTCAGTCCATTGCCCTTCGATTTCGAAATCTTCTGGCCTTTTTCGTCGAGGAACAATTCGTAATTAAATCCCTCCGGCGGCTTGCCGCCCAGAGCGCGCACGATCGCGCCCGAAACTTTCACCGAGTCGATCAAATCCTTGCCGGCCATTTCGTAATCGACGCCCAGCGCATACCAGCGCATCGCCCAGTCCGGCTTCCACTGCAGCTTGCAATGACCGCCGGTCACCGGCGTTGTGAAGGCCTCGCCGTTGTCAGGATCGACCCAGTCTATGGCGCCGGCGACGGCGTCATAGCCGGTCAGCGCGACCTGCATGACGACGCCGGTTTTGGGGTGGATCGGCAAAAAAGGCGAGTAGGTCGCGGCCCGCTCCTCGCGAAAGGTCGGCAGCATGATCCGCATCACTGCGTCGTAGCGTTCGAGCATGTGTTTGAGCGCGGCGTCGAACCTGCCGCTTTTGTAATATTGCGTCGACGACGCGAATTCATAGTCAAATCCGAAAGCGTCCAGAAAGGCGCGCAGCCGGGCGTTGTTATGCGCGCCGAAGCTGTCATGCGTGCCGAAGGGATCCGGCACCTGCGTCAGCGGTTTGCCGAGATGCGCCGCAACCAGTTCCTTGTTGGGGATATTGTCCGGAACCTTGCGCAGCCCGTCCATGTCGTCGGAGAAGGCGATCAACCGCGTCACGATCCTGCCCTCGGTCAGGACTTCGAAGGCGTGGCGCACCATGCTGGTGCGCGCCACCTCGCCAAAAGTGCCGATATGCGGCAGGCCCGAGGGTCCATAGCCGGTCTCGAACAAAACATGTTTCTGGCCGCTCGCCTCGATGCGCGCGAGGATTTTGCGCGCTTCTTCGAATGGCCAGGCGGGAGAGACGCGCGCAGCGTCGAGAAGTTCCGGGGGCAGCGACGGGAACGCAGACATGGATCTCATGGATCGGATTTGGCGCTTCGGCAGATTGAGGAGCAACCGCCGTGCGGCGGTGCGGCACAGTAGGAAGGCGGCGCCGAAGCGTCAACGTCGCGATAAACGAAAAGGCGAAGGGCCGTCCGGCGCCTCCGCCAATTTTTCGGTCAGTTGTGTAGTCGCGCCTAGTTCACGCAGGAAAGTTCCCGGGCATAGGCGGTATGGCCTTTTGCATCCGTCTTCGGGGTCATGACCAGCGTGCAGTCCTCGTCCTCGCCATCGAAGGCGCGACCGACACGAATGCCGGGACCCGGCGCGAGGGGGCGGATAACGTCGCCATTGACCGAGATCGCCGCCTTAACCGGCGATTTACCCACGGATCCGGTTGAGACGCTCGGCGCGGCGGCGACAGCGGCGCCAAGGCACATGACAATGGCGCTGCCAAGAACGACACGAGACGTGCGGCTGGAAAAGGGATTGTCGAACGTAACGGCCATGGCGGTCTCCTTGGAAAACATCGGCCCTTCATGCCCGGCAATTGACACGCAATTGAACGGTTGGCCCGGTTTCCGTAGGGAGGTAACGCCATGCGGCCGCATTTGGTTGCGCCGCATTGCAAAAAAATTTAACCGCGGCTCATGATTTCCCGCGCTTTCATTCCGGACTGGCGTCGCACGATGGCGGGGTCAGCCGCCGGTCATGCTCATGTGGCGTGACACGGCAGGATTCTGGGTCGCCCGGTCGATGACGAAATCGTGCCCTTTCGGCTTTCGCGCAATGGCGGCCGTGATCGCGGCGTGCAGGGGGCCGTCGCCCGGGTTGGCGCGCAGCGGCTCCCGCAGATCGGCGGCGTCCTCCTGACCGAGGCACATATAAAGCACGCCTGTGCAGGTGACCCGCACCCGATTGCAGCTCTCACAGAAATTATGGGTCAGCGGGGTAATGAAGCCGATCCGCCCGCCGGTCTCGGCCGCCGTCACATAGCGCGCCGGCCCGCCGGTGCGGTAGGCGCTGTCGGACAGACTGAAGGATTGCGCCAGCCGCGCGCGCACCGCCTGCATCGGCAAATACTGATCGAGCCGATCCGGGCCGTCGAGTTCGCCAAGCGGCATGACTTCGATAAAGGTCATATCCATGCTGCGGGCGTGGGCGAAGCGCACGAGCGCTTCGAACTCGTCCTCGTTGACGCCTTTCAGGGCTACGGCGTTAAGCTTGACCTTAAGTCCGGCGTCCAGCGCCGCATCGATCCCGGCCATCACTTCAGCATGGCTCCCTGTGCGGGTGAGAGCGCGGAAACGATCGGGATCGAGGGTATCGAGGGAAATATTGATCCGCCTCACCCCGCAATCGGCCAGTTCCCGCGCAAAGCGAACGAGTTGCGAACCATTAGTGGTCAACGTCAGCTCCTCCAGCGCGCCGGAGACAAGGTGACGCGAAAGGGAACGAAAAAGCCTCATCACATCATGGCGCACCAGGGGTTCGCCGCCAGTGATGCGCAATCGTTTCGTCCCGCGCGCCACAAAGGCCGAACAGAGCCGGTCCAGCTCCTCCAGCGTCAGCAGGTCGCGTCGCGGCAGGAAGGTCATGTGTTCGGCCATGCAGTAAACGCAACGAAAGTCGCATCGATCCGTTACAGACACCCGCACATAGGAGATCGCCCGGCCGTAGGGATCGATCAATGGCGACGACGCGGCGGCGGCGCGCTCAACTGGCGCAGGCATGTGCTTTAACTCCGAACTCGCGAGCAGGGCCGCATTCTGGCGCTGGACCTGATCCTCATATATTTCGCCCGGACGGCGGCGGAAAGCGCAAAACCCGCGCCCGCGAGCAGAAGGAACGACAACATGCAAAAAAGCAGGGACCCGGAAAGCAGGATCGAGCCCTGGCCCAGCGAAATTCGCGTGCTTGACGAAGGGCGAACCCTGCGAACGACCTTCGACGATGGGGCCGTCTTTTCGCTCAGCGCCGAATTGCTTCGCGTGCGCAGCCCCAGCGCCGAAGTGCAGGGACATTCGGCGGCCGACAGGAAAACGATCGGCGGCAAGCGTCAGGTTGCGATCCGCGCCGTGAGCCCGGTTGGCAATTACGCAGTGCGTCTGGCCTTCGACGACATGCACGACACCGGCATCTTCACCTGGCGCTATCTGCGCCAGCTGGGCGAGACGGCGGCCGGGAGTTTCGACGCTTACCTCGAGGAACTCGCCGCCAAGGGACTCGATCGCGATCGTCCGGGAGAAAAATAAACGTCCCGGAATTCAGGCGGCCGGCGACAGCCGGCCGTCGATTGGCGTTTCAAGGATTTTTTTAGCGCGTCACCACCACGCGGGTGCCGACATTCACGCGATTGTAAAGATCGATCACATCGTCATTGGTCATGCGAATGCAGCCCGACGACACCGCCTGACCAATCGTCTCCGGCTCGTTGGAGCCATGGATGCGATAGAGCGAACCCGAGAGATACATGGCGCGGGCGCCAAGGGGATTATTGACCCCGCCCTGCATATGACGCGGCAAATCGGGACGACGCTTCAGCATCTGTGCGGGCGGCGTCCAGTCCGGCCACTCGCGCTTGCTGGCGATGAAGCGCGTCCCGGCCCATTCGAAGCCCGGACGGCCGACGCCGACGCCATATCGAATCGCCTGACCATTGCCCAGCACGTAATACATGCGTCGCTCGCTGGTCGAGATAACGACTGTGCCCGGCGTATATTTCGCATCATAGGACACAACCTCACGCGGGATGGCCACGGCCTGCGGGCGTCCATCCTGACCGCGCGGCGCGGCGGTCATCGCTTCACCGAAGCCGCCGAACAAACTCGTCAGCGGATCGACCGCAGCCGGTTGCGCTTGCGGCGTGTTTTGACGGGCGAGAGCGGATGAAGATAAAGCGCTTGTTGCGCCAAGCGCGCATATGAACGCTATGAGAAGGCGTCGCATAAGAGTCCCCTTGTGATTTATGCAGGTCGATGTGGTTTGTGCAGGTCGATCGTGTTTTTGCGCACCGTCCGGAGAGCGACGCGATTTTTTTGACACAGTTGTGCCACGATTACTCCCGCAGCGAGCGCGACGACGCAAGCGCGCGAACGTCAAAAAACGACAAAACGCTTTATTTTGTTAACCATAGTTGTATTTCTGCAACAGACATAAGGTGCGAGCGAACCCATCTTCAGAATGTGTCAAATAGTTTTTCGCAAGAGCGTCGGGCGCGTCGTTTGCAGGGGCGGCCGGGACGATAGGTCGACGCCCGAAACGATTTTCGGCGGCTTGGGTCGTCCAGGCGTATTCGGCAGGAGTTCGGCCATGCAAACGCAGAAAAAGCACCGGTCTCGCCCGGCGATTTTTATTATCGGCGCGCTCATCGCAATGCTCGCGAACACACCCGTCAGCGCCGTGGGTCTTCGGTCGGTGATCCGTGATTGCGGCGGCGATGGCGAGAGTTACTGCCAGGGCGTTGGCTATGGCGCGCCCATGCAGACCTGTCTGGCCCGCCACTACAAAAAATTGACGCCTGCCTGCCGAGCCATCATGGACCGCCTGAACAAGGGCGAGACTGTCGAGATTTTCGGCTAGCGCGGCTGGCGCCGAACCGTTTTCCGCTTCGGCGATAAAAAAGCCCAGAGAATCATACGCCAGACCCTCTCTGCGATTTAAGCAGGCCGGGTGAAAACTGGAGCGATCTATCCCGGCTCGGAAGTGGCGCGGGCGCTTATCGCCAGCGCGTGGACCCGGCTCGCAAGCTCCTCAGCGAGCAGGGCGTTGATCATTCGATGCCGCTCGATCCGGCTTTTGCCTTCGAAAGCGTCGCTGACGATCTCGACCCGAAAATGCGTCTCGCCGTCAGGGTGATGATGATGGCCATGCCCGGCGTGACGATGCGACTCGTCGATGACCTCAAGAGATTTCGGCGCCAGCGCGGCCGTCAGTTTGGCCTCGATCCCGACCCGAACTGGCGTCTTTGGTTGCTGCGACATTACACCTCCTCCCCGAACCTGCAGGAAATAACCTGCCCCAGGCGCTTGCGAAGCGCTATCGGGCTATCATAATGCAGTGACGATGGACCTGAATTCCCCCCTTTTCGACCGCATCCGCGCCGGGCGCAAGCCGCAGGAGGAAAAGCGGGAAACCACCATGCGCTGCGAAGCGCCCGGCTGCGAGGCCGAAGGAGCCTATCGCGCGCCGATGGGCCGCCTCCGCGAGGGGCAATATTTGTGCTTCTGCCTCGACCATGTCCGGGAATACAACGCCAGCTATAATTATTTCAACGGCATGAAGGACACGGACGTCGCCCGTTACATGAAAGACGCCACCGTCGGACATCGACCGACCTGGACGATGGGAACCCGTCGCGGCGCGAAAGGTTTTCGCGAGGAGGGGCGTACGACGGAGGACCCGCTCGGCCTTTATCGCGGCGGCGTTCGCCGACCGCAGGCCCAGAAACGCGAGCCGCGCTACGCGCCGGTGACAATGCGCGCTTTCGAAGCCCTTGGCCTTGACGAAACGGCTGGTCCCGAGGCTATTCGAAATCGTTACAAGGACCTCGTCAAACGCCTTCACCCGGACGCCAATGGCGGCGATCGCTCCCGCGAGGAAAAATTGCGGGAAATCATCCACGCCTATAAGACGCTCAGGGCCGCCCGGCTTGTCTGACGTCTGCGATGGAGCAAACCGCCGCCGTCCGTGACGACGCCGAGGGCGCGGCAAAACGGAGAATTC
Organism: uncultured Methylocystaceae bacterium; assembly: GCA_903870245.1. Lineage (GTDB taxonomy): Bacteria > Pseudomonadota > Alphaproteobacteria > Rhizobiales > Beijerinckiaceae > Methylocystis. The sequence goes on from CAIQCB010000052.1 coordinate 160,544, forward strand.
ATTTTGGTCCCAGCAGCTAATGGCGGCGCAAGCCTTGAGGGCCTGCCGGATATCCGGATTTCGGCGCGGCAGGTCTTCGGCATCGACACGAACCTGGAAATCCCTGCATTTTCAGAACGTAGCGAGCATGTGCCAGATCTCGACCCCGATTACCTTTTCGACCGTCAGACTACCCTCGCCATCCTCGCCGGGTTCGCTCACAATCGCCGCGTCATGGTCACCGGCTATCACGGCACCGGGAAATCGACGCATATCGAGCAGGTGGCGGCGCGGCTGAACTGGCCCTGCGTTCGCGTCAATCTTGACAGCCATGTCTCACGCATCGACCTCGTCGGCAAGGACGCCATCGTCCTGAAAGACGGCAAACAGGTGACCGAATTTCGCGACGGCATCCTTCCCTGGGCTCTCCAGCACAATGTTGCGCTGGTGTTCGACGAATATGACGCCGGGCGGCCTGACGTGATGTTCGTGATCCAGCGCGTGCTGGAAGTTTCGGGCCGGCTGACGCTGCTCGACCAGAACCGGGTCATCCGGCCGCACCCGGCGTTTCGCCTGTTCGCCACCGCTAACACCGTCGGCCTCGGAGACACCTCGGGACTGTATCATGGCACTCAACAGATCAACCAGGGCCAGATGGACCGATGGTCGATCGTCGCCACGCTGAACTACCTGCCGCATGACTCCGAGACAAACATCGTCATCGCCAAGGTCAAATCCTTCGCCGGTTCGAAGGAAGGCCGTGACACTGCGAACAAGATGGTGCGGGTCGCCGATCTGACCCGCAACGCCTTCATGGCCGGCGATCTGTCCACGGTGATGAGCCCGCGCACCGTGATCACCTGGGCCGAAAACGCCGAGATTTTTGGCGATATCGGCTTTGCCTTCCGCCTGACGTTCCTCAACAAATGCGACGAACTGGAACGGCCGCTCGTCGCTGAATTCTACCAGCGTTGCTTCGGCAGGGAGCTGCCGGAGAGCGCGGTGAATGTGGTGATGACCTGAGAAATCCCGATTGAGCGCCCGGGTTTACTTGCCAGAGCGACCGGCCTAGTTTCCGCGCAGAACCGCTTCGGAGCCGCGCTCCGTTCGCCATAAAGAGAGACCAGCCGTCATGCGCGCCGAGCCGCTAGCGCTTAAAGAACAGATCGAGCAGTCCGTGGGACTGCTGAGGAGGCATCTTTGACGTCGAGACCGCCACGCGCCGTCTCGCTGAATTGAACGTCAAAGCCGAAGACCCGGAATTCTGGAACGACGCCGACGCCGCGCAAAAACTGATGCGCGAACGCACCCAGCTTGAGGAACAACTGGCGGCGCTCTCCCAGTTTGAGCGCGAACTCGACGACGCGGTCACGCTGGTGGAGCTGGGCGAGGCCGAGAACGACGCCGACGCGGAGAAAGAAGGCGTCGAAGCGCTAAAAACGCTTCTCAAGGAAGCCCAGCGGCGGCAGATCGAAGCGCTGTTCTCGGGCGAGGCCGACGGCAACGACACCTTTATCGAGGTTCACTCGGGCGCCGGCGGCACCGAAAGCCAGGACTGGGCGCGGATGCTTTTTCGCATGTACGCCCGGTGGGCCGAGCGCAAGAAATTCAAGGTCGAGGTGATCGAGGAGACAGCCGGCGAGGAGGCCGGGATTAAATCCGGCACCCTGCTGGTCAAGGGCCATAACGCCCATGGCTGGTCCAAGACCGAGTCCGGCGTGCACCGTCTGGTCCGTATTTCGCCCTTCGACTCGAACGCGCGCCGGCACACGAGCTTCGCCTCGGTCTGGGTCTATCCGGTGGTCGACGACCGGATAGAGATCGACGTTAATGAGTCGGATTGCCGTATAGACACGTATAGATCGTCTGGCGCGGGCGGTCAGCACGTCAATACGACGGATTCCGCGATCAGGATCACCCATATCCCGACGGGGATTGTCGTCGCCTGTCAGGCCGAGCGGTCGCAACACAAAAACCGCGCCACGGCATGGAACATGTTGCGGGCGCGATTGTACGAACTCGAACTCGAAAAGCGCGAGGCCGAGGCAAATAAAGTGGCGGCGAGCAAGACAGACATCGGCTGGGGACACCAGATCCGCAGCTATGTTTTGCAGCCCTACCAGCTGGTCAAGGATTTGCGCACCGGCCACACTTCCGGCACGCCGGGCGATGTGCTGGACGGCGACCTTGATGATTTCATGCAGGCCTCTCTCGCCCAGAGAATCTATGGCGGCGGCCCGGAACAGGTCGAGGACGTCGATTAGCTGGACCAGTCCTCGATCGTCAATCCTCGTATATCCTTGAAGTCCGACGCGTTGAGCGTTGTCAGCGTTCTCCCGAGCGCGCGCGCCTGCGCCGCGACCATGCGGTCGAGAACGCGGCGGCGTTTGGGCTCCAGTTCTTGCAATAAATCGCCGAAAGCCTCCGCCGACGCGCGATCAAAGGGCAGGATGTCGATGGTCTCGCCGATCAAACGGATGTTTTCAGCAAGCCGGAGATCCCTCTCCGGCCCGACAGCCATAAGTTCGCTCCAGACGACCGCCGAGGTCGCGACATCCGCCCCCTCAAGCCGCGCCAGCCGCGCTAGGGTCGCCTGCTCCCCGCAGGCGGCGGCGAACACGACCGTGGCGTCGAGGAGATAGGCCGTCATGCTTCGGCGTCGCTCCACACCCGTCGCGGCGACCGGGACTGCGGACGCGCCAGCGCTCCGGGAGATGGCGCTGCGCCCAGTCTGGCGCAGAGGGCCGGCAAATCGAGGCGCGCCGGACGCACGATCAGACTGTCGCCCTGACGCACGACCGTCACGACGCACCCCTCGGGAAAAGCCATGTCGCGCGGTAGCCGAACGGCTAGACTGTTGCCTGATCTGAAGATTTTGGTGCTTGTCATAAAGGATAGGCTGACGCCTTGAGGCGTTAAAGTCAATCCTTGTATCTACATACTGCGCGATGCCAGCGACAGGTCAAGAAAACCGCTTGCTTGAATTCCCCGGCGCGAAAGTTACAGTGCCGCCATGCTTAGGCTATTGACCCGCTTTGTCGCACACTTGCTGCTCGCGACGGCTTTCATCGCCCTGATCGTCGACGGCACCCGCTCCATCGCCGGGGGGCGACTGGCGGTGACTTCGCTGCAAAATGGTCTCTCCGAGCTTTTCCCGTCGTTTTACGGCGGCCTGCGCGCCAGCGTCAGCGACCGCGCCCAGTGGCTTTGGGATCCCTTCATGACCAGCCTGTTGAGCATGCCGGTCAGTCTGTCGCTCGCCGGTCTCGCCGCGCTCATGCTGCTGATCAGCGCCAGGCGCGAGGCTAACCGGCGCTATTGGCGGCCGTGAGAGCTGACTTATCTAGAAACTCATGTCCATACTCGACAAAATCGGCCTCGCCCGTCAGGGCGGCCCTCCGCCCGATCGCGATATGCCCGTCCCGCATGACGCAACCCATTTCGTCACCGGCCATCCGCTAGACCCGCCGTGGCCGGCGGGCTGCGCGGAAGCGCTGTTCGGCATGGGATGTTTCTGGGGCGCGGAGCGCAAATTCTGGCAGTTGGGAGAAGGCGTCTACGTCACTGCCGTCGGCTACGCTGGCGGCGCGACCCGAAATCCGACCTATGAAGACGTTTGCACCGGCCGCAGCGGTCACGCTGAAGTCGTGCGGGTGGCGTATTTTCCCGCCATCCTGCCCTTTGACGTTTTGCTCAGGACATTCTGGGAAAGCCACGATCCGACTCAGGGAATGCGGCAAGGCAACGATATCGGCTCGCAATACCGCTCAGCGATCTATGCAACAACAGAAGATCAGTTGCGCGCTGCGCGAGCGACGAGAGACCGATACCAAAAGGCGTTGACGCAGGCTGGATATGGCGCGATCACCACCGAAATCGCGACAGCGCCGGCGTTTTTTTACGCCGAAGCCCACCATCAGCAATATCTGGCAAAAAATCCCGGCGGTTATTGCGGTCTCGGCGGGTCCGGCGTCGCCTGCCCGGGCGGCGACGCGGCCAGCTGATCATCTCGCCCGCAGCACGGTCTGGCAGGCTGTCGGCAACTTCGCCATGGTCATCGGCGGCCAAACCTTGTGCGATTTTTTTGGGTGCAACATTTCCTCGCTGAACCAGGCGGCAAGAGAAGCGTCGCAGCCGTCGCCCGCCGGAGTCGGGTCCTGGTCGCGACAGTTCGAGCCGTCCGGACAGAACAGACGGATATGGAAATGATAGTTGTGCCCGTACATGGGCCGCACCTTGCGCATCCAGGCTTCGCCCGCCGCCGCCCGACACATGGCGCGTTTGATCGCGGCGTTGACGAAAATACGCTGCACCTGCGGGCTCATCGCGGCGGTGCGGACGATGGCGAGCTGTCCGTCGGTCCAGACGCCCTCGCGAACGTCGAGCAAATCGTCGCGCACCATGTCGGTCGCGGACAATTCCTCGCGCTCCTGCGGCGTCAGTTCGCGGTTGGGCGCGGGCGTCAGCCAGACGTCGGCGTCGAGGCCGATCTGGTGCGAGGCGTGACCCGTGAGCATCGGTCCGCCGCGCGGTTGCGACATGTCGCCGATCAGCAGCCCCGGCCAACCGGCCGCCGTCGCCGCCCTGGGCGCGAAATCCTTGAGGAAGGCGACCAGCCGGGGGTGGCCCCAGTTGCGGTTGCGCGACAGACGCATCACTTGCCAATGCGAGCCATTGATCGGCAATTGCTCGCCCCCCGCCAGACAGCCGCGCGAATAAAAGCCGATGGGATCGGGCTCCAGCGGCGCCGCCTCCCGCGCCCGCCCGAACAATTCTTTCGCCGGCGTCGCCGGATCGGCGGGATTGGCAAGCGGCGGCAAGGGCTTGGGATCGAGAGTTCCCTTGTCCTGCGCTAGCGCGGCGCCGGGCGGCAAGAAGCCGGGCGGCAAGAACAGGCATGCCAAAACGAAGAGAGCTTTCAAGGCGCGCATAACTGCCGTCAATCCCCGAACAAGGCCGGCCAAGAGCCGGCGAATCAATCCTTACCCGTCAACCTTAATCGATAAATTGCGTTGCCGCCGACGGCGCAATGAGGAAAGCTTCCCCCCGAAGTTGCGACGGGCGGCCATTGCCGTCCATCGTCAGAGCGGAGATGGTTATGCGTTTCAAATCACTGTTCATTGCGTTTTGGGCGATGCTCGCCCTGATGGGTCAGGCCTGGGCCACGGCCAGAATTCATATCGATCTGTCGTCGCAACGCATGTATGTGTCCTCGTCGCAGGGCAGCTACACATGGCCGGTGTCGACCGCCCGCGCCGGTTATTACACGCCGCGCGGCTCCTTTGCGCCAACCGGCATGCAACTCATGCACTACTCGCGCAAATACCATATGTCGCCGATGCCCTATTCGATCTTCTTTCGCGGCGGCTACGCGATCCATGGCACCTACGCCACCGGCGCGCTCGGCTCGCCGGCCTCGCATGGCTGCGTTCGCCTCGCCCCCGGCAATGCGGCGACGCTGTATCAGATCGTCCAGAGCGAGGGCGGCAGCATTTCGATCTCCGGTTCGCCGCCCGGCGGCAAACGCTACGCCAGCGCCGCAAAACGTCACGGCGGCCGTTATGCGGCGAAATCCTCCGGTCGCCGCCATATTGGCCGCCATATCGCGAGCCGCGCCGGCAAATCGCGCGCCCTGTCCTACGCGCCGACGCGCCGGAGTCGTCACCAGACGGTGCGCGCCTGGCAATCGCAACCGCTGACGGAGCTTTAAAACGGTTGGACGCGTTGCGTCCCGGGAGGCGGAAAGGTAAAGGCCAAGACGTCTGAAGATCCGCCGCCGGGACGCCCATTCGTGACCAAACGCTTCGATTCTCGCCTGCCGCGCCGACGTTTTATCCTCGGCACCGGCGCCCTTGCGTTCTCGGCGCCGGCCAGCGGCCAACCCGCCATGCCCGCCGCCATGCCCGCCGCCACGCCCGCCGCCATGCCCGCCGCGGGCGAGGAATTGCAGGTGCGCGTCGAAAATAATTCGGTGCCGGAGCTGTGCGCCGAAAAAGACAACATCGAACTCGATTTCATCTCGCCGCGCCTGCGCCGGCTGCAAATCCAGGCGGTGCATCCCTCCTATATCAACACCATCGTCTCGGACCGCTGGGCGCCGGACTGGTCGAGCTGCGATCTGAGGGACAATCCGGAAGCCTTCTTCAAGTCGCAACGTCGCACCTTCTGGGAGACGCCCGAAATCTGGATGACGGGTTTCACCTTTCCCTCCTTCTGGCGAGGCAATGACGTGCCGGTGCGCGTCGGCGACCATGTCGAACACGGGCTGCATATGGTGCAGGTGTGGATGTGGCGGCGCGAACGCGCCGAGGAGATCATGGTCTTCTACCCGCCCGACGGCTATTGGCGCGCCAAACCCCTGCCGTTCGAGGATATGCGCTGGACAGCCTATGGCTCGTCCTTCCTGGTCGGGCCGGTGGAGACGCAGGAGCGGCCGATCGTCGATTTGCAGGAAATCGTCTTCGATCCGCCAACCCGCAGCTTCACGCTGAAATTCAAACGCGGCGGCGAGGCGCGCCTTTCCCTCAAAAGCGTCGATCAGGATCGCCTGAGGCTTGATGTCGGCTTCAGCGACGCCATGCCCGGCGGACGTCCCTTCGCGGCGCTGCGCTCCATGTACACCATGGAGACCATGAGCGACGCCGCCCTCGTCGGCTGGCGCAGCCGGCGCGGCAAGGGCTGGGAGGAAGCCCCGGTGATCGATTTCAAGGGCGCCAACGCCGCCGAGGTCTGGGTCGGCCGTCATTTGCCGTCGCGGCATAATCTCTCTGCGCCCGACATGGTGTTCGGCAATTTCGAGGGCGAGTCGGCGAAATGACCGCGCCGCGCTGGCGGACGCTCGATCTGGCGCGCGGCGTCGCCGTGATCGCGATGATCGTCTTTCACGGACTCTGGGACGCCAGCCATTTCGGCTACGCGCCGCAAAATCTTCCCTGGACGCCGCAAGTCCGTTTTTTCGGCCACGCCATCGCCTTCGCCTTTCTGTTCATCGCCGGCGTGGCGCTGACGCTGGCCAACGCCGACGCCATCGACTGGCCGCGCGCGGCGCGGCGGCTGGCGCGGGTTGGCGCCGCGGCTTTGCTGGTGACGTTCGGCACCTGGCTGGTTTTTCCCGGCGCCTATGTGTTTTTCGGCATCCTGCATTGTATCTTCGCCGCAAGCCTCGCGGGTCTGGCGTTTTTGCGCGCGCCCTGGCCGCTGACGCTCGCCGCCGCGCTGTTATGTTTTGCCGCGCCGGCATTTCTGACTTCCGAGACATTCAACGCCAGCGGCCTTATGTGGCTGGGGCTCGGCACGCGCGAAACCCTGACCCAGGACTGGCGGCCGTTTTTCCCCTGGGCTGGCGCGTTGTTGCTGGGCGTCGCTTTCGCCCGCGCCCCCCTCCCTCTTAGGCGGCGCGCGGCGCCGCAGGCGGCGGGCGAGGGTTTACGCGCCGGCGCTCTCCCGATGAACGAGAGGATCGCGTTTCTGGGTCGCCACAGCCTGAACATTTACCTGCTGCATCAGCCGTTATTATTTGCGCTGTTTTCGGCGCTTGTGTTTGTCGCGCCGCCGGCGCCGCAACCAACGGGCTTTCTCGCGCTCTGCGAACGGCGGTGCGTGGCGAATGGCGAAAGCCAGAAAACCTGCCGCGCGCTCTGCGCCTGCACGTCGCGGGAGGCGACGCGCGCGACGGGGCTGAGTGAGGCGAGCGACGATTCCGAACGCCGTCGACTGCTTAACGACATCAGCCGATTATGTCGGGAACGATTGCAATAACGACCTGCATATTCTGCTGAGGCTCTACATCCCGCCGAGATGCTCGGCGACCGTAAAAATGTCCTTGTCGCCGCGGCCGCACATGTTCATCACCATCAGATGATCGCGCGGTTTTTGAGCCGCGAGTTCGAACACCTTGGCCAGCGCATGCGAAGGCTCCAGCGCCGGGATGATGCCCTCCAGCTTCGAGCAGAGCTGGAAGGCGTCGAGCGCTTCCTTGTCGGTGGCGTTGAGATAGGTGACGCGGCCGGTCTCATGCAGCCAGGAATGCTCCGGGCCGATGCCGGGATAATCGAGGCCCGCCGAGATCGAATGGCCTTCGAGAATCTGGCCGTCTTCGTCCATCAGCAGATAGGTGCGGTTGCCGTGCAGCACGCCGGGACGCCCGCCGGTGAGCGAGGCGGCGTGGCCGTTCGGCACATGAACGCCATGGCCCGCCGCCTCGACGCCGTAAATCTCGACCGAGGGTTCGTCGAGGAAGGGATGGAACAAGCCGATGGCGTTGGAGCCGCCGCCGATGCAGGCGACAAGCGAATCCGGCAGCCTTCCTTCCATCTCCTGCATCTGGACGCGGGTTTCATTGCCGATGATCGACTGGAAATCGCGCACCATCGCCGGATAGGGATGCGGCCCGGCGGCGGTGCCGATGCAGTAAAACGTGTCGGAGACGTTGGTCACCCAGTCGCGCAGCGCCTCATTCATCGCGTCCTTCAGCGTGCGCGCGCCGCTTTGGACGGGATGCACCTCGGCGCCGAGCATTTTCATGCGGAAGACGTTGGGCTTCTGCCGCTCGACATCGACCGCGCCCATGTAAACGATGCATTGCAGGCCAAAGCGCGCGCAGGCGGTGGCGGTGGCGACGCCATGCTGGCCGGCGCCCGTCTCGGCGATGATGCGTTTCTTGCCCATGCGCCGGGCAAGGAGAATCTGGCCCAGCACATTGTTGATCTTGTGCGCGCCGGTGTGATTGAGCTCGTCGCGCTTGAAATAGACCTTGGCGCCCAGCCCCTCGCCCGCCGTCTCGCGCACATGTTCGGTGATGCGTTCGGCGTAATAGAGCGGCGACGGCCGGCCAACGTAATGCTTGTGCAGGCTCGTCAATTCGGCGTGAAAGGCGGGATCGTCCTTCGCCTCGGCGTAGGCCTGTTCAAGGTCGAGCACCAGCGGCATCAAGGTTTCGGCGACGAAGCGGCCGCCGAATATGCCGAAGCGGCCGTTGTCGTCCGGTCCGGCGCGGAAGGAGTTGGGAAGCGGTTTGTTCACGGGCGGATGTCCTGTCGGTCGCGCGCTGCGGCGCGGATGTTTTGACGTTCTTTTAGACTGTCGCGGGCCGGGACGAAAGCGAGCGCGCCGCCGCCACGAAAAGGGCGATCTTTTCCGCGTCCTTGACGCCGCGCGCGCGCTCTACCCCGGAGGACACATCGACCGCCGGGGCCTGCGTCTGGCGCAGCGCCGCAGCGACATTCTCCGGGTCGAGCCCGCCCGAGAGCATCCAGTTTTTCGCCGTTATGTTGCGCAGCAAATCCCAGTCGAAAACAACCCCGGCGCCGCCGGGCACGGTCGCATTTGGCGCAGGCTTGGCGTCGAACAGCAGCCAATCGACGACGTCCTCGTAAGCCCTGGCGGCGGCGACATCGGCCGCCGACGCGACACCGATCGCCTTGATGACGGGCAGGCCGAAACGCGCCCTCACTTCGCCGACGCGCGCCGGACTCTCGTGGCCGTGGAGCTGGAGCAGATCGGGCGCCAGCGCCGCAGCGACGGCGTCAAGCGTCGCGTCGTCGGCGTCGACGGTCAGCGCGACCTTTTGAATGCGCCCCGCCGCCTGTGCGCCAAGCGCCCGCGCCGCATCCAAATCAATATGACGCGGGCTTTTGTGAAAAAACACAAAACCGGCGAGATCGGCGCCAGCGGCGATCGTCGCCTCAAGCGTCTGCGGCTCAGACAGGCCGCAGATTTTAACGAGGACGCTCGCGCCGCTCATCCCCGGTTATAGACGTCCTGAAAGCGGACGATGTCATCCTCGCCGAGATAGGAGCCGGTCTGCACCTCGATCAGCTCCAGATCGATCTTGCCGGGATTGGTGAGGCGATGCTTGCAGCCGATGGGCAGATAGATCGACTCGTTCTCGTGGACGAGGTGCGTCTCCTCGTCACGGCCGACCTCGGCGGTGCCGCGCACTACGATCCAGTGTTCGGCGCGATGGAAATGCTTTTGCAGCGACAAACGCTCGCCCGGCTTCACCACGATGCGCTTCACCTGATAGCGCTGGCCGCCGTCAATGGACTGATAATAACCCCAGGGCCGGAAGATGCGCTTGTGCTCGCCCGCCTCGCGGCGGTTCTCGGTCTTGAGCCGGTCAACGAGTTGCTTGACCTTATCGCCATGTTCGTGACTCAGCACAAGCACCGCGTCCTGGGTCGTAACGACGATCACGTCGTCGACGCCAACCACCGTCGTGAGAATGTCTTCAGAGCGGACGTGAACGTTGCGGGCGTCCATCACAACGGCGTCGCCGCGCACGGAATTGCCGGCTTCATCGCGCTCTGACAGCTCCCACACCGCGCGCCAGGTGCCAACGTCCGACCAGCCGATGTCGGCCGGGATCAGCGCCGCCTTGTCGGTTTTCTCCATCACCGCATAGTCGATGGATTTTTTGGTCGCGCGCCCGAAGGCCTCGGGATCGAGCACCAGAAAGCCCAGATCCTTTTGCGCGGCGTCAATCGCCGCTTCGGCGGCCTCCGCCATCGCCGGCTCGAATTGCGCGATCTCGGCCTGCATCACATCGGCGCGGAAAATGAAATTGCCGCTGTTCCAGTAATAGCCGGCGTCGATATAATTTTGCGCGGTCTCGCGGTCGGGCTTCTCGACGAAAGCCTCGAGCTTCAAAACCTCTGAGCCCGCCGCAATCGGCGCGCCGGGCCGCAGATAGCCGTAGCCGGTCGCCGGATGATCGGGCTTCACGCCGAGGGTGACGATATATCCCGCCGCCGCCGCCGCGCCGGCCTTCTTGCACAATTCGACCAGTCCCGGCCGGTCGCGAACGACATGATCGGCGGCCAGCACCACCACAACCGTGTCCGGCGCGCGGCGCGCGGCGAGGCTGGCGGCGACGGCGACGGCCGGGCCGGAGTCCCGGCGCGTCGGCTCAAGCACGATCTCCGCCTCGGCGCCGATCTCGCGCAGCTGATCGGCGAGCAGGAATCGGTAATCCTTGTTCGAAATCACAATGGGCTTCTCGAACACCGGATCGACCAGCATTTGCATGGTCGTCTGGAATGTCGAGCGTTCGCCGACCAGCGGAATGAACTGCTTGGGCAGGGTTTCGCGGGACTCTGGCCACACCCGCGTTCCCGAGCCGCCGCACATGATCACAGGCTGAATTTTTCGCATTCGCTACCTCTTGCGGCCCGTTCGTCACTTTGCGGCCCGAACGCCGCCCAACCCGCGTCGGGCGCGGGTTGGATATCATGTGTCCGGCGCGACTCGAAAATCACTCCCGACGGGAGAAGCCGGCCGCCCTGGCTCGCTTCTAGCTTTTGCCTTTTTTTTCCATCTCCGCTTTCAACGCCGCGAGCTTGGCGAAAGGGGAGTCCGGATCGGGCTGGCGCTCGCGACGCTCGGGCGCGGCGAAGCCCGCCGGGCGCGGGCCGCGACGCTCGTCGCGGGGCGGTTTGTTGCCCGGCGTGCGGAATTTGTCGAATCGGGCGGCGCGCCCCTCGCCTGCGCCGGCCTCGCCGCCGGCGGGACGGGGCCGATGCTCGCGGCGGGGCGGCCGCTGCTCGCCGCGCTCCTGACCTTCTACGCGGTGCGACGGAGCCCGGCGCGGACCACTCTGGGCGTGGCGCTGCGGCGCCCAGATTTCGATCTGAGCGATTTCCGGGGTCTCGGCAGGCGTTTCGTCAAGGCTCTCGGCAGACGCGTCGCCGGCCGCATCGCTCTCCAGCGCGTCAGGCGCCGCCGCGACGGATTCGGTCTGGACGGCCTCGATCGCCGGAGCTGAAACCGCCGATTCGTCGGCAGGCGAAATTTCCTGGACGGACTCGTGTGCGATTTCGTGAGTCGGTTCCGGAGGGATTTCCGGAGCGGACTCCGTCGCCACGACGTTTTCTGGCGGCGGCGCAAGCGGCTCGGTCGACGCCGCAGGCAGGAGCGGAACCGTGATCGCCGGGCCGGCGCGCCGCGTCGAGGCGTAACCGAGAGATTTGAGTATCGACGAGAAAGCCTCGCCGGAGCAGCCGGTCAGAGAGGTCATCGCCACGGTCACGACAAAGCCGTCGCTATCCGCCGCGCCGGCGGGCGGCTCGCCAGCGGTGACGCCGGGCCGGTAGGCGATGGCCGGACGGATCAGATCGGCCAGACGCTCCAGAATATCGACCCGCACCACCCGGTCGCCGCAGACCCGGAAACCGGCGGCGCGGTAAAATCCCCGCTGGATCGAGGGGTCGGCGGCGAAGGAGGTGCGGCCTGAAGCGGCGAGATGCGGCACATCCTCCAGACCCCTGACCGTATCGAGGCCGCCGTGATGCAGCGCCCAGAGCAGCGCGGCGAGCGAGCGCGGGGCCGGCTTCAACAACAGCGGCAGGTAAATATGATAGGCGCCGAAGCGGACGCCAAGTTTGCGGAGCGCCCCGCGTTCCTCTTGCGAGAAGCCCTTGACTTCTTTGGCGACGCGGGCGCGGTCGAGAACTCCCAGATCCTCGGCGATCTGGAAGGCGACGCCGCGGGGCGCTCCCTCCAGCCCCTCGCCCTTTTCGAGCTGCAGCAGCGGCCCGAGCAGCTTGCCGACATGCTGGGCGAGCCAGAGATCGACCCGCTGCTTGACCTTGTCGAGCGCCGCGCCGGCCAATTGCTCATCGGCCAGAACCCGCGTCGTCGGGCTGAGCACGCCGGCGCCGGGGGCGATTTTCGCGACCGGCTCGCCAAGCCAGCGGATGGCGCCGTCATTGGCGAGGGCGAAAGCGTCGTCGACGGCGTCGAAGACGCGCGTGGCCCGGGCCTCGTATTCACTGGCCAAAGCCTTGAGCGCCGCCGCATTGAGCGCTTTCGCCGCTTCTCCGGCCGCGCCGGGATCGGGCGTGAAGCGAAAACCCTGAAGGCTTCCGACATGCTGGCCCTCAACGAGAACGTCCCCGGCGGCGTTGATTTCGGCTTCTAGCATCGCATTCTCTCTCAGGCGGCGCATCAGCACGCTGGTGCGGCGATCGACGAAACGCTGCGTTAACCGCTCGTGCAGCGCGTCGGAAAGGCTGTCCTCTACCCGACGCGCGACGCTCTGCCAATGCTCCGCGTCGTCAAGCCACCCCGAGCGGTTGGAAATAAAGCTCCAGGTGCGCACCTGCGCCAGGCGATTGGACAATGTGTCGATGTCGCCGTCGACGCGATCGACAGCCGCGATCTGGCGCGCCATCCAGTCACCCGGGATTTTACCCTTACGGGCGATAAAACCAAAAATCGACAGCGCAAGCTCGGCGTGGGCCGCCGGCGAGGTCTTGCGATAATCCGGGATTTGGCAGGCGTCCCAGAGCCGCGCGACATCGGCGGGGGATTTGGCGTTGCGCTGGGCGTCCGCGTCCCGGCTCGCCGCCTCCAGGGTGATCTGATCGATGGCGATCGGAGCGCGGGTGAACCGCGGATGATCGGGCGACTTGTCGAGCGATGTCAGCAAGGCTTCAATCGAGGAAAAATCCAGATCGGAATTGCGCCATTGCAACAGGGTGACCGGATCGAAACGATGATCCTCAAGCTGTTCGATCAGATCCGCGTCGAAGGGCGGACAGCGCCCGGTTGCGCCGAATAATCCGTCGCTCATGTGACGCCCGGCGCGGCCGGCGATCTGGCCAAACTCCGCCGGCGTCAGACGGCGATGACGCCAGCCGTCGAATTTCCGGTCCGAGGCGAAGGCGATGTAATCGACATCGAGATTGAGACCCATGCCGATGGCGTCGGTCGCGACAACGTAATCGACGTCGCCGGATTGAAACAACTCGACCTGGGCGTTGCGCGTGCGAGGACTCAGTGCTCCCAACACAACCGCCGCGCCCCCGCGCTGGCGCTTGATCCATTCGGCGATGGCGTAAACCTCTTCCGCCGAAAAGGCGACGATCGCCGTGCGCGGCGGAAGGCGCGAAATTTTCCGATCGCCGGCGAAGGAGAGTTTCGACAGGCGCGGCCGGCTGAACATCGGCGCGCCGGAAAACAATTCTCCGATCAGCGGCGCCATCGTGCCTGCGCCGATCAGCAGCGTCTCCTGTCGGCCTCGCCAGCGCAGCAGCCGGTCGGTGAAAACATGACCGCGATCAAGGTCGGCGGCGAGCTGAATTTCGTCGATGGCGAGGAAATCCACGGTAACGTCGCGCGGCATCGCCTCGACGGTGCTGATCCAGTAGGCTGGCGCACGCGGTTTGATCTTCTCCTCGCCGGTAATCAGGGCGACGTTGGCTGCGCCAACTTTTTCGACGACGCGGGTGTAGACTTCGCGCGCCAGCAGGCGCAACGGCAATCCGATCAGCCCGCTGGGGAAGGAAAGCATCCGCTCAATGGCGTGATGGGTCTTGCCGGTGTTGGTCGGCCCGAGCACCGCCGCGACCCCCGTGGAGCGGACCTCCGCGCGATCGCCCGGCAATGACGGCCTCATCGATTTTTCCCGGAGTTTGATCGTCGTTCCGCTCCGCCGCGCAACGTGGCGACGGGCCATGCCATCTCCACAAATGTATCATAATGGAACTTTTGCGCAGCCGCGCATTCACACTTCGAACAGTCGACGAACGAATCGCGGCCGAATCGCTGACTCGCCCTGAATCACGCTCTGTTCACACAGCATATAGGGCTTCACGCGCCTCTTGCCGCCATAATTCGAAAGACGCCCACTTTTGATCACGCGTCACAGCCCGGGACCGGCGGACTCGTTTCAATGTTTCTGTCAATCGGAGAAATGAAGGATTTTGTCCATCGAATCAGCCAGTGGGTTAACACTTCGGAACGAAGGGGAACGCATCGGGCACGAATCAGCGACCGGCGCGCGTTTCGGCTTCGTTCGACCAGATTTAGCGCCCAGCGCCCCTCCATCGCGCCTTCATCTGGTAAAGGTCAGACGGCGCCAGACGGTTTGACCTCGCGAGCACACCCGGGCGCTAAAGAATTTGTCGCATTACGGGACATCTCCATCGGAGGCCGCCCACCGTTTCCTGCGTTCGTCTTAGATGCTGCGCGACGGAAAAGAATCGATTTATGGTTAATCGTGATCGTCGCTCTTTTGACTTCGCTGCGGCGCACTGGCTACAAGCCGCGCTCTCCCCCGAGCACCAAACGAGGAACAACCATGGCGTCTATTGTCGAACGACTGAGCAACGAGTTGTCGGCGAAGCCCTGGCAAATCGAAGCGGCCGTCGGTCTGCTCGACGAAGGCTCCACCGTTCCCTTCATCGCCCGCTATCGCAAGGAGGCGACCGGTCAGCTCGACGACATACAATTACGCAAGCTTGAAGAGCGGCTGCGTTATCTGCGCGAACTGGAGGAGCGTCGCAAGGCAATCCTTGAGTCGATCGACGCGCAGGGAAAACTCGACGACGCGCTGAAACGCGTCATCCTGGAGGCCGACAACAAGGCGCGGCTGGAGGATATTTATCTTCCCTACAAACCCAAACGTCGCACCAAAGCGCAAATCGCCATTGAGGCGGGACTGGCGCCGCTGGCCGAAGCCTTGCTGACGGCCCCGGACAGGGAGCCGAAAGCGCAGGCGGAAAAATACATCGATGCGGACAAGAATGTTCCAACGATCGAAGCGGCGCTGGAAGGCGCGCGCGCCATTCTGGTCGAGCGCTTCGCCGAAGACGCTGATCTGATCGGCGGGTTGCGCGAGACATACTGGTCTCATTGCGCGATGATTTCGCGGCCCCGCGCCGGCAAGGAAGCGGCCGGCGCGAAATATTCGGACTATTTCGATTTCACGCAGCCGATTTCGAAATTGCCGTCGCATCGCATTCTGGCGCTATTTCGCGGCGAAAAAGAAGAAATGCTTGATCTCGAAATGCGCGCCGAGACGGAACCCGGAGCCGGCGGCTATGAATCACGCATCGCGCGCAGATACGGCATCGAGAATCGCGACCGTGCGGGCGACAAATGGCTCATCGAGACGGCGCGCTGGGCGTGGCGCACGAAAATCGAACTGCATCTCGGCATCGATGCGCGGGCGCGGCTATGGCGCCTCGCCGAGGAGGAAGCGATCCGCGTCTTCGCCGAAAATCTGCGCGATCTGTTGCTGGCGGCGCCCGCCGGCGCCCGCGCAACGATCGGTCTCGATCCCGGTTTTCGCACCGGCGTGAAAGTCGCCGTGATCGACGCGACCGGCAAAATCGTCGCGACGACGGCGATCTATCCGCATGAGCCGCAACGTCGCTGGGACGATTCGATTGCAACGCTGGCGACATTCGCGCGCCAGCATAAAATTGAATTGATCGCCATCGGCAATGGCACGGCCTCGCGCGAAACCGACCGGCTCGCCGCCGATCTGATGGCGCGCCATCCTGAGCTGAAACTCACGAAGATTGTCGTGTCCGAAGCTGGCGCGTCGGTCTACTCCGCCTCGGAATACGCCTCGCGCGAATTGCCCGACCTCGACGTGTCGCTGCGCGGCGCCGCGTCGATCGCGCGCCGGCTTCAGGACCCGCTCGCCGAACTGGTGAAGATCGAACCGAAAGCCATTGGCGTCGGACAATATCAACACGACGTGTCGGAGCTTAAACTGTCGCGCGCGCTCGACGCCGTGGTCGAGGATTGCGTCAACGCCGTCGGCGTCGACGTCAATACGGCCTCGGCGCCCTTGCTGGCGCGCGTGTCGGGATTGGGTGAAACGCTCGCCGCCAATATCGTCGCCCATCGCGACGCCAACGGTCCCTTCCGCACGCGCGGCGAACTGAAAAAGGTGGCGCGTCTCGGGCCAAAAGCCTTCGAGCAAAGCGCCGGCTTTTTACGCATCGTCGATGGCGACGATCCGCTTGATCGATCCGGCGTGCATCCGGAAGCCTATCCGCTGGTGCGCCGCATTCTCGACGTTGCGAAAACCGACATTCGCGGCCTGATCGGCAACGCTGTGGAATTGCGCAAGCTGAAGCCACAGCAATTCGTCAATGAAAATTACGGCCTGCCGACTATCGCCGACGTATTGGCTGAACTCGAAAAGCCGGGCCGCGATCCGCGTCCGGCGTTCAAAACGGCGACGTTTCAGGACGGCGTCGAGACGCTCGCCGATCTGCGCCCCGGCATGACGCTCGAAGGCGTCGTCACCAATGTTGCGGCGTTTGGCGCCTTTGTGGACATCGGCGTCCATCAGGACGGGCTCGTGCATATTTCGGCGCTGTCGAAAAATTTCGTCAAGGACCCGCGCAGCGTGGTCAAGCCCGGCGACATCGTGAAAGTGAAGGTGATGGAGGTCGACGCGCCGCGCAAACGCATTGCCCTCTCCCTGCGGCTCGACGACGAACCCGGCCAGCAGGCGAAGGCGGGTCCGCGCCGCGATCAACAGCCGGCGCGCGCCCCGCAATCGCCGCGTCGCGAAAACGGCGGCGCCGGCGGCGGGGCCAACCCGCCAGCGGGCGGCGCGCTGGCCGATGCGCTGCGCGCGGCGATGCAAAGCGGCGGGCAGGCCGGGAAGAAAAACGGGTGAGAAGAAAAAGATCGCCGGAGGCCAAAATCTGGAGCGGGTGAAGGGAATCGAACCCTCGTATTCAGCTTGGAAGGCTGCTGCTCTACCATTGAGCTACACCCGCGCAAGGCTTTCTATGCCAAGCCCGCCGGCGCTTGGCAATGGTCCGCGGCAATGGTCTGCGGCAATGGTCCGTGAGCGGCCCTCGCCCTGTCGCATTTATCCATTTGACAGGGCGGCCCCGGACAACTAACCGAAGCGCCCAGCCCTATTTCGCCTCCAGCGGGCGTCTCCACGCTGCTCATTCCAGGGGATCGCTTAACCGTGGCCAAACCCGAACTCGGCGCCAAGCGCCACTGCCAGTCCTGCGCGACGAAATTCTACGATCTCAACAAGGATCCGATCACCTGCCCGAAATGCGGGGCGATTTTCCATGTCGCCGCTTTCGCGCGCGCCCCGGCCCGCGTTCAGGAGGAAGAGGACGCCGAGGTCGAAAAAGAAGGCGTTGACACCATCTCCCTCGACGAGGCGGCCGAAGAAGAGGCGGCGGTCGAGACGATCGACGACGTCGAGGACGTCGAGATCGAGGACGACGATGCGGACGACACCTTCCTCGAAGAGGAAGAGGGCGAGGACGACGACGTCGCCGGCCTGATCGACGGCGACCTCGAAACCGACGAGGAAGGTTAGGCCGCTGGACCGGTTTCGCGCCATTCGCGTCGACCGCGACGGCGAGGCCTCCCGAGCCGCCTATGTCGAGATGGACGACGCCGAGCTCATGCCCGGCGACGTCGATCTCGACGTCACCCATTCGGCGATCAACTTCAAGGATGGCCTCGCCGTCACCGGCGAACGGCCGGTCGTGCGGCGTTTTCCGATGATCCCCGGCGTCGATCTGGCCGGCCGGGTGACGCGCTCCTGCCATCCAGACTTCAAACCCGGCGACAGCGTCGTCGCCACCGGTTGCGGGATCGGCGAATCGCATTACGGCGGCTTCGCCGAAAAAGCGCGTTTGCAGGGCGATTGGCTGGCGCATCTCCCCGAAGGCCTGACGGCGGCGCGCGCCATGACCGCCGGCACCGCCGGCCTCACCGCCATGTTCTGCCTGCTGGCGCTCGAACGCCACGGACTGACGCCAGCGGACGGGCCGGCCATCGTCACCGGCGCGGCGGGCGGCGTCGGGTCCTTCGCCGTGGCGCTGCTGGCGCGCGCCGGCTGGCGGGTCGCCGCCGTCACGGGCCGGGGGAGCGAGGGCGACTATCTCCGCCAGCTGGGCGCCGCCGAAATTCTCTCCCGCGAGTCCCTCTCCGCTCCCGGCAAGATGCTTCAGGAGCAGAAATTCGTCGCCGGCGTCGATACGGTGGGCGGGACGACGCTCGCGAATCTGCTGGCCCAGACCCGGTTTGACGGCGCGATCGCCGCCTGCGGCAATGTCGGCGGCATGGAGCTGCCGACCAGCGTCGCGCCCTTCATTCTGCGCGGCGTGTCCCTGCTGGGGGTGGAGAGCGTCCGTCCCCGGATCGCCCTGCGCCGGGCGGCGTGGACGCGGCTCGCGCGCGATCTCGATCCGGCGATCATCGACGCCATGCGCGAGAGCGTGACCTTCGATCAGGCGCTGGACAAGGCCAGGTCGATTGTCCGGGGCGCCATTCGCGGCCGCGCCGTCATCGTCATGCCTGCGGCGGAGGACGCCTGACCCCGACGATTCCATGCGCGGCGAAGCATGAGCGAATTGTCGCAAGTATCGCATAATTCTCGACATATCGGACCGTCTCGGGTCTAATGTCAGGAAGGGCCGTTTCGGGTCGCTTGTCTTTTCGCTTCGATCTCAAAACTCAAGGATCCTGACGCATGAGCTCGGCTTTCACCAAAGAGCAGGACGACGACAATCCGCGCGAGGATCTTCCCGACCGCCCGATCAGCTCGCATCGCAATCTCGTCACGCCGGAGGGGCTTGAGCAGATCGAAGGCGAATTGAGCCGACTGCACAGGGAAATCGAGAGTGCGACCGCCGTCGACGACAGGCGCGCGCTCGCTGTCGCCCAACGCGACCTGCGCTACTGGACGGCGCGCCGCGCCACCGCCGAAGTGGTTCACGCCATCGCCGATCATTCGCATGTGCGTTTCGGCCACCGCGTCGTCGTCGAACTCGACGATGGCGAACGCCGCGCCTTCAGGCTCGTTGGCGAGGACGAAGGCGATCCGGCGAAGGGACTCATTCCCTATGTCGCGCCGCTGGCGCAGGGGCTGATGGGCAAGAGCGTCGGCGACAGCGCCGAAGTGATCCACCACAGCGCCAGGATCGTCGACATCGGCTGAAGCCGACGGCGATGCGTCCGGGACCGGTCGCACATTCTGCACCAAGGACAAGAAAGCCGGGTCTCGCCGGCGTCAGTTAGTCTCGTTGCGCGACAGGCGGTGACGCCGACATTGCGATCCACGCTTTTCCGGGTGGGTGAGACGGCAAGGGATCATCTGGCGCCGATGCAGAAATAATAGACTTTTTGCGAGGCGTGGATGGAGCTTAATGCAATAATACTTCAAATAGGCGTAATTTTTTTGCCGGGTCTTGTCTGGGCGAGCCTGGCCTCGCGATACGCCGCCAAACGGCAAATTTCGGAATTTCAATATTTGCTTCAGGTTTTCATTTTTGGAACGATAAGTTACATAATTACATTCGCCTCTTTTCATCTGTTCGGAAAACAATTCGCACTTGCCGACATTAACGAGGCGGTAAAAAACAACACTTTGACGGCTGCGACCATGGAAGAGGTCGGAATAGCGACTGTCGCCGGCCTTATACTGGGAATTGTCTGGTTATATATTAAAAACCATAAGGTCGATACATGGTTTTTACATAAAATCAGGGCTACCGGCGAAATTGGCGAAGACGATATCTGGAATTTTACCTTTAACTCTCCAATCGCCCAAGTGGAATATTGTCATTTCAGGGATTTTGAAAACAAACTGGTTTACGCGGGCTGGGTGTCCCAATTTTCGGAGAAAGAGACCTTGCGCGAACTGGTTCTACGCAATGTAGAGGTCTATGATTTGGGCGGCAATTTGTTGTACACTATGCCTCTTGTCTATCTTGCTCGCAAACCCGATAGTATTCACATAGAATTCCCACATGAGCCCAGGGAGAATGAGGGATGACCAGCCCATCCAGGCCTGCAGACGTCGGTCCGATTCTTCGAGAGGGCTATTGGCGCAAGGGCGGAAGCAACACCGCCATATCGCAGGTGAGAACGCGCCCGGCAGCGCCCGCATCATCGGTAAGCCAGACCCCGGCGGCCACCATATCTGAACCGGAGCGTCCGGAAGTCGCCGCCGCCAAACCGGGCATCGCGCCACTCGCCCGGAAAATTACGCTATCGCCTCAGGCGGTAAAGTGAAGCCTGTTTGCTGACCCGTGCGACCTTCCGGCGCACTGCGCCGCCAGACACATGACGGACCGGATCGAACGATCCGCCCCCAATGGCCTGGATCGGTCGCCAGATCTCGCAGTCGGGCGACTTGTCGCCTGGTCGGGAGACTGGCGTAGAGGAAACGAATTCGCTTTTGGTCTCTCGTGATCCGCCTTGCATAACCTGCGACAGGTTACGCAGGTTTTTCCCCCACGGGGGCCAAGTCCAGCCCTACGGCAAGAAGCCGCGGCGCCCTCTCTTGCCGCCGAGGGTCTGGTATTCGCTCAGGATACGCTGAGTCCGGCGGCGACGAGTCCGGGCCGGTTGGAATCATGTCCGATCTGTTTCAAGCCGCCAAACTCGACAGCGCCGCGCCGCGGCCATTGGCCGACCGCCTGCGGCCGGCAACGCTCGACGAGGTCGCCGGGCAGGATCATCTGCTTGGCCCCGACGGCGCGCTGAAGCGCCTGATCGGCGCCGGCGCCATGGGCTCCCTTGTCTTCTGGGGGCCGCCCGGCACCGGCAAGACCACTGTGGCGCGGCTTCTGGCGAATGAGACGGATCTCGCCTTCGACCAGATTTCGGCGATCTTCTCAGGCGTCGCCGATCTCAAGAAAACCTTCGAGGCCGCGCGCGCGCGCCGCTTGACGGGCAAAGGCACGCTGCTCTTCGTCGACGAAATACACCGGTTCAACCGCGCCCAGCAGGACTCGTTTCTGCCTGTGATGGAGGATGGCACGATCACGCTGATCGGCGCCACCACTGAAAACCCCTCCTTCGAACTCAACGCCGCGCTGCTGTCGCGAGCCCGGGTGATGATCTTCAGGGCGCTCGACGCCGATGCGATCGAAAAACTTCTGGCGCGCGCCGAGACCGTTGAGGGCAAACGTCTGCCGCTCGATGCCGACGCGCGCGCGGCGCTGATCGCCATGGCCGATGGCGACGGCCGCGCCGCTCTGACGCTATCGGAGGAAATCTGGCGCGCCGCCCGCGAGGGCGAAATCTTCGACCGCAGCGCCTTGTCGACGGTCGTGCAACGACGCGCCCCGATCTACGACAAGGCGCAGGAGGGCCATTACAATCTGATCAGCGCGCTGCACAAAAGCGTACGCGGCTCCGATCCAGACGCGGCGCTCTACTATCTCGCCCGGATGCTCGTCGCCGGCGAGGATCCCTTGTTTTTGGCGCGTCGCGTTGTGCGGATGGCGGTGGAGGACATCGGCCTCGCCGATCCCCAGGCGCTGGTCGTCGCCAACGCCGCAAAGGAGGCCTATGATTTTCTGGGCAGTCCGGAGGGCGAACTGGCGCTGGCGCAAGCGGTGATTTATGTCGCAACGGCGCCGAAATCGAACGCCGCCTATGTCGCCTATAAAACGGCGCGGCGTCTGGCGCAGGAAAAAGGGTCGCTTCCCCCGCCGAAAATCATTCTCAATGCGCCGACCGCGACCATGCGCGAGGCCGGTTACGGCGCAGGTTACGAATATGATCACGACGCGCCCGACGCTTTCTCCGGCCAGAACTACTGGCCCGATTCGCTCAAGCCGCAGAAACTCTATCAACCAGTCGAACGCGGCTTCGAGCGCGAACTCGCCAAACGACTCGACTACTGGGCGCGGCTGAGACGCGAACGCGGCCAAACCTAGAGAAAAAGCCGCGCATACAGCCCGATTCTGTTGCCGATTTGTCACGTCCCCGGGCAATCGCACGGCGGCGAGGCGTTTCGTTCTGCTTTTCGTTGACCGTGCAGGGATCGTCGCCATAAGTTTTTCAGGACAGCGGCGCTCGCCATCCATAAGGCGGAAAAGACCGCAAGACGTTTTGATCTGGACACAAGAGGGCTCGAAAATGAAAAAGATTATTCTCTCGGCCGTTTCGCTGGCCGCTCTGACAGCTTCGGCCTTCGCCGCCGATCTGCCGACCCGCAAGGAGCCGCTGCTGCCCCCGCCGCCTTCCTTCACCTGGACAGGCCTCTATGGCGGCGTCAACGTCGGCTACGGCTTCGGCGCCGGCGGCGCTGACACTGGCGCGCTGAATGGCGTGGCGTCCGCCGCTGGCGGCAATCTCGCCGCCGTCGCGGCTTCCGCGCCTATCGCCTCCTCGTGGAACAACTCGATCACTCCCTCGGGCGTGCTCGGCGGCGGCCAGGTCGGTTACAACTATCAGTATAATCCCTACGTCGTTGTCGGCGTGGAGACGGATATTCAGGCCGCAGACATGAACGGCTCAAGCCGCTATCCGGGTTTCGGCACGGGCGCCACCTATGTGACCACCACGAAAAACATCGACTGGTTCGGCACGGCGCGCGGCCGCATCGGCCTGACGATGCCGGGCTATTCAAACTTCCTCGTCTATGGCACGGGCGGCTTCGCCTATGGCCAGGTCGACAACAATGTCGGCATCAGCTACCTGACGGCGGCGGGCGGAGCCAGCGGCACCTCCTCCTACTATCAGACGAAGACGGGTTGGACGGCCGGCGGCGGCGTCGAGTGGTCGCCCCAGTCGTTCCCGACTTGGTCGGCGAAGGTCGAGTATCTCTACACCGATCTGGGCGCCACCAACCAGAACATCTACAGCCTCTTCAGCGCTCCGGCCGGGACCTTCTTCGGCGCGAGCCATCAGTCCCCGACGCAGTTCAACACGGTTCGTGTTGGTCTGAACTGGCACTTCAACCCCTTCGTGGGCGCGCCAATCGTCGCGAAATACTGATTTCCAGTCATTTTGCCGCAATTCCAAGCCCGGCCAAACGGCCGGGCTTTTTCTTTTGGCGCTTTTACGCCGTTTTTCACTGGCATGGAAAAGCGGCGCCGGGCCTCGTTGCCCGCCCCGGTCCGAGACATCCGACGGGGTAGATTTCCGGATCGACGTCGTTTCCCGCGATCGTCAGTATTCCAACGCGTATCATCGATGGTCGCGACGCCTGTGATGTGGATCGAGGGATGAAGATGCCGCGCAACGCCCTCCTCCTCTTCGC
This sequence comes from uncultured Methylocystaceae bacterium, assembly GCA_903870245.1. GTDB lineage: Bacteria > Pseudomonadota > Alphaproteobacteria > Rhizobiales > Beijerinckiaceae > Methylocystis. Next base: position 184,302 of record CAIQCB010000052.1, read on the forward strand.
CATCATCACAAGCCTTGCGGCGGGCGCCCTGCTTCCCGGACTATTCGCGCGCCTGACCGCTCCGCCCAGCGAACCCCAGACAGCGTCGGGACCCCCTTCGGCGTCCGCCGACGCCGTCCGGCTGATTCGATTGACGCCGGAGCAAATCGCCGCCGCAAAGATCGAAACCGCCAAAGTCGGACCCGGCGCGCTGGGACGACGAATCGTCGTTCCGGCGACGATCAAGCCGGACCCCGATCACCTGGCCCGCGTCGCGGCGAAGGTCTCCGGAGTCGTCGCGCAGATGCGCAAGCGGCTCGGCGCGGAAGTCGCGCAACACGAGACCATCGCCGTTATCGACTCGCGGGAGGTCGCCGACGCGAAAAGCGAGTTTCTCGCGGCGACGGTCAACTACGATCTGCAGACGCAATTATTCCAGCGCGAGAAACGCCTGTTCGAACGTGGCATCACCGCCGAGGTTTTGTTTCTCAAAGCCAAAGCGACCTACACCGAAGCGAAATTGCGTTCTGATCTTGCCCGACAAAAACTCGCGGCCCTCGATCTGTCGACGGCCGAGATCGCGTCCTTGTCCGGCACGTCGATCGAAGGCTTGAGAGAGAAGGATATCCGGGCGCCGATCGCCGGTCGGGTCATCGAGCGTCTGGTCAACATCGGCCAGCCGGTGACCGCCGAGTCCCAGATTTACGTGCTCGCCGATCTCTCGGTCGTTGAGGCTGATCTCGCCGTGCCGCTCGCGAGCCTCGCCAGCATCCGCAAGGGTCAGATGGTCGCGCTCTCCACGCCGGACGGACATCGCGTCGAGGGGCAAGTGACGATCGTCAGCGCTATCGTGACGCCGGAAACCCGCACCGGCCATGTCGTGGCCAGTTTCAAAAATCCCGATTTCGCCCTTAATCCCGGCGCGCTGGTCAATGCGGACATCGCGCTCGCGAAGGCGCCGGTCGAGGTGCTGATCCCGAGGATCGCCATCCAGACGATCCATAATGAACCGACGGTTTTTGTGAAAGTCGCCGGCGGCTTCGAACAACGCATTGTCGAAACCGGCGACGGCGACGACGCCTTTGTCGAGATCGTCAAGGGATTGAAAGCCGGCGAGACCATCTGCGTTCTCAACAGTTTCCTGTTGAAGGCCGAAGCCGGCAAGAACGAAATTCCAGAGGAGTGACGACGTCGCGCCATGATGCAGCGGATTATCGCCTTCTCTGTTCGTCAACGCTGGCTGGTCGTGCTGCTGGTCACGCTCGTAGGCGTGTTCGGCGGCTGGGCGCTGATGCATCTGCCGATCGACGCTGTTCCCGACATCACCAACAATCAGGTGCAGATCAACGCCCGGGCCCAGGCGCTCTCGGCGATCGAGATCGAAAAACAGGTCACCTTCCCGATCGAGAACGCCATGGCTGGCATTCCCGGCCTGGAATACACCCGCTCGCTGTCGCGTAACGGCTTCGCACAGGTCACCGTCGTCTTTGCGGACGGCGTCGATATCTATTTCGCGCGCCAGCAGGTGGCGGAGCGTATGACCCAGGCGCGAGAGGATTTTCCGCCCTCTGTCGAAATCCGTATGGGGCCGATCGCCACCGGCCTGTCCGAAATCTACATGTGGACGGTGCGCTACCGGGAACCGAGAAAAACGGCGCTACGCGACGGCGAAGCCGGCTGGCAAAAAGACGGCTCCTATCTCACGCCTGAGGGCGCGCTGCTCACGACTGCGGTGGAGAAGGACTCCTATCTGCGCACGGTGCAGGACTGGATTATCCGTCCGCAGTTGCGCACCGTGCCGGGCGTCGCCGGAGTGGATTCTCTCGGCGGTTTCGTCAAGGAATATCACATTCAGCCCGACCCGGCGAAGCTGACGGCGCTGGGCCTGTCTTTCGACGATCTTGCGAACACGGTCGCCAAAAACAACGTCAGTCGCGGCGCAGGCTATGTCGAACGCAATGGCGAAGGGCTGGTTGTGCGCAGCGGCGGGCGGCTCGAAAATCTCAACGACATCCGCATGGTCGTCGCCACAACGCGCAATGGCGTGCCGGTGCGGGTCGGGGAAATCGCCACCGTCGGCATCGGCAAGGAGCTGCGCGTCGGCAGCGCCAGCATGAATGGCGAGGAGGTGGTGATCGGCACCGCGCTGATGCTGATCGGCGCCAATAGTCGCACCGTTTCTCAGGCTGTCGACGCGAGCATGGCGCGCATCGAGAAAACGCTCCCGCCAGGAATCGAGGTTCGCACGATCCTGAATCGTACGCTTCTGGTCGAAGCCACCATCAAAACGGTGGCGAAAAATCTGCTCGAAGGCGCTGCGCTGGTCATTCTGGTGCTGTTCGTCATGCTCAGCGATTTTCGCGCCGCGCTGGTGACGGCGACGGTCATTCCTGTGACGATGCTTTGTCTGGCGATCGGCATGTATCTCGGCAAGATCAGCGCCAATCTGATGAGCCTTGGCGCCCTTGATTTCGGTCTGATCGCCGATGGCGCCATCATCGTCGCGGAAAACAGTCTGCGTCGTTTGTCCGAACGACATCACGCCCTTGGTCGCCCCCTGACCAAGGAAGAGCGCTACGACACCGTGATCTCCTCCGCCGTCGAAATGCGCCGACCGACCGTTTACGGACAGTCGATCATCATCCTTGTTTATTTGCCGATCCTGAGCTTCTCCGGCGTCGAAGGCAAAATGTTTCATCCGATGGCGATGACGGTGATTATCGCGCTGCTCTCGGAATTCCTGCTGTCCTTGACCTTCTTTCCCGCGATGATCGCGCTCTTCGTCTCCGGTCACGGCGAAGAGTCGGAAAACGCGCTGGTGCGCGGATTGAAAAAATTCTATCGCCCTGCGCTCGCATGGGCGATGGAGCAACCGTTCAAGGTGATGGCCATCGGCCTTGGCTCCTTCGCGTTCGCGGCGATCGTCTATTCCGGTCTGGGTCAGGAGTTCATCCCGACGCTGGACGAAAAAAACATCGCCATGCAGGCCAACAGAATTCCGAGCGCATCGCTTGGACAATCGCAGGCGATGCAAATCGAGATCGAAAATGTCGTTCGCGCCTTCCCTCAGGTCGCCTATGTGTTTTCGAAAACGGGCACGGCGGAAGTGGCGACTGACCCAATGCCGCCCAATCTCACCGATACGTTCATCATGCTTAAACCGCAGGAGGAATGGCCCGATCCGCACCTGCCAAAAAACGAATTGATCGAGCAGATCGGCGATCGTCTTTCCCGGCTTCCCGGCAACGCCTACGAATTCACCCAGCCAATCCAGCTGCGTTTCAACGAGCTTCTGGCCGGCGTGCGCGGCGACATCGCCGTGAAGGTCTTCGGAGAAGATTACGACGCGATGCTGCGCACGGCGAACCACATCGCCGCCATAATGCGCAAGACGCGCGGCGCGGCGGACGTCAAGGTCGAACAGGTCTCCGGACTGCCCTTGCTCGATATCCAGATCGACAAGGCGGCCATCGCCCGATACGGTCTCAGCCTGTCGAACGTTCAGGACGCCATCGGCGCGGCGATTGGCGGCCAGCGCGCCGGCGTCATCTTCGAAGGCGATCGGCGCTTTCCGATCTTCGTTCGCCTCGGCGATAATCTGCGCGAGAACGCGGCGGCGCTCGAAACCATCCCTGTGTCCCTGCCGCCCGACGCCGCCGGCCGCGTCTCGACCGTGCAACTCAAACAACTGGCGAAATTCATAACCATAGACGGACAGAACCAGGTGTCGCGCGAAAACGGCAAACGCCGGGTCGTTGTCAGCGCCAATGTCCGCGGACGCGATATCGCCTCGGTGGTGAAGGAGGCGCGCGCCAAAATCGAATCGGATGTCAGCGTGCCGGCTGGCTACTGGATCGTCTGGGGCGGACAGTTCGAAAATCTCGCCGCCGCGCGCGAGCGGCTGATGATTGTGGTGCCGATCTGCTTTTTCATGATTTTTCTGCTGCTCTATTCGGCGCTGGGCGCGGCGCTGGACGCCCTGCTCGTGTTCACTGCGGTGCCGCTGGCGCTGTCTGGCGGCGTGGTGGCGCTGTGGTTGCGCGGCATGCCGATGTCGGTGTCGGCGGCGGTGGGCTTCATTGCGCTCTCGGGCGTCGCCGTTCTCAACGGCCTGGTGATGCGCACCTACATTCATCAGCTTGAGTCTGAAGGCATGCCCGAACGCGAGGCGATCTACACTGGCGCAATGACTCGTCTGCGGCCCGTCATCATGACAGCGCTGGTCGCTTCGCTCGGATTCGTGCCAATGGCTCTGGCGACCAGCACCGGCGCCGAAGTGCAACGACCCATCGCCACCGTCGTGATCGGCGGACTGATCAGCGCAACCGCGCTAACGCTGATCGTTCTACCGGCGCTCTACGCCTATTTTGCGAGAAGGAAACGGATCGCGCCGCCTGTCGGGGCGCGCGAATGACAAAGTTTCTGCAGATTTCACTTGCGCCGATTTCACTTGCGCCGATTTCACTTGCGCCAATTTCACTTGCGCCGATTTTACTCGCGCTGGTTTTACTCGCCATGAACGGCGTCGGCTTCGCGCCGCCCGCCATCGGCGAGACTCTTGGCGACGCGCTCAGAAACGCCTACAGCAACAACCCGAGCCTCAATTCCGGCCGCGCCAATCTGCGCGCGGTCGACGAGGGCGTGCCCATCGCCAGAGCCGGAATGCGCCCGCGCGTTTCGGTGAACAGTTACCTTGGCGCGCAACAGAACCGTTTCGTACAGCGACAGGAAGATCTGGGAATCCCTGACGATCCCAATCGCACGACGGTCTGGAACTTGCAGGAGGGCCGGAGCGTCGCGCGTTCGGCTGGCGTCACCATCGAACAACCGATTTTCGACGGTTTTAAAGCCAAAAACACCATGAGCGCGGCGGAGTCGGCGGTGTTCGCCGAACGACAACGACTGCGCTTTCTTGAACAAAAGGTGTTATTCGACACCGCTGCGGCCTATATGAATGTCTTGCGCGACACGGCGGCGCTTAAACTGCAAGAGAACAACGTCTCGGTGCTGACCGAGCAACTCCGCCAAACCAAAGAACGTTTCGAGGCAGGTCAAATCACCCTGACCGACACCGCCCAGGCGCAATCGCGTCTGGCCGGCGGTCAGGCGCAAGAGAGCGCGTCGCGCGCGATGCTGGAGGCGAGCATCGGCGTTTTTCGGCAACTGGTCGGCCAATTGCCAAAGAAACTGGCGGCGGCCGCGCCCCTCGACAAATTATTGCCGCGCACACTCGATGAGGCGGAGAGAATTGCTGTCAGCGAACATCCGATGATCCTCGCCGCGCTGCATGATGCGGACGCCTCGGATTTCGATATCAAATCCATTGAATCGGATTTTCTGCCAAAACTGTCCATCGTCGCCGATGTGTTCACCCAGACCAACATCAATACAATCTACGACCGCAACATCGCCGGCATGATCGGTGGACGTCTGAACATCCCGCTCTACGATGGCGGCAGCACCTCGGCGCAACTGCGACAGGCGAAAGAGATCGCCGGCAAAAAGAAGCTCGACGCTGATGTGGCTCGGGCCGAAATCGCTTCCTTGACGCGTGCGACATGGGCGAACCTTCAGTCCGCCAAGACACGCATCGGCACGGCGCAAACCCAGATCGCCGCCGCCGAACGAGCGCTCTACGGCGTCCGTGAAGAAGCCAAGGCGGGTCTGCGCACAACTCTTGAAATCCTCAATGCGCAGCAAGAGTTGCTCAATGCGCGCATCGCCCTGATCGTCGCCCAGCGCGAAAGGGTCGTCGCCTCTTATGGCCTCATGGCGTCGATCGGCCGTCTCTCGATTGAAAATCTCGGCGTCGCCTCGGATTATTACGAGCCTACCCATCACTTCAATCAGGTGAAGGACTCCTGGGGCGGCGGCGCCACGTCGACCGGTCGTTGACCTCCTTTCCAGTATCGGGCGCTGCGGACGGGCGCTGGTCCGCGGATTTCCTCTTTGCACGAAACAGCCTAGAATGCCGGGCAACCGCCGGGCGGGCGGGCGCAACGAACAAGAGGAAAGACATGAAAGTCGCCATTAATGTTTTTTTTGCTTCCGCGCTCGCGGCGGCGTCTCTCGCCGCCAATCCGGCGCAAGCCTATTGCATGTTTGGTTGCGATCCGACGGAAGAACACGCCAGACAGATTTTCGATAATCTGATCAAGCAACGTTTCGACAAACCCGGCAAGGTGCTTGAATTCAAGCAAACCATGTCCGAACGCCTCGAAATGCACGCAACGGGCGAAAAGGGCTACGAGATTTTTTTCAATGCGCGGGTCCAGTTCCCCGACGGCGCCAATCTCGACTGCAAACCGGAAGGAACGACTTACAAGGACGGATGTTCGCCGAGCAAACACTACGTCACAGCGCCGCGCAGCGCTGATCCCAAGGGGCGGCAATATATCGCGCCCGGTGGAACCGTAACCTTCGACGAGGAATATCGTTTCTACGAGGACCCGAAAGGCTGGAAGGGTCCAGACGGGAATATCTATACGCAATAAGCGATCGGCGAAAAATTATGGGCGCGCAACATTTGCGCGCCCTCTTTTCGAAAATCTCTCCTTGAAGATGGAGAGGTGTGCGGGAATTATTTCAGCAGTTCAGAATTCTGCGGGCAGCCGGCCTTCGCGTTACAGGCGTCGAAGTTTGCTCTGAGCTCGGCCTTGTCAGCGCCGTAATTCTGCTTGCGGGAGAGATATTCGTCGTAGCACTTCGACGCAGCCGAAGCCTGCTTGTCTTCGTCGGCCTTGCGCGTATCGCAGTCGGCGAAAGCCGGGGTGATCATGCCGGCGAGCAGCGCAACGGCCGAGACAATGGCGAACTTCTTCATTCTGACGTTTCCTTTTCATTGATTGAAGCTTGACCTTACCTCGTCCGACCCCTGATCGGAACGGGACCCCCTCCCGTCGCATGCCCGCGACAGCCTACAAGACGCCAAGCGTGGCGACGATGTCGGAAGAATGATCGGGAGTCAATCACACAGGACAGGGGCTGGATGAGATAAATTCAGGATAAGATTCGACGGCGCATGAAGGCTGCTTGCGCATCATCCGAATCAATGCGCTTCAGCCTATTGGTCCGAGTAAGCATTATTGGTCCGCACAGAGCCTCAATGCTGCGACGCAGCAAGCTTGGCTGATTGATGTCCGCACCGCAGATAACAGGACGCGGAAATACCGCGCCCTGTCCTGTAAAGAGGCTCCTGAGACCGGGAGCTATTCTTTACTTCAGATCCTTGGAATTCTGCGGGCAGCCGCACTTCTCGTCGCAGGCCAGGCGATCCGCTCTCAGCTTGGCGTGATCGGCCATCATGTCCTGCTTGTGCCGGACATATTCATCCTCGCACTTGCCAGCGCAGAGGGCCTGTTCGTCTTCCTTGCGCGTGTCGCAATCTGCAAACGCCGGCGCAGCCATGGTGGCGAACATGACGGCGGCAATGGCTAAGGTTTTCATGTCTTCGTTTCCTCCAGATTTTTTTGGCCGGGACTATTTGCCCTCTGCAGCGTTCACATGCGTCCGATCATTGATCGACGAACCGGACATTCGTGTCCCGTCATCGCCAAAGCGGAAGCGCGCGTGAAACGGCCGAACGATGTCGCAGGACATTAATCGAGTCAATTAGACACGAGAGTTTTCAACGCCGGCGCTAAGGGGCAAGTTGTCGCAGCACGTAAGGCAGGATGCCGCCATTTTTGAAATATTCCAGTTCGTCGAGCGTATCGATGCGCAAGAGCAACGGTATGGTCGCCACTGAGCCATCCGTAAACCCAATTTGCGCATTGATTGTCTGGCGCGGCGTCAAACCTGCGCCGAGGCCGTGAATGACGACAGTCTCCTCGCCGGTCAGACCCAGCGACGACCAGCTCGCGCCATTCATGAAGGTGAGCGGGAGCACGCCCATGCCGACAAGATTGGAGCGATGGATGCGCTCGAAGCTCTGGGCGATGACCGCGCGCACGCCGAGCAAGGCCGCGCCTTTCGCCGCCCAGTCGCGTGATGAACCATTGCCATATTCGGCGCCGGCGAAAACCACCAGAGGGGTCCTCTGCTGCGCGTAACGCATGGCGGCGTCATAAATCGGGAGCGTCTCGCCGCCGGGATAAAATCTGGTCAGTCCGCCTTCCGGCACGAATCCAGCGGGGTCCTTCATCATGTGATTTTTGATGCGGATATTCGCGAAGGTGCCGCGCATCATCACTTCATGATTGCCGCGCCGCGTGCCGTACTGATTGAAATCAGCAGGGGAGACGCCGTTCTCGATCAGCCATTTTCCGGCCGGCGACGCCGCCTTGATCGACCCCGCCGGCGAGATGTGATCGGTCGTGATCTTGTCGCCGAACAGAGCAAGAATTCGCGCGCCCTCAATGTCGGCGATCGGTTGCGGCGTCTTCGTCAGACCGGCGAAATAGGGCGGATTGCGCACATAGGTAGAGTGGTCGTCCCATTGATAGGTTTCGCCCTCCGGCGCCGCGACCGCCTGCCAATGCGCGTCGCCGGCGAAGACATTGGCGTAGGCGTCGCGGAAAAGCTCGCGCGTCACATTCTCATGGATGAAACGATCAATCTCGGCGTTTGACGGCCAGATGTCGCGCAGATAGACGGCGGCGCCCGACGGGTCATGGCCGATCGGCTCCCGCGTCAGATCGATCGCTATCGTTCCGGCAAGCGCGAAGGCGACGACCAGCGGCGGCGAAGCGAGATAATTCGCTTGTACGTCCGGATTGACGCGACCCTCGAAATTGCGATTGCCCGACAACACCGAGGCGACGACAAGATCATGGGCGTTGATGGTTTTCGACACCGGGGCGGGTAAGGGACCAGAATTGCCGATGCAGGTCGTGCAGCCGTAGCCGACGAGATTGAAGCCAAGCGCATCGAGCGATTTTTGCAAGCCCGATGTTTCGAGATAGCGGCCGACGACCTGACTGCCCGGCGCGAGCGAGGTCTTCACCCAGGGCTTGACCTTCAGTCCGCGAGCGATGGCGTTGCGCGCCAGCAGGCCGGCGCCGATCAGGACGCCGGGATTGGAGGTGTTGGTGCAGGAGGTGATGGCCGCGATGGCGACATCGCCATGGCCAAGATCGAAATCCGTTCCCTCGACCTTGCGCCGCGCGCCCAGGCCCTCCTTTTTGTATTCCTCCGTCAAAGCTGTCCCGAAGGCCTCGCCGACCGCCTCCAGGGTAACGCGGCCCTCCGGCCGCTTCGGCCCGGCGAGGGATGGCGCGACGCTCGCCAGATCGAGTTCGATAATGTCGGTGAAGTCCGGATCGGGCGACGCCGCCTCGCGCAACATGCCCTGGGCGGCCGCATAGGCTTCGACCAGCGCGATACGATCAGCGGCGCGGCCAGTCATGTGCAGGTAGGACAGGGTCTCTCTGTCAATCGGAAAGAAGCCGCAGGTGGCGCCATATTCCGGCGCCATATTGGCGATGGTGGCGCGGTCGGCGAGCGTGAGATGCGCCAGCCCGTCGCCGAAAAATTCGACGAATTTGCCGACGACGCCTTTCTTGCGCAGCATCTGGGTCACGGTCAGCACAACATCGGTCGCCGTTACGCCCTCCTTCGGCGCGCCGGTCAGCCGAAAACCGACCACTTCCGGCGCCAGCATGGAGAGCGGCTGACCCAGCATGGCCGCCTCCGCCTCAATGCCCCCGACGCCCCAGCCGAGGACGGCGAGGCCGTTGACCATGGTGGTGTGCGAGTCTGTGCCGACGAGCGAATCGGGATAGGCGACCTCGACCGTCGCCCCCTCGTGGCGCTCGGCGCGCGTCCACACCGTCTGGGCGAGATATTCGAGGTTGACCTGATGGCAAATACCCGTGCCCGGCGGCACGACGCGGAAATTGTCGAAGGCCGACTGGCCCCATTTCAGGAAGCGGTAACGCTCGCCATTGCGTTGATATTCAAGCTCGACATTTTGCGCGAAAGCTTTTGGCGTACCGAATTCGTCAACGATCACGGAGTGGTCGATCACCAGATCGACCGGCGCCAGGGGATTGATCAGTTGCGGGTCGCCGCCCAGAGACTTCATGGCGTCGCGCATCGCCGCAAGATCGACGACGGCCGGCACGCCGGTGAAATCCTGCATCAAAACGCGGGCCGGACGAAAGGCGATCTCGCGCTCGGTCTTTCCCTTTTCGCTCAGCCACAGCGCGAAGGACTGTATCGTCTCCTTGTTGACCCAGCGGCCATCCTCGTTGCGCAGCAGATTTTCGAGCACCACCTTCAACGAATAGGGCAGTCGCGATACGTCTTTCAGGCCATTGGCCTCGGCGGCCTTCAACGAAAAATAGTCGTAGCTTCGATCTCCGACGACGAGCGTCTGGCGGCATTTGAAACTGTCGAGAGAAGTCATGGGAATTCCTTGGAGACGATCCCGGAAGCCGGGATGCGCGCGATCTTTCTAGAAAATTCCGTGCCAACGGCAAACACAAAAGCGGACCGGAGCGATCAAGCCTGCGCCGGATCCGCGGAGCGTCCGCGCAGCGGCAGCTCCTCCATCCGCGCGAGAAACAGAAAGGACAGGCCCGTGCAGACGGCGAGAGTCATAAAAACCTGGCGGTAACTCGCCGCCATCGCCTCGACGACGAGGACCGAGCCGGGCGTAGTCTCCAGCAGAGCCCCCCGGCCGCCGCCGATCGCCAGGGCGCCGAATACAGCCACCAGCGTCGCCGCGCCGAGTTGTCGAAAAAATTGCGTTGAGGCCGTCGCCGTGCCGAGATCGCGGCGATCGACGGCGTTCTGGACGGCGACCGTGGCGATCGGCAGCAAGCTGCCGACGCCAAAGGTCGTTATCGACAGTAACGCGTTGAGCCAGAAGAACGACAGCGTCTCAAGGCGGGCGGCGGCGTAAACCGAGGCGAGCGTCCCGAGTCCCAGTCCGACCAGCGGAACCAGCTTGTAGCGCGGCAGGCGCGACATCAGTCGGCCCGAGACGAAGGCGCCGAACACGGTGGCGATCATCACGGGGATCAGCGCCAGTCCGGAATCGCGGGCGCTGAGGCCAACCGAGGCCTCGAAATAGATCGGCATGACCACCGACAGCGCGATGAAGCCGCCGAGGGCAAAGGCGCTGGAGAGGGTGGCGTTGCGCACTATGGGCAGGCTGAGAATGCGGGTCGGGATCAAGGGTTCGTCGAAAACATGGGTCCGCCACGCGAAGAGCGCCCAGAACAGCAAGGATATGCCGATAAGCGCGAGGATCGGCGGAGAGGCCCAGGGATAACGTCCGCCGCCCCAGCCCAGAGCCAGCACCAGCGCGCCGGAAGCGCAGACCAGCAAAAGCGCGCCGGGATAATCGATGTGATGCGGATGGCGACGTTCCGGCAGCCGCTTTAACCGGGAGTTGGTGATCAGCAGCGCGGCGACGCCCAGCGGCAGGTTGATCCAGAAAATCAGCGACCAGTGCAGATATTGCGCAAACAGGCCGCCGAGCACCGGTCCAGCAATGCTGGAGGTGGCGAAAACGGCGGCGAAATAGGCCTGAAATCGGCCGCGCTCGAGCGGCGACACAAGATCGGCGATAATCGTTTGCGCCAGCGCAATCAGCCCGCCGCCGCCAAGGCCCTGAAAAAACCGGGCGACCGCCAGCGCGCCCATGGTCGGAGCCAAGGCGCAAAAAATCGAGCCGAGGATGAAAATCGTCAGCGCCATGGTCAACACGCGGCGACGGCCATAGACATCGGCGAATTTGCCGTAGAGCGGCGTTACGATCGTCGAGGCGACCAGATAGGCGGTGACGATGGAGGGCAAATTCTGCGGATCGCCCAGCTCGGCCCCAATCGTCGGCATGGCGGTGACGACGATGGTCTGATCGAGCGCCGACAGCAGCATGGCGAGGCCAAGACCAACCATGACCTGCCGGAAATCGGCGGCGGCGGGCGGTAGGTCGGTGTCCATGAGGCGGCGCTTTCGATGGCAAGGGAGCGTGTCGTGCTTAACGCATGGCGATCGCAAAACGAAATGCGTCACAGAGAAGCTGAGAGAATCCTCAGAAAAGCCTCAGGCGCTGTCATCTCGGCCAGCAGCGGGTCGTCGGGCCGTCGCGGCCGCTCGATGGCGAGGCGCCGAAGCTGGACGTCGGTGGCGACTTGACGCGGGGCAATCCCGAGACGCCGCGCAACAGCCCGACGCTCGTTTTTCAGCGCCTGCAACAGCCGTGCGTCATCGACGCGAAGCGGCGGCTCCGCGATGGCCGGCGCGCCGGGAGCGTAAGCCGTAAAAGACTCGGCGACACAGTCCGTCGCTTCGATCGCCTCAGCGGCGTCTTGAACGAACAGGCGACTGCGCGCCGCAACCCGCCAGGACTGGACCAGCGTCCCGGCGCGACGCAGCCAGCGCAACGGCCCCCGGCAATGGTCGCACATCCCGCAAGGCGCGCTCTCCTCGCCAAAACTTTGCAGCAGCGCCTGAAAGCGGCAGCCCGGCGCGACGCACAGCGCCGCCATTGCCTGCCGTCGAGCGTCCTCGGCGGCGACGACGGGTTCGGGAATCGGGCGGTCGGGCGGACGCCAGCGCCGCGCCAGCTCCTCGGGCGTAAACAGCGTCAAAGCCCGCGCCGGGGCGCCGTCGCGACCGGCCCGGCCAATCTCCTGATAATAATTTTCGACCGAGAGCGGCGGATCGACATGCAGGACAAACCGCACATCGGGCTTGTCGACGCCCATGCCAAAAGCGATCGTCGCCACCATGGCGACCCCCCTGCGGGCAAAAAATGCGTCCTGGTGGGCGCCGCGCGTCCAGGCGTCGAGACCAGCGTGGTAGGGCAACGCATCGAAACCCTGCCGGGCCAGACCCGTCGCCAGCGCGTCCGCCATTCGTCGGGAATTGACGTAAATCACTCCGCTATCGCCCCGACGGCCAATGAAGCCGGCGATTTGCCGCAATCCCGGCCGGCGTCGCGCAAAACGAAGCGACAGATTGGGACGGGCGAAAGAGGACAGAAAAATCTCCGGCGGGCGCGGAAACAGCAGCCGCGCAATTTCAGCGCGGGTGCGCGGCCCGGCGGTGGCTGTGACCGCCAGAACCGGCGCGCCAAGGCCGGCGGCGATCTCGCGCAGGGCCAGGTAATCAGGACGAAAATCATGACCCCAATGCGAGACGCAATGCGCCTCGTCGACCGCGAATAATTTGATCCGGTTTTTGCGCAACAATTCCTGCGTGGAGGGCTGGGCCAGGCGCTCTGGCGCAAGATAGAGCAACCGCGCCTGGCCCCGGGCGTGGCTAGCGACGAGGCTGGCGATGGCCGCTCTCGCCTCGTCGTCGTCCTGCATCGAATGCAAGGCCGCCGCCGCAATTCCTCTGCCCGCCAACGCCCGGAGCTGGTCGCGCATCAGGGCGATCAGCGGCGAGACGACCACCGCCAGACCGGGCTCCAGCCCCTCGTCCATCACCGCTGGCAACTGATAAAGCAGGGATTTTCCCGAGCCGGTGGGCATCACGGCGAGCGTGTCGCGGCCAGCGAGAATCGCCGCAAGCGGCGCCGACTGGCCGGGTAGAAAATCGTCAAAGCGGAAACGAGCGCGCAACGTCTCCCGCGCCCGAACCATAAGCGCGTCAGAATCGGACGCAATCACGCCTGTTTCGCCAGCAGCGCCGCGGCGATGGCGCGCCACTCTGCGGCGAGACCGCCAGCGGCGACCGGACGCCCGGCGCGGCGATACCATTGGTCGGCGTTCTCCGCATCGCCCTCCTTGCGATGCAGATAGGCGTGCACCCACATGGCGTCGGCGTCGACCCCCGGGCGATCGAGTTCGTCGACGCATTTATGCGCGGCGCTCCAGTCGCCGCGAGCGTCGAGCCAAAGGGCGCGCAAGGGGGCGCAGAGATTTTCCGGCGGCGCGCCGCCGGCAATGGCCTTTTCGAAGGATTCAAGCGCTGACGTTATCATGCCCGTCGATCTTCAAATCATGGCTGCATTCGCGCTTGGCGCTGCGCCGCATTCGGCTTAAAGAGATGGCGTGTTGCGCCGCAGCGCAAACGTCGCCATAGCTATAATTATCGTCACGCCCCGATGGTAGAGAGTCCTTGCAAGAAATCATGCGCCCTGAACGAGCGGGACATCTGCTCGGGCTGCGGTCGCACCCGCGCCGAGATCGGCGGTTGGACCTCAATGTCCGACTCCATGCAGGAAGCGGTCAAGAGTCGCGCCCGCCGCCGTATCGCCGAGGGCCTCGCCGCGCCGGCGAAGATTGACTCCCGGGCGCGGCGCGCCTAAAGCGACTTCGCAATCTCGAAAGAGAGTCCCAATTAAAGCCTGTTCGTCCCGCGAGGCGGAAGGCCAACGCCCGGCAGCGCGATGCGCCCCCGGGCGCGTTTTGCTTTGGAGCGGGCGTCATGGCCCCGACTCCACAGGAGAGATGACAATGTTCGAGAGCCTTTCCGATAAGCTCTCCGGCGTATTCGACCGGCTGACGCGGCGCGGCTCGCTTACCGAAGCCGACGTTAACGAGGCGCTGCGCGAAATACGACGCGCCCTGCTGGAAGCCGACGTCGCGCTTGATGTGGTGCGCTCCTTCATCGACAAGGTGCGGGACCGCGCCGTTGGCGCCAATGTCATCAAATCGGTCTCGCCCGGCCAGATGGTCGTCAAGATCGTCAACGACGTTCTGATCGAGACTCTTGGCCAGACAGCCGAACCGATCGATCTCGCGGCGCGTCCGCCTGTCGCAATTATGATGGTCGGCCTCCAGGGCGCCGGTAAAACCACAACGACCGCCAAGATCGGCAAACGTTTGAAAGAGCGCCACGGCAAGCGTGTGCTGATGGCCTCGCTCGACGTGAAACGCCCGGCGGCGCAGGAGCAGCTCGCCGTGCTCGGTCGTCAGGTCGAGGTCGACACGCTGCCGATCGTTCCCAACCAGACGCCGGTGCAAATCGCAAGGCGCGCGATGGAGACGGCGCGTATCGAGGGCTACGACGCGGTTCTGCTCGACACGGCCGGCCGCACACATATCGATGAGCCGTTGATGCAGGAGATGGCGGACATCAAGTCCTACGCCAGCCCGCACGAAATCCTGCTGGTCGCCGATGCGCTCACCGGACAGGACGCTGTCAACCTCGCCCGCAATTTCGACGAGCGGGTCGGCGTCACCGGCATCGTATTGACCCGGATGGACGGCGATGGACGCGGCGGCGCGGCGCTCTCCATGCGCTTTGTCACCGGCAAGCCGATCAAGTTGATCGGCGTCGGCGAAAAGATGGACGCCCTCGACGAATTCTCGCCGGCGCGTATCGCAAACCGCATTCTCGGCATGGGCGATATCGTCGCGCTCGTCGAAAAAGCCGCCGCCGCCATCGACGCCGAGCAGGCCCGCAAGGCCGCCGAGCGAATCGCCAAGGGCAAATTCGATCTTCAGGATCTCTGCGACCAGCTTGCCCAGATGGAGAAGATCGGCGGCATAGGCGGAATTATGGGCCTTTTGCCCGGCGTCGCCAAAATGAAGGACCAGATCGCCAAGGCCAACCTCGACGACGGCATGATCAAGCGCCAGCGCGCCATTATTTTGTCGATGACCCCGAAAGAGCGTCGCAATCCCGACCTCCTCAAGGCGTCGCGCAAGAAGCGCATCGCCGCCGGCTCCGGCGCAAAGGTCGAGGAAGTCAATCGCCTGCTCAAGCAGCATCGGCAGATGGCCGATCTGATGAAATCCTTCGGCGCCGGCAAACGCGGCGGCCTGATGGGCAAGGCGGCGCAAATGATGGGCCTTGGCGGCGGCGGTATGGAGATGCCCTCCGAGGAGGAATTGAAGAAATTGCAGGAGAAGCTGGGCGGCGCGCCTCCCGACGCTGGCGGAGGCGGCGGCCTGCCGGCCGCGCCGCCCGCCGATCTCCTTGCGAAAAAGCCAGGCCTTCCGGGGCTCGGCGGCGGTATGCTGGGCGGGCTCAACCCGTTCGGAAAGAAGAAGTAAGCCGTCGATCACAGACGACGGCGCGAGTCACCAACAGGAAGCAAACATATGTCTCTTAAAATTCGTCTCGCCCGCGGCGGCGCAAAGAAGCGTCCGTTCTATCGCATCGTTGTCGCCGACGCGCGCAGCCCGCGGGACGGGCGTTACATCGAGAAGCTCGGCACCTTCGATCCGCTGAAGGCGAAGGACGCCGCCGACCGCGTCGTGCTCGATATCGAAAAGGCCAAAGCCTGGCTCGGCAAGGGCGCGCAGCCGACCGACCGTGTCGCCCGCATCCTCGACGCCGCTGGCGCGATCAAGCGCGAGGCGCGCAACAACCCCGAAAAGGCGCAGCCGAAGAAGAAGGCGCAGGAGCGCGCCGCCGCCGCCGCCGAGGCGGAAAAGGCCGCGAGGGAAGCCGCCGCCGCGCCAGCGCCGGTCGCCGAAGAAGCGTCCGCAGAATAATGCTCCCTGGCGCCCGGCGGCTCAACCGCCGGGCCGCCGCTTGACGCCGGCATGACCGACTCTCGCGCCACGTCGCTGGTCTTGATGGGCCGTTTCGGCGCGCCGCATGGCGTGCGTGGCGAAATCAGGCTGCAAAGCTTCGCCGGCGATCCGCTGGCCATCGCTGATTATGGTCCGCTCACCGACAGAAGCGGCCGGAAATCCATCGTGATTCTCGACCTGCGCCCGCAGGGCAAGGATATGCTGGTCGCGCGTGTTGACGGCGTCCGCGATCGCGATGGCGCGCAGGCGTTGAACGGCGTCGAACTTTTTCTTGCGCGCGACAGATTGCCGGCGCCGGAAGCGGATGAATTCTATCTCGCCGATCTCGAAGGCCTGCGCGCCGAAAGCGCCGTAGGCGAGGAGATTGGACGCGTCGTCGCTGTGCGCAACTTTGGCGCCGGCGACATTCTTGAAATCGCGCCCGTGGGCGGCGGCGAGACCCTGATGTTTCCGTTTACGAAAGCCGTGGCGCCCATCATCGATCTCGCAGGCGGACGCATTGTTGTGGAGCCGCCGACGCAAACGGAGGGCGAGAGCGAGGACTAGCCGCCTTTTTCTCTCGGTGCCATAACTCTTTTCATGTTCCGCGCGACGGTCCTGACCCTCTTTCCCGAAATGTTTCCGGGGCCCCTCGGCCTGTCACTCGCCGGCGACGCGCTGGCGCGGCATGTCTGGTCGCTCGAAACAAAGCAAATCCGCGACCACGGGATCGGCCGTCACCGCGCCGTCGACGACACGCCAGCGGGCGGCGGTCCCGGCATGGTGATGCGCGCCGATGTGCTGGCGGCGGCGCTCGATGCGGCGGCGCCAGCCGACGATCCGCGTCCGCGCCTGTTGATGAGTCCGCGGGGCGCGCCGCTCACGCAATCGCGCGTGCGCAATCTTTCGCAAGGCCCCGGCGCAATTATCCTGTGCGCTCGGTTTGAAGGCGTGGATGAGCGCATCATCGCGGCGCGGCGGCTCGAAGAAATTTCGATCGGCGATTATATTTTGTCAGGCGGCGAAATCGCCGCGCTCGCGCTGATCGACGCCTGCGTGAGACTCCTGCCGGGCGTGATGGGCGAAAAAGCGTCGGGCGAAGAGGAAAGTTTCGAAACCGGCTCTTGTGAACACCCTTTGCTCGAATATCCGCAATATACGCGCCCGCGCGATTTCGAGGGCCATGCGATTCCCGACATTCTGCTTTCTGGCGATCACGCGAAAATCGCAACGTGGCGATCTGAGAAAGCGTTCAGGCTGACGCAGGCGCGCCGCCCGGACCTGTTGTCGCGCAATAAGTCGACGGCGGACAATTGAAACGACGCGCATGAATGAACCAACGCGCGTCGCCTAGATTTCCATATCAGGCGTTGGGCGACAACATTTTTTCTGGACGCACGATGGCGTCGAACTCCGCTTCCGTCACCTTGCCGGAGGCGAGCGCCTCCTCTTTCAGGCTTGTGCCGTTTTTGTGCGCGGCGCGCGCGATTTTTGACGCCGCGTCATAACCGATCTTCGGCGCCAGAGCGGTGACAAGCATCAGCGAGCGTTCGAGGAAGCGCGCGATGTTGGCCTCGTCCGCCTCAATGCCATCGAGACAGCGGAGGATGAAGCTGTCAATGCCGGTCGCCATCAGATCGATCGACTCCAACATGGCGAAAGCGATCACCGGCTTCATCACATTCAATTCGAGATGGCCCTGCGAGGCGGCGAAGGTGATCGTCTGCTGATTTCCGAAGACGCGCGCGCAGACCATGGTGATCGCCTCGACCTGCGTCGGATTGACCTTGCCGGGCATGATCGAGGAACCTGGTTCGTTCTCCGGCAGACGCAATTCGGCAAGGCCAGCGCGCGGACCGCAGCCCATCAGGCGAATGTCGCAAGCGATTTTATAGAGACCCGCGGCGAGGGCGTTGATTGCCCCATGCGCAAAGACAAGCGCGTCATGCGCGGCGAGCGCCTCGAATTTATTGGGCGCCGTGACGAACGGCAGGCCGGTTTGCCTCGCGATATTGGCGGCGACCGCAACATCGAAGCCCGGCGCGGTATTGACGCCGGTGCCGACCGCCGTGCCGCCCTGCGCCAAAGCCAGCACATCCGGAAGACTCGCGTGCAGGCGCGCGGCCGCATATTTCGCCTGCGCGGCATAGCCGGAAAATTCCTGTCCGAGCGTTACAGGCGTCGCATCCTGCAAATGGGTGCGGCCAATTTTCACGATCTTTTCGAATTGCGACGATTTGCGCTCGAACGCCGCCTGCAACCGCTCCACCGCCGGCGACAAACGACCGGCAATCGCCAATGCGCAGGCGATGTGGATGGCGGTAGGAAAACTGTCGTTGGAGGACTGACCAAAATTGACGTGATCATTGGGATGCACCGGCGTTTTCGAGCCGCGCGGCGCGCCAAGCTGTTCGTTGGCGCGATTGGCGATCACCTCATTGACGTTCATGTTCGACTGCGTGCCGGAGCCTGTCTGCCAGACAACCAGCGGAAAATGCGCATCGAGTTTGCCGTCAATGACCTCCTGCGCAGCGTCGACGATGGCTTTCGCCACCTCTTGCGGGATCAGACCCTTTTCCGCGTTGACCTGCGCCGCCGCCAGCTTCACCCGCGCCAGCGCATGAACAACGTCGATCGGCATATGTTGGCCGCCAATCGGAAAATTCTCTTTGGAGCGCTGGGTCTGCGCTCCCCAATAGGCCCAGGAGGGCACGGCGATGTCGCCGAAGGAATCGCGTTCGATGCGGTGATCGTCGGTCATGTTGTCGCTCATCGGGTCTGATTTTTTCTTTGCGGAAGGAGGCTGTTCGTCTTGTCGCGAGGCTATGGGGTATTTTGCGACGACGATCAATCGCGCGGCGCGGCGACAGGGCGCGCGCCGCCTGATTTTTCCGCCGGGGCCGCCATCAATTCGGCAAGACGATTCCGAGCGCGATTGACGCGGCTTTTCATGGTGCCCGGCGCGCAACCGCAAATCTCGGCGGCTTCCTCATAGGACATGCCCGAGGCCGCAACGAGAATAATCGCCTCGCGCTGGTCGAGCGGCAATTTCTGCAAGGCCGCGCGAAAATCCTGAAACTCCATGTGGGAGTCTTGCGAGTCCGGGGCGACCAGACCTGCGGCGTATTCCCCGTCGGGATCGGCGGCCTCGCGACGACGCTTGCGAAATTCGCTGTAATAAATGTTGCGCAGGATGGTGAACAGCCAAGCGGTGAGATTCGTGCCTTCTTCGAAGGACTCCAGACTGCTCCACGCCTTGACAAGCGTTTCCTGGACGAGATCGTCCGCACGATCCGGGTTGCCGCAAACGGAAACGGCGAAGGCGCGCAGACTGGGGATTGCCGGGATGAGGTCGACCTTCGGGCTCTGGCGGCCAGAGCTGGCTGATCCTTCGTCGGTCACTCTCTCTCCCTTGGCGCGCGCGACGACGCGTCCAAGGATACAGCACTTTTTTCAAGCTGATTCAAGAGACTGAGAAAACGGTCGGGGACTGGCTGGGCCACCACGTCGTCGTAGAGATTTTGCAATTCCTTGCCGATTACGTCGCCGAAATCGACGCCGCCGCGGCGCGAGCCTTGCAAGCCAGAACCTTGCAAGCCCGATCCCTGGAGGCCCACATCCGCGCCACAAAGGGCGCGTCGCTCGGTCATGGCTGCGAAGCGCTTGTCAGCGCCGAAGGGCGCCCGCTCCGCGCTCAGCCGCGAGAAGAGGTTCTCCGGATTGTTTTTTCCCATAAATCCCTCAGTAGTCGAAAACATGTTCCCTCTAGCGCGCCCGGATGGCGACGTTATAGTGCGCTGCAGGACGGTGGTTAAACGTCCTTGATGCGGAATGGTTCCGTAAAATTGCGAGTTGTTTTGTCACGGGCGGCGCACAAGCTGCTCGCGCCAGCGCGGCGCAGGTTCGGGCGGCGGCGGCGCCGAGGTTGGTTAACATGTCGATATCTCAGGATGTTGCTGGGCATATTCCTTACCTGCGCCGATTTGGCCGGGCGCTGGTCGGCGACCGGGAAGGCGGGGACTCCTGCGTCATGGCCATGCTTGAGGCGTTGGTTGCCAATCCCCAGCAGGCGGCGACCGCAGCGGATCTGCGAGTGGCGCTCTATCGCCTTCTTCTTGACGTCTGGGCCGCTGCTCCCGCGACTGCTCACGGGGAGCCTCTGGAGGGGTCGCTAGGCGCGCAACGTCGGCTCGAGGCGGTGTCGCTGCGACCCCGCATCGCTTTCCTCCTTCACGCCCTGGAGGGTTTCGAACCCGCGCAGGTCGGCGTCATTCTTGGCGTGACGGAAACGGAGGCGATCGAACTGATGAACGACGCCAACGCAGAAATCGCCGACCAGATCGCCACGGATGTGCTGATTATCGAGGACGAACCTCTGATCGCCCATGATTTGCGCAGCATTGTCGAGGAGCTGGGTCACCGCGTGTGCGGCATGGCGCGCACCCATCGCGAGGCGGTGACCGCCATCGGCGAAGCCAAACCGGGATTGATTCTGGCCGACATCCAGCTTGCTGACGGCAGCTCTGGCCTCGAGGCCGTCAACGAAATCCTCGGGACCCTGTCAACGCCTGTGATTTTCATCACGGCCTATCCGGAACGGTTCCTCACCGGGGCGCCGCCTGAGCCGGCGTTCCTCGTCACCAAACCCTTCAGCGTCGAAAGTCTGAAAGCGGTGATCAGCCAGGCGCTTTTTTTCGACCGCCGCTCACGCCCCCGAGACGCCTGAAGCGCTCGTTCCTTTTTACCTTGCATGTTGAACTTGCATGTCCGATGGAGTCGGCCTTCTCGATCGGCTGCCGGACCCGACAACGACAGTAATTGTTGATCGGATTGTTGATCGCTTCTAACCCCTCCGGACGCTTCGTCGCATTTGGGTGCTTAATCCTGCCCAATATCCCGGCATGATATGTTAAAAAAACATATCAAACACGGTTGCATTATGCCTGTGTTTAAGTAACATTATAGATGATATTTATTCATGATCGGTGCTCCGCAATGAGCGAACAAAAAAAATCCAAGCGCGGCTTTGCGTCCATGGACCCTGAAAAGCGTCGCGAAATCGCTCGCAAGGGCGGATTGAGCGTTCCCAACGAAAAGCGGATATTTTCCAAGAATCCGGAACTTGCGGCGAGCGCCGGGCGGACTGGCGGGAAAAACGTGAAATCTGCCAATCGCAGCTTTTCGCGCGACCCGGCTCTTGCTGCGGCCGCAGGTCGGAAGGGCGGACAGGCGTCGCCCCGCGCTGATCGCGTCCAGTCTGTCGACGCCGCGGAATAGAGCCGCCCCAACGTCGGTTGATCGCTGCTGGCTCGCCATTGGCGGGCATGAACTCTGGAAACGCCGTCCAGAGCGCTCAGGCCGCGTGCGGCTTCGACTGCTCCGCCATCATGGAATAGAGAGCCTCGCTATTACCCGTAGCGCGAAGAGCCGCGACAAGTCCCGGATCGCGCAAGAGCCTGGCGACGCAGGCCAGAGCCTTCAGATGATCGGCGCCGGAAGCCTCCGGGGCGAGCAAAAGAAAAACCAGATCAACCGGGGCGCCATCCAGGGAATCGAATTCAATCGGACGCTCCAGACGAGCGAAGACCCCGAAGATCGACTTCACTTTCGTTAATTTGCCATGCGGAATGGCGAGGCCTTCGCCGATCCCGGTGGAGCCGAGACGTTCGCGGTGGAGAAGCGCATCGAAGATTTCGCGCGCGGAAACCCCCGACAATTTCGCGGCGCGCTCACTCAGCTCCAGCAGCAGCTGCTTTTTATTAGACGCCTTGAGATTGGCGATCACCGCTTCCGGCGAGACAAAATCCGTAAGCCGCATCGATATCCTGCCTGATCCGTTGTTCTTGACGTTTTCGCCTTGATCCGGGCGCGTTGGGAATGAACCACGCAAGGCTCGTGCCGAAGATGTTTCTCACATCGACAAAGCCAAAATATGACGCGTTCGGGACTTTTACGACGTTTGTTCGCCGGTTGGGGGATCGACCCAGCCGACGTTCCCGTCGCTGCGTCGGTAAACAATGTTTACCCGCCCGTTCTGGGCATGGCGGAAAACCACCACTGGCGCGCCGGTCATATCGAGGTCCAGAACCGCGTCGGACACCGACAAACGACGCAGACGCGTCGTCGACTCGGCGATGATCGGGGCGCTGAATTCGACTGGCGCCTCCTGCTCCTGATCCGGCGCCTCGATCACATAGCTGGGCGCGATCTCATGCTCATGATGATGGCCGTCATGATGGCTTTTGAGCCGACCATGATAACGACGCAGGCGTTTTTCGATGCGTTCGGCGGCCTGATCGAAGGTGACGTAGGGGTCATGGCCACGTCCATCGGACTGGAGCACGACGCCAGAGCTGAGATGAAGATTGCAATCAGCGCGATAGCCGGACCCTTCCGGCGCAATGGTGACATGGCCGCTGACGCCGCCATCGAAAAATTTCGCCGCCGCCTGTTCG
Organism: uncultured Methylocystaceae bacterium; assembly: GCA_903870245.1. Taxonomy (GTDB): domain Bacteria; phylum Pseudomonadota; class Alphaproteobacteria; order Rhizobiales; family Beijerinckiaceae; genus Methylocystis. Next base: position 207,103 of record CAIQCB010000052.1, read on the forward strand.
AGCCGCTGCGTCACATGTGCGCGCAACGCCTCGCCAATGCTCATGTTTTTGCCCGAAACTCTCAGTGTCATCAGGTCGCGCCTTTTATTGTCATCCGCCTAGCAGGCGTCCAACCTATTGCCGCCGCCGCATTCGAGCGACCGGGATTTGCCCTCGATTAGAAGGCTCTAGCCGCCAAGTCAATGTTTGCGGCGACACCGCCGACGCCCACCGCAGACATGCGTTTGACGCGTCGTCGATCGACCGAAGAGGGAATGCGCAGACTGTCGCGATATTTGGCGACGGTGCGGCGGGCAATATCGATATTGGCCGCTTTCAGCCTGGCGACGATCGCGTCGTCGGAGAGGATCGCGTCCGGCGTTTCGAGATCGATCATCTGTTTGATGCGGTAGCGCACCGCCTCGGCGGAATGGGCCTCGCCGCCGGCGGCGGTCGGGATCGAGGCCGAGAAGAAATATTTCAGTTCGAAAACGCCACGCGGGGTCATGATGTATTTGTTCGATGTCACTCGCGAGACAGTCGATTCGTGCATGCCGATGGCGTCGGCGATAGCGCGCAAATTGAGCGGGCGCAGATGTTCGACGCCGCTTGATAAAAATGCGTCCTGACGCCGGACAATTTCAGCGGCGACCTTGAGAATGGTGCGGCTGCGCTGTTCAAGACTTTTAGTTAGCCAGTTGGCGTTCTGCAAACAACCGGAAATGAAACTCTTGTCGGCGCCGCGCGCCGTGACGGCGATCTTCGTCGCGTAGCTCTGGTTGACGAGAACCCGGGGCAGCGCGTCACTGTTCAGCTCCACCAGCCAGGAGCCGTCCGGCGCGGCGCGCACGATCACGTCGGCGACGACCGGCTGCAGCGGCGCGTCGGCGAAGGCGCGGCCCGGCCTTGGTTCGAGCAATCTGATTTCCGACATCATATCGACGATGTCGGCCGCCTCGACGCCGCACAGGCGCGACAATTGCGCGATATCGCGACGGGCGACGAGCGGCAGATTCGCTATGAAGACCCGCATAGCCGGATCAAGGCGATCGCGTTCGAGCAACTGGATCGCCATACATTCAGCAAGGTCGCGTGCGCCAACGCCGGACGGGTCGAAGCCCTGAACGAGCGTCAGCGCTTCGGCGGCCAGGTCCGCCGGAGCCCCGAGCCGATCAGCGATAAGTGAGAGGTCTTCGCGCAAATAGCCATTCTCGTCGAGCGCGTCGATGATCGCGCGAGCCATCAATTTGCTCGGCGGCGTCGCGCCTGCGATGGCCAGTTGGTCGAGCAGATGGTCGCGCAGGGTCGGCCGCGCCGCCACATAGGCTTCGAGGTTGGGCGCGTCCTCGCCTCCCCCGCCGGCCCCGCCGACGCCGGTCCAGCTGGTCGCAGAGAGTCCGCCCGCGTCATAGGAGAAGGCCGGACCCTCGGCAGACGGCGATGTCTGGATGGCGTCCGCCGATCCCGATGACGACGAGGGTTCGGGGGCGGAGGGCGCATCGTTTTCCTGCGCTTCCAGCAGCGGGTTGCGCTCGATTTCTTCTTGAAGAAAAGCGGCGAGTTCGAGATTTGAAAATTGCAGGAGCTTGATCGCCTGCAAAAGCTGCGGCGTCATCACCAGGGATTGTCCCTGACGCATCATTAGTCTTGTCGACATCGCCATTGACAAGGGCTCTCGAAACAGCGCGCTGACCATTTGGTCCGCTTTTTGCTCGAGCGTAGTGTTACCACAGCCCTGCCGGTTCGAGAGGGCCAAAGATTTGGCGAATATGCCTAAAATATAATCAGGACTAATTTTTGGGCTCTACATTTTGAAATCTTCGCCCAGATAGATGCGTCGGACGTCCGGGTTGGCGACAATCTCTTCCGGCGGCCCCTCGGTCAGGACATGCCCGCTGTAAATAATATAGGCCCGATCAGTCAGACCGAGCGTTTCGCGAACACTGTGATCTGTGATCAAAACGCCGATGCCGCGCGCCTTGAGGTGGCGAACCAGGTCCTGAATATCCCCCACCGCAATCGGATCGATGCCTGCGAACGGCTCGTCGAGCAACATAAACGAGGGATGTCCGGCGAGGGCGCGCGCGATTTCGCAGCGCCGACGCTCGCCGCCAGAGAGCGCAATCGCCGGAGACTCCCGGAGACGGGTGAGACGAAATTCGTCAAGCAGGGCGTCGAGTTCCTCCTCGCGCCTCTTTTCGTCGGGCTGGGTGATCTCCAGCACCGCCCGGATATTGTCCTCCACCGACAGGCCGCGGAAAATCGACGCCTCCTGCGGTAAATAGCCGATGCCCAGCCGCGCCCGACGATACATCGGGAGGGCGGTGACGTCGTAACCGTCCAGAGAGATCAAGCCTTTATCCGGCTTCACCAGCCCGGTGATCATGTAGAAAACGGTGGTCTTCCCGGCCCCGTTTGGACCCAGCAGGCCGACCGCCTCGCCGCGCCGGACGTGCAGACTGACGTCCTCGACGACGCGGCGAGCCTTGTAGGACTTCGCAAGATTATGGATGGACAGCAGGCCCTTGCCGTCTTCTCCGTATTCCTCCTGCAGATAGCCGGCGACAGAGAAGCCCTCGGATGAGGCGGCCGTTGCCGTCTCCTCCGCAAAGATCCGGTCTTCGGCAAGATCGTCGGCCTTTCGCGACCGGCGCACGCCCCAGGTCGTTTGCGCCGCCTCGATCGCCTGCGTCAGAGGCGCGGCGGCCTCACGAAGTCGCATCGATAAATCGCCGAAAAACTTCACATCAAACCGCCCGGCCTGGATGCAGCGCCCGCCTCAGGTTAAGCCCAGGGCCGGGTCTGCGCCACGCTTTTTTCATAGGCGTCGATTCGTTCGGCTTTCTCCAGGGTCAGTCCGATATCGTCGAGGCCGTTCAGCAGACAATGCTTGCGGAACGGATCGATCTCAAAGGCGATCGCGCCGCCCTCGGCGCCGCGAATTTCCTGAGCGGCGAGGTCCACGGTCAGTGTGAGGCCCCCCGCACGTTGCGCCTGCGACATCAACCGGTCGAGCTCGTCCTGTTCGACCTTGACCGGCAAAATCCCGTTCTTGAAACAGTTGTTGTAGAAAATATCGGCAAAACTCGTGGAAACAACGCAGCGCAGGCCAAAGTCGAGAAGCGCCCAGGGGGCATGTTCGCGAGAGGACCCGCAGCCGAAGTTGTCGCCAGCAACGAGAATGCGCGCCTCGCGCCAGTCGGATTTGTTCAGCACGAAATCCGGGTTTTCGGAGCCGTCTTCACGATAGCGCATCTCCGAAAACAATCCTTTGCCCAGCCCGGTGCGGGCGATGGTTTTGAGATATTGTTTCGGGATAATCATATCCGTGTCGATGTTCATGATCGGCAGCGGCGCGGCGATCCCGGTCAATACTGTGAATTTCTGCATTTTTCGACCCTGACGTGGGCGCGGACGGGGGGTGGGATGCGCCGGACAGGAGGCCGTTTACCAAATCGATCCGCAAGGCGCAAAGGAGCCGTCAGGGGACCACCGGCGCCGGCGATCTGTTCGGGGCCGCTGGAATCTGGTTTAGTCGCCTGATATCCGCCCTGTCGGCGAGGCGCCAGGATTACTCGCGCATCGCAGATCCTCACGCTCCAGAGCCCGCCGCCGCGCATGAACCCGATCGCAATCGAGACCATCGGCTATCTGGCGGCGGCGGCGAACGTCTTCGTATTCGTCTCCAACACGATGATACCGCTGCGTATTGCCGCAATCGTCGCCAATGCATTGTTCGCGATTTATTTTTTTATCGATGGTTTTTACGGTCTGTGCGCGCTGAACGCCTTTCTGCTGCCGGTCAACCTGATGCGACTGAAGCAAATGCGCGATCTGGTCGACCACATGCGTCGGGCTAACAGCGATGGAGCCGACACTTCGTTCGATTACGAATGGCTGCGCCCCTACATGCGAACCATTAAATTGCCGGCGGGTTTCACCCTGCATTACCGGGGCGATCTGGCCGATGAGGCCTATGTGTTGTTGCGCGGCGACGTGCGTTTGTTCGAGCCGGGAGTCGTTTTGAAATCAGTCGCCTTTTTTGGCGAAATGGGCATGTTCACCGATGAAAACCGCCGCACCGCCACCGCCATCGCTGAAACCGCCGTCGAGCTGCTGGCCATCCGTTACGAGGATCTCCTGCAACTGGCCGCGCAAGACCCGGAGTTCAGTTTCTATCTGATGCGTCTGATGATGCGGCGCATGCAGCATAATCTCGAAATCGCTGAAAACGCCGGCGCATGGCGGACCCATGTCGAGCCGCCCGCGTCAAGGGAAAGCCATGAACGATAGCATTTATCCCGTTCCCGATAACTGGAAACGCACGGCGCTGATCAATGCGGCCGCCTATCGTGATCGCACGGCGGCGGCGGCGCGCGATCTTGAGGGATTCTGGGCGCAGGCGGCCCACCGGCTCGACTGGATCACGCCTTTCACCAGGGTCAAGCGCACAAGTTTCGACGCCCACAATGTATCGATCAAATGGTTCGAGGACGGCGCCACAAACGTCGCCATGAACTGCGTCGATCGTCACCTGGCGACCCGCCCCGACAAGGTGGCGATTATTTGGGAAGGCGATGATCCTTCGGTCTCGCGCCATATCACCTATCGCGAATTGCATGAAGAAGTTTGTCGCTTCGCCAATGTCCTGCGTAATCATGGCGTGCGTAAGGGCGATCGTGTGACGATCTACCTGCCGATGATTCCGGAAGCTGCTTTCGCGATGCTGGCCTGCGCGCGGATCGGCGCCATTCACTCGGTGGTCTTCGGCGGGTTCTCGCCCGACGCGCTGGCCGGCAGGATCGAAGATGCGGCGAGCCGCGTGACCGTCACCGCCGACGAGGGCGTGCGCGGCGGCCGGCGCACGGCGTTGAAAGAAAACGTTGACGCCGCGCTGGAGAGGCTTTCGCCCGAGCATCAAAAACATCAACGCGTCATCGTCGTCGCCCGCACAGGCGCCGCCGTCGATATGACGCCCGGCCGCGATTTCGACTATCGAAGCGAAGCGTCGCAGGCGCGCGCGGATTGTCCATACGCCGAGATGGGCGCGGAAGATCCCCTGTTCATCCTCTACACCTCGGGCTCGACCGGCAAACCAAAGGGGGTGTTGCACACGACCGGCGGCTACCTCGTTTACGCGTCAATGACCCATGAAGCGGTGTTCGATTGCCGCGATGACGACGTCTACTGGTGCACCGCCGACGTCGGCTGGGTGACGGGCCACAGCTACATTGTCTACGGACCGCTGGCCAACGGGGCGACGACGCTGATGTTCGAAGGCGTGCCGACATGGCCAACCCCCTCGCGGTTCTGGGAGACGATCGACAAACATGGCGTAACGATTTTCTACACGGCGCCGACGGCGATCCGCGCGCTGATGGCCGCCGGAGATGCGGCGGTGACGCGCGCCAGCCGCAAGAGCCTGCGCCTGCTCGGCTCGGTGGGCGAGCCGATCAATCCAGAGGCGTGGGAATGGTATTACCGCGTCGTCGGCGATAGTCGCTGCCCGATCGTCGACACCTGGTGGCAGACCGAGACCGGCGGGGTCCTCATTTCGCCGCTGCCTGGCGCCACCGACCTCAAGCCCGGTTCGGCGACGCTGCCGTTGTTCGGCGTGTTTCCCGAAATCGTCGACAAGACCGGCAAGGTTCTCGACGGGCCCTGCGAGGGCGATCTGGTCATCGCCGACTCGTGGCCGGGACAGATGCGCACCGTCTTTGGCGATCACGAACGGTTCGCGCAAACCTATTTCACCGCCTATCCGGGAAAATATTTCACAGGCGACGGCGCAAGGCGCGACGCCGATGGCTATTACTGGATCACTGGCCGGGTCGACGACGTGATCAATGTCTCGGGCCATCGTCTTGGGACAGCCGAGATCGAAAGCGCTCTGGTCGCGCATCCGCTGGTGTCGGAATCGGCGGTCGTCGGCTATCCCCACGATCTCAAGGGTCAGGGCGTCTGGGCCTATGTCTCGCTGATGACGGACGCGACGCCGACGCCGCATCTGCGCAAGGAACTGATCGATTGGGTGCGCAAGGAGATCGGACCCATCGCCGCGCCCGACGTGATCCAGTTCGCGCCCGCCCTGCCGAAAACCCGCTCGGGCAAAATCATGCGCCGCATCCTGCGCAAGATCGCCGAGGGCGAAACCGGCGCGCTCGGCGACACTTCGACCCTCGCCGATCCCGGCGTCATTGAGGAGTTGATCCGCAACCGCGCGGCGGATTGACGCCCGGGCGTTCTCGCGCAAGCTCGCGGCGGCCTCATGGGCGACCTCATGGGCGGCCTTGACAGGCCTGCCGCAGCGGTTCAATCGCGGCGGCGACGTCAAACAGCGAGCAGCGGGGTTGATCATGACGCGTGCGTTTATATTTCCGGGACAGGGATCGCAGGCGGTCGGCATGGGCAAGGCGCTCGCCGAAAATTTCGAGCCCGCCCGCTACGTCTTTCAGGAGGTCGACGAGGCCCTGCTGCAACCGCTCTCGCGGCTGATGTTCGAGGGGCCGGAGGCGGAGTTGACGCTGACCGCCAACGCCCAGCCGGCGTTGATGGCGGTCTCGCTCGCCGTTGTCCGGGTGCTGGAGGCCGAATGCGGCCTTGATCTCAAACGCGACGCGGCGTTTGTCGCCGGCCATTCGCTCGGCGAATATTCGGCGCTCGCCGCCGCCGGCGCGCTGTCAATCTGGGATACGGCGCGCTTGCTGCAACGGCGCGGTCAGGCGATGCAGGCGGCCGTGCCAGTGGGCGAGGGCGCGATGGCGGCGCTGCTCGGCGCCGACCTTGATCAGGCCCGCGCCATCGCTGCCGAAGCGGCGGCCGAGGCGGGGGGCGTCTGCGAAGTCGCCAATGATAACGGCGGCGGTCAGGTAGTCGTCTCCGGCGCCAGGACGGCGGTCGAAAAGGCGATCGACGTGGCCAAAGACAAGGGCGTCAAGCGCGCCGTGCTGCTGCCGGTGTCCGCGCCCTTCCATTGCGCGCTGATGGAGCCGGCCGCCCACGCCATGGCCGACGCGCTCTCCAAAACCGCCGTCAAAATCCCGGTCGTCCCGGTTGTCGCCAATGTCACGGCGGCCCCGGTGACGGACCCAGAAACCATCCGCGAACTGCTGGTCCGGCAGGTCACCGGCTCGGTGCGCTGGCGCGAATGCGTCGCCTTCATGGCCGGTCAGGGCGTGACGAAATTCGTCGAATGCGGATCGGGTAAGGTTCTTGCCGGCCTGCTCAAGCGAATCGCAGCTGAGACAAGCGGGATTTCTGTCGGGGTCCCTGCCGACCTCGACGCCTATCGCGCTTTCGTATGAATGAAATAGATCAATTGATTCAATATTTATAATCGAAAGGAAACGTCTCAATGTTCGATCTTACGGGCAAGACCGCGCTGGTGACCGGCGCGACCGGCGGCATTGGCAAGGACATCGCCAGGAGCCTTCACGCCGCCGGCGCGACCGTCGCGCTTTCGGGCACGCGGCTTGAGGCCTTGGAGGCGCTCGCCGCCGAGATTGGACCGGGCGTCCACGTCCTGCCTTGCAATCTCTCGGATCGCGCCGACGCCGACCGGCTGATCCCGGCGGCGGAAGAGGCGCTGAATGGCCTGGATATCCTCGTCAACAACGCCGGCGTCACCCGCGACATGCTGACGATAGCCCTTAAAGACAAAAATTGGGACGAGGTGATCGAAGTTAACTTGACCACCGCTTTCCGTCTCAGTCGCGCCGCGCTGCGCGGCATGATCAAAAAGCGCTTCGGCCGCATCATCGGAATCACCTCTATCGTCGGAGTCACCGGCGGAGTCGGCGGTCAGGCGAATTACGCAGCCTCCAAGGCTGGCATGATCGGCATGTCGAAATCGCTGGCCGCCGAGGTCGCCGCGCGGGGAGTCACCGTGAATTGCGTCGCGCCGGGCTTCATCGAAAGCCCGATGACCGACAAGCTGACGGACGACTTAAGGAAGGAATTCCTGAAACGTATTCCGGCCGGCCGCTTTGGCGTCGGCGCCGACGTGGCGGGGGCGGTCGTCTATCTCGCCAGCGCCGAAGCGTCCTATGTCACTGGCCAGACCCTGCACGTCAACGGCGGCATGGCCATGATTTGATCCCCGCCACGGTCGAGGCAAGGTCCCCGTGCGGCGCCGGTGCTTCTTGACGCGACCGGCGATCCGGGACATGAGGGTCGCCGGGACCCGCCGGTCTCGCCACGCCCGCCGGATTGTGTTATCCGGGCGACGCTGTCGAAGACCGGTGTCTTGACCGACAAAGGTCACGTTTCGGGCCTCCGCACGAGTTGTCCGGACCGCCGCGAACGCGGGGACGGCGTGAGGATTTTGAAGCAGACGACGAACCGCATGGCGCGCCCACGCACGTCGTCAAAAGGCAAGCATTACAGACAGGGACGGATAATCATGAGCGATGTCGCCGAGCGCGTAAAAAAAATCGTTATCGAGCATCTCGGCGTCGAGCCTGAGAAAGTCGTCACCAACGCCAATTTCATCGACGATCTCGGCGCCGATTCGCTCGACACCGTCGAACTGGTTATGGCTTTTGAAGAAGAATTCGGCGTCGAGATTCCAGACGACGCCGCGGAAAAGATCGCCACCTTCGGCGACGCCGTCGATTTCCTCGTCAAGGCCCAGGCCGCCTGAGGTCCCGGAGAGGGACGCGCGGCCGAAGCGCCGCGCTGTTCCGACCTGCGGGACGCATCTCTTCGCCACATCTCTTCACCAAATAATTTTCTTGAGAGTTGACCATGCGCAGGGTCGTCGTGACCGGTCTTGGCGTCGTTTCGCCGCTCGGGTGCGGCGTTGAAACCAACTGGCGGCGTCTTGCCGCCGGCGAACATGGTTTCCGGCGCATCGACATGTTCGAGGTGAACGATCTCGCCTGTCAGATCGCAGCGGTCGTTCCGCGCGGCGACGGAGCCAATGGAACCTTCAATCCCGACGACTGGTTCGACCCCAAGGAACAACGCAAGGTCGATGATTTCATCATCTATGGCGTCTGCGCCGCGACACAGGCGCTGAAAGACGCCAACTGGACCGCCGACACGCCCGAGAAACAGGAAACCACGGGCGTCCTGATCGGCTCCGGCATCGGCGGACTGGGCGGTATTTACGAAACCTCCGTCACCCTTCTTGAAAAGGGGCCGCGTCGGGTGTCGCCTTTCTTCGTCTCGGGACGAATCATCAATCTTGTCGCCGGCTATGTCTCGATCCTGCACGGGCTGAAAGGCCCCAATCATGCGGTCGTCACGGCCTGCGCGACCGGCACCCACGCCATTGGCGACGCCGCCCGCATCATCGCCATGGGCGACGCCGATGTGATGGTCGCCGGCGGCGCCGAATCTCCGGTCAACCGCATTGGCGTCGCGGGATTCGCCGCCTGCCGGGCGCTGACGACGGGCTTCAATGATCGCCCCGAAGCCGCCTCGCGCCCCTACGACCGCAACCGCGACGGCTTTGTGCTGGGGGAGGGCGCCGGCTGCGTCGTTCTTGAGGACTATGAACACGCCAGAGCGCGCGGCGCGAAGATTTACGCCGAGCTGATCGGTTACGGCATGTCGGGCGACGCCTATCATATCACCGCGCCGACTCCAGACGGCGACGGCGCCTATCGTTGCATGAAGATGGCGCTCAAACGCTCGAACACATCGGTCTCGGACATCGATTACGTCAACGCCCATGGCACCTCGACCCCGCTGGGGGACGAGATCGAATTGCGCGCCGTTGAGCGGCTGCTCGGCAACGCCGGCGCCAATCTGTCGATGTCGTCGACGAAATCCGCCATTGGCCATTTGCTTGGCGCCGCTGGCGCGGTCGAAGCGGTCTACACCATTCTGGCGATGACCCATGGCGTCGCGCCGCCGACCCGCAATCTCGACAACCCTTCCGTCGAGACAGCCATTGATCTGGTGCCGCATCATGCGCGTACCCGCGAGATCAATCTGGCGCTGTCCAACTCCTTCGGCTTTGGCGGGACCAATGCCTCGCTGCTGTTCCGCAAGCCGTCATGAGGAGCGCCTCTGAGGCTTTTCGGCAACACTTCTGAAAAAACGCCGCAAACATTGTCGTTTGCGCGTTAGTAAATCGTTAACCTTTCCTCTCGTTCCTGAATTCGCCACAATCCAGCCTAGTCTGCGTCAGCCATGGGATGTCTGCGACAACCATGGGGCGCATATTTATCGCGTCGGACATCGGTGAAGTCTCGCGCCCGGGCGCGAAGGGATTTGGCGTAACGACGATGAGCGAGCCGGAGCAAAAGGACGAGAAGACGACGGACGAAACCATCGTCCAGAAGGACAAGCCGGTCGACGCCGCGATGGAGGCCGCCGCACCGCCCTCCGTCGATGAAAAGGCCAATAACGCCGTCGCCTCAGAGCTCAAGCAAGACAGTCAAGAAGCTCAAGTCATCCAAGAGGCCAAGGGGTCGGCAAACTCTCCGGGCGAGGTCCGGGAGGCCGTCCGAGAGTCAGAGACGCCCAAGCCCACGCCCACGCCCACGTCCAAGACTGCGCCTGCGCCTGCGCCCAGGCGCGAGGAGGCGCCGGTCGCCGCTCCGCGCCCGCCGGTTGTCGAAACTCCGCCGCCTGCTGCCCGCAAGCCGGTCGCCGCCCCGAAGCAAACCACGCAACCCAAGACCCCGCCGGCGCCGCCAAGGAAAAAACGCCGCGACGGCACGCTCTCGGCGATGAGCGGCTTCCTCAGTTTCCTGCTCGTTGTCCTTGTCGCCGGCGCCTTCGGCGTGATCGCAATGATGCATAAACTCAAGGAGCCTGGCCCGCTGGCTCAAGACAAGATCGTCTATTTGCCGCCCGGCGGCGAGACATCGGAGATGATTGCGCAGCTACAGCGCGAAGGCGTCATCGATAATCCCTCGCTGATGTATTACACGCTGCTCGTCACCGGAGCCCGAAACAAAATCAAGCCCGGCGAATATCTCTTCAAGACGCGGGTCAGCCTGCGCGAAGCCATCGACGAGATGATCGCGGGGCGGCAAGTGATGCACAGTTTCACGGCGCCGGAAGGGTTGACCAGCGAACAGATTCTCCAACGTCTTCGTGAAAACGACATGCTCGCCGGCGACATCGCCGAAACGCCCAAAGAGGGCGCTCTGCTTCCCGACACCTACAAATTCCCGCGCGGCTTCCCCCGCGCCCGTCTGATCTCGAAAATGCAGGAGGATCAGCGCAAGCTTGTCGAACAGATCTGGGCGAAGCGCGACGCCGATTTGCCGGTGCGTTCGCCCCGCGAACTTGTGACCCTCGCATCGATCGTCGAGAAGGAGACCGGCAAGGCGGAAGAGCGTCCGCGCGTCGCCGCCGTGTTCGTCAACCGACTGCGCAAACACATGCGGTTACAATCCGATCCGACGATCATATACGGTCTCGTCGGCGGCAAGGGATCGCTGGGACGCGGCATTCTGCGTTCGGAGATCGAGAAATACACGCCCTACAACACCTACGCCATCGACGGCCTGCCGCCGGGACCGATCGCCAATCCGGGCCGCGCGGCTCTGGAGGCCGTCGCCCACCCCGCCGCGACCGACGATCTCTACTTCGTGGCTGACGGCACAGGCGGGCATGTATTCGCCAATTCGCTGGCCAACCATTCGCGCAATGTTCAGCAATGGCGCCGCATCGAGCAAGACAACAAGAGCAAGTCGGGCGAAACGCCTGATCACGCCCCGCCGGGCGCGACGGCGCCGGCAGCGCCGAAAAACGACAGGCGCACCCAGGCGCCGATTGGACGATTGCTTGATTTCGCCCGCGCGCCGGAGGACTATCCGGTCGGTCGCATTATGGCCGCTGACGGCGGCGCCACGCACAGAATTGGCGTCTACGGTCCAGCGATGGCCGCCTTCGTGCTGGGCGGTTATGACGATCCCAGCGAGCCTGCCGCGTCCGACCTTATCGTTTTTCGCCGGGTGCGTCCCTTCTTCAGCGAAGACGTTGCGCAACCGCTTAATCATCCCTCGCGCTTCGAGGCCGATATGCTCGCTTCAGCCAATGCCGGCGGGGGCGGCGAGGATGATCGCGCCGATATGGCCCAGGAAAGCGCCGATGGGCGAGCGCTGCCGGACGAACCGCCGGCGGTCGACGCCTATCCGGTTTCGCCGGCCCGTCGCGCCGAGCAGAAAGCCCGCGCCGCGCGTCTCGGCCTCGCCGCCGGCTCCGACGAGATGCCGACAGACGCGCTTGCCGAAAAGGACGAGTCGGCGCGGCCCGGCGCCGCAACCCTTTCCTCAGCCGCGCCTCTGGCGCTGTCGCCGGGCGACAAGCCCCTGAGGCCCCGTGCTTTCGACGCCTCCGAGGGCACCGCGCTGGATCCACTGAAGGACAGGAGCTGGGATCTCTCTTCGGCCAAGACTGTTCCCGCGACCACCAGCCTTCGTTGACGGCCGCGCCCATCGCCGCGCTTAAGCAGGTCGCAAAGGAGCAGGCATGACCGTCGCCAGCATGACAGGCTTCTCCCGCGCCCATGGCGCCTTCGGCGCCTGGGCCTACGCCTGGGAGCTTAAAAGCGTCAACGCCCGGGGACTGGACCTGCGGCTGCGGGTCCCGCCCGCATTCGACGCGGTGGAGATCAAGTCGCGCGGCGCAATAGCGGCGCGTCTGACGCGCGGATCGGTAGCCGCCAATCTGTCCGCCAAACGCGTGGATGAGACGGCGCCCGCGCGAATCAACCGCGCCGCGCTCGATCGGCTGCTCATGGCGCTGGACGACGTGCCCCTGCACGCCAATCTTCGGCCGGCCGCCCTCGACGGGCTGCTGAGCATTCCTGGAATAGTCGAAATTGCGCAGCCGGAAGAAGACGAGGCGCAGCGGGCCGCACTGGAAAGCCATGTTCTGCGGGCGCTGGACACGGCGCTGGACGCGCTGCTCGCCGCGCGTCGGGAGGAAGGCGCGGCCTTGACGCGCGTCTTGCGCGCGCGGCTTGATCGTATCAGCGAACTCGCGTCGCAGGCTGACGCTTTGCCCGCCCGTCAGCCCGAGGCGATTCGCGAGCGGCTCGCCCAGCAGATCGCCAGATTGATGGAGAGCGCCGAGGGGCTCGATCCGGCGAGGCTGCATCAGGAAGCGGTGCTGATCGCCGTAAAAAGCGACATCCGCGAGGAGCTGGACCGGCTCAAGGCGCATGTCGCGAGCGCCCGGGACCTGCTTGAGAAGGGCGGCCCCATTGGCCGGCGCCTCGATTTTTTCGCTCAGGAGCTGGGGCGCGAAAGTAATACGCTATGCGCCAAATCCGGCGACGCCGCGCTCACTGCGTTGGGTCTCGACATGAAAATCGAGATCGAACAATGGCGCGAACAGGTCCAAAACATCGAATAGGTTCATGAGCGCCTCGGCGGCAAAGGCCCATGCGGAAGGCCCATGCGGAAGGCCCATGCGGAGAGCCCACGGGGAGAGCCCATGCGGTTGTCAGCCCGTCATCCCTCGCCTAGAGCATTTCCCGGTCTGAATGAATCAGAGCGGGGCTCTGGTCCTTTTGTTTTAACGCGATTTCCTTCGCCAAACCGGTTTCAGCTTCGGCGGAAAACGCTCCTGGGCGAAGGTCGAGAAATTTCCGGAACGCAAAATCGATGGACAACACTTTTCCCGCCCGGCGCGGCGTCGTCCTGATCCTGTCGTCGCCCTCCGGCGCCGGCAAGACAACGCTGACGCGCATGATGCTTCAGGATCGCGATCTCGATCTGACGCTGTCGATCTCGGTGACGACGCGGGCGCGGCGTTCGAGCGAAGTCGACGGCATCCATTACCGCTTCATCGGCGAGAAACAGTTCATCGCGGCGCGCGACGCCGGCGAGTTGCTGGAGTGGGCGGAGGTGCATGGCAATTATTACGGCACGCCGCGCGCGCCGGTTGAGGCGATTCTCGCGCAGGGACGCGATTGTCTGTTCGACATCGACTATCAGGGCACGCGTCAGGTGCGCGAGAAGCTGAGCGCCGACACGGTCAGCGTGTTTATTCTGCCGCCGTCGATGAAGGAATTGCGCGCGCGTCTCGAACGGCGCGCCGAAGATTCCCGTGACGTGATCGAAAAACGGCTTGAGAACGCCCGCCGGGAAATCGCCCGCTGGAAGGAGTATGATTATGTCATCGTCAACGACGATCTGCAGCGCTCCTTCGACGATCTGATCGCCATCCTGCGCGCCGAACGCCAGCGCCGGCCGCGGCGGGAAGACGGCATGGAGGCCTTTGTCGAAAAATTACTCAGCGAATAAGCTCCGCCTCGCCTTTACGCCTTCAGGCGTTGGACATGTCGTTGGACATGTCGTTGGACATGGCGTTGGACATGGCGTTGGCGAGCGCCACAAAACCCGCGACATCGATTTCTTCGGCGCGTTTTGTTTCATCGATCCCCGCCGCCGCCAGCAAAGGCGACGGCGCGACGCCCAGCGACTTCAGGCTTTGACGCAACATCTTGCGGCGCTGGCCGAACGCCGCCTGCGTCATCCGCGCCAGCGTTTTCGCGTCGCAGGACAGGGGCGCCGGATCGGGCACAATCTCCACCACCGAGGAGACGACTTTCGGCGGCGGCGTGAACGCCGAGGGCGAGACGTCGAAGAGAATCCGCGCTCGGGTTCGCCAGCCGCACAGGACGGCGAGGCGGCCATAATCGACGCGCTGCGCGGGCGTCGCGACAATGCGCAACGCCACCTCCTTTTGAAACATCAGAACATAGCGATCGAACACGGAAGGCCAGGGCTCGGTTTCGATCCAGCGCGTCAGCAAGGCCGTTGCGATATTGTAGGGGAGATTGGCGCAGATGCGCGCCGGCGTCGTCACGCCTTCGCGCGCCAGCAGATTCGGCAAATCGATTTCCAGCGCGTCGTCCGCCACCACGGTCAGACGACCGGGATAATGCGCGGCGATCTCTTCCAGCGCCGGCAGACATCGCGCATCGCGCTCGATGACGATGACGCGCGCGCCTTGCGCCAGCAAAGCGCGAGTCAGTCCGCCGGGACCGGGACCGATTTCGATGATTGTCGTCTCAGGCGCCGCGCCGGCGGCCCGCGCGATCCGCGAGGTTAAATTGAGATCGAACAGGAAATTCTGGCCGAGCGCTTTTCTGGCGTCGAGACCATGGCGCGCGACGATCTCGCGCAGCGGCGGCAGATCGTCGATCACGACGTCATCCGGTCCGCAAGTCGGATCGCCTCGATCAGGCTTGTTGGATCGGCGACGCCTTTATCGGCGATATCGAACGCTGTGCCATGATCGGGCGAGGTGCGCACGAAGGGGAGGCCGAGCGTGACGTTCACGCCGCGCTCGAAGGCCAGCGTCTTGATCGGTATCAACGCCTGATCGTGGGTTGGACACAGCGCGACATCGTAGCCGGCGCGCGCCGCAGCGTGAAACAGCGTGTCGGCGGGAAACGGACCGCGCGCGTCGATCCCTGTTTCGCGTAAAACGGCAAGGGCCGGCGCCATGACGTCGATCTCCTCGCGCCCCAGCGCGCCATCCTCGCCGGCGTGAGGGTTCAGGCCCGAAAAAGCCAGGCGAGGCTGCGCTATTCCAAAACGCCCGGCCATATCGCGGGCGACGATCGTGGCCGTTTCAATGATCAGTTCGCGCGTCAGTTTTCGAGGCGCCTCGCTCAACGGAATGTGGATCGTGATGGGAACGACGGCGAGTTCTCTCGCCCACAACATCATCACGGCGCGACAGGGCGCTCCGTAATTTTGTCGCGCCAGTTCGCCCAGAAATTCGGTATGGCCGGGGTGCGCGAAGCCTGCTGCGTAAAGAACGGATTTGGCGATCGGGTTGGTCACCACGGCGCGCGCCGAACCATTGGCCACGCAGGCGACGGCGCGTTCGATGGACTCGATGATCGCCGGCGCATTCGAGACATCGGGCCGGCCTGCTGCGACTGGCTGGGTTGTGCGCGTCAGCGGCGTCACCGGCAGGGCCCGCTCGAAGATCGCCGATGCTGACTCAGGCGTCGAGGTTTCTATTGCGATCCCGAGACCAAGCGCCTGCGCGCGATGCGAGAGCAAGGTTGGGTCGGCGACGGCGAAAAACGCCGGCAATCGTTTTGTTTCACGCGCCCGCCAGGCCTTGAGCAACAGTTCGGGCCCGATGCCGGCGGGATCGCCCAGAGTGATGGCGAGAGGCGCAATGGTCATGCGAACAAGGCTTGCAACGGAACTCTCCACCCGTCAAACGGCAAAAACAAAAACGCCGGCGTTGCAACGCCGGCGCTTGTTCCCACCCTTCCTGCGGAAGTCGCCGGTCAACTATGCGATACGCCTTCCTTGTCCAGCAATTCGACAAGTTCGCCGCTCTGGAACATTTCCCGCGTAATATCGCAGCCGCCGATGAATTCGTTTTTCACATAAAGCTGCGGAATGGTCGGCCAGTTCGAATAGGCCTTGATGCCCTCGCGAATGTCGCCGTCGGCAAGAACATTGATCGCCTTGTAGGGCACGCCAAGATGATTGAGCATTTGCACGACCTGCATGGAGAAACCGCATTGCGGGGCCTGGGGCGTGCCTTTCATGAACAGCACGACGTCGCTGCTCTCGATTTCACTTTTGATCCGTTGGTGAATTGCGTCCGACATTTTTCTTCCTTCCATTCGGCGGTCAAGGCGCCGACGATCATGCGTTGCCGCAATGAATGAAAAAGCCTAGGGCGCGCGCGTGGTCAAGGCCAGCGCATGAAGCTCCGTGCCCAGCCGCCCGCCGAAGGCGGCGTTGACGAGTTGATGCTGTTTAACGCGCGAGAGATCGCGAAAGCGTTCAGAAATCACCGTGGCGGCCCAGTGATCGTCGTCCCCGGCGAGCGCCGTGAGTTCGACGATTGCGTCGGGAAGCGCCTGTTTGATCAGCCGTTCGATTTCGGCGGCGGGCATAGGCATGGGCGGTTTTCCTAAAAAACCAGAGGTCAGCGCCCGAAGGCGTTGTCGTCTCCCGACATATAGGCCGGCAAAGACGTTTCGAAAGCCGTTTTTAAAGCCGACAACTCGATCGGTTGTTCCCCCGGCAAGACGAGCGCCGCGCCGCCGGTTGTCCCCAGCGCGAGAAACGGAACGCCCTTTGCGAGCGCTTCTGTGGCGACTTCGCCGGCCTCTTCGGGATCGAGGGCGACGAGATAGCGCGACTGATCCTCGCCAAATAGCGCCGCATGCGCGGGACCATCGGGTAACTGAGCGATCTGTGCGCCGACGCCGTTTTCCAGCGCCATCTCGGCGAGCGCGACCGCGAGTCCGCCATCGGACAGATCATGAGCGGCGGTGACGCGGCCGGCAAGGATAAGTTCGCGGACGAAATCGCCATTTCGACGCTCGGCGTCGAGATCGACGGGCGGGGGCGCGCCCTCCGCGCGGCCCAGGATATCGCGCAGCCACGCCGATTGACCCAGCCACCCCCCGGTGTCTCCAATCAGCGCGACGACGTCGTTTTCGCGTGTGAAACCGCTATGCGCCGCTTTGCGCACATCGGCGATCACTCCGACGCCGCCTATCGCCGGCGTCGGCAAAATGCCGGCGCCCTGCGTTTCATTGTAGAGCGAGACATTGCCCGACACGATCGGGAAATCGAGCGCGCGCGCCGCCGCGCCGATGCCTTCGAGACAGCCGACGAACTGGCCCATGATTTCGGGCCGTTCGGGATTGCCGAAATTGAGATTGTCGGTAAGGGCCAAGGGCGTCGCGCCGCGCACGGTGATATTGCGCCAGGCTTCGGCGACCGCCTGTTTGCCGCCCTCGACGGGGTCCGCGACGCAATAGCGCGCCGTGACGTCGGTCGTCAGCGCAAGGCCTTTGGGACCATCCTTGACCCGAATCACCGCAGCGTCTCCGCCCGGCCGTCGCACGCTGTTGCCGAGAATGAGATGGTCGTATTGTTCCCAGATCCAGCGTTTGGCGCAAAGATTGGGCGTCGACAGCAGCTTCAGGAGAGCCTCGCGCGCCGGGATTGGCGCAACAATGCTGCTTGCGTCCAGCACCGGCTTCTTCGGCGTAGGGACATAAGGGCGGTCGTAAACGGGCGCTTCGTCGCCCAGCTCCTTAATCGGCAAATCCGCCTTCACCTCGCCGCGATGCTTCACAACAAAGCGCAGCGTGTCGGTGGTCTTGCCGACAATCGCGAAATCCAACCCCCATTTACGGAAGATACCCTCGGCCTTTGGCTCAAGTTCGGGCTTGAGCACCATGAGCATGCGCTCCTGGCTTTCCGACAGCATCATCTCATAAGCGCTCATGCCGGTCTCGCGACAGGGCACGGCGTCAAGATCGAGTTCGACGCCGAGGTTGCCCTTGGCGCCCATTTCGACCGCCGAAGAGGTCAGACCAGCGGCTCCCATATCCTGAATGGCGATGACGGCGCCTGAAGCCATCAATTCCAGACAGGCTTCCAGCAACAGTTTTTCGGAAAAGGGATCGCCGACCTGAACCGTCGGACGTTTCTCCTCCGCGTCCGCCTCGAACGAGGCCGAGGCCATGGTCGCGCCGTGTATGCCGTCGCGGCCCGTCTTCGAGCCGAGGTAGACGATCGGATTCCCGACGCCCGCCGCCGCCGAATAGAAAATCGAATCGGCGCGCGCCAGACCGACCGCCATGGCGTTGACGAGAATATTGCCGTCATAGGCGGCGTCGAATTCCGTCGAGCCGCCGACGGTCGGCACGCCGAAGCTGTTGCCGTAACCGCCGATGCCGGCGACGACCCCCGCGATCAGATGCCGGGTTTTTGGATGCGCGGGCTGACCGAATCGCAGAAGATTCAAACAAGCGACGGGGCGCGCCCCCATGGTGAAGACATCGCGGAGAATCCCGCCCACCCCCGTCGTCGCGCCCTGATAGGGCTCGATGAACGACGGGTGATTATGGCTTTCCATTTTGAAAACGCAGGCGTCGCCGTCGCCGATGTCGATCACGCCGGCGTTTTCGCCGGGGCCGCGAATCACCCAGGGCGCCGTGGTCGGCAATTTGCGCAAATGAATGCGTGAGGATTTGTAGGAACAATGCTCGTTCCACATTGCCGAGAAAATGCCGAGCTCGGTATAGGTGGGCGTCCGCCCGATCAGCGAGAGAATTCGGGCATATTCGTCGGACTTGAGCCCATGGGCCGCCGCGAGCTCGACGGAAACCGCCGGTTCGGCGGCGACGGCGGGTGAAGGCACTTTGAACGCTCCGGCGCGGGTCGATGCTCCCGCTTTGCGCATAGTCTACGAATTTCAGGACGGAATCCGTATTTCGCTTAGCTCCGCCCCGTCCTCAAGGCAATGCCCAAAAATGTTGCCGATTGGTCACATTCACAGAGAATGAAACAAGCCCTCCCTAATTATTGACTTACATCAAATCATTTTTGCGAAATCCATAGCAACGTCCTCTCGACCCGGCGCGACGCGTCGTCGTCGTGTCCGAAGCGAAATTTCTTTTGACGGGGGTTCCACATGAAAACGTTAGTTCGCGGCGCCATAGCCGCCATCGCGATGGGGGCCTCTGCGGTCTCCGCTTTCGCGGCCGATTTGCCGACCCGCAAGGAAGCGCCCGTCGTCGTTGACGATTTCCAGCGTTTCCAGGTCCGCCTGCTCGCTTCAGCCGTTGTGCCGCTGGACGGCACTGCGACGATCTATGATCGCGGAACCGGTTCGCTGATCCCGAATCTCTGGGGCGTCGGCCCTAACCCCACCACTGTTCTGAACAGCACCGGCTACAGCCTCGGACCGGGCAGCGTTTTCTCTGGCGCCGGAACGACGATCTCCTGGTCAGCAGTGCCGTCGCTGAGCCTCGGCTATTATCTGAACAAGAACTGGTCGGTTGAGGCGATCTGCTGCGTGACGCCGCATCACGTTCAGGGCACCGGCTCGATCTTCGGCTCCAGCGTCATCAAGACCTGGGTTTTCCCGCCGTCCCTGACCCTGGTTTATCACTTCACCAATTTCGGTGGTTTCCAGCCCTACCTCGGCGCCGGCGTGAACTTCACCGCCTTCTGGGGCACCCGCGGCGGCAATCAGCCCTTCCAGTTCCAGTTGCCGGTCGCGCCGACCGCCGTGACCTGGAATACGGCGACCGCCGCCAGCATCACCCCGTCGTGGGGCGTGGTCGGCCAGGCTGGCTTCGACTACATGCTGAACCAGAACTGGGGTTGGAACTTCGATCTGAAATACATCATGATGGAGCCGAACGCGCATGTGTGGGCGACCAACACCGGAACGCCCTTTGGTCCGCTCAGCGTTCCGCTGAATCTGCAGGTCAAGATCAACCCGCTGGTGATGTCGACCGGTCTGACCTACCGCTTCGGTGGCAGCAAGGAGCCGGGCATCATAAATACAGCAACGGGCGGCGTTCTCGCCAAGGCCGGCTCGCTCCTGCCGCAGTTCTGATCTTCAATCGCCAACGACAAAGAAACCGGCCCCACGCGGGCCGGTTTTTTTTATTGTCCGATGTCAAAAAATTCCGTCAGGCGCTCAATAACTGGCACAGGGCGTCGAGTTGATCGAGCGTTTCATAACGCACGCTGATCTCGCCGCCTTCGCCCCGATGACGGATCGAAACCCGCATGCCGAGCGCATCGGACAATAATTTTTCCATCGCCCGCGTGTCGGCGTCCGTCCCCGCTCCCGGTTGCGTGGACGATTTGGCGTTTTTCGTGCCCGGCGCCCGCGGGGCCTTGCCGAGCGACTCCACGTCGCGCACCGTCAGGCCTTCCTCGACAATCCGTCGCGCCACCGCGTCGGGATGATCGACGGCAAGCAGGGCGCGGCCATGGCCGGCCGAGATCGCTCCTTCGCTCAGTAATTTGCGGGTCGCCTCCGGAAGATTGAGCAGACGCAGGGTATTGGCGACATGGGCGCGGCTTTTGCCGATAATCTTGGCGATCTCGCTTTGCGAATAACCAAACTCCGCCGCCAGCCGCTCATAGCCCTTCGCCTCTTCGATGGCGTTGAGATCGGCGCGCTGGACGTTTTCGATGATCGCGAGTTCAAGCGCTTCCTTATCGTCGGCCTCCTGAATCACTACCGGCACATCGATCAGTCCGGCGGCCTGCGCCGCGCGCCAGCGACGCTCCCCGGCGATGATCTCATAGACGTTTTCGACGCCGATGATCGTGCGCACGAGAATCGGCTGAATAATGCCTTTTTCTCGAATGGAGGCGGTCAATTCAGCGAGATCGGCTTCCCGGAACTGGGTTCGCGGGTTACGCGGATTGGGCCTGAGAAATTCGATTGGCGCGCGTCTCGGCCCGCGGGCGCGGGCGGGCGCGGGATCGGACGCGACGTCGCCGAGCAAGGTCGCGAGGCCCCGGCCCAGTCGCCGGCGCGAGTCGTCAGCCATTCCACTCTCCATGCATGAGTCAGGCGGCGCGCAGGCGTTTTTCGCGCTGGATCACTTCCGACGCGAGCTTGAGATAAGCCTGACTGCCAGAACATTTGAGATCGTAAAGCAGCACCGGCTTGCCATGCGACGGAGCCTCCGAAACCCGCACATTACGCGGGATCATCGTCTCATAGACCTTGTCGCCCATAAAACGCCGCACGTCCGCAGCGACCTGATTGGCCAGATTGTTGCGCGGATCATACATGGTCAGCACGACGCCATGGATCGACAGATCAGGATTAAGGGATTGCGACACCTGATCGACGGTGGACAGCAATTGCGACAGGCCCTCAAGCGCAAAAAATTCACATTGCAAGGGCACCAATACCGCGTCAGCGCTTGCCAGCGCATTGATTGTCAGCAAATTGAGCGAAGGCGGGCAATCGATCAATACATAATCGAATCTCGTTCCAGTCCGACCGCCGCCGGCGGCGAGCTCGGCGACAGCGCGTCGCAGGCGGAATGCGCGGTCCTTCTCACCGGAAATCTCCAGTTCAACGCCCAGCAAATCGAGGGTGGAGGGCGCAATCGACAGACGCGGGACCGCCGTTGGAACGATGGCGTCGGCGAGACTGCTGTCGCCAAGCATAACGTCATAGGTCGAAATCTTGCGATCCTTGCGGTCGACGCCCAGACCGGTCGAGGCGTTGCCCTGCGGATCGAGATCGACGACCAGCACTTCTTCCCCGACAGCGGCCAGCGCGGTGCCGAGGTTGATGGCCGTTGTCGTTTTACCGACGCCGCCCTTCTGGTTGGCGAGGACAAGAGTCCGCGGTCCGGTTTTTTGAGAGGTCACGTTTGGTCCCGGGGACACGCCGCTCCCGGTTTCAGGACCGGCCGACAATGATCAATCGGGCGTCCGGGTCGGTGCGGCTATCAATAGTACGATAAGTGACGTTATCTTTCGCGCTGGCGAGGGTCAATTCGTTTCGCCAGTCAGCCCCTTTCAAAAAGACGCCAATCGCCCGCTTTTCCAGAGAAAGCCGCATCATATCCACAAGGCCCGTCAGCGGCGCCAGGGCGCGGGCGCTGATCGCCTCGGGAGCCGGAGACAAATCCGCAAGAATATCCTCGATTCGGCCGACGTGAATTTGCGCCGGCGCCGCTGTTTCACGTGAAACAGCTCGCAAGAACGCAGCCTTGCGCTGATCGCTCTCGATCAAATGAACAACCACGCCGGGAGCGTCCTTGAGAAGCAGGGCCGTCACCAGGCCAGGAAAACCGGCGCCCGATCCAAGATCCGCCCATAAACGCGCCTCGGGAGCGACCGCCTGGACTTGCGCCGAGTCGGCGAAATGGCGCGTCCAGATCTGATCGAGCGTCCCGGGCGCTATGAGGTTGATGGTTTTCTGCCAGCGACGCAGCAACTGCTCATAGAGCCGCAATTCCGGGAGGATGGCGGCAAGAGACGGGCACATAGCCAGGGCCCGTTCGCAGTCGCCGGGTTTGGGAGCTGACGTCACGCCCGACGGGCCCGCGCCGCCAGCAACGTCAAAGCCGAAGGGGTCATGCCGTCGATCCGCTGCGCCTGACCAATGGTGCGCGGCCGCAGAAAAGCGAGTTTACCGCGCAGTTCCGCCGAAAGACCGGCGATGGCGTCGTAATCCAGCGTATCCGGCAGTTTCAGCTCCTCGTCGCGGCGAAAGGAGTCAATATCGGCCTGCTGCCGATCCAGATAAACCGCGTAGCGCGCATCTGTTTCGAGCCGCGCGGCGGTTTTGGCGTCAATCGCCGACAATTCCGGCCAGATCGTCGTAAGCCGCTTCAGCGTGATGTCCGGAAAAGCGAGAAGCGTAAAGGCGCTGCGCCGCTGACCGTCCTGATTGATCGGCAGGCCCTGACGCGCCGCCGCCGAGGACGTGAGGGAAAGGCTGTCGAGCAGCGTCCGGGCCCGCCGCTTTTTCTCGGATTGATCGGCGTAGTGCGCGGCGCGTATCGCGCCAATGCACCCGATCGACATCCCGCGGGGCGTCAATCGTTCGTCGGCGTTATCGGCGCGCAGCGACAGCCGGTATTCAGCGCGCGAGGTGAACATACGATAGGGCTCGCTGACGCCGCGCGTCACCAGATCGTCGATCATGACGCCAAGATAGGCTTCGGCGCGATCGAAGATCTCTGGCCCCTTGCCGGCGGCATGCCGCGCCGCGTTCAGCCCGGCGACGAGACCCTGGGCGGCCGCCTCCTCGTAGCCGGTGGTGCCATTGATCTGACCAGCGAAAAACAGGCCGGCGAAAATTTTGGTTTCAAGGCTCGGAAGAAGCGCCCTTGGATCGATATAGTCGTATTCGATGGCGTAGCCGGGCTGGAGAATGGCGACGGACTCAAGACCGGGAATGGCGCGAACGAAGGCTTCCTGCGTGGCGCGCGGCAGCGAGGTTGATATGCCGTTGGGATAGACGGTGTCGTCGTCCAGCCCCTCCGGTTCAAGAAAAATCTGATGTCCGTCACGGTCGCCGAACCGGATGATCTTGTCCTCAATGGAGGGACAATAGCGGGGACCTGAACCGGTGATCGCCCCGGTATGGAGCGGGGAGTTGTGCAGATTGGCGCGGATCGCGGCATGAACCGCCCCGGTCGTGCGGGTGATGGCGCAGGCGATCTGACGATTGACGATCCGGGTCGTCAGCGCCGAGAAGGGCTCCGGCTCGTCGTCACCCCATTGCGGCTCCAGATCCTCCCAGCGAATCGTCCGACCATCGAGCCGCGGCGGCGTGCCGGTCTTCAGCCGGCCCAGCGGAAATCCTGCGGCGCGCAAGCGCCGTGACAATCCCTGCGCCGGCGGATCGCCCATGCGGCCGGCCGGAAAACGCTCTTCGCCAATGTGAATCACGCCGCCAAGAAATGTGCCGGTGGTCAACACCACAGCGGCGGCGCGGATCGTCTCGCCGCTGGCGGTGACGACGCCTGCGATACGATCGTCCTCGACGATCAGATCCTCGACCGACGTTTCAACAACCTGAAGGTTTTCCTGCTCTGCGATCGCGCTTTGCATCGCCACGCGGTAAAGCTTGCGGTCGGCCTGGGCGCGGGGACCCCGCACGGCCGGTCCCTTGGATCGGTTGAGCAGGCGAAACTGGATACCGGCGGCGTCGGCGACCCGACCCATCAGACCGTCGAGGGCGTCGATTTCGCGTACGAGCTGACCTTTTCCAAGCCCGCCAATCGCCGGATTGCAGGACATGACGCCGATGCTGGCGCGCGAATGAGTAACAAGCGCTGTGCGGGCGCCGAGCCGGGCGGCCGCCGCCGCCGCTTCACAGCCGGCGTGTCCGCCGCCGACGACGATCACATCGTAATTATCCCCCGGAAGCGAATTTGGCATTGGATGAGGTTTCGGCGTCTGTTTCACGTGAAACATTCATACTCATTTTCCGATGCAGAAACGAGAAAAAACAGCGTCCAGAATATCCTCGACATCGACCGAGCCGACAATCCGACCCAGAGCCCAGGCGGCGCGCCGCAAATCTTCTGCGACCAATTCGAGCGGCTTGTCCTGTAGGGAGGCCGCCGTTATCGCAGCATGGGCCGCCTGCGTCGCGGCGCGGTGCCTGACGCGCGCGAACAGCGCGCTATCGCCATCGCCCAGCCGCGCGCGCGCCCGTGCGCCAATCTCGGCGAGCAGCGCCTCCAGTCCCATGCCCGTTGGAGCGCTCAGCGGCAGCCACCCCGGCGGGGGGCGTGCGAGATCGCATTTGGAGGCGACGCGCAAAATGTCGGTCGCAGCGGCGATCGTCTCCGGCGGCCCCCGTCCCTCGGGCGACAGCCAAATCGCCAGATCGGCCGCATCAACCGCGTCGAACACCCGTGCGACGCCGAGCTTCTCGATTTCGTCCAGGGCGTCGCGCAGGCCAGCCGTGTCGACCACGGTCACCGGCATCCCCTCCAGGTCGAGATGCGCCTCAATCATGTCGCGGGTGGTGCCGGCGTGCGGCGACACAATCGCCAGATCGCGCTGCGTCAAAGCGTTGATCAGGGTGGATTTTCCGGCGTTCGGCGGCCCCAGGATCATGACCCGGAAACCGTCGCGCATGCGTTCGCTGGCTGGATTGTCTTGCAGGGCGACGGCGATCTCGTCACAAATCGTCGCCAGCAAAGGATCGAGCCGGCGCCGGTCGAAAACATCGACATCGGCTTCGTCGGAAAAATCCAGTTCAGCTTCCACCAGCGAGAGCGCCTCGATCAAGAGCTCGCGCCAATGTTCGACCTTGCGTCGCAACGCGCCGCCCGCAAGGCGCAACGCCTGTCGCCGCTGGGCTTCGGTCTGCGCCTCGATCAGATCGGCGAGCGCTTCCGCCTGCGAGAGATCGAGCTTGCCGTTAATAAAGCCGCGTCGGACAAATTCTCCGGGATCGGCGGGGCGTAGACCGGACTGGCGCGCGAGGGACGCCAGAACCCCCTCGACCACGGCCCGTCCGCCATGGATTTGAAACTCGGCGTAGTCTTCGCCGGTCGCGCTCGTTGGGGCCGGGAAATACAGAACGATGCATCGATCCAACAACTCGCCGCTGCCGGGATCGCGCAGCGCAGCGTAACGGGCGACGCGCGGCGCCGGCAATTCTCCGGCCATTTTCTCGACGATGCTCGATGTCTGTGGCCCGGACAACCGGACAATCGCGATAGCGGCCTTGCCGATCCCGGCGCCGGGCGCATAGATGGTGGCCGAGGTCGCCTCAGACATCACCCGACCCCGTCGGCTCGCTGCGCGCCGGCGCAACGACGGTCCCGCCGAGCAGTTTTTGACGGTAGATGCGCCGGAAGGCCAGTGTCGGCGCATCAGTGCGCACCGAGGCCTCCTGTCCCCCCAATGGAATCACGGCTGGCAGCGACGACTCGACGATCTGCTGGTCTTCGCGCGCAATACGTCGGTTCATCCAGCGAAACACGGGATCGAGCAGGGAGGATCGGGCGAAATTACGCGCCGTCAGCAGCACCAGCCGGGTCGTCGCCTCGTCCTCCGGAATGCAAATCGCCGAGAGTCTCAATAATTTGCCGGGCGGATCGATAAACAGCTCCATGGCGTTGGGATAACGATATTCGAGGTGGCTCGGGCGCGGCGCGCCATCGACCTTGCCCCAAACCCTCGCGCCGAAAGGCTGTTCCTCCCACGCGAGGTCCATCCGTCGCCCGCCCGCAGGACCGACCTGTTTGCCAATCGTTTTGCGGTGCACAAAAGGCAGATGCGGCATATCGAGCATATTCTCCATGACTCGCGTCCAATGCGCCCGCCAGGTCACGCATTGACCGCACACAACTGCGTTACGAAGCAAAAACGTATCGGAAACAGACGGTTCCAGGGTGGGCTCGAAACCGGTGAAGAGCCACAGCAAACCGCCGGCCTCGCGAACCGGCAGCGCATGAGCGCCGAGATGATCGGTTTTGGCGTCCGGATTCCAGGGCACATGACAATTGCGCCCGGCGCCGTCGAAGCGCCAGCCATGGAAGGGGCATTCGATTTCGCCGTGGCTGACGCGCCCGAGCGAAAGGGCGACGCCGCGATGGGGGCATTGATCCATCAGCGCCACGGCCTTACCAGCGCCGTCGCGGAAAAACACGACGCGTTCGCCGGCCACACGCATCGCCAGCGGCTTGCCAGCGATCACATCGCTGGCAAGACCAACGATGGTCCAGACATTGGCGAAGTTTTCGAACATCGAGCCTCCTTGCCATCGCGCCGAATGAGTCGCAATCCGGGATCGTTTTCGACGACGACCTTTCGATGACCGCGCCCTCTCAGCAACGCGTCGCCGAGCGCCGGACAAAAAAACCACGCCGAGGTCGAGGCGGCGAAAAAGCGCTGGAAGACGCGACGACCATCGGCGCCGTAAACGCCCAATCTTAAACGCATGCGACTTACGACGCACTGCGCGACGAATTCACCAAAATCATTCCCGACGGCGCGGCAACAAATCGAAAGGCTGGACTGCAATAAAACGAGCCCTGAAAAACGACTGCAAGAAAGATATATCGCACCCGGAAGTCGCAGAAGTCGCGGATCAACTCTATAGGGGCGCGCTGGCCGCAATATTCAAAAAAACTGCTGTGCAATAAAGATGAAAACCCGATCTATATTCTTCACGGGCTTGATGGCCAGGTAATGACTTACCGGCAACCTCTGCCCGTCTTTATAAAACGCGCGACAACGCCTCAAGGCCCATCGAAGAGATGCTGGAACCTCGAAACAAACCGGACTGTTCCGTCTCCGCCGTTCACACGGCGGCGTACAAGGGCCTTATCCTCGAAATCAACCAAGAGGCGAAGAAATACCACCAGCCGAAGAGCGCGAAGAGCGAAGCCTACAAGACGAAATAAACTTCGCAGCCTGCGTTAGGTATTCATCGAGTCGAAGAACGCCTGATTGCCCTTCGGCGTCTCGCGCAGCTTGCCGAGCAGGAATTCGATGGCGTCGACGGTGCCCATCGGATTGAGGATACGGCGCAGCACGTACATTTTCTTCAAAATGTCCGGCGCCACCAGCAAATCTTCCTTGCGGGTGCCGGAGCGGGTGATGTCCAGCGCCGGGAAAACGCGCTTGTCGGCGACCTTGCGGTCGAGAATGATCTCGCTGTTGCCGGTGCCCTTGAACTCTTCGAAAATCACTTCGTCCATGCGCGAACCGGTGTCGATCAGCGCGGTGGCGATGATGGTGAGCGAGCCGCCTTCCTCGATATTGCGCGCGGCGCCGAAGAAGCGCTTGGGCCGCTGCAAGGCGTTGGCGTCGACGCCGCCGGTCAGCACCTTGCCGGAAGAGGGCACCACGGTGTTGTAGGCGCGCCCCAGTCGCGTGATCGAATCCAGCAGGATCACCACGTCGCGGCGATGTTCGACGAGGCGCTTGGCCTTCTCGATCACCATTTCGGCGACCTGCACATGGCGCACGGCCGGCTCGTCGAAGGTCGACGACACGACCTCGCCGCGCACCGAGCGCTGCATGTCGGTGACTTCCTCCGGCCGCTCGTCGATCAGCAGCACGATCAGATAGCATTCCGGATGATTGGTGGTGATCGATTGCGCGATGTTTTGCAGCAACACGGTTTTACCGGTGCGCGGCGGCGCCACGACCAGCGCGCGCTGGCCCTTGCCGATGGGCGCGACGAGATCGATGATGCGGGACGACAAATCCTTACGGGTCGGATCGTCGATTTCGAGCTTCAGCCGTTCGTCGGGATAGAGCGGCGTTAAGTTGTCGAAGGGCACCTTGTGGCGCACCTTCTCCGGGTCCTCGAAATTGATCGTATTGACCTTGAGCAGCGCAAAATAGCGCTCGCCCTCCTTCGGACTGCGGATCATGCCCTCGACGGTGTCGCCGGTGCGCAAGCCGAATTTACGAATTTGCGACGGCGAGACGTAGATATCGTCCGGCCCGGCGAGATAATTGGCGTCCGACGAGCGCAGGAAACCAAAACCGTCCTGCAACACCTCGACCACCCCCTCGCCGACGATCTCGACGTCGCGGCTGGCGAATTGCTTCAAAATGGCGAAGAGCAACTCCTGCTTGCGTAACAGCGAGGCGTTTTCGACCTCGTGTTCTTCGGCGAAAGCGAGAAGTTCGGCGGCGGATTTAGACTTTAAATCCGAAAGTTTGATTTCCGGCATTAGCGCCTTCGGCAGACAAGGTTGAGGATGGGAAATTGCAGAGACGGGAGAAGCCCATGCGCCGAAAATACACGGCGGTCGCTGGAAACGACGGTCTGCGATCAGGTAAGGAGGGGAGCAATATACGCTTTCTGGACGCCACGCAAGCGTCCGGCGGCAGGATCAAAAAGGCTTCACGATCACCAAAATGACGATGCCAATCATCAGCAGGGTGGGCGCTTCGTTAATCACCCTGTAATAACGCGATCCGTGACGGTTCGAATCTTCGGCGAAGCTGCGTAGCAGGAAACCGTCGTGGACATGCGCGGCGGTCATCGCCAAAACCAGCAACGCCTTGCCATGGAACCAGCCAGCGGAAAAAGCGCCGCTATCCCAGGCCAGATACAGACCGGTCAGCCAGGAGACGGTCATTGCCGGATTCATAATGTAACGATAGAGGCGGCGCTCCATGATCTTGAAGGTCGCGGATGGCGGCCCCGCCGGACCGCATTCGGCATGATACACGAAAAGTCTTGGTAAATATAACAGACCCGCCATCCAGGAGATGATGGCGATCACATGCAGGGACTTAATCCAGAGATACATGTCGCGCGCCTCAGGATCGACTGGCGCGCACGCGCGCCAGCAAACGCTCGACATGTTCGATTGGCGTTTGCTGCAAGATGCCGTGGCCGAGATTAAAAATATGCGGCCGGCCGGCGAAGGCGCCGAGGATATAATCGATTTCCCGATCCAGCGCCGCACCGCCGGCGACCAGCGCCAGCGGATCGAGATTGCCTTGCAATACGGTTGATGGCGAGGTCTGCGCCACAGCCCATACGGGGTCGAGAGCCGTATCCAGCCCATAGGCTTCAGCCCCGAGAGTGCGGGTCAGATGCGGCAGTTGCGCGTCGGCCCCGCGCACAAAAGCGATGACCGGCGTTTGCGGGCGTTGCTGCTTGAGGGCCGCAACGATCCGGGCGATGGGTCCCGACGACCAGCTGGCGAATTCA
Organism: uncultured Methylocystaceae bacterium; assembly: GCA_903870245.1. Classification (GTDB taxonomy): domain Bacteria; phylum Pseudomonadota; class Alphaproteobacteria; order Rhizobiales; family Beijerinckiaceae; genus Methylocystis. Next base: position 236,983 of record CAIQCB010000052.1, read on the forward strand.
TTGGCCGGCAATACGCCGGCCCAGCTATCAAAAATCTGCACCGCTTCGACGCCGGCGTCGATCTGCCGAACAAGATAGCTCACCGAGGCGTCAATCAACCGCTCGATGAGCCGTTCGAATGCCTGCGGATGGCGGAAGGCGAAAAGCCGCGCCGGTGCCTGGTCCGGCGTGCCCTGACCGGCGATCATATAGCTCGCCACTGTCCATGGCGCCCCGCAAAAACCGATGAGGGCGACATCCGCCGGCAACGCCGATTTCACCCGGTCGATGGTTTCGAACACCGGGTCGAGCTTTCCAAGATCGAAGGAATTCAACCGATCGACAGCTTCCGGCGTCTCGATCGGATCGAGCCTCGGACCATGCCCGGTTTCGAAAGAGACTGTCTGTCCCATGGCGTCGGGAACAACGAGAATGTCGGAAAACAGGATCGCCGCGTCGAAGTGATACCGCCGGATCGGCTGCAGGGTTACCTCCGCCGCCATTGCCGGATTGTAGCAAAAGTCCAGAAAACTTGTCGCCTTAGACCGCAAGGCTCTGTATTCCGGCAGATAACGACCTGCCTGACGCATCAGCCAGATCGGCGGAATATCCTGAGACTGTCCCCGCAGGGTGGCGATCAGCGGCTTCGACCCGGACATTTCCAACCAGCTCCCAGACGTTCGATACGATTGGCAGTAACGCGAAACCCCAAAAAACAAAAATTTGAAATTAAAAATTGATTCTTATGTTTCTGTACGCCCCAAAAACGTGGGCGCATAGTCGTTAACAGTTTGTTAACACCCCTGCCTTGCGGGACAGCTTGTCGCCGAAACGATCCGCATGGGTGGGATTGTTCGGAAAATTCCTTTTGAATCATTATCATAGCTAATTTTATTCTGTGTAAAAACGGTGGGTAAGTTTCTCGTCCGATGGTGATTCACATGCTGGATCGCTAGAGAGGGAGAAACGGCGACATCGAGTTTCCTGTTGATGGCGAGGTCGGCTTATCACCCCTCGTTCACAGGCCCATCGGATTATCGATCAATCTATCCCCACTGTTCGATTTTGTGCGCAAGGCTCCACAAGGTTCCGGGACGAAAATGAAGGACAGGGCCAATCCGCTCCGCAGCTCATTCTGGACAGGCGGCGCCCCGCTGATTCTCGCCTCGGCGAGTCTCGGGCGCCAGATAGTCTTGCGGCAGGCGGGTCTGCCCTTCGAGGCGCGACCGGCGCAAATCGATGAACGCGCGATTGAAGCCTCGCTTGGAAATGTCGCCGCAGATGTCGTCGCCGCCGCTCTGGCTCGCGCCAAGGCGTTGGCGGTTTCCGATCTGTCCGGCGACCGATGGGTCATCGGCGCCGATCAGGTCGCGAGCTGCGAGCGACGCATGTTCGGCAAATCCCCGAATCGGGAAGCCGCCGCCGAGCTTTTGCGTTTTCTGTCTGGTCGCACCCATCGGCTGCACAGCGCGGTTGCGCTTGTTCGATCCGGCGAGGTTGTGTTCGAGACAGTGGCGCACGCGGATCTGGAAATGCGCGTCCTGAGCGAAAGCTTCATCAACGCCTATCTCGACGCGATGGGAGATGCAGCGTTGTCCAGCGCTGGCGCCTATCAGGTCGAGGGTCTGGGCGCACAGCTGTTTTGCCAGGTTCGCGGCGATCATTGGACGATCATGGGATTGCCTGTCTTGCCCTTGTTGGAGGCCATGCGACAGGCGGGAGTTGCGCTGACGTGAGAGCTGAAAAAATCCTGCGCGTCGGACTGACGGGTTCGATTGGCATGGGCAAGTCAACCACGGCGCAACTATTTCGCGACCAGGGGATCGCGGTGCTCGATTCGGATCGCGTGGTGCATGATCTCTATTGCGGCGCCGCCGTCGCGCCCATCGCCGCCGCCTTTCCCGGCGTGGTCGTCGACGGCGTCGTCGATCGCGGCCGGCTCGGCGCGCGCGTGCTTGGCGATCAGGCGGCGATGGAAAGGCTTGAGGCCATCGTTCATCCGCTCGTCTGGGCGGCGCGCGACGCTTTCATTGAAGAGCGCGCCAGCCGCGGCGACTGGATCGTCGTCTACGACGTCCCCCTGTTGTTTGAGACCCGGACGGACAAAAGCGTTGATGCGATCATCGTCGTCACGGCTTCGCCCGAAGAACAAAGAAAGCGCGTTCTGGCCCGACCGGGCATGACGACGGAAAAGTTCGAGGCGATCGTCGCCAAACAGACGCCCGACGCCGAGAAACGCGCCCGCGCCGATTTCGTTGTGGACACCGGCGCCGGTCTGGATGCGGCGAAAGCACAGGTGCGGCATATCATCGAAACACTGCGCGAGCGATCGCGCTGGGATGGCCTTTAATGCGCGCGATTGTCTTCGATACGGAAACCACGGGACTCGATCCTGCTCAGGGACATCGCATTGTCGAAATCGGCGCGATAGAAATCTCCAACCTCATCGCGACAGGGCGAGTGTTTCACGTCTATGTCGATCCCGAACGCGACATGCCTGAGGAAGCGTTTCGCGTGCATGGATTGTCCCGCGAATTTCTTGCCGATCACAGGAATTTTGCCGGCGTCGTCGATGACTTTTTGACGTTCATCGAAGATTTGCCGCTCATCGCGCATAACGCCGAATTTGATGTGCGTTTTCTCAACGCAGAATTCGCCAAACTCGATCGTCCGCCGCTCGATCCATCGCGGATCGTCGACACATTGGCGATGGCGCGGCGCCTGCATCCGGGCAGTCCGTCGTCTCTGGACGCGTTATGCCAGCGTTATGGAATCGATCTCTCGCGTCGCGATAAACATGGCGCCTTGCTTGACGCCGGTTTGTTGGCCGACGTTTACGCAGAGCTGATGGGCGGCCGTCAGGCGGCGCTTTCCTTGCAAACCGTCGCCGTTAACCGGCTGGCCGGGCAGTCAGACTTGCTCACCGCGCGCCCGTCTCCCTTGGCGACGCGCCTGAGCGACGCGGAGAGGGCGGCGCATCAGGAGTTCGTCGCCGGCATGTCAAAAGCGCCCCTCTGGGATCGTTACGGAGCCGCCGACAAGTCGTAGCGTCGCCCGGGCGTGTATCGGGGCCGCGAAGGATCAGTTGGCGCGGGCGACGTTCGCTTCGCCGCTGGCTGCGCGCTGCTGATACAAGGAAAGAAAATCGATCGGATCGATGAACAGCGGCGGGAAACCGCCGTCGCGCGTCGCATCGGCGACAATCTGGCGAACGAAGGGAAACAAAAGCCGCGGACACTCGATGAGAACGATCGGCTGAATCTGATCTGCTGGAATGTTGATCAGGCGAAAGATGCCCCTGTAGTCGAGATCGAGTTTGAACAGGAGCGACTCGTTCTCGCCCGCCTTGACGTCAACGGTCAGGGAGACTTCGTAATCGGACTGGGCGATCTGCGTCGCGCCGACATTTACTTGTAAGGAAATGTTGGGCTGTTTCTCCTGCGGTCCGAGCGAGCGGGGCGCGTTTGGATTTTCGAACGACAGGTCCTTTACGAACTGGACCAGCCCGTTCAGGGCCGGGGCGCCATTCGATCCGACCTGGCCGCCGTTCGATTGTGTGTCGCTCATCAAATCTCTCCGTAGAATCTCGCGGCGGTTTCGTCCGCGCAAGCGTTGGGGCCCGCCTAACACGTCTCGCCCGCCCTCACAAGAACGCCGCGCTCGCCTGCGTCGCGCCGATAATCAGACGGAACCCGCCCGCCTGCGTCGCGCCGGACGTTTGGGCTGATCGACGCTTCGATAGTCGTGTGGCGTCAGATCGATCACGGACGGGTCGACCTGGTTGTCACGCGTGTCGCGCGCGCCGCCGATATTCGTCCATCGTCGCGCCAGCCCGTCCCGCACCGAGGGAGATTTCAGCGCGAGCCCGGCCAAATCGGTGACGAAACCCGGGAGAATCAGCAAGAACGCGCCCAGCGCCGACAGGCCGCTGTCATGGAGCGGGCCCTTGCGGTTTTCTCTCGTTTCGCCGCCGCCGCAGAAGACCAGCAGGCGTCGGATGTCGGAGAGACCTTGCAACGTCGTCGCCAGAGCCAGGACGAGGGTCGCAAGAAAGCCGAGCGTGTGCACCACGAGGAAGAAAGCCAGAAGTTCAAGGCCGATCCAGATGGCGACGTAATAGCCCAGCCGTCTGGGATCGATGTTGAGCGCGCCAGTTGCTTGCGGCGCGCTCGCCCGCAGTAGTTTCAGGATCGTGTCAAACGGCGGTAGGGTCAAAATTCGGGGTCCGATGCTGAGGGTCAAGAGACTGCGGCGAAAGGTCCCGCCCTTGATTCGTGACAGGGTCGGATCGACATGTTAGCCGACGGCAACAAATCAAGGGAACAAACAATGGCCCCGAGTGGCGAAGTTTTCGATCCGTCGCTGATCGTGTTTGCGGCCCTGGCCGTGTTCATCATCTGGAAATTACGTTCCGTTCTTGGCGTGCGCATTGATCGTGAGACGCCGCCGCAGGCTCGGTTCGAGCCGTTTCAACCGCCGGCGCGCGCTGCCTCTGGCGGTTCAAATCCCGGCGCCGTCGCGCGCCCGGGTCAGAGCGAGCTTCCCGCGACATGGGAGGGCGTGGCGGATACAGACAGCGCGCGCGCCGGACTCGATGCCGTGGCCGCCGCTGATCGCCGTTTCGACGGCCTGCAGTTTCTCGACGGGGCGCGCCGCGCCTACGAAATGATCGTCGAAGCTTTCGCCCGCGGCGATCGCGAGGCCTTGCAGCCGTTGTTGTCGAAAGAGTCTTTTGAGGGATTCGACGCTGAAATTTCCCGGCGCGAGGCGGCGGGCGAGAAGCTCGAAACCGCTGTTGTGGCTATGGACTCCGCCAAAATCGTCGAGGCCGCCGCCGCCCCGGGTCGCATTGAGGTGACGGTGCGTTTCGATGCGCGCGCGCAGATGACCCGCCGTAATCGTGAGGGCGAGGTGATCGACGGCGGCCGCACCTTGCCCATCATCGAGTTGTGGACCTTCGCGCGTGATCCGCGCGCAACGGATCCGAACTGGAGACTGGTGGCCACGCGACCGGCGGAATGACCTTGTGTCCTGTCCTGCGGCCGAACTGAGCCCCGTCGCTTTTGGATCGCTGACAGGATTTGACGCCGACGACCTTGATGAAGCCTTCGCCGTCTTTCGACGGTCGGCGGAGAGATTGATCGCCGGCCTTCCTGCGCAAAGGCCTGCTTGCCCGCCTTCTGCCGGACTGATCCGCGCCGCCAGAGCGGCAATGACCTGGCAGATGACGGGCGGCAGTTTTTTTCGTCATTGGTTCAGGCCATTCCGGATTTCGAAACCCGGCTTTGTCACAGCTTACTACGAACCGGTATTCGATGCCCGGTTGACACGGCAACCAGGATTCGAAACCCCGGCGCTGGCCCGGCCGGCGGATCTGGCGACGCTTAACGACAGGCCGTTGATCTTGCCGTCTGGCGAACGCCTGACCGCCGCGCGCCGCGCCGCCGATGGCGCGCTCAGCCCTTATCCGGACCGGCGCGCCATCGAAAACGAAGGCGCGGCGACCGGCGCCAAACCCATCGCCTATTTACGTGATCCGCTCGACGCTTTCCTGCTTCAGGTGCAGGGATCGGGGCGTCTGCGTTTGGCGGATGGCGCAACCTTGGCGCTTACCTATGACGGCCGAAATGGCTGGCCCTACACGTCGATCGGCAGGCTGTTGATCGAACGCGGCCATGCGATGGCCGGGGAAATGACGCTCGACTGTCTCAAAGCGACGCTGAACCAGCTGGGTTTGGAAAATAATGCGCCGGGACGACAGCTGATGCAGGAGAATCGTTCATATGTTTTTTTCAAAATTGATGATTCGCCCGAGCGTTTGTTCGGCCCGATCGGCGGCGCCGGATGCCCTCTAACGCCATTGCGCTCCATCGCTATTGATCGCGGCCTGTGGTGTTATGGTCTCCCCTTCTGGATCTCTGCGCGCGTTCCATGGAAGAAGGAATCCGAAACGCGACTGGAGCGCATGATGATCGGACAGGACACGGGATCGGCGATCGTCGGGCCGGCGCGGGCCGATCTCTTTTTTGGCGCGGGCGAAATGGCCGGTCATCTGGCTGGCCGGGTGCGTCATGCGGCTGAAATGACCGTATTTTTGCCGGTGGATGATGCGTCATGAGCAACGGCGCGCGTCGTCCCCCGCGTCGGTTGACGCCGGGCGAAATTGAACTCTGGGGCGTTGTCACGGCGGATGTGCGTCCCATTGGTCCTATGCGTTTTCGGCCTGTAGCCGAACCTGTGACGCCGGCGCCCGAAACTTCTTCTCCCTCTCATCATGAGGTCGTCGAACGGCGACACGACCCCGCGCCGCTCCGATCGTCCTCGCCGGCTCCTGTCCCTGCGCCCCGCATCAGCGATCTCGATTACCGGACGCGGGCGAAAATCAAGCGTGGCCGGCTCGACGTCGACGCCAAACTTGATCTCCACGGCATGCGTCAGGATGAGGCGCAACGCGCGCTATACGCTTTCCTGAGACGCTCGCAGGCGTCCGGCGCGAAAGTGGCCATCGTCGTCACCGGCAAGGGGCTTTCAAGGGAAGATGGCGGCGTGTTGCGCCGGCAGGTCCCGATGTGGCTGCAGGCGCCGGCGCTGCGCGACGTCGTCGTTTCGTTCGGAGAGGCGGCGCGCCGCCACGGCGGCGAAGGCGCGCTTTATGTCCGCATCAGACGCGCCGATCGCGCGCGGGGATAGGAAATCGCCGATTCATTTCCCTGTTCGATCGATACAGCAAAAGGGAAAGCTTCTTATTTTGTCGCGCTCTTTTCGACGTCCCGTTTTCCGGATCGCTGGAAAACGGGTCAGGGTGTCGGACCAGCAATTTCCAACGTTTCGCCCGGAATGGCCCTGACGGTTGAGGCAAGGGCGGGCTGCGACTCTTCCGCCACAAGCGGCGTCGAATCCGGCGGGGCCTTCCATTCGAAAGCGTCAAGGCGTCCGGTCGCAGGCGAGATCGGCAGCCAGTGTTTCGAGGCGACGTTATCGGCGAGCCAGACCGGATCGCGCGGCGCGCGGCTCGCGCGCGCCAGCCATTCGCGAACCGGTCCGCTGGCGCCGTTTTCCCCTTCCTCGATTTCGGCCATCAGCAGACAGGCCAGGGCGGTCGGATTTTGGCCGCTCGCCGTCATCGGCGCCAATGCGTCGCGCGCTTTGACGAAATCGCGCGCCGAGAGCGCCGCCTGCGCCAGCAGTAACCGGCTTTCCGGCGCGTTGGGGGCGAGGCGCGCGAGCTTTTCGACGCGGGCGAGACGCCCGCTGTTGGATTCGCCCGACAAGGCGTCGAGATAAAGCGCGCCGAGTTCGGGGTGTGGATGTTTCCCCCAGATCGATTCGATGAGCTTGAGAGCCTGCTTGACGTCGTTGTGGCGAATGAGCGCCCGTGTCGCCACCGCCGCCGCCGGGGGAAAGCCGGGACGGCGTTTCAACGCCTGACGCGCCAAATGCAAGGCGTCGTGCGGGTGATCGCGCTCTTTCTCCATAGCCAGAGCGGTTTCGATCACGGCCCGGTGCTTCTGAGCGGTTTCAAGATCGATCGCCTTCGCCAGCAGGCTAGCCTCGACCGACTCCCGCGCCTTTTCCCAGTCGCCCTGGACGGCGTGATGTTCGAGGATCGCTGCCCCGGCCCATGGCACTGGCGCCAGATCGTGGGCGGTTTTTGCGAAATGGTGCGCCGCCTCCGGATCGCTTCGCCGCTTCGCCTCAATATGCAGGCCGCGCAGGCCCAGAAGCTTCGTGTCCGGTTGCAGCGTCATCTTGTGAAAGGCTTTGGCGGCTGCAAGCTGGTCGCCGCCGAGCTGCGCCGCCTGCGCGGTCAGCATGTGCGTCAACGGTTCTTCCGGAACGAGTTTTTGCGCAAGTTTGGCGGCTTTCCTGGCTTTCGCGAGATCGCCCGAACCCACCGCGACGAGACCCTGCGAGAGAACGTCGAGTCCGCGCGCGCGGCGGCGTTCGCGACTGTCGCCGATCACTCGACCAGGCAGACGCCAGACTGCGACGATGATGGCCCAAAGGACAATAATCGTCGCGACGGTGAGCAATAGACCGGCGATCGCCACCGGCAGCGAAGCCTCCATATGCCAGCGGCCGAATTCCAGCGTAATTCCGCCGGGCTGCTGGATCAGCCATTCGAGTCCGAAGGCGGCGATAGCTAGTCCGAGGATAAAGATCAGGAGAAACCACATGGTTGATCGCTTTCGCTAGATCGCGCGATTATTTCTTCACGCCGCCGAGTCCGGCGATGGCGCCGTGCAGCAAATCGTCCGCCGCCCGGGCGATGGCGAGGCGCTTGTCGAGCGCCTGGGCGAACTCGCCAGCCAGCGAACGCGCCCATTCCGGCAAGGATGCGAAAGCAGCGGCCGCAGCGACGAAATTGTCATGCGTCAGCGCCGAGTCGATTTTCGCGAGCGCGCCGTCGAGCGTTTCCGGTTGCTCGGTCCCGGTGGGACGCACGCGCACCAGTTTGCTCGCGCCATGAATGAGATGCGACGCCAGATCCTGCTCTCCGGTCGGCTCCTCGGCGCGGATTTTTTTTGCCAGGGGTTTGAAAATTTCATGCAGCCGCGCGCCGGTCGGCGCGCCGGTTTCCGCCATTGTGGTCAAAACGCCCAACACCACCGGATCGGCTCCCGTGCGGGTCAGCGCGGCGATTTCGTCGGCGTAGGGGCGGCCGGCTTCGAGCTCTTTCTGAAGGGCGAAGGCGATCACCACCGTCGCCGCCTCGCTGGAGGCGCCGCCCGCAACCGGCGCCGCCCGCGTCTCGTTTTTGGGCTGATCCAGTTTTTCGCGCAGGCTTCTCACCTCTTCGCTCAACGCTTCGATCCGTCCCTCGAGAGCGTAGACCAGATCCGTCGCCGTAAGCTCATCTTTCGCCGGCGAGACAGTCTTGACCTCCCCCGCCGCTGACGGCGCCGCGCTGTCGACGGCTTTGGGAGCCTCGATAACTTTTGATGTCTCGCTCGCGGCGCCCGGCAGAGTTTGCCCGACCGTTTCTCGCGCCACAGGTTGCGTTGCCCCCGCCGGCTTTTCCGGCTCTGACCCTATTGGTTGTTCGGCGGTTTTTTGGGGTTCCGGGTTTTCCGCTCTTTCGACCGGCGCTGACGTCGGTGGATTTTCGTTCGCCGGCGCCGGTTCTGCGACAGGCCTGTCCGTCGTCGTCGCTGGTTCCGCAGATGCGGCGGCGGCGGCGGGTTGTGAAGTTTCGTTCGCCGCCAAAGGGGTCGGCGTCTCGATTTTCTTTCCGTCCAATAATGCGGCGAGGCGTTTCGGCGCCGTGTCGATGAGGTTTTGCGCCTCACCGAGTTCGCTTTCGATGTACTCTGCAGCGACTTTGACCCGTTCGTCCTTGTCGCGGAAAATCAAGGCGGCGTAGCCGGCGGCGCCGACAGCCGCCAGGAGAAGAACCAGCGCGGTGAAAAGTTTACCCAGCAGACCGCTTCGTCGACGGTTCGGGTTTGCGCTATCCGCATCGGCGGCGGCGGGGGTCGCCCCGCTCTTCCGCCCGGCGGCGGACCCGCTTGGTTTTTGAGTCGGTTGTTCCGGGTTCTTGTCGTCCTTAACCGGCTCGACCATTGCGTTTCCCCATCCTGTCCGTCGAGTATGTCCGCGAAGTCTCGTTTATTAACTGGCCGCCCGGGTCAAGGCCAGCGTGCGCCGGGCGATATCGAGATGCAGCCGTTCGACCATCTGGCCGTCGATCTGGACAACCCCCTTGTCGGCGTTTTCCGGCAGGTCGAAGATGGCGATGATCCGGCGTGCGAAGTCCACCTCCTCGGGGCTCGGCGCGAAGATCGCGTTAACCGGGCCGATCTGGTTGGGATGGATCAGCATTTTGCCGTCGAAGCCCAAGTCCCGGCCCTGTTGCGCCTCCCGCCGTAATCCTTCCTCATCATTGAAATCATTATAAATGCCATCGATGATCTCAATGCCGTGGACGCGCGCGGCCAGGACGCCGGCCGAAAGCCAGGAGACCAGCGCTGGCCGGCCGGGGGTCAAACGGGCGCGCGTCGATTTGGCGATGTCGTTGGGACCGAGCACCAGCGCCTCCAGACGCGCGGCGGAGTCGTCGGCGGCGCTGGCGATTTTTTCGATGTCGAAAATCGCCCGGGGCGTTTCGATCATTGCCCATATCCGGGTTTTGGGCGGCGCGCCGGCGGCGACAATATCCGCTGCGGCCTTGAGAATATCGTCGCGCGAATTGACTTTTGGAATGACGATGGCGTCGGGGCCCGTCGGCGCGATGGCGGCGACGTCGGGCTTGTACCATTCCGAGCCGCGGGCGTTGACGCGCACGACGATCTGCCGCGCCCCATAGCCGCCGCCCGTCACCGCGTCGGCGACCTGCTGGCGCGCCGTGGCCTTGGCGGTTTCGGCGACGCCATCTTCGAGCTCGAACATCAGAACGTCGGCGGCGAGCGTTTTACCCTTTTCCAGCGCCCGGGCGTTTGATCCCGGCATGGCCAGAACGCTGCGCTTGAGTTTTGAAATCATCCCTAAGCTCCAAAAACCCGGCAGGGGGCGCCGCCGCCCCTGACCGGGACATCGCCGGGCTGTAAGCGCGAGTGAAGGCTCGGCATGCCTTCGCCGCTCTTGCCGGGGATGTTGCCGGGGCGTTTGACCGGACGATTGCCCGGACTCTTGCCTTAAAAGTTGGTCTACACAATAAGAGGAGACGCCGCCAACATTTTGGGCGGGTTAGAAACGCCGGGTTCATTGATGATCGCGACAGACGAAGACGCGCCCGAACCGCCCGTTCACCTCGTCGAGGGCTATGAGATTTTCCTTTCCGGCCGGTTCCGCGCCGAACAGAACCGAATGAAGAAACTCGCCGAAAAGGGTCAGAAACCCAACACGATGATCATCGGGTGTTGCGATTCGCGCGTGGCCCCCGAGGCGATTTTCGACGCCCGCCCTGGCGAACTCTTTGTTTTGCGCAATGTCGCGGCGCTGGTTCCCCCCTATGAGCCCGACGATCATCATCATGGCTCGTCGGCGGCGCTGGAATATGCGGTAATGGCGCTCAAGGTCGAGCATATCGTCGTTCTGGGCCATGGCTTGTGCGGGGGCGTGCGCGCCTATGCGGAAAGCGTCGCCAATCCCGACACGCCGCGTCTGTCCCATGGCGATTTCATTGGCGACTGGATCCGCCTGCTGGCGCCTGCCGCCGGGCGCCTCGGCGTTCCGCCCGATCCTGACGATCCCAACTATGTCGAGCGGCTTGAATTTGAGTCGATCAACCAGACCCTGAAAAACCTGCGCACCTTTCCGATGATCCAGGTGCTTGAACACCATGGCCATCTCAAATTGCATGGGGCGCTGTTCCGGATTTCCGACGGACGATTGTTCTGGCTCAACGAGAAGACCGGCGCCTATCGTCCTGTCGCCCAGAGCGCCTACGCTGCAGCGCTGATGGAGGCGGAGGGTTGACCGGCGCGCCAGCGGCCTCGACCCGGGATATTCCAGTCATCGCCGGACTTTCGGAAATCGCCGACCGCTACGACGCGATTTTATGCGACGTTTGGGGCGTGCTGATCGACGGTCGACGTCATTTTCCCGATGCCGCAAACGCTTTGCGCCTGTTTCGCGCCAAAGGGGGGCGTGTCGCGCTGATCACCAATGCTTCGCGACCCGACGCCGAAGTTCGGCGCCAGCTCCTCGATCTGGGATTGCCAGAAGATTGTTTCGACGATCTCGTTTCGGCCGGAGAACTGACCCTGCGCGAGATCGTCGCTCGCGCCGGTCAGACCTGTCATCATCTGGGGCCGCCGCGCGATAACGGGCTTTTCGAAGAAGCCGGGCGAAGGCTTGGCGCGCCGGTTCGACGAGTCCCAGCGGACAGGGCGGATTATGTCGTCTGCACCGGACTTATCGATGATCGGCAGGAGAAACCCGAGGATTACGATCCCCAATTGACGTTGATGGCGGCGCGCGGGCTGGACATGTTGTGCGCCAATCCTGACGTCGTCGTCGGCCATGGCGATGAAATTGTCTACTGCGCTGGAGCTCTGGCGGAACGCTATGCGCGCCTGGGAGGCCGTGTGTTGATGTACGGCAAGCCGTATCCCCCGATTTTCGCCGCCGCCCGAGATCGGCTGGCGAAACTTTTCGGAGCCGCGCCGGACGCCGCCCGTATTCTCGCCATTGGCGATGGCGCGCGTACGGACCTTGCCGGCGCCGGGCGGGCCGGTCTCGATTGTCTGTTCATTGTCGAGGGCGTTCACGCCGGCGAGCTTGCGGCAGCGGACGGGGGGATCGACGCCGGCGGACTCGCGCGTCTTTTCGACGTCGCCGGCGCCCGACCGGTCGCCGTTGCGCGACGACTTTTCTGGTAAAGATGCTATAAGACCGCCGGTTGCGCGTTCGCCGGTCGGATGGCGCCGCCCCTCAAACACTGGTGATTTAACGATGTCGACGCCGTTCAAAATCTATTATTTCGAAGATCTGAGCGTCGGCATGCGCGAAACGCTGATGAAGGCGGTGATGGATGACGACGTCATCGCCTTCGCCGACCTTTCCGGCGATCGCAATCCCATTCATCTCTCCGACCATTTCGCTTCAAAAACCCGTTTTGGCGAACGCATCGTTCATGGCCTCTACACGGCGTCGCTGATCTCCACGATCATCGGCATGTATCTGCCCGGTCCCGGCGCGGTCTATTTGTCTCAAACCCTGAATTTTCGTGCGCCGGTGAAGATCGGCGACGTTATCACGGTCGTCGTCGAGGTCGTTGAACTCACCGAAAAAGGCCGACGGGCGAAATTGAAATGCGAATGTCTTGTCGACGGCAAGGTCGTTCTCGATGGCGAGGCGCTGGTCATGGTGCCAAGCCGGGAGCAGGCGTTGCGCTCGGCGGAGAAACCCGCTTCGGCCGGATAAAGCGACTCCCTTCGGAAAAGGCATGTCCGAGTTCATCGTCGCGCGCGATCCCCTGACGCCCCCGGCCGGCCTGGTCGGCGCGGTGGCGGCGATTGGCAATTTCGATGGATTGCATCGCGGCCATCGCGGCGTCGTGGCGCGCGCGCAGTCTTTGGCCAAAAAAATTGGACGTCCCTGCGTTCTCCTGACCTTCGAACCGCATCCGGCGGATGTCTTCGCCGGCCGGCCGGTGATCTTCCGCCTGACGCCGCCCGAGGCCAAGGCGGCGCAGGCGCAGCGCCTCGGGCTCGACGGCATGATCGTCCTGACCTTCGACCGGGATTTCTCCAAACGTCCGGCGCGCGCCTTCACCGAGGAGATTCTGTCCGAACGTCTCGGGCTTTCGGCGGTTGTCGCCGGCTATGATTTTCGTTTTGGCGCCGGCCGCGCGGGGGACGCCGATTTTCTGGGCGCCGAGGGCGAACGTCTCGGCTTCGCGGTCGACATCGTCGAAAGCATCGTTCAGGACGAGGCGGGCAGTCTCGACGCCGTGTCCTCGACCGCGACGCGCGCGGCGCTCGAAGCCGGAGACGTAAAGCTGGCGCGCGACCTGCTCGGTCACCCCTATTTCGTGCGCGCCATCGTGCGGCATGGCGAGAAACGCGGTCGGCTGCTCGGCTTTCCGACCGCCAATCTTGCGCTGGACCCTTCGAACCGGCTGGCGCACGGGATTTACGCGGTCACGCTGGAGGCGGATGGCGTCGTTTACGACGCCGTCGCGAGTTTCGGACGTCGCCCGACCTTCGATAACGGCCCGCCGCTGCTGGAGGTCTTCGTTTTCGATTTCTCAGGCGATCTTTATGGCAAAAATGTCGAGGTCGCCTTTTACGACTTCATTCGCGGCGAAGCGAAATTCGACAGCGTCGAGGCGTTGATTGACCAGATGGGACAAGATTGCGACGCGGCGAAGCGCATCCTGACGCGACGATGAGCGGCTTTGCGCATAAGGCTTTTGACGCCTATCTTCGGTTAACAGACGCAGGAGACCGGACATGAGCGACAAGCGCGGCGATATCGAGATCATTCCGCCCGGCGAAGACCCGCGCGAGGATTACGCCGACTCGGGACGCATCTGGATTTCAACCGGCGGCGGCGAAGTGAAATTCGTCAAGCTCGGCCCCTTCGGCGCATTGATGCTTGGTCTGGGGATGCTGTTTCTAGTCGGGCTTGGCTTTTTCTTCCTGACGAGCCTATTTCTTGTGCTTGCGCCGGTCGCGGCGGCGCTCGGCGTCGGCGCCTATCTGGCCGGCCTAGTCGGCGCCGGGCCTTTCAGACGGTTGAGATAGGGTCAATTTTTCTTTTTCAGACCCAGAATATAGGCGGCGGCGGCGTCGATCTCGTCGGGCTCCAGCATGATGCTCGGCATATTTTTGTGCGACGAGCGCAGGAAGACTTTCAACGAGAGTTCGGTCGTCGAAGGCAGGGCGGCGACATCGGCGAAACGCGGCGCCTTTGGCTCCGGGCTCTTTGTCTCTTCACCGATGGCGTGACAGGACGCGCATTCGCCTTTGACGAGTTGCGCGCCAGCGGCGCCATTTTGCGCCTGCGCCGGCGCACACAGGATAAACGCGAAAAGAGTCGTCGCGACGCGCGTCGGTTTCATCGTCTCTCGCTCTTTCTCTTTCAATCTATTCGTCGTCAGCCAGATCTTCCGGTCTCGGTTGCAACATAATGTTGTAGCCGGCGTCGACGACATGCACCTCGCCGGTCACGCCACCGGAAAGTTCGGAAAGAAAATAAAGCGCCGAACCGCCGATCTCGTCCAGCGTGATCATGCGGCGCAGAGGGCAGTGTTTTTTCTGGAAAGCGCCCATTGCGCGCGCGCCGGTGATGCCGGCGCCGGCCATGGTGCGCACCGGTCCGGGCGAGAGCGCATTGACGCGAATATCGCGCGCGCCGAAGTCGGCGGCGAGATAGCGCACGGAGGAGTCCAGCGCCGCCTTGGCGACGCCCATCACGTTGTAATTCGGCATCACATGCGTGCCGCCGGCGAAACTGACGGTGATCATTGAACCGCCGTTCTTCATCATCGCGGCGGCGCGTTGCGCCGCTTCGGTGAAGGAGAAACAGGAAATCACCAGCGTACGAATGAAGTTCTCGCGCGAGGTGTCGGCGTAAAGTCCCTTTAATTCGCTCTTGTCGGAGTAGGCGATGGAGTGGACGAGAAAGTCCATCTCGCCCCACTCCTGTTTCAGTCGCCCGAAGACGTCGTCGACGGTGGCGATGTCCTCGACATCGCAGGGCAGCACAAGCTTCGATCCAAGTTTCTCGGCGAGCGGCCTGACCCGTTTGCCAAGCGCTTCGCCCTGATAGGTGAAGGCCAGCGTCGCGCCGTGGCGCGCCAGAACCCGGGCGATCCCGTAGGCGATCGAATGATCGTTGGCGACGCCCATCACAAGTCCGCGCTTACCCTTCATCAAAGTCGAGGAAACGGTCATCTCGGCAATTGTCCTTGGTCGATTATTGTCATTGGCCCCTGCCCGCGCCGCCGCCTGTCTTGCGTTCGCGGAGGGAAACCGGGCCGGGGCTTCGCCGCGCCTCAGGCGTCGGGATGTTTGAACACCAGTGTCGCATTCGTGCCGCCGAAGCCGAAGGAGTTCGACAAAACGGCGCCGAGCTTCACATTGTCGCGACGTTCGCGCAGAATCGGCATATCGGCGAATTCCGGATCCAGCTCTTCGATATTGGCGCTCTCGCAGATGAAGCCGTTTTGCATCATCAGCAGCGAATATATCGCTTCCTGAACGCCAGTCGCGCCCAGCGAGTGGCCGGTGAGCGATTTTGTCGCCGAGATCGGCGGACATTTGTCGCCGGCGCCGAAGACTTCGCGGAGCGCCTCGATTTCCTTGACGTCGCCGACCGGCGTCGATGTGGCGTGCGGATTGATGTAATCGATCGGGCATTTCACTGTCGCCAGCGCCTGACGCATGCAGCGCACCGCCCCCTCGCCCGAGGGCGCGACCATGTCGTGGCCGTCGGAGGTCGCGCCATAGCCGGCGACTTCGGCGTAGATTTTCGCGCCGCGCGCTCTGGCGTGTTCGTATTCCTCAAGCACCAGCACGCCGGCGCCGCCGGCGATGACGAAGCCGTCGCGATTTTTGTCGTAGGCGCGCGAGGCCGTCGCCGGACGATCATTATAGGCGGAGGACATCGCGCCCATGGCGTCGAAGAGCACCGAGAGCTCCCATTCGAGTTCTTCGCAGCCGCCGGCGAAAATCATGTCCTGCTTGCCATATTGTATTTGTTCGTAGGCGTTGCCGATGCAATGGTTCGAGGTCGCGCAGGCCGAGGAGATCGAATAATTGACGCCCTTGATCTTGAACCAGACGGCGAGCGTCGCAGAGGCGGTCGAGGACATGGCCTTGGGCACGGCGAAGGGGCCGACGCGTTTGGGGCCCTTGGTGCGTGTGAGATCGGCGGATTCGACGATCATGTGCGCCGAGGGTCCGCCCGATCCCATGATGATGCCGGTGCGTTCATTGGAGACTTCGGCTTCGCTGAGTCCTGCGTCCAGAATCGCCTGCTCCATGGCGACGTGGTTCCAGGCGGTTCCGGCGGCGTGGAAGCGCATGGCGCGGCGGTCCACAACCTGCGCGGCGTCGAGGGTCGGCATGCCATGGACCTGCGAGCGAAATCCCAGTTCGGCGTATTTATCGGCGCGAACGATGCCCGATTTCGCCTCGCGCAGCGACGCCACAACCTCCTGGGTGGTGTTGCCGATCGAGGACACGATCCCCATGCCGGTGACGACGACTCGTCTCATTTTTTTCTCCCCTGTCGCCTGGCTTTGTTGATTGGACGTTGATCAGGCCGGCGCGTTGGCGAGACCCACTTTCAGGTCCCTGGCCTCGTAGATGCGTTCGCCATCGCACGAGACCCAGCCGTCCGCGAGGCCAAGAACAAGCTTGCCTGTGCGAACGCGTTTGATCTCGACGCCATAGGCGACAAGCTTCGCGGTTGGCCGCACCTGACCGAATAATTTCACCTCGCCGACGCCCAGCGCCATCCCGCGCCCCGGATTGCCGAGCCAGGCGAGATAAAAGCCGAGCATCTGCCAGACCGCGTCAAGACCGAGACAGCCCGGCATGACCGGATTGCCCTTGAAGTGGCAGTCGAAGAACCACAGGCTCGGCTTGATGTCGAACTCGGCCCGCATATAGCCCTTGCCGTGCTCGCCGCCTTCTTCAAAAATCTCGGTGATGCGATCGAACATCAGCATTGGCGGCAGGGGGAGTTGCGCGTTGCCGGGACCAAACAACTCTTCGCGGCCGCACGCCAGCAAATCCTCATAGCCGAAAGACGAGCGACGTTCGCTCATGATGACACCGCCTCCCCTGCGAGCCTGACAGGCTCCCTGTTATGATGCGCCGGTTTCCGGTCGCGTTCTTTTTGCCGCTTGTCTTGGTTGCTCTTGGCTGCGGGCGATCGACGCCGGTCCCGGGCCACGACAACTTATCGGCCTTTTTTTCGTAACATAGGCTTGCCTGCGCCGAAAGCGCAGATGAGGGTCGATGCGACGGCTCCGTTGAGTTCGGCGGTTTTTTTGATATATTTCAAATTCGATGGAAGACACAGGGTCGTCGAAGGGGCGCTTCCTCGCGCCGCGGAAACTCAGCGCCGCCGGGTTACGGCCGACGCGTCAGCGCATTGCGCTTGCCGAGCTGCTTTTCTCAGGCAGGGACCGGCATGTGACGGCCGAACGTCTCTATGAAGAGGCCCGGGCGGCGAGCCTTCCGGTTTCTCTCGCCACCGTCTACAATACTCTCCATCAGTTCACCGCCGTCGGCCTGCTGCGGGAGATCGCCGTCGACGGCGCCCGCGTTTATTTCGACACAAACGTCAGCGACCATCACCATTTCCTGTTCGAAGACAGCGGCGAGTTGCAGGACATTCACGGCGCGACGGTCTCTCTTGGCGATCTGCCCGCTCCGCCGGAAGGGTTGCGCGTCGACCGCATCGATGTGGTTGTCCGGTTACGTCGCGAGCCGGGCTGAGGTTCACTCAATCTTCTCGCCCGGATAGACCCCCCACAGATTCTCCTGCTGGATGTAGCCATCGAAATCCTTTCCGGTGAGCCGGCACCATTTGCCGTCGCAACTGCGCAGTGCGCCGATGACCCCGGGAGCGAGTTTCACGACGGGTGTCCGACGATCCTTGTCCGTCAGCACAAGGGGCTCTTTTTTCGATGGCGCCGCAAGGGCCGTCCGGCGTCCCGAGAGCAGGGAATGAAGCACCCAGCCCTCCGCTCCCTCCCAGTCGCGAATTTTTCTCCAGGTTTCAAATTCGGCGGTAATCTCTACAGGCAGCGCGGCGCGGGTGTAGATCCAGACGGTCGGGTGCTCCTTGCTCGGACCTTCCCGGACATTTACCCGGTCGGATTTGAGACTGACGTAACGAGGCAGGGGAAGACCGCTGACGGATCCTTTCTGCGACTCCTGGGCCGGCGCGTTGTTTGCATGGAGAATGACAAAACAAACGACACAGCCGGCCAGCAGGCGGTAGAAAGTGAAGAGGCGTGTAATGATGCTATGCGGCATGATGAAAGAGGTGCTCGTCTTGTCTTTGGCCCGTCATCTGCTACCTAGTCGGCGACCCGGAGCTGAAACCATGTAGTTGTTTTGTCGTGCATCGGCGTTAAAACCGGGTTTAAGTCCCTCGCGCCGCGTTTTGAACTCCCCGGCGTGATAGAAGATCTTCTCTTATTCGCCTTCGCCATCCTGCCGAAGGCCTGTCCAGGACAGAAGCCGAAAAATGCCCAAAAGAAAGCCGCTTGTCGTCGTCACACGTCGGCTCCCCGAGGAGATCGAGACCCGCATGTGCGAGCTTTTCGACGTGCGTCTCAACGAATCCGACAAGCCGCTGAGCCAGGAAGAACTGGCGGAGGCGATGCGCGTGGCCGATGTGCTGGTGCCGACGATCACTGACAGGATCGACGCGCATCTGATCGCGCAGGCCGGCGAAAATATGAAACTGATCGCCAATTTCGGCAATGGCGTCGACAACATCGACGTCGCTTCGGCGCTGGGCCGCTCGATCACTGTCACCAATACCCCGGGCGTCCTGACCGAAGACACCGCCGATATGACCATGGCGCTGATCCTCGCCGTAGCCCGCCGCCTTGTCGAGGGCGCCCGAGCGATCCCGGAGGGGTCCTGGGCCGGCTGGTCGCCCACCTGGATGCTGGGTCATCGGATTACCGGCAAACGTCTTGGCATCGTCGGCATGGGCCGCATCGGCCAGGCTTTGGCCAGACGCGCCAAGGCCTTTGGCCTTTCAATCCATTACCATAACCGCCGCCGCGTTCAGACCGAGATCGAGGAGCAACTCGAGGCGACCTATTGGGAGTCGCTCGACCAGATGCTGGCGCGGGTCGATATCGTCTCGATCCACTGCCCGCACACGCCCGCCACCTATCATTTGTTGTCGGCGCGCCGGTTGAGCCATTTGCGTCCGCACGCCATTTTGGTGAATACGGCGCGCGGCGAGATCGTCGACGAAAATGCGCTTGTCCGGATGTTGGAGTCCGACGAGATGGCTGGCGCGGGCCTCGACGTCTTCGAGCACGAACCGGCGGTGTCGCCGAAGCTCCTCAAACTCGCCCAGTCGGGCAAGGTGACGCTGCTGCCGCATATGGGCTCAGCGACCAACGAAGGCCGCTTCGACATGGGCGAGAAGGTCATTATCAATATTCGGACATTTATGGACGGTCATCGTCCGCCTGATCGCGTTCTGCCCAGCATGTTGTGATCGCCGCCAGGCGGTCTGCGGCCACGCTTTTGCCGCACGACGGCGCCTAGAAGCATGTTCCCGGACGAGAAACAGCACGTCCAATCGGGAGGACCCGCATGAACAGGATCATCGCCACCCTTGTGACCGCAACCGCTCTGGGCGCCTTTGCATGCGTCGGGGTCGCAGAGGCGAAGAAAAAACCGGCCCCTGCCGCCGCCGCCGCGAGCCAGCCGGAGGGCGCTCAGCAATCCGGCGGAGAGGCCGATCCCGGCGCCGAGAGGGGCGGCATCCCGAATTATCAGCCTTTTCCGCATTCGCGGAACTTCAACCTCGTCGAAATCAACGGCAAGGCGCCGCCCGTCGACGTCTGGATCAATATCGATCAGAACGGCCACGCCGCCGGTTTTGACGGCTGCAAGAATTGGAACGCCGTCTTTGTGATTGGCGGCGATCGTCTCGGTCCCAAATCCATGCCGGCGATGAAAGACGCCAAATGCGATCCGGCGCTGGCCGCGTTCGAGCGCGATTTCTGGAACGTGATGATCCAGGGGCCGTTCTGGAGCACCAAGGGCGACGATCTGACCTTCAAGGCGCCCAAGGGCGGCGCGAGCCTGCGCTTCCAGCGCGGGCTCTAAGAGTCGTCAGCGCTATTCGCCAGATTTTTAAGGGCGAAAATAGAGAGCGGGCGCAATAGCGTCCGCTTTTTTTCGTTTTACGACCGGCGCTCCGCCGGCCTGTCGGCAAGGGCGGCCATGACGCGCTCGACCAATTCGCTCTCGGGGGCGGAGACCTGCGCCGGACGCGCCGCCTTCCACTCTTCGTTGGTGGCGATCTCCCCGGCGGCTTTCGCGCCGGCGACGAGATCCTTGATCTGGATTTCGCCGCGCGCCTTTTCGTCAGAGCCCTGAATCACCACGAGGGGACTGTTGCGCCGGTCGGCGTATTTCATCTGCGCCTTCATGCCGGCGGCGCCGAGATAGAGTTCGGCGGCGACGCCGGCGGCGCGCAGTTGCGCAACCATGCGTTGATAATCGGCGAGACGCTCGCGATCGAGCACCAGAACCACGACCGGCCCGACATGCGGGCGCGCCGTGACGATTGGACTGTCGACCAGTTTCAGCGCCGCAAACAGTCGCGACACCCCGATCGAGAAACCCGTCGCCGGCGTATTCTCGGAACGAAAGCGTCCGACGAGTCCATCGTAGCGGCCGCCGCCGCCGACCGAGCCGAAGCGTACCGGATGCCCCTTTTCGTCCCGCGTTTCGAAGGTCAGATCGGCCTCGAACACCGGGCCCGTGTAGTATTCCAGACCGCGCACGACGGAAGGGTCAATGCGGATTCGGTCCGGCCCATAACCAGCGTCACGGGCGAGATTCTCGATTAGCGTCAATTCCTCGGCGCCTTGCGCGCCGATTTCGCTTTTTTCCAGCAGACCGAACAGATCGACTGTCGCCGCGCCGCCGCCCTGCCCGCCGAGGCTGAAGGACAGGATTGTGTCGATGGCCTGCAGAGACAGTCCCGCGCCCCTGGTGAAGTCGCCGCTTTCGTCCTTGCGGCCGTCGCCGAGCAATTGTCTTACGCCGTCAGGTCCAAGCCGGTCGAGCTTATCGATGGCCCGAAGAACGATGAGTCGTCGTCCGGCGTTATCTTCGCCGGAGAGTCCAATCGCCTGCATCACGCCGTCCAGCACCTTGCGGCTATTGACCTTGATGACGTAATCGCCGCGCGCGATCCCGAGCTTCTCCAGCGCGTCGGCGGCCATCATGCAGATTTCGGCGTCGGCGGCCGGCGACGCGGAGCCGACGGTGTCGGCGTCGAATTGCATGAACTGGCGAAAGCGCCCCGGCCCCGGCTTTTCGTTGCGAAAGACCGGACCGCATCGGAAGGAGCGGTAGGGTTTCGGCAGACGGTCGAAATTTTGCGCCACGAAACGCGCCAGCGGCGCCGTCAAATCGTAACGCAGCGACAGCCATTGTTCGTCGTCGTCCTGAAACGAGAACACGCCTTCGTTGGGGCGATCCTGATCGGGCAGGAATTTGCCGAGCGCGTCGGTGTATTCGATCGCTGGCGTCTCCAGGGCCTCGAAGCCATAAAGCTCGTAGACCGAACGGATAACGTCGAGCATTCGATTGGTGGCGGCGAGCTCGCCTGCTTCGCGGTCGGCGAGACCGCGCGGCGCGCGCGCCTCGACCCTGCTATTCGTCTCGTTTGACGTCGATTCTGATTTGGACATGATGCCCCGGTTGCAGCGGAAGCGGCCGTCTTCCTAGCATTTTCCCACGCCGAAGGAAGCCGGTGCGCGGCCTGAAATCGACATGAGGATCAGGGCGCCGCGCCGCCTGCGCGCGGCTCCGGCCTTGCGGCGGCGAGCGGGTGGCCGGCGGCGGCCCAGCCGTCCGTTCCTTCCGGATACCAATAAATGTGCGCATAGCCCAGTTCGAGGGCGCGTCTGGCGGCGTTCCAGGACATCCAGCAATTTCTCAGACAATAAAAAACCAGCGGACGCTGGCGGTCGCCGTTGCTCGCCTTCTCCAGTCCCTTCCTGAAATACGCCAAAGTCACATCCGCCAGTGCGCCGTAGCCCGTGTCGGGCAACCAGAGACTGCCGGGAATGTTGTCGCGCGGCGTCTCCCGCCATACTGCAGTTTTAGGCAGGCCCCCGGGTTTGGGCGGATGCGGCAGCGCGTCGATGAAAACCGCCGCATGACGGGTCCAAAGATCGAAGGCCCCGGATGTGTCGATCACCGTTGCGCCCTTCAGCGTCGCTGGCGCTGGCGCGCGATAGGCGTCCATCCGGTAGCCGTCGGGTTCGGGCGGCGTCTCCGGGGTCGCCGTCATCAAGGGGTCGGCGATGGACAGGCTGGGAATTAGCATGACCGCCGTGACGGCGGCGATCATTACCGGCCTCACGGCGTCTTCCGGGAGATCGGCTTGCCCTCCTCGTCGATCAGCGGCACGCCGTAATCGAGCAGGATCTTCTCCAGCTCGGCCTTGTTTTGTGCGATGAATTGATTGAGGTCGCGCTTCCAGTTCTGATCGGAGTGGCGCACGCCGAAGCCAATACGAAAGGCCATGCGCGTTCCGGGCGTTTCGGCCAGCGGCGTCGCGACGAGCTTTGTATGGGCGTTTTTGGCGTAATAGCCGGCGATTGGCCCCCACAGCAATGCGAGGTCTATCTCGCCGTTTTCGAGGTCGCGGATCATTGCGGCGCTTGATGAGTCGAAACGGGTGTCAACCATTAGGGGATAGGGTTTGACATTGCCCATCAATCCCTGACGCGCGAGGATGTTGCCCGGCGGCGTATTGGCGACGAGGCCGATTTTATGCGCTTTCTCCTTCAGCCGTGGATCGTCGAGGGCGGAGAGCCCGTCGAGATCGCCGCCAGCGCGCGTTACAATTGCGTAGGTCGTGCGATAATAGGGATTGGTCGGCTGAACGAGATCATTGCCCTGAGGGATGCCGAGAATCACGTCGCAGAGATGGGCGTTTAAGGTATTGCGCACGAAGCCGGTGGCGCCCGGGTAAAAGGCGTAGGCGAGCTCCTTGCCCAGTTTTTTGGCCAGGAACTGCGCAATTTTATTCTCGAACCCCTCACCTTTCTCATTGGAGAACGGCAGATTGTTCGGATCTGCGCAGACGCGCAGCACATGGGGGTCGATCAATTCGATCGAGCCCCTGTTATCGTCGCCGCGCGCGCCGGCGTCGGAACCCATGTGTTGCGCTAAAGATGACGCCGTCGGGACGATCGTCACGACGGCGCCTGTCAGGAACAGCCTCGCGGCTCTGGCGCCGCGCAGGAGCATGTTCGGGGTCTTCCTCATGCGGACCAGCTTACCTGGTCGCCATATAAGTTGCCATTACTTGGCCGCCATGCATTCGGCTTCCGCCTTTTTAAAGGCTTCCGGCGCAGGCTCCTTTTTCTCTGGACGACCGGGCTGCACCGCGCCCGTCGACAGCGCGCGCAGGTAAACATACAGGTCGTCGATATAGCATGAGGCGTTCTTGTTTTCGGCGAAGGCGGGCATGACGCTGTTGCCGTTCTGGCGACCGCCGATGACGATGCCGGCGAATTCGGCGTAATCGAAGCGCTTGACCGACTCCTTCAGAGCTGGCGCATAGGTCGAGCCGCCGCCGTTCGGGCCATGGCAGACGTGACATTCAGCGTGATAGCGGCGATAGCCGGAGAAGGTGTACCAATCCACCGTGCCGTCGGCGCCGACGTTATAGGTGGGGTCGCCTTTCGCGTCGAAATATTTGCCTTCCGTCGATTTAACGGCCTTGGGATCGCCGGGGGCCTCGGCCATAGCGGAGCCGCTTACAAACATCAGGACGCCCAGAGCCAGCGCTCCGGCAAGCGACGATTTCATCACACTCTCCCTTTAAGATGTCCGGGTCTTGCGCCGGAGTTCCCTAAATGATGACGCCCGGCGATCCTTTTAAGGTTCGCCGAGCGTTTTTTGGATCGGCTCTGTCGAACTCAGTTCGGCAGGGCGAAGACGGTCAGGACGCCGCCGAGGGCGGTGTAGTTGGCGAGAGAGGCGTAGTTGCCGACCGCGCCGAGA
>CAIQCB010000053.1 GCA_903870245.1 uncultured Methylocystaceae bacterium
CTGCGTATCGGTGTCGGCGACGAGGATATCGGGAACGACGGCGACGATAGACGCCACGACGCCCATTTCCGTACAAGCTGAGATCGTGTTCTTCAGGGTGCCGGAGCCGGCGGCGGCGACCATCACCGCGTCGTCGGTCGTGAAGTGAACCGGCGTGTCGATCGGGAATTTCGTGCGGTCGATGCCCGTGCCCGGCGTAAAGACGCCGCCGATCGTCGACATATCGGCGATGATCGCCGGCGCGATATCGGTCGTGTTCAGAAATGTGCGGACGCCGACGTTCGGTGTGGTCGCGGGCATTTAAAACCTCATTTGACGACGCGTAAAATCGCGGTCAATGTAGGTTTTAGCCAGCCTATCTGCGCCACTGACAATAGTCACGGGCGCGACGCTTCATCATCAGAAAAAAGACCTTCGCGCCGCCGAAGCTAAGCCGGCGGCGCAATTATCATTCGTCAGTTTGGCGTTTTCACCAGCATCCAGCGCACTGGCCCTGTGATGCGGTTCTCAAAGTTTGTGACCGCTGAGAACGCAACGGAATTGTCGCCAGTCCCGCTTGATCTTGTAAGCGATCCGCTCGTTGCAGAAGGGACCGTGCCCAACGGCGCCGATGCGTGGATGGTGCCGTAAAAATTCGCAGCGGGAGAGTTTGTCAGCGATGTGCTGCGAACAGTGTAACTGACGCCGCCCAATGTGTAGATGGCGTTTGCCGCAGGCGCGGTGCTGATGCTGGACACGTTAAAGGTGAAGCCGGCAAAAGCCGCAGAAAAGGCGATGGTATTATCGCCAGTCCCGTTTAGCCGCGCCAGCGATCCACTTGGAGGCGGGTCAGAGGGGCCTGATAGCTGAATCGTTCCCGAGCGCGCTCCTGATGCGCCAGACAAACTCACGTTCGTCACGGTGTAGCTCACCGGAAATGACACGGCGTCTGCGGTAAAGGCGACAGAAGTATCGCCAGTCCCGCTTTGCTTTGTCAGTGTGCCGCTAGCAGGCGGAGCCGATGGGCCAAAGACTTGAACAGTCCCTGCGATACTGCCGGAGGTTCCAGATAAAGATGTCGCGCCCACCGTGTAATTCACGGCGCCGACTTGATAGACCGCTCCAGCTGTCGGGGCCGTGGTCAGTCCAGACAGGTTTAGCTGGTAGCTATTGGTTCGATAAATCGCGCCGACGACAGGGTCAGTCGTAATTCCCGAGACTGTCAGAACATAATTGAACGCCCCGGTCCCGGCGTCGATCGTAAACCCGACATTGGATTTATTTGTTACGCGCAGCGGCCTATCCAGTTCTATTGGGCCGCCGTATTCGAGAAACACGGAATAAAGCCCATCTACCTCGGTGAGCTGGTTGTAATACATCTCCTGCCAAGAGCGGCTGACGTTGTCGCCCGTAATATTGTTGATGTAGACCCCAGAACCAGTGAATGTTTCGGCCAGCGTGTAGTTGTATGTTTCAGGCACTGTGCCCTGCGCTGTGCCGGTACTGTTCAGCGTCGCATAAAACCCTTCACCAGAGACCGCCATGCCGGCGATCATGGTGCTAAGTGATGAAGTAAGAATGTTCGCCGTTATTGATCCGAAAAACCTTGTTGGCGCACTTAACTGTACGGATGCAAACCGAACGTTTTTGGCGCGTTCGGCCGTAAAGTTTACGGAACCTACGAAATTGTGAGGGGTTTGATGTCCAGCGGAGAGGCCGTTAATGCCTCTCAATTTCATCAATCTAGTTGAGTTTCCGCTGCCGAAAATAGTCCCAAGATCACCAGAGCTGAGCGTTGTGCCAATCGCTTTGTGCTGAACATAGTCATGGCGATAAAGCAGGGTATTATTTAACGACGCAGTAGTCGAATAAAGCCGACCAATGATCCCCCTGTTTTGCTGAGTAAACCTAAATATAAATGGATCTGGATGGCTTAGCGTAATGGGCGAGGAAAGCGACGCCGTGACTGGGGTCGCATGAGAGACCGATAGTTTATATTTTCCAGCTCCAAATTGAACTCCGGAAATCTGCCATAAAATAGAAGTCTCAGCGGTCACGCCCGTCCCGCTCGCCAGCATATTGGCCTGAATTTTATCTCCTGTCCCAACGGTGAGGATATCACCAGAGATGCTTGCATCGATCAGAACGACCGGAGCTGGTGTCGTCGCCGCCCAATCAAACCCCTGATTATTCCACATAGTAACAGGACCAGCGCTGCCGGTTTGCGCTGTGTCTTGATCATTCAATGGCAAGTTGCCGGGGTTTTTAACCCAATTGATAACGCTAGTAAGAGGCCAGTTTCCCCGCAAAGTTACTGGGATTTGAACCGAATTTGCGGTGCCTTGGAATTCTAAAAATGTATTGAGCTTTTCCGCCCGATTGTTCTCAATAATAATACCCGACGCAGTCAATCGAGTTGCGCCGATGTTATGGTCGCACCTGATCGTGATTGCTGTTTCAAGATTATCAGCGGTGAAGGGCGATCCAACTGATGCCGTCAATGTTCCGGCAGAGGTATGGTCCTTTGAAAGTTGATAACGGCCAATGCCGCCGAGAACTTCGCCAGCCTGTAAGGGCGTGAGCTGGCTGAGAATTGTTGTTTCTGGAATGACGTTCGTGCCGCTCAACTCCTGACCTGGACCCAGATAGCGCGTCGCTAATGAAATTGACGTTACGGTGAGAACGCTGCCAGAGATCGTCCCGCCTGTGATGGTGGTGTTGAGGAGCATCCCCTCGAAGGAGTTGCTATCAAACACTATGGAATTCGGCATATAGGTGTCGTTCGGATAGTGCGTAAGCAGAACATGACGTCTCGCCCCGCCAAAGTTATTACGAACCACCCTTATGCCGTTGTGTGCCCCGTAGAACGCCATCGCCCAAGGGGCAAGACCATCTTGAGACCCAAATGAGGTGAAGGTATTCATCTCGAAATCTGACAAGATAGCGCCGTCGCGATTTCCGACTACCGCTTCATCAATCAATATTCCGACATAAGACGAGGGTAATTTCGCGCTCATGTAAAATGTATTTAAAATGACTTTAAGATTGTGGGTTCCCCGCACCCAGAGACCACATTTAGCGTCCGTGTTATTCTGATGATGGAACGTAAATCCCTCAATAATGGCCAGCCCGTAGGTTCCTTGCGGGCCGATGTCGATACCGGCAATATTCCCGACAGTATGGATTTCGCACCCGAAACCTGAAATTTTCAGCGTTCGATGACCAATATATTCATACTGAACACCGCCAGACGCCGGATACGCCGGGAACGTCGGGTAATTCACATGACGATTAATTGTGACTTGTGACGCAAAACGCATTTTCCCGGCAGGGAAAATAAGATGCCCGCCAATAGGGGACATGAAATCGATTGCCTTCTGCGCGGCGGCATGATCGTAGTCCGTAAAGTTTACCTTCACACCCCACCAGCCGGCGGAAACCGGGCTAGATAGATCAACCTGACGAACCCAAGCCGTCGACCCATCACCGCCGGTCGGAACAAAATAAAGCCCGCCGTCGTCGACAAATTTAGTCGTCATTAAATCAGTTGTGCCAGTCGAAGTATTGGCCTGATTTGACGATGTTGATATCGCGTAAGTTCCGTTTCCGCCCGAGTCGCCGGAAACCTGTTTCAGAATCTTAATGTTCGGAGTTGTTGTCCCGATCATGAGTGACATGCCGGCATAGATCAGACCGGCGGCTGTGATATTGCTGACAGTTAGTGTCCGAACTGTGCCAGACCCCGATATAGCGCCCTGAAACGCCGCGCCAACAGCGCCAACAAATGAACCAGCGCCAAGATCGTTCACGCGGGCCAATCCGAGCAGCTCGATGCTTTTCCCGGCGACGACAGCGATCGATCTTAATGCAGCCGCAGACAGCGACGCGATTTTCGCTCCTGCGATTGATGTCGTGGCAGCTTGGGCGGCAGCGGCTTCAGCCGCTTCCTTAGCCGTTATGGCTCCAAGTCGAGCACTCTCAGAGCTTGTGGCGCTGGCGGCGGCGGCGGCAGCGCTGACCCCCGGCAACACCTCGTCAATCCACGAGCCGCCAGAGCGGATACGAAACTTGCCTGTCGTCGTGTTGTAATAGCGCAGACCATCGACGAGCTGATTGCCCCCGGCGGTCCAAAGATTGTTGGCGGCGGAATCGCCGTTCAGTTCGCCCAGATGGATCGCATATAGATCGTTGCGGATTGCATCGATATCGGCCTTCTTCTGCGTGACCTGCTCACTCAATGTCAGCGAGGTATTTTTATACTGCTCAGCCGCCGCAGCGTGCATGCCGGCCAGAGCCGCAGAGAGGCCCGCGTTCGTCTGGCTCTGCTGCGCCGTCGCGTCGTAATCTTCCCACTCAGTATTTTTCCACTGGCGAGTTTTGTCTGTGGTCGTGTTGTAATATTGCAGGCCATCCGCGAGCAGGATGTTGTTCTGTGCCCGATAAGCCTCTGCGGCAACGTCATCTGCGAAAGCGCCAAGCCACGTTTTCTGAAACGAGGCGACCAGGGATTGAGCGAGCTGACGATCAATCTGGGTCGCAAGGCGATCGGCGGCGACAGCGGTTTTATAACCAGCGACGATGTTTTTATCGCTATTCACCGCTGTAACGGCCAGAGCGACGGCGTCAAC
>CAIQCB010000054.1 GCA_903870245.1 uncultured Methylocystaceae bacterium
CCATCAGTCACGGAGCAACAATAGCAACCTCAGCACATGCTAAATCGCTGCAGATCTATTCAGAGGACGCCGCCGGCAAGGGCGGCACGATCAAGCGCTTCATGGAGCATCTTAACCCGCGCGGGGCTCGAGTTGTGGCGCTGGAGAAGCCTTCCGAGCGCGAGCGCACGCAGTGGTATTTCCAGCGCTACATCCAGAATTTGCCGGCGGGCGGGGAAATCGTCTTCTTTGACCGCTCATGGTACAACCGCGCCGGCGTCGAGAGGGTGATGAATTTTTGCACGCCCAATGAATATCTCGATTTCATGCGCCAATGCCCCGAACTCGAGCGGATGCTCGTCAGTTCGGGAATGCGCCTGTTCAAATACTGGTTTTCGGTAACGCGAGAGGAACAAACGCGCCGATTCAAGTCGCGCGAGACGGACCCGCTGAAGCAATGGAAGCTATCGCCGATCGATCGCGCCTCGATGAACAAATGGGACGATTACACCGAAGCCAAGGAGGCGATGTTTTTCTTCACCGATACGGCGGACGCGCCGTGGATCGTCATCAAGTCGGACGACAAGAAGCGCGCTCGCCTCAATTGCATGCAGCATTTCCTCGCAAGTCTCGATTATCCCAACAAAGACTATGGCCTGGTGCGCGGACCCGATCCGTTGATCGTTGGCGCCAGCGCGCATGTCATCGGCCGAGACGAGCACATTATCGGCAAGTCGCTCGATCTCGACAAGAAACGCAATCGCAAGGAGAGGTGATCTGCGCTCTGCGGCGCTTGGGCTTGGGGATTATCTCAGTCAAGCAGGCGGTCTTGAACCTAACCGACGTCGGATGCGCCGAAGCTGGCGCCATCGCGCTCATACCAGGACCTGGTTCGATTGACGATCCAGCACACGCTGAGCATCACCGGCACTTCGATCAACACTCCAACAACGGTGGCCAGCGCCGCTCCCGACTCAAAACCGAACAGGCTGATGGCGGCGGCGACTGCAAGTTCGAAGAAATTGCTGGCTCCGATCAAAGCCGACGGACCAGCGACGCGATGCTCTTCGCCGACCAGGCGGTTCAGGGCGTAGGCGAGTCCGGCATTGAAATAGACCTGTATCAAAATCGGAACCGCCAGCATGGCGATGATGGCGGGTTGTCGCACGATCTGTTCGCCTTGAAACCCGAATAGCAACACCAGCGTCGCCAGCAGCGCGACGAGCGACAGGGGCGCAAGTTTCGTCAGCGCTGCGTTGAGCGCAGTTTCACCGCCGGACGCCAGCAGGGCGCGCCGGGCGATTTGCGCAATGATGACCGGTGCGACAATGTAGAGGGACACCGATAGCAGCAGCGTTTCCCAGGGCACACTGATCGCCGACAGGCCAAGAAGGAAACCGACGAGGGGCGCAAAGGCGACGATCATGATGGCGTCGTTGAGCGCAACCTGGCTCAGCGTGAAATGCGGTTCGCCCTTCGTCAGGTTAGACCAGACGAACACCATCGCCGTGCAGGGAGCCGCGGCGAGCAGAATCAGGCCGGCGATGTAGGAATCGATCTGGTCGGCGGGCAGGTAACTGCGAAACAGGCCGCCAATGAAAAGCCAGCCCAGCAGAGCCATCGAGAAAGGCTTCACCGCCCAATTAACAAACAAGGTGACGCCGATGCCGCGCCAGTGCCGGCCAACTTCTCTCAGTGCGGCGAAATCGATGCGGATCAGCATCGGTATGATCATTAGCCAGATCAGCGCCGCCACAGGCAGGTTTACCTTGGCGATTTCGAGGCCGCCAATAGTCTGGAATAGGTGGGGAAGCAAATGCCCAAGCGCGACGCCAGCGACGATGCATAAGCCGACCCAGACCGAGAGATAGCGTTCGAAGAGCGTCATATATCTATCCTGAGGCTTTTGAGGGTTGGGTTGCGCCTTCGATGTCGCCGATCTCGCGCAAGCGTTTTTGGAGAGCAAGTTTGTCGAGGCGATGCAGTGGAAGGGCGCAGAACAGTTCGATGCGATTCTTGAGATGTTGAAAGGCGGTGGCGAATGCCCGTTGCTTCTCAATATCAGAACCGTTTTCCGCCGCCGGATCTTCGATGCCCCAATGCGCCGTTATCGGATGTCCCGGCCAGACTGGACAGGCTTCGCCAGCGGCGTTGTCGCAAACGGTAAAGATAAAATCTATCGACGGCGACTCCGGCAGGGAGAATTCATCCCAGCTTTTGGAGCGTAAACTCTCTATAGGAAAACCGAAGGCCTCCAGAGTCGTCAGCGCATAGGCGTTGACTGCGCCCTTGGGTTGGCTGCCGGCGGAAAAAGCGTTGAACTTTCCAGCCCCGATCTTTCGCAGGATGCTCTCGGCGATAATCGAACGGGCGCTGTTGCCAGTGCAGAGAAACAGAACATTGTAAATTTTATCGCTCACGTTAACGTCTCCGAGCAGATTATGGCGGCTTGAGCTTCGCATCCGCGTCCGCCGCAACAATCCTGCGTGAGAAAAGTCGTCAATGCGGTCAGACGCGAAACGCTGGCGCGGTAGATGACGCTGCGGCTCTTGCGGGTTGCGGTGGTCAATCCGGCCTGCGACAGCACGTTCAAATGCGCCGAGAGCGTGTTGGGCGGCACGACCAGCCGGCGAGCGATTTCCCCGGCCGTCAGTCCTTCGGGTTCGTGTTGGATAAGTAGTCTAAAAGCCTGCATCCGGGTCGGTTGAGCGAGGCTGGCGAGGACGGTGATGGCTTCTTCTGTTTCCATAATTCCAGATATATCGAAATATATGACGGATCGATGACGAAATCTATCCGGGACCGGGCTTGTTGCTCCCGCCGGTCGCCTTGGCTACGAAGGCGCGGATCGTCTGGAGCCTCCCCTGCATGACCCGTCGTCCGCTTGTCGCCGGAAACTGGAAGATGAACGGCTTGCGCGCCGCGCTCGCCGAGATCGGCGCCATGGGCGCTAGCTATGACGCGGCGCTAGAGGCCAGGGCGGAACTGGTGATCTGTCCGCCGGCGACCCTGCTTGCCCTGGCCGCCGAAATCGCCGGCCCCGCCAGCATCGGCCTTGGCGGACAGGACTGCCACCCGGCGAGCAGAGGCGCCCATACCGGCGATCTCTCCGCGGCGATGCTGAAAGACGCCGGCGCATCCTACGTGATTGTCGGCCACAGCGAGCGGCGGGTCGACCATGGCGAGACCGACGCGCTCATACAAACGAAGGCGCGCGCCGCGATCCAAGCCGGGCTGATTCCCATCGTTTGCGTTGGCGAAACCCGGGCCGAACGCGACGCCGGTCGCGCTACCGAGATCGTCGGGGCGCAAATCATGGCCTCACTCCCTTCCGATGCGCCGCAGAGCGTTGTCCTCGCCTATGAGCCGGTCTGGGCCATCGGCGCCGGCCTGACGCCGACGACGGCGGACATCGCTCAGATGCACGCCTTCGCGCGGGAGACCGTCGAAGCGCGACTTGGCGGCGGTAAAAGCGCCGCCGTGCGAATCCTCTACGGCGGCTCGGTGAAGCCCGGGAACGCCGCCGAACTTCTGGGCGTCGCCAATGTCGACGGCGCGCTGGTCGGCGGCGCCAGCCTTCGGGCGGCGGATTTTCTGGCGATCGCGGAGGCGTATCGTTAAAGCCCGCCTTCTTTGCGGCTTTTCTCTCGCTTGCCGGAGCGCGGCGGCGCCGGTATAAGCGCGGCGCTCATCCATTTCGTAACTCCAACGACAAGGCGATACGCTGCCATGGCGATCGAACGCACTTTTTCAATCATCAAGCCGGACGCGACCCGTCGCAATCTCACCGGCAAGATCAACGCCATTATCGAGAACGCCGGTCTGCGCATTGTTGCCCAGAAGCGCGTCCACATGACCCGCGCGCAGGCCGAGGCCTTCTACGCTGTTCACAACCAGCGCCCCTTCTTCCCCGAACTCGTTGACACCATGACCTCCGGGCCGGTCGTCGTGCAGGTGCTCGAAGGGGAGAACGCCATCGCCCGCTATCGCGAGGTGATGGGCGCGACCAACCCGGCCGAGGCTGCGCCGGGCACGATCCGCAGGGAGCACGCCATTTCCATTGGCGAAAATTCCGCGCATGGCTCCGATACGCCTGAGGCGGCGGCGTTCGAAATCCCTCAGTTTTTCACGGATAGTGAAATCGTCGGCTGAGATTCGAAGGCGCCGCGACTAATCGGGCCGGGCATACGCCCGGCCTTTTTGTTTTCAGCTTTTGGCGAAATCCGGGAAAAACCGCGCCATCATTCGGTCGCGATAGGCGACAAGCGCCGGGTTCGCCAGCGCCGCGTCACGCATCGCGGTCTCGGCGATGGGCGCCATGATCGACGCCAGAAAGGCGAAGACCGTCGCATCCGCACCGTGCGGCGCATCGCCAAAGAGAAATGGTTTGCCGCCAATCAGCGCCGCCAGCGCGTCGATATCGCGCACGCCGAGCCGATCCGCCTCCGTCGCGCTATGTCGGCCCATGCCCTGGCTCCAGAGGTTTTTCCCGACCCGTCGCCGCATATACCACTTGGCGAGCGGGCGCGCCGGCGCCGGCAATTTATCGAACCACCTCGCTGGCCCGCGTTCGAAATTGGCGTCATCCATCCACATCGCACGGGCGACGAGCCAATAGAGATGCTCCTCGCACATTTTTTCCGCGCACCAGCCGACGGCTTTTTGTTCGTCGGTTAAACCTGCGTCGAAGTCGACGCTATGCGCCTCCTCAAGGTGAAATCGGATAAAGGTTGAATCGGCGACGATCGCGCCATTGTCCTCGATGTAGGGTTGCTTGCCCTTGGGCGCCCGGGCGAAGCCTGTGCGATCCTCGACATAATCGAGGCCGGCCATTTTCAGCAGGGTCATGGCCTTGACGACGAAGGGCGAGGCGTCCGGCAGGCCGCCGGCGGGACGAAAACAGTAGAGTTTGATGGTCATGATCTTAACCCCTCAGCCGCAAAAAGCGCTTTCGCGCATATACAGGAGATTCAGATCAAATAATCGCCGGCGCCACCAGCGCCGAATCGCTGTCCATCCGTGCGCCGAGGACCCTATTTCCCTCGATCCGCAGGGCGTCTGACGCGGCCAGCCGCAAAGCCGCTGGATAGATTACGTGCTCCTGCGCCAGCACGCGAGCGCCAAGCGACTCGGGGGTGTCGTCGTCGAGCACCGGCACGGCGGCCTGCGCGACGATCGGACCCTCGTCCATTTCCGGCACGACGAAATGCACGGTGCAGCCATGAATTTTCACGCCATCGGCAAGCGCGCGTTCATGTGTATGGAGGCCGCGATAGGCGGGCAGCAGGGCAGGGTGGATGTTCAGCAAACGTCCGCGCCATTGGCCGATGAACCATGGCGTGAACAGTCTCATAAACCCCGCAAGACAAACAAGTTCAACGCGGTGCGTTTCCAGCACCATGTGCAGGGAGCGCTCGAACTCCTCGCGGCCGGCGTAAATTTTGTGATCCACCGCCGCGACGGCGAAACCGGCGGCTTTCGCGCGCGCGAGGCCCGGCGCATCCGGCCTGTTCGAGGCCACGAGCACGATCTCCGCCGGAAAGTCCGGCGTCCGGGCGGCGGCGATCAACGCGTCCATGTTGGAGCCGCGACCGGAAATCAAAATCGCTGTGCGCTTGCGTCTCACAGACCGAGCGAACCCTGCGTCGCGACTCTTTCGCCGCCGGCCTCCGGCTCGAAGATTTCACCGATTCGCACCGGATTTTCGCCGACTGATCGCAGAATGGTCTCGACTTCTGCGGCCCCGTCCCTTGCGACAACAAGGGTCATGCCAATTCCGCAGTTAAAAGTGCGCAACATTTCCTTTTCGTCGACGCCGCCAGTCTCGCTGAGCCAGCGAAACACTGGCGGCGGGTCGAAGGCGGAGAGATCGAGCGCTACCCCGAGGTTTCCGGGGAGCACGCGCGGCAGATTATCTGGAAATCCGCCGCCTGTAATGTGCGCCATGGCGCGAATCTGGGAGGTGCGCCGAAGCGCAGCGAGCAAGGATTTAACGTAAATGCGCGTCGGCGTGAGTAAGGCGCGCGCGACGGTCATGCCCGGGGCGAATGGCGCCGTGGCGTTCCATGCCAGGCCGGAGCGCTCGACGATCCGACGGATGAGCGAAAAGCCGTTGGAATGCGCGCCCGAAGACCGCAAACCAAGCACAATATCGCCAGGGAACACCTCACGCGGCAATAATTTCTGGCGCTCGACGGCCCCGACCGCAAAGCCGGCGAGATCATAGTCGCTTTTCATGTAGAGCCCGGGCATTTCCGCCGTCTCACCGCCGAGAAGGGCGCAGCCCGCCTCAAGGCAACCGTCGGCGACGCCCTTGATTACAGAAGCGGCAATCTGTGGATCGAGCTTGCCGGTGGCGAAGTAATCGAGAAAGAACAAAGGCTCAGCGCCTTGTACAATTAGATCGTTGACGCACATGGCGACCAGATCGACGCCGATCGTGCCATGCATGCCGGACTCGATGGCGATCTTCACCTTGGTGCCTACGCCATCGTTGGCGGCGACAAGAATCGGGTCGTTGAGGCGCGCGGCGCGCAGGTCGAACAGCCCCCCGAAACCGCCGATTTCGCCGTCGGCTCCGGGACGGCGCGTGGACCTCACGGCCGGACGGATCAGATCGACGAGGCGGTTACCGGCGTCGATATCGACCCCGGCGTCTGAATAGGTGAGGCCCATGATCGCGTCCGCTCCCCGTCGTGATTTTTCGCCAGTTTCCTATTTATTGGGCGCAAGCTCCTGCGACTGTCAAATAGGCCGATCGATGGTCCCCATCGTCGGCGGCGCCCCGGGAGAACGAGCGCCGGGGATTTTTAACGCTTTGATTGCGCTTTCGATCCCGGCGGTTTATAAATAATTCCAATTCCCGTCATGAACGAGCAGTCGTGAGGGTCGCGCGCCGTCGAGCGCAGCGTCGCAGGCTTCTCTTGCGTCTAATATTCAAGGAGATCTCTCATGAGCAACGCCCCGTTGATGCCCAAGGCCACGGCAGTCTGGCTCGTCGAGAACACGTCGTTGACGTTCGATCAGATCGCCGGTTTCTGCAAATTGCACCCGCTTGAGGTGAAGGGCATCGCCGATGGCGATGTTGCGGCCGGCATACGTGGGCATGATCCGATCACCTCCGGGCAACTCACTCGTGAGGAAATCGAGCGCGGCGAGGGTAATCCCAACCATCAACTCGCGCTCTCCGTCTCGAAAGTGGTGATGCCGGAGGTCAAGAAAGCCCGCGGTCCTCGCTATACCCCGCTGTCGCGTCGTCAGGATCGTCCCAACGCGATACTCTGGCTGGTGCGCAACCATCCAGAACTGAAAGACGCCCAGATCATGCGTCTGGTCGGCACCACCAAGGCGACCCTGAAAGCCATTCGCGAGCGTACCCACTGGAACGCGGCGGCGTTAACGCCGATGGACCCGGTGACTCTGGGACTGTGCTCGCAGATCGATCTTGATCTCGAGGTCGGCCGCGCCGCCAAGGATCGGCCGACGGTGGTCGAAGACCACAGTCAGACTCTTGTGCCGGCGAGCGTGACAACAGGTCCCCGGGCCGAACCATCAACGACCGAGGATATTTTCGGCAAAACAACCCCGGCCCCGCAAACCGAGGAAGATCATTTCGACGCCGACAGCGTATTCGCAAAACGATAGGCGAGCGTCTGGAAGGCGCTTGCATGGCTGAAGGGGCGCGGGCAGGATTTTTGCAGATCATAGTTTTGCACATCAGGGTTGCTCACATGCATGGACCGCGTCGGCAACCGTTCGGAGATCCCGCCCATGTCCGTTTCTCCCTATGATCGCGATCTCGATCGCAATCCGGCGAATTATCAGCCCCTGACGCCTCTTACCTTCCTGGCGCGGACGGCGGCGGTGTTTCCCGATCGAATCGCCATTATTCACGGGTCGGCGCAACTCACTTATCGTGATTTCTATTCGCGAAGCCGCCGCCTCGCCAGCGCGCTGGTCCGTCATGGGGTCTCGCACGGCGATACCGTCTCTGTGATGCTCGCCAACACGCCGGCAATGCTGGAGTGCCACTACGGCGTACCGATGACCGGCGGCGTGCTCAACACCCTGAACACACGCCTCGATGCGCCAATTCTGGCCTTCACGCTCGATCACGCCGAGACGAAAGTATTGATCGTCGACCGTGAATTTTCCGACCTGATGCGCGCAGCGCTGGCTCTCGCCAAAGCCAAACCGCTGATCATCGATTACGATGATCCGATTTACGACGGACCGGGTCAGCGGCTGGGCGACATCGACTACGAGGAAATGCTGTCGAAGGGCGATCCCGATTTCGACTGGCGCCCGCCCCCGGACGAATGGGACGCCATCTCCCTGAATTACACCTCAGGCACAACCGGCGATCCCAAGGGCGTCGTGTATCACCATCGCGGCGCTCATCTGCTCGCGCTTGGCAATGTGCTGACCGGCGACATGGGACGTTTCCCCGTCTATCTCTGGACGCTGCCGATGTTTCACTGCAACGGCTGGTGCTTTCCCTGGTCGCTTTCCGTCGCCGCAGGAACCCATGTTTGCCTGCGTCAGGTGCGCGCCGGACACATGTATGAACTCATGGCCGAACATGGCGTCACCCATTTGTGCGGGGCGCCGATTGTGATGTCGACGCTGCTCAATGCCGCCAGTCACGAAAAAAAACCGCTCAACAAGACTGTGCGTTTTTTCACCGCCGCCGCACCGCCGCCGCAAGCGGTTCTCGCCGCCATGAAAACCGCCGGCTTCGAGGTGACCCATCTTTACGGTCTGACCGAGACCTATGGACCCGCCGCCGTCAATGAATGGCAGGAGGTCTGGGACGAACTTGACGAATCGGGTCAGGCGCAGATGAAAGCCCGACAGGGCGTGCGTTATCAGGTGCTCGATTCGCTCGACGTCATCGATCCGGAAACCATGCAGCCCGTGCCGCGCGACGGCGCAACCATGGGCGAGGTGATGTTTCGCGGCAATATTGTCATGAAGGGCTATCTCAAAAATCCGGGGGCGTCCGAAAAAGCCTTCCATGGCGGATGGTTTCACTCCGGCGATCTCGGCGTGATGCATCCCGATGGCTATATCCAGTTGAAGGATCGTTCCAAGGACATCATCATTTCCGGCGGCGAGAATATTTCTTCGATTGAGGTCGAGGACGTTTTGTTCAAACATCCCAAGATCGCCGCCGCCGCCGTCGTCGCCGCGCCGGACGACAAATGGGGAGAAACGCCCTGCGCCTTTATCGAACTGCGTGAGGGCGAAGACGCCACCGCCGAGGAGATCATCGGCTGGTCGCGGGGACATCTCGCGCATTTCAAATGCCCGCGCCATGTAGTTTTCGGGCCGCTGCCGAAAACCTCGACCGGCAAAATCCAGAAATTCATCTTGCGCGAGAAGGCCCGCAACCTATGGCCGGGTGACGCGTCGACGGCTTCGCTCTAGGGCATTTCCCGATCTTGGGTCCCTAATCTTGGGGACATTTACCTGTCTGTTACACCAAGACGGGAGCTTCAGTCTTGCGCATGTCGCGCTTTTATTGCCCAAACCGCTTTGCAATTCTGCGCAAAGCGCTCTTGCCTACTGAATAATGTTTCTCTGTTAAGGGCGCCTGCAAAAAGCACACAGCCAGCAATCGTCTCCGATTGCTGGCTGTTGTCGACGAATTCTAATCCAGACGATGTCTGGTGAAACGTCTTTGACTTGTTTTTAGAAGAAGATGCCGAGGCAGCCGCCCGCCAGAGCGCCGACAACGCCCGCGGCGACAATGTTCTGCAATCCGCCCAGGGCAGCCGCAGCGAGGCCAGCGAGAATCACGCCGCCGACGCCAGCGAAAATGTAGGTGTTGGTTGTGATCTCGAAATCACCGTCTTTGTTCGCCATGTTCTACACTCCTCTTTTGTTCCCTCGCACAGCCGAAACCGTTGACCAGTTTTTCTTCCAGCTGTTTGCTCGCCCCATCGGGCCGCGTCATTTCGACGCAGGGAGAAGGTAGCACAAGTTTTCGTGCTGTCCAGTGCGGAATTTATAATTCCACAATTGGATGCGACAGCGTGTCGCACGATATAAGTATATGATAAAATTGAATATATCAAATTCTACCACGAGATTCGTCGATTGTCCCGGCCAATTTTTTTTGCTCGGCGGGGCGTTTTTTGTTTCTGCGCCCGTGGCGCGTCTCCCTGGCGGAGTCGTTTTCCGCGTCACCGGGGTCTATACGGCCACCTATGAACGATACTGCCGCGCCCGTACGCCCCGAAGACGAGAATCGCCCCTCCGATTCCAGAGGCCGCCTTCGGGCGACATTGGATCCCTTGAAGCCGCTTCTGCCCTATGCGTTTCGCTACAAGCCGATCATCGCGATGGCTTTGGCGGCGCTTTCGGTCGCGGCGGGCGCCACACTGACCCTGCCGCTCGCCGTGCGCGGTATGATCGACCATGGCTTTTCCGCGGAAAGCGCCGGCGCGGTAAACGCCTACTTCGGCGCGATGATCGCCGTCGCCGCGACACTCGCGGTGGCGTCAGCCACCCGATACTACTTCGTTATGATCCTCGGCGAACGCGTCGTCGCCGATTTGCGGGCCGATCTGTTTCGCCATCTCGCCGGTCTCGACGCCAGCTTTTACGACACCGCCCGCACGGGGGAGCTTTTGTCGCGGCTCACGGCCGACACGACACACCTCAAGGCGGCTTTCGGCTCCTCGGCGTCCGTGGCGCTGCGCAATCTGTTCATGTTTCTTGGCGCCGTTGTCATGATGGTGGCGACAAGCCCCAAACTCGCCGGGCTGGTGTTGTTGGCCATCCCGGTCATCGTGCTGCCGTTGATCGCTTCGGGACGCGGCGTGCGGGCGCGTTCGCGTCACGCCCAGGATATGCTGGCGCAGGCCTCGGCCTATGCCGGCGAGAATCTCTCGGCGGTGCGAACCATGCAGGCCAATGGCGCCCAGACCTCGACTGTCGCCCGCTTCAAAGGCGTTGTTGAAAACGCCTATGAGGCGGCCCAGAAGGCGACGCTGTTGCGCGCCTTCGTCACCGCCGGCGCCATTCTGATCGTCTTCACCAGCATCGTCGCCGTGCTGTGGCTGGGCGCCCAGGATGTGCTGGCCGGACGCATGAGCTCCGGGCTTTTGTCCCAATTCGTGCTTTATGCTGTTCTGGCGGCGAGTTCGCTCGGCGAACTCTCGCAGGTGTGGAGCGAAGTGTCGGCAGCCGCCGGCGCCGCTGGCCGAATTGCGGATATTCTCGCCGTCAAACCGAAGATTGTCGCGCCTGCCCACCCTGTCGCGCCCCCGGCGCGCTGGAGCGGCGCCATTGTCTTCGACAAGGTGCGCTTCGCCTATCCCACCGATCCCGACAAGGTTGCTCTGGGCGATTTGTCCTTTGCCGTCGCGCCGGGGGAGCGCATCGCCATCGTAGGGCCCTCCGGCGCCGGCAAGTCGACGATCTTCGCTCTGCTCTTGCGCTTTTACGATGTCGATTCAGGCGCGATCAGGCTCGACGAGGTCGATGTGCGCGCGCTCGATCCGCTGGTTCTGCGCGAAGCGATTGCGATTGCGCCTCAGGAGCCCGCCGTATTCGGTTTAAGCGTCGCCGATAACATCGCCTATGGCCGTGATCCGGCGTCGCGCGAAGCAATCGTCTCGGCCGCAAAACGCGCCCAGGCGCATGAATTCATCATGGCCTTGCCGCAGGGCTACGACACGATGCTTGGCGAGCGCGGCGCGACGCTCTCGGGCGGCCAGCGCCAGCGCCTCGCGATCGCCCGTGCAATTCTCGCCGACGCTCCGGTGCTGCTGCTCGATGAGGCCACCTCCGCGCTCGACGCCGAGAATGAGGCGGCGGTGCAGGCGGCCTTACATGATGTGATGTCCGGCCGCACCAGCATCGTCATTGCTCATCGACTGGCGACGGTGCTTGAGGCCGACCGCATTCTCGTTCTTGATGACGGCCGGATCGTCGAGGAAGGCAATCACGCCAGTCTCATCGCGGCCGGCGGACTCTACGCGCGGCTGGCGAAATTGCAGTTCGACACGGCGCGCGCCGCAGCGGCGAATTAGGGGGCTTTCGCGGATTGAACGCCCGAGATTTGCCTTTGCGTCGGGAGGTGATATGAGCACCCGCCAACCCTAAACGGCGCCGCGCGCTGCGCGCCTATCGCGATTGAGGAGTTGGCTTCATGGCCCAGATCACCGCCGCGTTGACCGAGGCCTTGACGTTCGACGACGTTTTGTTGCGGCCGGGTCATTCCCGCGTGATGCCCTCGGGGGTCGACACCACCACACGCCTGACGCGCGACATTTCCCTGAACTTGCCGATCGTTTCTGCTGCGATGGACACGGTGACCGAGGGTCGGCTCGCCATCGCCATGGCGCAGGCCGGGGGCATTGGCGTCATCCACCAAAATCTGTCGCCTGAGGCCCAGGCCGCCGAAGTGCGGAAGGTCAAGCGTTATGAAAGCGGCATGGTGGTTGATCCGATCACCATTTTTCCAGACGAAACGCTCGCCGACGCGCTGGAGTTGATGGCGGCCCAGGGTATTTCCGGATTTCCCGTCGTCGAGCGCGCGGCGGGCGGCGGGCGGGGACGTCTCGTCGGCATCCTGACCAATCGCGACGTGCGCTTCGCGCAGGATCGGCGTCAGCCGGTCTCGGAACTCATGACCAAAACGCTGGTCACTGTTCGTGAGGGCGTTTCAGAGGCCGAAGCGCGCCATCTGCTGCACGAGCATCGCATCGAGAAGCTGCTGATCGTCGACGCGGATCACCGTTGCGTCGGACTCATCACCGTCAAGGACATTGAGAATGCGACGCATCATCCCAACGCCTGCAAGGACTCGGAGGGGAGACTGCGCGTCGCCGCCGCCTCGACGGTCGGCGATCATGGTTTCGAGCGCGCCCTGCAACTGATCGACGCCGGAGCCGATTGCGTTGTGATCGACACGGCGCATGGCCATTCGCAGGCGGTGATTGATCAGGTTTCGCGGGTCAAGAAACACACCAATCGCGTCCAGATCATCGCTGGCAACATCGCCACGGCCGAGGCGGCGCGCGCTTTGATCGACGCGGGCGCCGACGCCATCAAGATTGGCATCGGCCCTGGCTCGATCTGCACAACCCGGATTGTCGCCGGCGTCGGCGTGCCGCAACTGACGGCGATCATGGAGGCGTCGGCGGAAGCGCGCAAAGCCGGCGTGCCGGTCATCGCGGATGGCGGCGTCAAATATTCCGGCGATCTGGCCAAGGCCATCGCCGCCGGCGCCGATGTGGTGATGATCGGCTCGCTCTTCGCCGGCACGGAAGAATCCCCCGGCGAGGTTTTTCTCTACCAGGGCCGCTCCTTCAAGGCCTATCGCGGCATGGGATCGGTGGGCGCCATGACGGCGGGTTCGGCGACTCGCTACTTTCAGGGCGATGTGAAGGATCAACTGAAGCTTGTGCCGGAAGGCATTGAGGGGCAGGTGCCCTATCGCGGTTCTATTGCGCCGATCCTCTATCAACTCGCCGGCGGTTTGCGGGCATCGATGGGTTATGTCGGCGCGCCGACGATCCGCGAGTTTCAGGAGCGCGCCAGATTCGTGCGCATCACCAACGCCGGCTTGCGCGAAAGCCATGTCCACGATGTGACGATTACTCGCGAGAGTCCGAATTATCCCACCGGAGCGTGAGGAGACCTAAAATTCCGCCCGCAGGCGCAGACCGAAAAAATTCACGGGACCGCGGGCGGTGTTGTAGCCGGGATTGATGAGGAGCTGGTGATCGATCGTCGCCTCCAGCCAGTCGGTCACACCGCAGCGATAGAAGCTTTCAAACACGGTTTCCGACCCGTACGACAAGCGTCCGTCGCCCGTCGGCGATCCCTCCCTGCCAGGCAGGTAGTATTTCAGCGAATCGCCCGAGCCAACGCCGCCGTCGCCGATGAAGCTGCCGAGACCGCCCAGGCGCAGATAGCGGGCATAAGAGCCGGAAATGCCGCTAACCGCCGCTGCGACGCCGATCCGGTCCGGAGAGCGGTCCCATAAATCGCCATCGAACACGACGCCCGCCGAGAGCGACCGATTGACGTCCGTGTAGTCGATCGTTTGGTATCTCCCGTCGTTGAGGCCGCCGCGCGCGAACACGCCAATGCCGGGCGCAACTTGTTGAGCGAGATTGACTCCGAAACCGTTTTTTTGGCCGCGACGCTGAAAATTCGAGACGCTTGGCGGGAAGCTGCTGCTCAAAAAAGCTCCGTTGATTACATCGTCGAATTTGCTGAAATAGCCATTGTTACTGAATAACAGCAGCTTCGCCACGCCCGGTTGACCGGCGATTTCATATCGTCCCTCCAGTTCGCTTACCGCCATGAACTGGCGCAACAGCACGGGTTCGATTTTGACTGCCCCCGGGGTTTGCGCCAACTGGAAGACGCCGCTTCGCGCCGTCCACCAGTTTTGCCGCCATTCCACGGCGGCCCCATCAGTGTAGCCCCAGGCGTTCGCCGCATAGTCGAAGGCGCCGAGGGTGATGAAGGCGAAGTTGAGAAAATCGCGCGTCGGGTCATGGGCGTATTGATTGTCGTCGAAGATATCCTGCACAGACATTTTTCCGACCGTGAGCGTAACGCGATCGCGGTCAACCTTGCCAGCGACCTGCGCCAGCGTCGACTCGAGGCGTTCGCTCGCCGACGAAGCGTCCTGCGTGTCCGTTTCGCCGCCGCCGCCGAGGCCGACGATCTGGCGTAAAAAGTAACGCTGGATTCGCAAATAGGGCGCGCCAGTGCCCACCCTGGTCGTCGAGCCGTTCACGTAGTTGGCGGCGCCGAGAGTGTTTTGTGGCCCGTAGCCCTGATTGATTTCCGGATTGACGAATGCGCTGGCTCCTTCCCAGAGACGAACGCCCATGAACACATCCGAGATCGTGCCTGAGCGCACCTGACCGTTTGGCGAAAAGCTTTGTTTTCCGCTGTAGTCAGCTCTGAAGGGCGAGAAGCCCTGGACGGCGGTGGTCGAAACGCCGTGTACGCTGTAGATTTCCTCCGTGACGTCTTCGCCGTCCTCATTCTTCTCGATGGGCGCGCCGGGGACACGATTCTCGACGCCAAAGTGATGGTTGAGGCCCAGCC
Source organism: uncultured Methylocystaceae bacterium (assembly GCA_903870245.1). GTDB lineage: Bacteria > Pseudomonadota > Alphaproteobacteria > Rhizobiales > Beijerinckiaceae > Methylocystis. The sequence goes on from CAIQCB010000054.1 coordinate 15,064, forward strand.
GAAGGATGTGGTTCTCGTCGCGGGTTTTCGACCAGTAGAGCGTATCGCCGCTGCCGGGAAACAACTGGCCGTTCAGCCCCTGATTGAGAAATAAATATTCGAGCCTGACGCTCGTATCCGCCGAAAGCGGATGTTCGGCGCCAGCCCCGACAATAAATTTGAAATCGCGCGATCCGGATTGACCGGCTCGATAGGCGCGTCTGTCACCTCGATCGAATTGGTCCATTTTCGCCGCGCCGCGCGTGCCGCCGAGCGCAATGCCGCCGGTCAGATAAATCAGGGTTTGTTCGAGCGAGAGCCCAATGCGGCCGCGCAGGCTGGCGAAAAAAGTCGAGCCGGGTTCGTAATTCAGCGCATATCCGACGATTTCGCGCGACGCGTCGAGCTTGGGCGCAAAAAACAATCCGCTGCGCGGACTTTGCCCATCGAGGAGATTGAAATCAGTTTCAAGGCCGTAAACCAGTCTTCCGACTTGCCAGTTGTAGCCGACCTGCCCGCCGACGGTGACGCCAGCGCGGCGACCTGAGGCCGGGTAAAGGTCGTAGACCGGGGGCAGGCGCGAGAAGATGGGCCGCAGATGCTCTCCCGTGTAAAGCGGAATGACCCCTCCGGCGTTGACGCCGACGTACATGCCCGCCCAGGAGGGAGCCGGAGTGGAGAGGAGAGTCGGCGCTGGCCTGTCGCCGCTCTCGGGGCGGCTTTCAATCCCAGCGGCGCGGCCGTCGGCGGCCGTCAGCAACGCCGCCAATGTTGCAAGCGCAGTCCTTGCGCCGAACGCCTTGAGGGCAGCGCTGATCCTGGCCCTCATAGGTTCCTTTGCCCCCATACATTCGCGTGCGCGAGGCGCCACACCCGCAGATCATCCAAAAAAAAGACAACATTAGGACCGCCGAACCAGACCCCTGTAACCCGGGGAGGCGTTTCGGCATGCGAACGCGCCGCTCCATACGGTTAGCGGAGGGGATACGCCGTCCAGGACAATGCAGGAACGGGGCTTTCTCGAAACCCCACCATGTGATAGCCGAACAAGCGTATGCGCAGCCTCGGGCGTTGTCGGAGGCTTTGGAAACGCAGAGCAAAAATTTTCAAAGGGAGCGAAAACATGTCGAGAATCGGGATCGCCATCGCCGGCCTGGCCCTGCTGGCGCCCTTTGCGGCGCAGGCCGGAGACTTACGCGCCGACGCTAAAGACGTCTTTAAGCCCATCGATCCGGCCAGCGCCGCATCGGTTCTGAAAGGCAACGAACTGTCGCCGGCGCGCGTCGATCTCGGTCGCCAGCTTTTCTTCGAGCCCCGTCTGTCTAAGAGCCAGGTGATCAGTTGCAATAGCTGTCATAACCTCTCCACAGGCGGCGTTGACGCCGGTCCGACCTCCATCGGCCACAACTGGGAGAAGGGCCCGCGTCGGGCGCCGAGCGTTCTCAACGCCGTCTTCAATGTCGCCCAGTTCTGGGACGGACGCGCTCCCGATCTCAAGTCGCAGGCCAAGGGACCTGTGCAGGCCGCCGGCGAAATGGCCAATACCTCGGCTAACGCCGAAAAGATGATGCGCAGCATCCCGGCCTATGCGAGCGCCTTCAGGTCGGCGTTCCCCAACGACCCCAATCCGGTGACATTCGATAATATGGCTCTGGCGATCGAGGCCTTCGAGGCGACGTTGACCACGCCGAACTCAAAGCTCGACAAATTTCTCAAGGGCGACGATTCGGCGATGAACGACGTCGAGAAAAAAGGCTTGCGCCTGTTCATGGACAAGGGATGCTCGGCTTGCCACAACGGCGTGAATATTGGCGGCGGCGATTATCAAAAGTTCGGCGTCGCGCAGCATCCAGGACCGGAAATCATCTCGCAGGCCGACAAGGGGCGCTCGAAAATCACCGGCAAATCCGAGGATGACTTCGTCTTCCGCGTGGCTCCCTTGCGCAATGTCGCCCTGCGCGCTCCCTATTTCCATAGCGGCAGCGCATGGACGCTTGAGGACGCTGTCGGGGTAATGGCGAAATACCAACTGGGCCAAACACTGTCCGCGGATGAAACAACGGCAATCGTCGCTTTCCTCGGCGCCCTCACCGGCGATCAGCCGAAGGTGGGCTACCCGGTGATGAGCGCCAGCACCCGGGACACCCCGCATCCGCAGCCCTGATCGCCAATCCCCTCTGCAAATACGAGTGATTCGAGACGCGCCGACTGGCGCGTCTTTTTTTCGGCTTCGAGGCCATCGTCTTTCTTTAGCGACCAAAATGTCGCAATCCAAGTGACGGGAAGCCTGGCGAATGAGTGGTCCTGTGCAACCTGCTGAAAACGCTCCGCCTTGATTTTTTTAAGTATTTGATTTAATTTAAATATATTTTAAAATTCAGAGTAGCTGGCTATCTTCAGCCTGTTTTATCGGGTAGTGTATTACCTATCCACTGGGGTTGATTATACTATTCGATAGAGAGGGATTAGCTACCTTATTGGGTATTGTTCTTTGGGTTCTGAGTTGTGATGAATGGGGCACGCTAAGCGAAGACC
>CAIQCB010000055.1 GCA_903870245.1 uncultured Methylocystaceae bacterium
AGGAGAAATTGCCGCGCTGGATTTTGCCGAGCGCGCTGATTTTTGCGGCCGCGCTACCTGCGGCGTTGGCTGCGGTGCCTGCCGCAGCGGCTGCGGAATTGGCGGCGGCGCCGACCGAGTTCAGCAGGGAGAGCAATTGCTGCGCCTTGCCAATAGCGACATCGATCGATCCGGAATTGACGTTCGGTGTGACGCTGACGTTCAATCCCTGCAGGGCGGTTTTCGCTTCATCGGCTTTCAGCCGCGCCGTATCAAGGCCAGAGGTATCGACGGTGGGTTTGACCGTCATCTGCGCGAAGGACGGCAGCGCGTTTGCACCGCCCATGCCGCCGGTCACGCCAAAGGACGCGGCGTTGGCGTCCCGCGCCCATGCGCGCCGCGACAGACCCGCGCCGGGCATGGTCTGGAAGGTCGGCTTCGGCGGAACCCGGTATCCGGCAAAGGCCTCACGGTAGGACGTGCCGATTTCAATCGGCTGCGTGTTGTAGCGCCGCCATGCGTCGAGAACGGTCGCTTTCTGGCCGAGGTCTTTCTTTTCCGCGTCGACCTGCGCCGCGACGCCGAAGAATTTCTTCACCTCGCCAAGTCCGGCGCTGAAACTACGCAATCCGTCGGCAAGAGACGACAGCGCCTGCGCCGCCGGGACCGCCTCCAGCGCCGCCGCGCCAAGATCCAGCGTCGCAGCCTTCAACGCGCTCCAGGACGCCTTCGGGTCGGATCGCTGGTTGGCGATCATCCGATCCATGTCAGGCGTCGACTCGAAGAGTTTTGCCTGTGTTTTGAGCGACTGTTCCTGCTGCATCAGGATGCGCCCGAGATTGGCGGCGCGGGAGGGAAGAATTTCGCTGAGAAGCTTCACCATGTCGGCTTGCGACTGGACGCCGATCTTCGCAGCCGCCGGCTTGAAAATCTCCTGAAACCATTTGTCTGGGTCGGAGGCGAGAAGATTGTCGCCGACGAGCTTCCCGGCGTAACCCTTGATGTCGCCGCTCTTGTTACGCGTGATCATACCGGGTTCGGCGAGAAGGCCCATCTGCTCCAGCTTCTGCACCGACAGATGCCGGTTTTGCAGACCGCCGCGCAGCGTCTTGGTCAGCATGGAAAGCGTATCGCCGGCGCTGGAGCCGCGCATTTCCTGAATGAGACCCGGCAGCGTCAGGTTGAGAAACCGGTCCGACAGCGTCGCGCCGGCGGATTTGGAATATTTGGCGGCCTCATAAACCTGCTCGGTCGTGACCGTGCGGCCGAGCACGGCCATGGATTTGACCTGACCGGCGAGAAACTTTTCGAACCGCTGCGGCTCTGTCAAAAGTCCGAGCGTGTCGCCGGCCTTCACGATGTCGCCGATATTGGCGTTACCCGCGCCCATGCCTTTCAGAATGGAAGCGGCGCGCGCCGCCTGAGGCAGGATGCGATAGAGATCCTTCTCTTCCTGAACCGACGAGCGGATGTCTTGCACCAGCTCCATAATCTCGCTGGCGCTCATGGTCGGCGCGTAGCGGGTTGCGGCCACGGAGGCCCGCTCGGCGACACGCAGTTCTTCCGGCGTCATGCCGGCGTTCAGCGCCGAGACGCGCGCGTGCTGGCGTTCGACCCCGCCTGTGGCGATCTTCCGCGCCGCCTCATAACCGTAATAGCCGGCGGCGATCTGGCCGAGGCCCATTCCGCCAAAGAGGCCGGCGCTCGCCGCCATCTCTGCCGCGCCAATCTTCCCCGGCGCCGATTTCCGCCCGCCCGCCGACGACATGCCGGCGATCATGCGCCTGTTCGCCAGCGTCGACTGCGACATGGCGAGCATCATCGGCGAGACGGCGCCGCCGCCCGCCTTGCCGAGCGATCGCGCGAAGGCCGCCTGTTCGCGTTTTACCGTGCGCAAGGCCGAGAGAGTGCTGCGTTCCCACACCCGGACATCCGCCGCCTGTTTTTTCGTCCACTGTGCAGAGTTGGCGGCGAGTCCCGCGCTTTTCGAATAATCCCGCCACGCTGCGGCGACCTGCTCGATATCCTTGCGCGTCGCTTTCAGACCGGAGAGCGATTTGACGAAGCGGTCCGTCGCGCCGGTCCCGGCCATGCCCTTGGCGACATCGCGCGCCGCTTTTTCAGCGTCCCGCAACGCCTCGGCGACCGTCCGCGCCGGCTTCGAGACGTCGTCGATCAGTTTGACCGTCAGGGACGAAGTCAAATTGGCCATGCGTTATCCCCGGCGTCGCAAATTTGCCCGTGAGCCAATCCAGAGAATGGCTGCGATGCTGTCCATCAGCAGGGACCCCGTTCCATCGCGGTCCAGTCGCGAGACGACGGCGGCGATCAGACGAAACTCGTAGGCCTGACTATAAATATTTCAGCGCCACGACCATCAGAAGCGAATACAACATGATCCCGGCGACCAGAATTATAAGCGGTGAACCCGGCCCCTTGATTGTTTCCGTCGCCTTTGCACGCAAACGGTCCAGAAGATCCGGCCACGTATAGGAGACGAAGTCACCCTGGGACATAACTGTTATGAGCCGCCGATCCTGATCAATAATCGGCAGATGACGGAAACGTTCATTCGACATCATTCGAAGCCAGTCCACGACCTCATCGTCAGGCGAGGCGCTCAGGGGATCCGGGGTCATGACGGCCGAAAGAGTTGTTGATGACGGATCCAGTTTTCTGGCGAGAACACGCCGTAATACGTCCCGTTCCGTGAAAATTCCTTTCACCTTCCTGTCCGCATCAACAATCACGACTGAACCGATATTGCGGTCAGACATCGTCGTGATTGCCTCCGATACAAGGCTGCCCTCGTCCAGAGTAAACACGGCCGCCTTGTTCACGAATTCCGGTCGATCCTTGATTTTCATGAATCCCTCCCCGTGTCGGCGTTGGTGGCTGTTTTGCTCCTGAAACCTACTTTAAATAGGCGTTACTTACGGGCAGCCAATGGGAGACGCCTCGCCTCGGTAGTGAACCCTAAAGGATCTTTACCAAACCACGCCGTCTTCAATCCCGGTGGAGCGGTTTGGCGAAGCGCTCCGTCGCGCCGGCCCCACAGCGCGTGCCCGTTTCGAGGGGTGGACAAACAGTCTGACTATCAGGCTCGAAGTCAAGCTGGTCATAGACTATTTTACCTCAATGGCATCACGGACGTGGAGATTGACATCGGAAATAGGCAAGGCCTCAGCGCCCGGCGGCGCTGATGATTGGGTGCTCGTTGATAACAATGCTCGAAATCTTGCACGTTTTTTAGACAGTGGCTTCGAAACAGAAGATGGGCGATGGATCTGGTATGTCTTTGTAACGGACAATGACGAGATTACTTGTTATTGCGGCAGGGCCGCATCGGCCGAGGAAGCAAAAGAATTTTGCGAGCGCCTGTGTGACCACTTCGAAAGCTAACATTCGTCAAATCTCCGGGCTGTAATGAGTTCCGCCAGAAACTCATCCCAATAGAGTGCATCGAGCTCGGCCATGGACCAGCCGATCAGCTTTCGGATGTAGGCGCGATATTCCCGCCAGCGTCCGGGCCAGAAGACGGTTCCGCGATCCCACGGAACCGGCGGGGCAAAAAATCGGCGGCCGCCCGGTCCAGTTCGAACCTGTCGTCATCGTCCAGCGCGTCGAGCACTTCCGCGGGAACCGCCGCGCCGGTTTCATCGCGGAAAATCGGGAACCGCAACGCGGCGTTGGGATTATCTCTCAGCAAGGCCTCAAGTTCTTCCTGAAACTTCGCAACGTCACCCGCAGTTAACCGAATCAGAGTTATCGCTTGATAGTCCCGTCCGCCGAACGATATTGGCCATGAAAGCTCTATCGCTTTCGAACGCGGGCGGTCGGAGAGGAATTGCGCAATAGCGCAATCGGTTCCCGGCATGATGCGGTTCCTTCTTCATAGGATATGACAATGACGACGCTGGTCGGTTTTTCGTCTCACTGGACGCGTTACGTTTTGCAGGCGGGCGTCGTGACCTTCGCTGCGCTGCCTTCCGTCATCGGGCTGGCGCTGTTTTTAATTGCGCGATAATCCGTAGCGCTGATCACCCGATCCTTAGCATTGCGTTCATCTGGGCGAGCTGGTTGACGCCGTTGACCCGCCAGACGCTGCCGAAGAAGTCGTAGTAATAGACCTCCGCCTTGTCCTCCCAGAGTTCGTAATGGGTGATCTCGGCGATGCGGTGATCCTGCTCCATCAGCTGGCCACGCTGGAACTCATTCTCGCCGACCTCGATCATCCGGCCGAACACAATGACCTTGCGCTCGATCATGCGCCCGCCATTCTTGTCGCGTAGCGCGCCGTAGATCGTGTAGGGACGCTGGCCATTGGCGCCGATCCCGAACAGCGCCTTGGTCTGGGCGTCAGGTCCTGTGAGTTTGAATGTGACCTCCGGCGGCTCAAAACCAAGGCCGCCGATGGTGATGGCCCCGATGCCGCCACCGGGATGATGCTCCTGCGTCTTTTCCTTTGGCTGCCAGAGCTGAATGTTCTGGATGGTGAGATGTTTCGAGTTTGTCGGGCTGTCGTCGCCGGCGAAAAGATTCGCGGCCTCCCAGACGATGAGAGATGCGGCCATGCGGGGCTGTCCTTTTCTGATTTACTGGAGATATTGCGCGGGAAGCGTCGCGGCCTGGGCGACGAGCGTCCCCAACTCGGCGACGAGCGCCGCGTAATTGGGCCGCGAGTCGATCGTCACCTGCGTGATCGGCGCCGGCTCCTCGGTCGCAAAATAAACCCGGAACTTTCCCTGCCGCAGATCGTCGGGGCTGTTCTTGTCCGCCTCGAACCCGACCTTGAAGCCGACTGAGCATTGATTGTTGATCAGGTTCTGGCCAATCGCGACCATGTCGTTCAGGACCGCCTGCACGCCATGCGGGGTGACGTTTTCGACGCCGAGCCGCAGGCGGATGGATTTGAGCAGCGCCAGATGCGCCCAGTCGCGCCCGCGGCTTTTGTTATAGAAGTGCCAGAGCGGATCGGGATCGGCGTTCCAGACCCCGGCGAAAACGAAGCCGTTCGAGGCGATGGCGGTTTCAACGCCCGCCTCGCCCCGGGCGATGACCCCGACATGGAGCGCCAGCATTTCCTGTCCGGCGGTCGCGCCGTCAACGAGCGAGAAAGGATAGTAGTTCTTCAGGCCCAGCGTGCCCTGAACCTGCTGCCCGGAGAAGGAATGGAAGGGATAGCCCCCGTGCCGGAAATCCACCCGGGCGCCGATGCCGAGAATGGCGGCGACGCCGTCTTCAAGCCGGGACCCGGTTCCCTCCTGCACTCGCCGCCACGCATCGACGGCGATCAACCGGCCGGAGGTGAGCGTTTCAAACCACGCCTGTGTGTCGGTCGGGCCGGCTCCCGGGCCCCCGACGATGGCGTGCGCCAGCAGTTCCGAACAGATCGACGGCAGCGCGGCACAGATCGGGTTCGCCTGAACCTCCCCGCCGACGATAGATGTCTGCCATGTATAACCCGGACAGCCGAGAAGCCGGGGGATGACGCCAAGCTGCGACCCGCTCCGCAGAAGAGCGTAGAGCCCGGTCCCGACATGACCGGCGGCGGTGGTCGCGGTGCGCGATCCGATAATGTTGGAAATCGATTCGGCGTCATCCTCGCCCTGCGCAACGCGCACCGCCACCACCCGCGCGCTGGTCTGGAGGTCGGCGAGCTGATCGTCGATGGCGATCACGGCGCGCATGAGATCGCCGGAGCCGAGTTTGGCGAGATAGGCCGGATCGCCGGTGTTGAAGTCGACCGGCTCATTGAGCGGAAACACGGTCTCATCCGCGTCATCGCCCGGCAGGACCAGCCCGATTACCGAGAGATCAGAGGCCTGCGCCGGACGCGGGTCGGTGTTATCGCGATTGAAGATGATCCCGTAGACGGGCGTGGTCATGCTGGCTCCCTCATAAAAAAAAGCCCGCACAGCGGCGAGCCATAAAATCTCTGGCGTAGGCGGCGCTAGTTTTTCACGCGACAGCGCAGTTCGATAAGCTTGGCGATGATCTGCACGCACAGCCATGCGACGCCGAGGATCGGCATGAACAGGGCGGCGTCCTCCGATAGAAGGCGGACCCTCTCGCGCCAGAGGGGCGTCAGGATCGCGCTGGCCGCGACGGCTGCGTTGATCCTGTCGGACGCAGTTTCGACCATGGCGTGCAAAAGATCGGACAGGAAAGGATCGCGCTGGTTCATTTTCGGATCCATCCGCATTTGAGAGCGACGCCGACGGCGTTATGTTCGCGGATCTGGGCGATGGTTGGTCTTGTGTCATGGCGCGAGTAGTAGATCGCGCGCGCCGTCGCGCAGAAGGAAGCCGTCTCAATCCCGGCGGAAGGGATCGTCGACTGGCAGCCTGTCAGGATGACGGGCGACATCAGCGCGAACAGCCTCGCGCGCGGCAAGCGCAATTTTGCAGGCATTGATCTGCCCCTGAAGATTTTCGAGATTGACCCGCGCCCGGGCGCCGTCGATCAGACGCCTGCGCTCGAACAGGCCGATGAGAGAAACGGCGAGCCTTGCGAGCCCGCCGAGAAGCTTCAGAATGGTTGCGATCATGATGCGATCCTTTCCGGTCGATTGGTCCACCAGGACCATGCGCCGATAAGGCCGGCGACGGCGCCGCTGACGATCCATTCGGCGTCGCCCGAGGCGATCCAGCCCTTGCCGACGGCGACGCCGGCGAGCGTCGCGAGCACGGCGCGGGCAAGGCCGCCCATTTGATCAGGAGAAATATTCATGTGCTGACCTCCGTTGTGTGGTTTGCGCGTCACTTCCGTCCGAAGACTTTCGAGCGGAAACTCTCCATCGGCCACGCGTCGCCGGGATCAATCTTGCGACCCGGCGCGATGTCGCTGTGTCCTACGATTTCCCGGATGGTTGGGTAGGCGGCGATGATCGCCTGGGCGACGCCGGTGGCGGCGTCCTGCTGGGCTTTCGGATAGAGCGCCCAGTGACGCCCATTGATTGTCGTCACCTGCGCCGCCGGCACGGAATGGCCGTAGGAATCCGCGAATTTGTCGTTGCCGAGCCGCCGTAACAGACCCGGGTTCGCCATTTCGATCCCGATGGAAAAGCTGTTGCAGCCGCTCTTGCCTTTCCATTTGCTCAATCCGGCGTGCCACGCGACCCGATTGAGAGGCATGAGCTGGGTCACCGTCCCGTCGACATCGATCACGATCTGCGCAGAGGCTTTCGCCGCAGTGTTGCAAAGCCAGCTGATGGCGCCCGCTGCGCGCTGCGAGGCGGTAAAATGCATCACGAGTAGCGAGGGCCGGACGAGCGCGCCGCCCATGTTTGGCGTTTTTCTTTGCGCGACAGGTTTATCGTCCTGAAAAAGCACATGCGTTTTCACGGCGAAGGCCATGAGCCAACTCCTTTCAAGAGATCGGTTTTTCGGGTGTGTGCGGACGACCATGAGCCCGGCGCATCGCCGCCCGATGATCCGGGCTACGACAGCGCAGGCGTGAAGTTATCGGCTCAGGCGAAATTGGGTTTCAAAAGCCCGATCCGGACTAGATCCTGACTTCGTCCGCGGCGATAAAGAGAGCGTCGATTTCACCGGTGACGCCAAGCGTCTCTGCAAGCGCCAGTAACGCAGGCGAGCTGCGATCGATCGTGTTGCCGTATTCCCAGATCGTTCGCAGCGAAATATTGTCCGACGCCGCTATGGCGGCATTTGCTTCTTCAAGCAGCCCGCGCTCGGCCAGAATGACGCGCACGGCCCAGAGCGGGACGCAAGCAGGGACGGAGCGTTCGACTTTCTCCGCCGGCTCCTCCGTATTCCCGGTTGCAAGCCACGCCTGATACATGCGCCAGTCGTTTTCGTTTTCGGGTCCTATGATGGCGTTATCCGATAGTCTGACGACGGCTGTAGTTTCCGGTCTTTTTCGATACATTACGCCCTTCCATAGACCTTGATGGTCCCGGTGATGGTTCCGGATGATGGATAGATCTGAAAACCTGTGACGGAGCCGATCGACGTGCGCATCGCGGAGATATGCGTCCATGCGGCGTAAGGGCCATAGGTCGCATCCGCGAAGGAGGTGCGTCCAATCATATTTGGCGCGTAAGCCGACTGCACAGGATTGATGAATGAGAGGACACCGCAAACACCGCCCCATGTGGCGTTGTTGACCAGTCGCCCGCCACCTGTGAGGTCGATAAAGGTCGTGTAATAATAACCGGCAGCGCCGCCTGGATTCCAGATAGCAGTGTATGAGGAATATCCCGACGCCTGATAGGCCCCGATATAGAACTGCATGTAAAGAGCAGCGCCATTGACTGATCCTCTGATATTCTCGAGGACGACATCGTAGAATTTATAGTCTGCAGAAAAACAATCAGCTTTCGCCAAAGCGCCGACGCCGCTTCCCGTAATCGTCGCCAGAAGCAAGGGAACGTCACTTTTTAGCGCGTAGGAAGATCCGGCTATGCCTGCAAGATTACTGGCGTTGAACGCTGACACATTTGTAAGCTGTGACCCGTTGACTGCGGGAAGTCTTGCGCTGCCGTCGAGTTGCACAACATTGTTGGCCGAGACGCCTGCCGTCAGTAAAGCCGCCGATCCGAGGCCGAGATTGCTGCGCGCTGTTGCAGTATTGGCGAGATCGGAAAGATTATTCGCCGCCGCGAGTTTCGTAGCGACGATTGCATCCAGATCTTTCAGCGTTATTGAGCGGATTGTGACTCCGTTGGCGTCGAGCCAGAAGAGCTTGCCGTCCGCTTCATTAATGGCGATCTGACCGGAGACGAGCGCTGCGGGCGATGCGCCTGCGGTTGTCGAACGCAGGATTTTCACAACATTGGGCATCAGAAGGTCCCGCCATCAATAACACTGGAGGGCGCGAGATAATCGGTCCCGGCGACCGCCGCCGTGACGGCCGACGTCCCGTTGCCCTTGAGCACGCCCGTCAGGGTTGTTGCGCCCGTGCCGCCATAGGCGACGCTCACAGCGGCGCCGTTCCAGACGCCCGTCGTGATCGTGCCGAGTGTCGTGATCGTGTTCTGGCCCGCCCAGCTGGCGCTGATGCGCAGACCGCTTGCGGAAACCGAGAGCGACCCGCCGTCAGGCAAAACGGCGAAAGTCGAGCCGGCGAGGCTCAGCCCGTTGCCAGCCTGATATGAGCCGGTGCTGGAAAATTGCGCGAATCCGATCGCCGTCGTGCCGAGCGTGCCACCGGCAGCCGCCGTGCAGACCCAGCCGGTGTCGGCCAGCGTCGTTCCGCCCTCGATAAAAGTGAAGGCGCCCGGCAGCTCGCTCCATGCGTCCATGTCGACGGCGCGCGTCCATGCGCCGGCGGCAGCGACATAGATGCCATTCTGTGACGCGGTCGACTGGTTCTTGACCAGAACGCGGTCGCCCGCGACGACGGAGACGCCGTCGATCGTCTGCGCGCCGCTTAGCGTAATATTCGCCGTTGTGGCGGCGACGACGGAAGCTTTGATATCCAGACCCTGCGCGACGGAGTCGACATAGTTTTTCGTCGCGGCGTCCTGCGCGGCGACGGGATCGGCGAGACTTGTGATTTTTCGGCTGTTCAGCGAGACGTCAGCTGTGGGCGCCGACATCTGGTCAAGACGCGAAGTCCTGACCTGCGTATCAAAATCGCTGATCTTCGCCGCCGTCAGTATTGGAATATCTGCAGCCGCCAGCGTCGCGCCGCTGATCGCGCGGCCCTTGGCGTCGACGGTGATCTTTGTATAGGTCCCTGCCGCGACGCCGCTATTGGCGAGCGTCGCGGAGATCGCTGTGGCGCCGCTGCCCGTCAGATCTCCCGAGAGGCTGATCGACTGATTGCCGGTGATGTAGCCCTGCGCCTTCACAAATGCGGTCGAGGCGGCGTTCGTCGAGTTGTCGCCTGTGGCGGGCGTCGGCACGACCGGCGAGGCGCCAAAGGTCTTGGCCCCGGTGATTGTCTGAACCGAGGACAAATCGACGAAGGCGCCCTTGCCGCCGATCGGAATGATCGAGGTGGCGGTTCCGCCGCTGTCGCCTTTTCCGTAGTAGAGCGTATCGTCCTGTTCATTATAGGCGGGTTCTGCGGAAGCGAGAGATGCGGGGGCGCCAATAGCCCCGCCTGCGGCGCGGCGTTTCAGGCGGATCGTATTGGCCATCTAGAAGTTGCCTCCATCGACGATGTAGCCGGCCTCGAGACCGGAGGTTCCTTGCGGCCCCTGCGGGCCCTGCTGTCCTTGTTCACCCCGCGGACCAACGGGTCCGGCGGGACCTTGCGCGGCCAGAGAGATCAGCGTCGGCGTCACATTCACGACCTCGAGCGCTATTGGCGCGTCCAGACAGCCCTCGAAGAAAAGCCGGGTGATCTCCTGATCGAGGAGAAGTTGCGTCGTCATCGCGCCTCGACATCGAGCGGCCAGGCGGGAAAACTGCGGATGTCGCCGTCGGGCGTGATGAGAAAGGCGCGCAGATGCGTGCCGATCTTTTTTGTCGGGCAGCGGATTGTGGCGCTTCTGTCGAAGCTGATGATAAATTTGCCGCGCGTTTCGTCGACGCTCTGATCGAGAAGCCGGGCGTCGCCGTCCGGCGTGATCGCTGCGATCTTCGCGCCCGGATGAATAACATCAGCCCCGACGCCAAACCCGGTCAGATCGATCGCCGCGCCGGCGGCGTCACGATAGGCGAAAGGAAAAATCCAGTCGTCGCCGACGACAAGACGAATGGGCGTGGGATCGGTCATTCAGCGTCCCCATCAGAACACGCCGGGATCCAGGATCGCGTCGATCTGGGTTTTCGAATAGGCGCCGACATCGCTCGCGCCGAGCACAACGATGGCGGTTTTGCCATTGACGCTTGTGACTGTGCCGCTGAGATTGGCGGCGATAACCGCGGCTGATGCGGCATGCACAGCTGCGGCTGTCGCCGAGCCCTGGGCGTTACCGGCTTGCGTCGTCGCCGTCGCCGCCGCGTTGGTTGCGACCGTGGCGGAGGATGCCGCGCCAGCCGCGGCTATTTGTGAGGCGGCGCGATCGGCAGCAGCAGTCGCGGCGCTCTCGATCGTGGACAGCGCCGCGCCGGCCACGCCCCAGACGGTGACGTCGGAGAAAATGGCCGTCGTCCCCCAGAGATTGGTGACGTTCAGCTCCAGCACGCCGGTCGTCTGATTATAGGATATGCGCCGACCCAGAACGTAGTCGTTCGGATTTGCGGCGCTCAGCATCATCAGCCATGGCGAGGGTGTAAAGAATCCTCTGCGGTCCTCCGCAATCGTGACCGATACTGTTCCCAACTGAAATCGCGCGGTCGTTCCATCCGCGATTGGCGCGTTGAGAAACCCCAGCGCCTGAATAGCCGCCAGACCCTCGACAATCGGAACGATGGCGTCACTGATCCGGCTCAGGCCGATCTGCTGCAACTCAAGCAGTAATGCGTCGAAGTTCGGCCGATAGGTTTCTAGCGATTTGAGTCTGCCGTCGATCGCCGCCATGGCGCGGTTCATGCGCTCGGGCGAGGCGGATTTGTCCAGCCTGAAATCAATGTCGGGCGGGAGCACGGCCATCGGGCGCTAACCTTCGACGGGGCGTTTATGGACGACGGCCTCGCCCAGCTCCGCCAGCGTGGCGCTGTCGACGACATGGCGACCGGGGCGATAAAAATGGCCTCTGATCTCGATGACGCGGTCGATGGTCACCTCGAAATACGCGGGCTCAATCGGTTTTGTGACTCTCGGCATGCTGCGCTCCTGTTAGAGGACCCAATCCTTGATCCACGCCTGATGAAAGGTTTTAAGCGGCGTGGTCGTGGTCCCGGTCGTTTTGATCTTGTAGGAGGAAACGGCCGCGCCAAGGTTCCAGACATAGGTGCGCTCCAGCGCGCCGTCGGCAGTTGTCACATCCGTGTAGGAGGACGGGTTCGTTTCGGTGACGTAGCTTCCGCCCGTGAGCAGTTTCGCCGCTGTCGTGTGCCAGGCGGCCTCGAAACTCTCAAAGCGGATGGTGGCGCGAATGCTGGCGGAGGCCGCGGGCGGCGTGCGCGCGATCGCAGGCCAGATCGCAGTGTAGCTTGTTTTGGGGCGTGCGACTTTCACCTGCGAGGTGAGAAGATCGACGCAGGGCATCACATCCTGCGTGCCCGCGAAGACGGCGCGAAACGGCAGGAGGGGCGGCAGCGCGCCGCCGGCGTTGAGATTGGCGACATTGACGTCGTTGAGCGACGTCCAGACGCCGGAGAGTTGCACCTGCCAGGTGAGCGCCGTCGAGGATGGCGCGATTGCCGCCGCCAGAATGTCGATGGAGGTGATGCCGCCCGAGAGTTGCAGGCTCGCGAGATCAATCGCTGTGACGGTCTGGCGGAATTTGCAGGCATGGAAATCAGCGACGATATGTTTGGTCGGATCCGCGATCCCGTAGCCGCCGGTGACGCCGAAGAACATGCCCTGCGGAAAGGACGGACCGGAAGAGGTCGCAATAAAATGGTTGCCCGGCGTAATGACGGCGACCGCATAGCGTTTGCCGGCCTGCATGTAGACAGGCTTCGGAAAAGTGAACATCGTTTTCGCAGGCGCGGCGGCGAGCGAGGAACGCGCCAGCGTGATCTGGGCGATTGTTTTGGAAAGATTGCCTTCGCCTGTCGGCTCGCATTCGCAAATCGCCACGGTTACAGATCCGGTGGCGTCAAGCGAAGTGAACAGCAATCCGATGGCGGCGAGCCAGTAATCCTGCCCCACGGGGAAAGTCTCGTAGACGGAGGCTCCGGAGATCGAGCTGGTCGTTGTGACGACGTCCCAATAGGGCTCCTGATAGGTGTCGGTCCAGAACTGCCTCAGCCGGATGAACTGATGCGGGATGGCGGCGAGCTGGGCGAAGCCGGGGGAAAGAGAAAATGATTCGCCGTTGCGGGTGAAGGTCTGGGTGACAGGATCATAGATGCCTGACAGCCAGAACGCTGAATTGGTGCAGACGGTGAACTCCTGGCCGTAGCGGATACGCTGCCGGCTCATCATCTTCTGGACAATGCTCTGGGTCTGATAGGTATAGGCGGAAATCTGTGTCGCGCCGGACTGGGCGCCGGTCGTAAAACGCAGCGCAGGATCGTAGGCGGGAAACAGGACGCCGCCGGCGATGGCTGCGAGCGGATTGAGCGGGTTGAAGATCTGCAAAGCCGCGCTGGCCGCGCCGTCATCGGCGAAACGGACGCCCTCGGCGACCTTGCAGTTCGAATTGACGTTGGCGATGTCGGTTTTCGACGGGTCGAGGAAAAAGTCTGCGCTGGAGTCGGCGGCGTTGGAGGGAATGCCGTTCTTCGCTTCGAGCACCGCAAGACGGCCCAGCATGCGACCGGTCAGTTCCGAGCCGGAGCGGTTTTTCAGATCGTTCGACAGACGCGCGATATCGGAGGCGAGCGACGCCAATTGCGGCGCGGCCGCCGCCTCGAAAGTTTCGAGATTCCCGACGCGATCGTCGACATCGCCTAGCGTGGGCACTTCATTCTCTGCATAGTTCATAACACTTTCGACGCCGGTCGGAGTCAGGATAACTTTTGCGATCGGCAGCAGAGTGGCGTCGATGACCGGCGGCGCCGGATCGGGCGCCTCGGCGCCGATCGATGTTCCGAGATTGGCGACGCGGGCGTGGACGATCTCGAGGATTTGCGGCTGATAGACCGGGTTCTGCGGCGTTGATTGGGCGGCGATCAGCACGTTGCGCGGCGTCGCGCCGGTATCGACTTCCGAGCCCCATGCGGAGATCAGCACGATACGTTTGGCGGCGACCGGCAGCTGCGCGACGAAATCATAGGCTGTCGGCGTATCCTTCGCGTAGACCTTCCCGGAATTATACAAACGCCCGACAGTCAGCGTGACCTGCGCGGGGCCGCTTTTCGCGGCGAGAAAGCCGGCGTAGCGAGGTGTAGCGACGATGGCGTCGGCGACGATATGGTCGATCGAGTCGGCGACATAGGTCTGGAGATTATTGATGTCTTCCGGCACGTTTTCGGCATAGGCGAAGACATTGATTTTCTGTTCCATGTTCAGGCTACCTTGCGATCGTCGCCGAAGTTGAATGCGCCGAACCGCAGTCCGGCGGAGAATGTGACGGGCTCGTAGAGTTTGAGCGAAACGTGAATGTCGTCGCGCGCAGCCTGCGCAATTGTGATCGCTTCAAGCGCATCCCAGAGCGGATCGAGCGGTTCGCTGCGCCAGAAGCCGACACCCCACCATGCGCCAAAGGACCAGACCGGCTTTTTGATCGGCGCCTGCAGGGTGACTTCGGCCGTGAAAGGTTCGATCGCTGAACGCGACCAGCCCCAGAAGGACATGGGGCGGCCGAAGGCCCCAACGTTGCCCGGATCCATGAAGCGCAGCCGGTCGTAAAGATGCAGAGCGGCGTCCGACGGGATCCGGAAGGAGGCATTGAAGAAGCTCGGCCAGTGAAAAGCTTTCCATGGCGGGGCGGCGACTGTTTCGGCGACGGGCTCCGGACGCACGCTGACCGGGATGAGACCCGGCGCAACCGCGAAACTCTGCGCATCCTTATTGGGCGTGATGGCGATGACATGGTCCGTCGCATCCGAGGGAATCCGGAAGGCGGTCACGGCAAGGCGGCTGTAGAAATCCTTCCACGGACGCCGCGCGCGTAGCGCGACCGTATAGCTGGCGTCGACCGCGCCCTCGAGGCCGGCGACGGTGACGCGGGTCTCAATCCCGTCCTCGACGAAGAGAGCGCGATCCGTCCATCTCTTCGCCGCGTCGCTCGGGATCCATGCGCCGGCCGACCAGAAGGAATACCCATAAAATACCTGCGCAGGCCCCGCGTCGGAAACCGGCGGACCGGGATAAATCCGGATCTCCGGCATGCGCGCCATGATCGCCGCGCGTTCCGTCTCCGACATGGCGGGAACCCACCACATCCGGTCGCGCGGTCGCACAAACTTGACGACCTCGGCGTCAACGAGATTGACGTAATCCCGGATTCCCTGCGGCGTCGTCTTGAGGCGCTTCAGTTTCCAGATGCGGGCAACGACGTCGCGTTTTTTCGCTTCCGGCCAGTCATCTTTCCAGACCTCGAGGCCGAGACCCCATGCGAGCCAGGGAAGAAACTCTTCCGGACAGTTCTGCGGGCTCCACAGTCGACGAATAATCTCCGCGTCGAGAGGCCGCCGTTCGGCGGATATAACCGATTGCGCAATCTCCCATGGCGTCGAATTGGGCGGGAGGAGCGACAAATCCTCGTTCACGATGCGGCAATCAGATTGACCGTGATGGATCGGGCCCAGGGCGCAGCGTCCGGCGGGGCCACAACATCGGCGGCGGGCGAGACGAGAATGAACTTGGTCATCGGCGGAATGCGCCCTGCGGCGATAAGGGCATCAGTTGGCGCGACGCCGCCGATCGTCTGCAACCGCGCGGCGGCGGCAGCGAGCGCGGCGATACAGGCGGCGCGGATTGGCGCCGGCGACGGACCCGCCGGGATAATCGCGTCGACGACAATATCATAGGCGAGCGGCGTGACGGAGCGGACGGTGACGATGTCGGTCAGTTGGCCGCCGTCATCGGCCTGTAAAATCGTATTGACCCGGGCGACCACCTCTGGCGAGACCGTCCCGTCCGCGCCGCGACCGAGCAGAATAACGTCGATACGCCCGCCCGGACTCCGGACGAGCCCGACACTGCGGACTTCCGGCGCGGCCTGAAGGGCGATGAGCCGATAGCCGCCGCCGGTCAGACCGACCGCCGTGCCCTCCAGCGCGACGCGGCAGAGGGCGCGCAGCTCGTCGTCGGATTGAAGGACGGCCGGAGCCGTATCGGTCGCAGGCGCGATCGTCAGTCGCCGCAAGCCGATAAGTGCTGCGAGATTATCGAGATCAGAACCAACAGCATAGGCCAGCATGACCGAGACGGCGGCGTCATTGATCGCCTGTCGGTCGAGCATCTCCCGGTAGGCGTCTTCTTCCTGATGGATAACGCTCGGGTCACTTTCGATCGCGCCGACAACGAACGGCACGCCGGCGGCGTTGAAGCGCGCCGTCAGCTCCGCGATGCGCGCCGCGCGGATCGTCTCGTAATCCACCGGCTGCACCACCTGTGGCGGAGGAACGAGGGACAGGTCGAGGGAGGCGAAAGGAAATCGCGACATCAGAGCGTCACCGTCTTCACGGTCTCGACCGTCATATCGCCGCTGAGCGCGCGCGGGCGGTAATCGCCGATCATGCGAATGCCCAGCCG
>CAIQCB010000056.1 GCA_903870245.1 uncultured Methylocystaceae bacterium
GATCGTGCCGCCCTTGCCGGCGGCGTCGCGTCCCTCGAACAGGAGGACGATTCTCTGTCCCGTCTCCTTGATCCAGTTCTGGGCTTTCAGCAATTCAACCTGAAGCGCAGCCATATGCTCCAGATAGATTTTCTCTCGCATCCGGCTTTTGAAGGGGAATTCGCCAGTTTCGAAGGCGTGGCGGATGGCGTCGGGATCGGCGCGCAGGCGCCTCGTGTCCTCCTGCCGGGACGGCTGTCCCCCGTCCCCGGCGGCCGCCGCGCTCTCGACGCCTGCAACAATTTTCTCCAGCGCGGCCTCGATCTCGGCGGGCTTCACATCGTTCTCGGTCTCATCCATCGGCTTTTCTCCAAAACTTTCCCGAACGCCGCCAGAAGTCTTGCTTGATTTCGCGCCGGGGGACCGCCCCTGACCGCATCGCCGCTTGCGAGGATGGAGCCCTCGCCGCATTCCGACAAGAGCGCATTTCGGCGCAACCCGCGTCGACCCGTCGTTCCGCTGCTGCGCGGCTCATTGCCACGATCGTCGCCCCTCCCTATAGTCCGCGCCAAAAAGGGGGCCCTGCCCCCTGAAATTCAAGATAGAGGAAGCCGGAACAATGTTGGAAGGCCTGCGCGTCGCTTCGCAGAATTGGATCGGTCGCACCCTGATGGCGCTGGTGATGGGCGTGATCGTCGTCAGTTTCGCAATCTGGGGGGTTGGCGACGTCTTTCGCGGCATGACCACCCAGCGGCTGGCGAAAGTCGGCTCCAGCGAAGTGTCGGTCGACGCCTTCCGCACGGCCTATCAAAACGAACTGCGCAACATCCAGCAACGCCTGCGCCGGGCCGTGACCAATCAGGAGGCGCGACAGGCCGGACTCGATCAGCAGGTCCTGCAACGGTTGATCACCGAAGCCGCCCTCGACCAGAAAATCCACGCTCTGGGGCTGGCCTCCAGCGACGAGACCGCACAGCGCCTGCTCTCCGATGAAAAGGTTTTTCAGGGACCGGACGGCAAGTTCGACCCCGCCCGCTTCAAGGACATCGCAGCCAACGCCGGCTATACCGAGCGTAATTTCGTCACCGCCCAAAAAGCCGCCTATCTGCGCAAACTCCTGACCGACGTCGTAATCGCCGGAACCGAGCCGCCGAAGCTGATGATCGAGGCCATTCACCGCTTCCGAAACGAATCGCGAGCCGTCGATTACTTTATACTGCCGGTCTCCGCCGCCGGGCCTGCTGCGACGCCCCCGGACGAGGAACTGAAGAAATATTTCGCCGACCGCGAACAGAGTTTTCGGGCCAGAGAATACCGCAAGCTGACAACCCTCACCGTCAGCCCGTCGAGCCTCGCGAAACCCGCCTCCGTGACCACCGAGGAGATCCGCAAGCTATACGACGAGGTGAAAACCAAACGGTTCGGAACGGCGGAGAAGCGTGAAGTTCACCAGATCGTGCTCAAAACCGAGAAGGAAGTCGCCGACGCCCTCACCCGGCTGAATGGCGGGCTGGACATCGACGCCCTTGCCGCCGAGCTGAAGCTTAATCCAAAGGACGTTAATCTTGGACTCGTTGAACAGCGGGACTTCGGTGACCCGAAGGTAGGCGCGGCGGTCTTCGCCACAGCTAAACCCGGACTGGCCGAACCGGTGAAAACCGCCTTTGGCACAGTGATTTCCCAAATCAAGGCGATCCAGCCTTCTGTGTTCACAAAAAGCTACGAACAGGCCGAAACCGAGTTGCGCGCCGAAATCGCCGCCCAGAAAGCGACCCCGGACGTCAGCCGTCTGCGAGATCTCGTTGAGGATCAGCGCGCCTCCGGCAAGCCGCTCGCCGATGCTGCCAGGGCGGCGGGACTTGAGGTCAAGACCATCGACAGCGTCGACGACACAGGTCTCGATCATGCCGGCAAACCCATCGCCGACATATCCGGCGGCCCCGATCTGCTCAAGGCAGCCTTCGCTTCTGATGTAGGCGTCGATAACGACACAGTCGCCACCCGCGACGGCGGCTATGTCTGGTTCGAGGTTAACGCCATCGAGCCGGCACGGCAGAAAACCTTCGAGGAGGTCAAGGGCGCCGTGCTGGAGGCCATTCGAGCGGAAGCGGCCCAAAAAACCCTCGGCGGAAAGGCCGAGGAGGCTGTCGCCAAAATCCGTGGGGGTCAATCAATCGACGACGTTGCGAAAGCCTTTAATGTAGAGGTGAAGCGCGCGACCGATGTGAAACGCGCGGCGCGCCCCGATATTCCCAGCAACGCGATCGTCGCCATGTTCGATGTCGCGCCGCATGGCGCGGGGACGGTGGCGACGGACAATGGACGCCTGGTGTTTTTCGTGAAGGACTCTTCCGCGCCGGCGTTTGATCCGAATTCGATCGAATCCAAAACCATCGCCGAACAACTTAAGCCCGCACTGCAAAACGACCTGCTCGAGCAATATATCGGTGGGTTGGAGAGCGCCTTTAACGTCGACATTAATCATAAGGCGCTTGCGGCGGCGACAGGGGCGGAAAAGGAACAGTGACCGGCCCCATTACCGAGCCCGCTTTTCAGGAATTCGCCAGCGACTACGACGCCAGACGGCCGCGACTGGTTGTCACGCGTCTGGTCGCGGATCTCGAAACGCCTGTCTCGGCTTATCTTAAACTAGCGCGCGGGCGCGCGGGCGCGAGCTTCCTGCTGGAATCAGTCGAAGGCGGCGCGGCGCGCGGCAGATATTCCATGATCGGCCTCGATCCGGACGTGATTTTTCGGGTTGTCGGCGACAGGGCCGAAATCAATCGCGACGCGCTCGAAAAGCCCGATGCGTTCAAGCCCTGCATCGGCGCGCCGCTGGTCGCCCTGCGAGAGTTGATTGCAGAATCCGCTGTAACCCAGAGCGCGCAACTGCCCCCGATGGCGGCCGGGGTGTTCGGCTATCTCGGTTACGACATGGTCCGCCAGATGGAGCGGCTGGCGCCGGCGAAAGCCGACAGGATCGGCGCGCCGGACGCACTGTTGGTGCGCCCGACCATCATGGTCGTCTTCGACACCGTGCGGGATGAAATCACCCTTGTCACGCCCGTACGGCCGCAGGGGGGCGTCGACGCGCGGGCGGCTTATGAAGCTGCAGTGGCGCGGCTTGACCGTGTCATTGCAACACTGGACGCGCCGCTCGATCATCGCGATTCTGGCGGCGATGCGACGCTCGCGGCGCCGGCCCCAAGCTCGAATACGCCGAAGCCGCGATTTCTCGAAATGGTCGAGCGCGCCAAGGAATACATTCGCGCCGGGGACATTTTCCAGGTCGTGTTGTCGCAAAGATTCACGGCGCCCTTCACTCTTCCGGCATTTGCGCTTTATCGCGCGCTGAGACGGGTCAACCCGGCGCCGTTTCTGTGCTTCCTCGACTTCATCCAATTCCAGATCGTCTGCTCAAGCCCGGAAATTCTTGTGCGCGTCGCCGACGGCAAGGTGACGATACGCCCCATCGCCGGCACCCGCTGGCGCAGCGATATAAAAGCCGAGGACGAGAGACTGGCCGCCGATCTGCTCGCCGACGAGAAGGAACGCGCCGAGCATTTAATGCTGCTTGATCTCGGCCGTAACGACGTCGGCCGCGTCTCATCGACCGGCACTGTGCGGGTCACCGACAGTTTTACAATCGAACGCTACAGTCATGTGATGCATATCGTCTCGAACGTCGAGGGCGAACTCGATGCGAACAACGACTGCATCGACGCGCTATCCGCTGGCTTCCCTGCGGGCACGGTTTCCGGCGCCCCGAAGGTGCGCGCCATGGAGATCATCGACGAACTCGAGATCGACAAACGCGGCATATACGGCGGCTGCATCGGCTATTTCGGCGCTGGCGGCCAAATGGACACCTGCATCGTTCTCCGGACCGCGATCGTCAAGGACGGCCAGATGCACGTGCAGGCGGGCGCCGGGGTCGTTTACGACAGCGAACCGGAATACGAAAATCGCGAATGCGAGAATAAGGCGAAAGCCCTGTTCAGAGCCGCTGAGGAGGCGGTGCGTTTTGCGACAAGCGCCCGTCGGGGACGATAGGCGGGGAGCCGGGGATGGCGGAGCCGACAATCTACGACGAAGGCGAAGATCCCTATCGCCCGATCCGCGTTGGAGACCCATTATCCGTTTCGGATACGCCGAAATGGGGCATTCTGCTGTCACGCTTCATGCGCATTGTCGCCCTGTTCTGGCTGGTGCAGGGGCTGATGCACTGGCGAATCATACTGGGCTCCGAACAATCGATTTTCGAAACAATGCCCCGCAACGCGGCCTTTGCGATCATCTTTTTCGCCGTTCTGGATCTTGTCGCCGGCGTCGGCTTGTGGCTCGCCACGCCATGGGGCGGCGTGCTCTGGCTGCTAATCGCCAGCGCCCAGATTTTCATTACACTCAGCCTACCCGGATTTTTCATCGGCGGTTACTGGCTCATCGCCATAAATGCTGCGTTGATCCTGTTCTATCTCACACTGACCTTTGAAGCCGGACGCGACGACGATGCGGTTCGGCTATATGAACGACGGCGACGACGAAAGCTCGAAAAACAAAAAGCGGCGGCAGGGAAGAAAGCGCCTGAAGCCGAAGCTCCCTGAGTTTTCCCCCTAAGCTACAGGATTGGCGCGGGCGCGGATGGCGGCCAGCGTGTCGTCGACAAGTAGTTGGCCATTGCAATAAACCGGCCGTAGCAGATTGACGCCGCCCCCCGGCGGCCGAAAACTCTTCTCATCGACTCTAATCGTCGCGTAGTCGGGCGAGGCCACGAGGCCGAGTAATCCCGGTTTCGAGCGCTTGGCGTGATCGGTGATCGGGTCTTTTTGAATATCGCGCCAGAAGCCATCGATCGCCACGGCGCTGGCCTTGTAGGCGAATTGCAGCGTGTCGCGATCAACACGCTGCAAAAGGGCGCCGCCCATGCCGAAGGCGATGTTGCCGATGCAGAACCCATCGGCTTTGACGCGTTCGAGAATCTCCGTGATGCTGGCGGGATGCACGCCATCGCCCTGCAACACGCGCACATGTCTCAGGCGTTTATAGCCCTTGCCGTTGATATCGTATCCGAAGCGCTGCGCCAGCAATGCAAGGGTTTTTGCAACGATTTCGACCGGATCGCCGCTGTCTGGCCGTATCACGAGCGTCGCGCCGCTGTCGATGACCCTTTGGCGTAACCTCTCGCCCCAAAGATGATTGACCGCCTCGTAAATATCATAACTGTCGGAAACGACAGCGAAGGTTTTTCCTTTCCGACCGAATTGAGTCACCATATTTTCGTAAGCGTCGTATTCCCGCGTCCGTCCCCAGCTTGTGATCGTGCAATGCTCGGCGGCGGGAACGCTGAACCCGGCCATTGGCGCATGATATAAATCGCGCGCCGCGACTACGCCGGAAAGCGTATCTGTGCCGCTGAAATTGACCAGATGCGCGAGGCCG
Organism: uncultured Methylocystaceae bacterium; assembly: GCA_903870245.1. GTDB lineage: Bacteria > Pseudomonadota > Alphaproteobacteria > Rhizobiales > Beijerinckiaceae > Methylocystis. Next base: position 5,419 of record CAIQCB010000056.1, read on the forward strand.
CCAAGCGCAGCGCTGGCATAACTGGAGACGCCCCGCGCGCCGAAATCATGCAGCATGAACGGCATTACGGCGTCAGGATCGTCGGCTGTCCTCTCCAACGCTTGTTTGATCGTCTGGCGCACATGCCAGCCAATCGTTGCGACCGTTGCAGGATACCAGACTCGCAACAGGGAGGTTTCGACATAGCTCGTTAACCAGAAAAATTCCGGGTCCGTATTAACGATGGTCATAAGGGCGTTATGGACCGGAATAACGAGACCTTCCGGCGCCGCGCGGATTTCCAGCGGCAAGCGTCCGCTGTGTTTTTCGACAAGCCGAAGCCAGCCGGATTCGTTGAAAGGCACTCCATGCGCATCAAGCAGCGCACGGGCTTCAGCAATATGCTCTGGCGTGACCGGCTTCAATAACTCCTGCTTCAAAATCGCCTGAAGACCGAAAAACAGCGTGTGCGGATAAATCCCGCCTCGGCTTTCGACATAGGAGAAAATATGCGTCGTTCCCGGCGGATATTGTAGGTAATGACTGGTTTTATAACTATCCGTGTTCAGGATCGGGTTCATGGCCAGCGCTCCCCGCGCGCCGATCGAAGGCCGCCGCGCCAATTGTTTTAACCAAAATTATCGGCAATTTTATCTTTTGTTTCAGATTTGATTCACCGAAAAATCGACTCAACAGGGTAAACGCCGGATTCAGGCTGTTATTTAAACTCGCCTTCACCGGAGGCCGCCTATTTTCCTCTCACAAAACGCAACAAGACTTGCGATCCGCAACCGGGATACAGGAGAGACAAGGATGAGATCGGCAATCACCCCCGACGCGCCGCGAAACGCCGCCGCAAACCTCGACGCCATTCGCCCGATCTATATTGAGGCGTTAACCCTAGTCGAGCGCCTGCATAGACGACTGCTCGATGTGATCAAGACAGAATTGGACCGACGCGACCGAAGCGACATCAACGCCGTTCAAGCGTTGCTGCTCTACAACATCGGCGACAAGGAATTGACCGCCAGCGAATTACGGACGCGTGGCTACTATCTCGGCTCCAATGTCTCCTATAACATCAAAAAACTTGTCGAACTGGGCTTCCTGCATCATGCCCGCTCGCGTCTCGATCGCCGCGCCGTCCATATCAGTCTTACGCCGCAAGGCCGAGAGATTCACGACATCGTCGCTGCTCTCTATGAGAAGCATGCTGTGACAGTCGAGCCCATCGGCGGCGTGTCCGCAGACGATTTCCGTTCGCTGAATGTCTCCCTGGGCCGCCTGGAGCGCTTCTGGACCGATCAGGTTCGTTTTTGTCTCTGAGGTCTCTGGCGCTATCGGACCTTCCAACGCCTTCCGGCGGTCTGGCGGATCGCGCTACGCCCCGGAGGATTTTATTAAAGACGCCGCCAACTGGCGGCGGGAGGCGTGAGCGCCTATCTCTGGGCGATATTGCTCCAGCAGCGGAAGTCGTCATGGGCTGGTCTTTCACCATTGGCCGTTTCAAGGGCACGGCGGTTCGCATTCATGTGACGCTGTTGTTGTTTCTCGCCTGGATTGGCCTGCGCGCATGGCAAGAAGGCGGCCCTGAGGCCGCCGGACAAAGCGTCTTTTTCATTTCATCGGTATTTGCCTGCGTGGCGCTTCACGAATTCGGCCATATCCTTATGGCGCGGCAGTTCGGGATCGTGTCGCCCGAGGTGACGCTTTTGCCTATTGGCGGCGTTGCCGACATGAGCCGGATGCCCGACAAACCCTGGCAGGAGTTACTCGTCGCCATCGCCGGACCGATGGTGAATGTTGTGATCGCCATCGGACTGATCGTGGCGGCCGGGGCGGCCGATCTCGCCAATGCGGCCGAAATCAGCAACCCGGCCATCGGGCTTCTTCAACGGCTGGCGGCGACAAATCTGTTTCTTGCGATCTTTAATCTTGTGCCCGCTTTCCCGATGGACGGCGGACGGGTTCTGCGCGCCGGCCTCGCCATGTGGATCGGTCAGAACAAGGCGACCCGCATCGCCGCCGGGATCGGCCAAATCTTTGCCTTTCTACTCGGGTTCATTGGTCTCTTTGGCCACCCGATGCTCGTCTTCATCGCCATCTTCGTGTTCATGGCCGCCGCCAACGAGGCGCAGATGACCAGTATGGCCGAGGCCGCGCGTCATCTCGACGCGACCGCCGCCATGGAGACAAAAATCGCCGCCATCGACCGCGCCGCGACGGTCAGGGAGGCGGTCGATCTGCTTCTTGCGACCTCTCAGGATGTGTTTCCGATGGTCGATCAATCTGGCCGCTTGTATGGACTGCTGGGTCGAACCGAGATCGTCGCCGCCCTGCAATCCAGCGCGCCGGATGCGCCGATCGCGCCTTTCGCCCGGTCTGCGCCGCCAACGATCCTGAGCCATGAGGAGGTCGGCGCGGCGCTTGGACACCTGAACGCCGGCGATCCGGTCGGGGTGGTCGACGCCGAAGGGCGACTGGTCGGTCTACTGACCCGTCAGTCGCTGGCCGAGATCATGATGATCCGCGAAATGCGGCCGGACTGGCGTTTCGGCCCTAACAAGGAAAACCCGACTCCGGTTGCCTAACGTCGTCGCGCGCCTTAAGGGTCTGGCGACGCCTGCTGCTTGGGTTGCGACTGTTCACGAGACGCTCGAAACATGGCCAATGTCACGCTGATCGATAATTACGACAGCTTCACCTTCAATCTTGTCCATTATTTCGGGCAATTGGGGGCGAAAGTGACCGTTCATCGCAACGATGCAGTCTCCATCGAGGAGGTTATCGCCGGCGATCCCGACGCTGTCGTTCTCTCGCCAGGTCCCTGCACGCCGCATGAGGCGGGCATCTGTCTGGAGCTGATCCGAGCCGCCAGCGCAAAAATCCCAATGTTTGGGGTCTGCCTCGGCCACCAGTCCATCGGCGAGGTGTTCGGGGGTGAAGTTGTGCGCGCCCCCCTTCCGATTCATGGCAAGATGGCGACCATCCATCATCATGGCGACGCCGTTTTCCGAGGCATTGAGGGACCCTTTCAGGCGACCCGCTACCACTCCCTGGTCGTGAAGCGCGAGACCCTGCCTGAATGCCTGCGAATCACAGCCGAGACGCCCGATGGATTAATCATGGCGCTATCGCACACAAGTTTGCCGGTTCATGGCGTGCAGTTCCATCCGGAGAGCATCACCTCCCAGCATGGCCACAAGATCCTGAGCAATTTCCTCGATCTTGCATCGGAGTGGAACGCAGGGCGGCGGGGCCGGAGAGACGTGGCTTGACGATGGTCGGCGCCCGTTCATCGGTATGCGCGCGTCCTCTCGACGTCGCATGATGAATTTCAAATCCTGCCTCGCCGCCATTGCCGCTGGCGAACCGCTCTCAGAGGAAGAGGCGCGCGACGCCTTCTCGCTGATCCTCATTGGCGAAGCGACGCCGACGCAACTGGGCGCCTTTCTGATGGGACTGCGTGTCCGCGGCGAGACGGTGGACGAGATCATAGGCGCTACCCGCGCTATGCGCGCCGCCATGATTCCCGTTACGGCCCCGCCCGGAGCCATCGATATTGTCGGCACGGGCGGCGACGGCGCTTGCACCTGGAATATTTCGACCCTTGCCGCGATCATCGCCGCCGCCGCCGGCGCGACTGTCGCCAAGCATGGCGGCAAAGCTTCCTCCTCCCGCTCCGGAGCTTCCGATGTGCTGGGAGAACTGGGCGTCCGAGTCGGCGCCAGCCCGGCAGCGGCGAGCGCCTGCCTGCGCGAGGCGGGGCTTTGTTTTATGGCCGGGCCAACCCACCATCCGGCCTTGCGTCACGCTGGACCGGCGCGCGCTGAACTTGGCGTTAGGACGATCTTTAACCTTCTGGGCCCGCTGTCCAATCCGGCCCGGGTCGAGCGGCAGGCGATCGGAGTCTACTCCCGCGACTGGCTGGAGCCGCTGGCGCGCGCCCTGCGCGATCTCGGCTCGAAGCGAGTCTGGCTGCTGCACGGTTCCGATGGGCTGGACGAAGCCACGACCACCGCCGCCACCCATGTCGTGGCGCTTGAGAATGGCGCAATCCGCGCATTCGACATCTCTCCCGAGGACGCCGGGCTGCCGCGCGCCTCGGCGCCGGCGCTGGTCGGCGGCGATCCCGCCCATAACGCCAGAGCGTTGCGCGACGTTCTGGAGGGAGCCAACAACGCCTATCGCGACATCGCCCTGCTTAACGCCGCCATCGCCCTGATCGTCGCCGAACGCGCCGGGGATTTGCGCGAGGGCGCGCAACTGGCGGCGCAGGCGCTGGACAGCGGAGCGGCCCGTGACAAACTCGACGCTTTGATCCGGATCTCGAACCGGGACGCCTGACGCATCAGCGCCCGGGATGGTCGAGGGGCGGCTAATCGGCTAATCAGGACCAGAAACCAAAAAGGCGCACAATGCGCCTCTGGATGAAAAACATGACCGACATCCTTAATCACATCGAAGCCTACAAACGCACGGAAATCGCCGAGGCCAAGGTGCGTATGCCCTTCGCGGCGCTGGAGCGTAAGGTGCGCGAACATGATCCGCCGCGCGGCTTCGTTCACGCCATTGAACGCAAGCTTTCCGAACGTCGCATCGCGCTGATCGCAGAAGTGAAGAAGGCGAGCCCATCGAAAGGCTTGATCCGCCCCGATTTTGATCCGCCGGAGCTGGCGAGAGCCTATGAGGCCGGCGGAGCGGCCTGTCTTTCCATTCTCACCGACGGGCCGTCTTTTCAGGGCAAGCTCGATGATCTCGAAGCTGCGCGCAAAGCCACAAATCTGCCAGCCTTGCGCAAGGACTTTCTCTTCGACCCCTACCAGGTCTATGAAGCACGCGCCTTTGGGGCCGATTGCATCCTCATCATCATGGCCGCCGTCGACGACGCCGAAGCGAAGGCGCTCAACGCCGCTGCGCACGATCTGAAAATGGATGTGCTGGTCGAAGTCCACGATGAGCGCGAACTGGATCGGGCGCTGGCGCTTGAGACCCGGCTGATCGGTATCAACAACCGCAATCTACACGACTTCAAGGTGTCTCTGGACGTCAGCGAACGTCTCGCCGAACGTGTGCCGCGAAACAGGATCATCGTCTCCGAAAGCGGCATATTCACGCATGAGGACTGCCTGCGACTCGAGAAGTCGCAAATCTTCGCTTTCCTGGTTGGCGAGAGCCTGATGCGCCAGAGCGATGTGACGGCGGCGGCGCGAAAATTGCTGGCGGGCTGACCGCTCTTGCGTGTCGGCGCTTACGCGCCGATGAAGGCGCGCAAAGCCGCCTGCTGATCGGCGCTCATATGCAGGCCGAGTTTTGTGCGCCGCCAAAGAATATCCTGCGACGTGCGCGCCCATTCGTGCGCCATGAGGTAACGCACCTCCGCCTCAGTGAGTCCGCTACCGAAATCATGTCCCAGTTCAGCCATCGAGAGCGCCGATCCCAGAATGAGATCAACACGCGTACCGTAGGCGCGGGCGAGCCGCAGCGACAGGGCGTCGCCCAGGTAGGGGCGCGTGCGTCGCAGATGCGCCAGAAAACTTTCGAAGTCGATATTACCGCCGGGCAGTTTGGCGTCGGCCGTCCATGCCCGTCCCTTTTGAGGCAGGAAACCCCGCAACGCGTCGAGCGCATGTTCGGCAAGTCGTCGGGCGGTGGTGATCTTGCCGCCGAAGATCGAGAGTACCGGCGCGCCGGCTTCCGGCGCATCAAGATCAAATGCGTAATCGCGCGTCACGACAGCGGCCGCCACAGCGCCGTCGTCGTAAAGCGGCCGCAATCCAGCATAGCTCCAGACGATTGCATCGCGCTTTAAGGGTCTCGCCAGAAAACGATTGATCGAATCCAGAAGATATTCCGTCTCGGCTTCATAGATCTCAACCTTACCCGGCGCCTCCTCGAAGGGCACATCGGTGGTGCCGATGAGTGTGAAATCGCTCTCGTAGGGAATTGCGAAAACAATCCGACCATCGGGATTTTGCAAAATGTAAGCGTGCTCACCCTCATACAGTCGGCGCACGACCAGATGCGAACCCTTCACCAGCCTGAGATGTTTTTTCGTCGTGAGATGCAGCGCCTGGTCGATAATCGAAGAAACCCACGGCCCTGCAGCGTTAATCAGCGCGCGCGCGACAATTTCGCCACCGTCGGCCAGAAACGCACGCCAATAACCCTCGCGACGCTCCGCCCGAACCAGTTTGGCGCCAACCTCGATCTCGGCGCCACGGTCCCTTGCATCCACAGCATTCAGCACAACCAGTCGCGCGTCATCCACCCAGCAATCGGCATAGGTAAAACCGACCCCAAAGACAGGTCGCAACGGCGCGCCCAACGCGTTGCCGAAAAGCGACACCATTTGAGAGCCTTCAAGACGTTGGCGCCGGGCCAGGTGATCGTAAAGAAAAAGCCCCAGCCGCAGCATCCAGATCGGCCGCCCCCCTTTCTCGTGCGGCAGCACGAATTTCAGCGGCCAGACGATATGCGGCGCGGCGGCGAGCATCCTCTCACGCTCCGCCAGAGCCTCATGCACAAGCCTGAACTCATACAATTCGAGATAGCGCAGACCGCCATGGATCAATTTTGTCGAGGCCGACGAGGTTCCGCTGGCCAGATCATTTTGCTCGATCAGTCGCACGGACAACCCACGACCCGCCGCATCCCGCGCAATCGCGCAGCCATTGACGCCGCCGCCAACAATCAGAAGATCATAAAGTTGATCCACGGCGACATCCTTATCTGACGCTCAGGATCAATAAAGCGGCGTCTCAACGCATTTCAAGACAGGGCGGCATGCCGCCTGAGCACGCTACGCCATCCATCCCGGAGCCTGCACGCGCACCACGCTTAACCCGCCGCCGCGACGCTCCACCGATATTTTGGTCGAAATACGCTGTTGCAATGAGTCGACATGGCTGATTACGCCCACTTTACGACCCTGCCCTTGCAAACTCTCCAAAGCATCAATGGCGATATCGAGAGTCATTGAGTCGAGGGAACCGAAACCCTCATCGATAAAGAGCGTATCGACGAAGGAGTCGCGTCCCTCCAGACCGGCCAGCGCCAGCGCCAGCGCCAGAGAAGCAAGAAAACGCTCCCCACCGGAAAGCGAGCGGGTCGAACGCCGCTCTTCGCCAAGATCGCGATCAATTATTTGTAGACCGAGAGAGTCGATCTCTCCCGATTTCTCCAAACGGTAGCGCGGCGACAACAACGCCAGCCGCTGGTTGGCGAGCGCAACAAGTTGATCGAGGGTGACGCTTTGCGCAAACCGCCTGAACTTGTCGCCGCTGCGAGATCCGATAGCCGCATTGATATCCTCCCAGAGTTTGCTTGCCGCGCGCGCCGCATTAATGTCGCGCGCCAGGCCCTGGGCCCTGACGCGCGCCTCTTCATCAAGCCTGATCTGCTCGCACAAGGCCCCAATCCGCGCCGTAATCGTCTCCAGCTGAGCCGCCAAATCCTCATGGCGCGCAATCAATTCGTTCCGGGGCGTTTCCGGCAAGTCCACATGCGACGCTTCGACATCCTGACGACGCGCCAAAACGGTGGCCAGGGCAGCCGTGCATCTCTCCTGCGCAAGCCGCAACTGCTCATGCAATGCGGAAATGTCCTCCTGCGGCGCAGCGAGCAGTTCTACAACCGTCTCCTGCCCCAATCCGGCGGCAGCGCAGGCCTGAACGAACGCCTCTTGCGCAATGAGAACCGCTTGCGTCGCCGTTTCAACCTCGCGAGCGCTTTCATCGGCCAGCGTCCGGGCGGCGACGGCGCTCTCTCCGGCGACGGATCGCGCATCACGTTTCAATTCAAGTTCTGCGATCCGCGCCTTGCGTTTTTCTTCATGACTCTGTCGGTGTCCTTGCGTCGGTTCACCGTCCAGAATGGCTGCGCGCGCGACACGCAAATCCTCCAGAGTCTTGACCCGGTCGCTATGCATCAGAGTCCGCGACGTGAGGGCGTCACACGCCGCCTCCGCCTCCGCCGCGAGGATCGCGACACGCAGTTCAAGCGCATTGCGCTCCTGCGTCAAACGATCCAAAGCGTCCTGGGCCCGCTGGAAGCTCAGACCCGCCAGAGCCAGACGCTCTCTCACCGAGGCCGGATCGCGTTCAAGATCGGCGATCGTCAAACCGCCGGGATCGAGAAACGGCGTCAATGAGCGGTCGATCGAGGCGATGCGTTCGCCATTATGCGCCAGAGTCGCCGCAAGTTGTGTAGCGCGTTCACCCAATTCCTGCTGACGTTTGGAGGTAGATTGACGTTCGATCTGTCGTCGATCAAGCGCATCGCGCGCTGCGTTGTAACGCTTGGTCAGTCTGTCGCGCTCGTCCCGCAGATGGCGCGCCGCCTCCAGTTTGTGCGCCATCCCTTTCGCCTCGATCTCTCGCTCGGCAAGTAATTCTTCAATGATCGGCGCAGCCCCATCGATGTTTGAAGGGATCCGGGCTTCCTGCACCCCGACCACCAAAGCTGCATAAGCTTCCTTAGCCAGGGAAATTTCGGCTTCCGACTCGCGCCCCTGTCTCTGCGCCGTCTCCTCCTCCGCCCGGGCGGCGGCGCGGGCGGTTTCGGATTTAAGAATCTCAGCGTCAAGTTTATCCAGCGCCGCGCGTGTCGCAGCGCGTTGCGCCCGCAAGGCGTCGACGAGCTGCTGCGCCGCGTCGGCATTACGCGAAAAAGGATGTTCCAGCGCGCCGCAAACCGGACATGGCGTCGTATCTTCAAGGGCGGCGCGCAACTGCAACGTGTGCGGATCGGCAGCCGCTTCAGCCAGTTCGCCAAGTCGCGCGGCGGCGGCGCTTTCCAACGCTAACTGTGAGCGTCTGTCGCGCAACCCTGAAAGATCCTGCTTCAAACTGGCGACAACCAGCGCCCGGTCCGAAATAATACTCTTGGCAAAAGCAACTGACTCTGCTGCACGGACGTGATCCCCCGCCAGTCTCAGCAATTGTTGCAATTCAGCGACTTCCGATGCGAGTTGAGCGGATTTCGAAGCGGCGCTCTCTTCGTTGAGCGCCATCAACGCCTGTTCGCGTTGAGTGATTTGCGCGCCAATCGCGTCTCGCTCGGCGCGATCCTGCATGTCTGCCGCAGCACTGGCGGCAAGAAACTGAACAAGCTGACTCAGTTCGACTCTGACGTCGTCCGCCGCCTTGCCCGCCAGATGATTTTCCTGCGACAGTTCCTGCCGTTTTACGAGCCAATCATCGATTTCCGACATACGTTCCGCCAGAGGACGCGCCGATGCGCAACGGTTCGAGTCGATTTGCGCCGCCTCATACTCTCGTAATTTGTCTGCCAGTTTAGCGCGCGCATCTTCAAGCATGCGTTGTTTTTCCTCGGCTGCGGCGCGCGCAGACCTGAAGTCCTCTTGCGTCTGCGACGCCAGCTTTACGCTTTCAGCGATACGAACATCGAGTTCGCTGGCCCGAGTCCAGATCGGATTCAGCGCAGCGACGATTTGTTCGATATCCTCAACCGCACGTCGGGCGGCCTGTTCTTCTTCGTGCGCGCTGGCGAACCTTTGTTGGGCCTCCGCCTTCTGTCGCCGGGCATGTTGGGCCGCATCCATCTGTCGACGCGCACGCTCATCCGCGTTGCGCATGTCTTTCCAGGGCGCGCGTAACGGTCCGGCGCGCTCCATCATCGTAATTTTCTTAGCCTGCGGAGATAAATCCTCAAGCGCCCGCGTCGCGGCGTCCGACTCTGTCTCCGCCAGCCGCAATTTTTCTAGCGCCCGGGCATGTGCTTCGAGACGGCGCAGACTTTCCTGTATGGCTGTCCGAGCGTCTTCCGTCTCGATACGCTTCTGCGTCAGCGTTTCGATTTCCGCCTGTCTCGAAGACAGGTCTTCTTCTGTGAGCAGGCCTATATCGTCCTGTCTTTGCTTGAGTTGGGCCAGCATGTCCTGCGCCGCTCGGGCTTTTTCATAGGCGCGATGCGACAAACGTCCGTATATTTCCGCTCCGGTGATTTTTTCGAGCAGGTCAGCGCGATTGCCAGCGTCGGCGCGCAAAAATGCGTCGAAGTCGCCTTGCGCCAGCAAGGCCGTGCGACAGAATTGATCGAAGGTCAGATCCGTGAGTTCGACGATCCGGCGATTAACCGGCCCTATGCCAGACTCAAGCGTCTCGACCACACCCCCCGCCGCATCAATCCGCCACAGGCTGCGACGGCGCGGCTGCAGGTTTCCGCTGGCCTTGCCGCGCGCGCGTTGCAAGCCGCAGCGAGCGCGGTAGCGAAGCCCGTCACGAGCGATGAAATCCACTTCCGCATAGCCCGCGCCGGCGCCGCGTCGCAGGATGGGCGCCGGATCGCGCATTTTGAGCAATTCTCCCGAGGGATCTGGCGCGCGTTCGCTGGCCTCGGTCGCTTCGACGCGCGGAAACGTGTCGTAAAGAGCCAGACACAGGGCGTCGAGAATGGTCGACTTGCCGGCGCCGGTTTCGCCGGTAATCGCGAAAAGGCCACAGGAACGCAAAGGCTCTTGCTCGAATTCGAGCGCGAAGGGCTCAGAGAGACTTGCAAGATTCTCGCCCCTTATCGCCAGAATCCGCATCTTAGGGTTCCTGGATCAACTGGTCGAAACATTGCAGGTGGGCGGGCGTCGGTTCGACTCCATGCGTGTGCGCAAAGGCTGCGGCGAAGAGATCGCGCGGGGCGCAATCGACGAGGCGCACGGCCTCCGTCAGCGCCGCCGGCTCCAGTCGCGGACGCTCGATAGAGAGCGACGCCAGTCGCACAGGAAATTTTTGGACAAGAGCGTCGATCTCGGCCTTAAGCCCCGTCGCCGGCCCCTCCACCCGAACGACAAGATAGACAAAGGGCCAGGGCGCATCCGGCGCCAGGCCGGCGCAGAACTCCGTCAGAGCGCCGGCGATCCGCTCTGGCGCCAGCGCGCCGCGCGCCGGCAATCTCTGATGAACGACGCTTCGCGCAAGCTGGATATGATCAATGAGAGTCTCGCCGAGGACATCGATATCGACCAATGTGACTCCATGAGCGTAATCGATTTCGGTTTTGGACATCGGTATAAGCGACCCGGAATAACGGATGGTCTCTCGTCCGATTTTCTGTGGCCGATGCAGATGTCCCAGAGCGACATAGGCGACATCGGCAGGGAAAATATCAGGCGGCGCGGCATGCTCCCCACCGATTAAAATGCGCCGCTCAGCGCCCTCCGACTCAAGACCGCCGGCGACATGCAAATGACCGGTCAGGATCAGCGGCGCGTCGCCAATCTCGCGCCGTGCGGCGGCGATTGCCTCGCGATAAAGTTCGCGCACCCCCCAAACCACCGGCGACCCCGAAACATCTGCTCCAGCAACGGGCAAATCCGCCGCTCGCGGATAAGGCAGGGCAAGAATATGAGCGGCAAGGACGCCGGCGTGGTCCTTTACGGCGACAAGATGGGCGCGTGGGTCGAGAACGCCGCCGGCGCGGGCGACAACGCCAATCGAATGGACTCCGGCGAATTCGAAAAGTGCGCGCGGCGCCTCCAGCCGGCCGGCTGGATCGTGGTTGCCGGCGATCAGCGCGATGGTCGCCGCCGGACAGGCGGCGCGCAAATTACGCAGCGTTTCGTAGAACAGGCGCTGTGCTTCCGCCGACGGGTTGAGACTGTCGAAAATATCGCCGGCGACAATGATCGCATTCACCTCTCGCTCTCGGGCGATCTCTATGATTTGCGCCAGCGCGGCGCGATGCTCAGGCTCGCGCGACCATCCGTGGAGGGCGGCGCCCAGATGCCAGTCGGCGGTATGCAACAGACGAATCATAACCTCGACATTAAGCCGGAAGCTGCGATCGGTCTGCAAGGGCCCAGGCGAGCGGGATGCTCAGGAAACCGTTGGCCGCTCGTCGGCGGCGAAATCGACTTCGATCCTCGCGCCATTGGGATCGTGAAAAAAAAGCTGCCAGACGCCGGCTCCCGGTAATTCATTCGGCAATCGATGCAAATCATAGGCGAGATGACGGGCCTGAAGCCGTTCGATCAGCGCAGCCAGACCGACGCCGCGAAAAGCGACGTGATCCAGCACGCCCGCCTCATTGGGAATGGAAGCCTTTTCGATCACATGCAGCAACGCGACGCCGTCGCCATACAGCCAGGCGCCGGGAAACGGGAACGCCGGGCGTGGACCTGTCTCCAGACCCAGAACCTGCCGGTAGAACTCTACCGTCGCATCAAGATCGTTGGTGAGAACGGTGAAATGGTCAAGCCCGCAAATTGTCATCGCAGCTCTCGATCATCGACAAAGAAGGCCTTTATGTTCAAAGTCGGGTCTTCAGAACAACTGTCCTCCTGGAAAGCGTCATTCATTCCGGGGAATTGATGGATTACTATGACTGGCGCAGGGGGGCAAAACTTTTCGCTCGCCTTGCAATGTTTTGCATGATGATGATGATCATGATCACATATCATGGATATTTCGTTCACCCTTGTAAGGTTAAACTCGAATGACGGAAAAGGTTTCCGGGCCAACGGGCGCCGAGCTTCTGCACAACCCCCATATCAATCGTGGCTCGGCCTTTACCCTTGACGACCGCCGCCGTCTTGGCGTTGAGGGGCTGCTGCCGCCTGTGCCGGATTCGCTCGAGATTCAAATCGCGCGGGTCGAGCATCAGCTCGCAGCCCTCGACTCGGACCTGCAAAAGTATCTGTTTTTAAGCGATCTTCAGGCTCGAAATGAAGTGCTGTATTACGCGGTTCTGATGTCCGATCCAGCGCGATTCATGCCGCTGGTCTATACGCCGACCGTCGGCGAAGCCTGCCAAAAATTCGATCATGTTTTTCGTGCCTCGCGCGGCATGTATCTGCCGATCACGGCAAAGGGGCGTCTTCAAGAAATCCTCGGTAACTGGCCGACGCAAGACGTGCGTTTCATCGTTGTTACGGATGGTGAACGCATTCTGGGACTAGGCGATCTTGGCGTTGGCGGCATGGGCATCCCCGTTGGCAAGCTGGCTCTTTACACCGCCTGCGCCGGCGTGCCGCCGCAGATGACCATGCCGGTGACGCTGGATGTCGGCACCAACAACCACGCCCTGCTTGATGACCCGCTCTATCTGGGTCTGCGCCAGGAGCGCGTGCGCGGCGCAGAGTATGACGCCTTCATCGAGGAGTTCGTCCAGGCTGTCATGACGCGTTTTCCAAAATGTTGCATACAGTGGGAGGATTTCGCCAATATCAACGCTGTGCCGATCCTTGAACGCTATCGCGACAAAATATGCACATACAATGACGACATTCAGGGAACGGCGGCAATCGCGCTGGCCGGAGTCTTTGGCGCTCTCCGTATCACCGGCCAAAAACTCGCGGATCAGCGTTTCCTGTTTCTTGGCGCCGGCTCGGCGGCAACCGGCATCGCCGAACTGATCAGCGAAGCGATGATGCTCGAAGGTATAAAGCCTGCGGACGCGCGGGCGCGCAACTGGCTTTATGACATCAATGGGCTGGTGACGTCGGCGCGCGCCGACATCGCGGATTTCCAACGTCCCTTTGCGCATGACCCGCTTCCGGTTGGCTCCTTCGTCGAGGCCGTGGAGGCCATCAAACCAAGCGCGATCATCGGCGTCAGCACCACGCCCAAATTATTCAACCGACAGGTGATCGAGGCCATGTCCCGGCTTAATGAGCGTCCGATCATTTTTCCCTACTCCAATCCGACCTCACGCTCGGAATGCACGGCGGAGGAGGCCTACACATGGTCCGACGGTCGGGCTGTATTCGCCAGCGGCAGCCCCTTCCCGCCGGTTGCGATCAAGGACAAAACCTTCGTTCCGGGCCAAGGCAACAATGTGTATATTTTCCCGGCGATGGGCATGGCGATTCTGGCGACGCAAACAAGGCGTGTGACGCAGGAAATGTTTATCGTAGCAGCCCGCGCCGTCGCAGATCAGGTCACTACAGAGGATCTGGGGAGGGGGCTGATTTACCCGCCGACAACGCGTATTTTCGAGGCCTCTCTACTTACCGCCACGAAAATCGCTGAATATGTCTTCGACAATGGACTTGCAGCAGTCGAGCGACCCGTGAATATCGAGGCGCACATTCGCGCCCTGGCCTACAGGCCCGCGTATGGCGCCTGATCGATTACGCCGGCACAAAGTGTTTCGAGAGTTTCAGTCCCTGACCCTGATAATTTGAGACGCCGCTCTGCCCATATAGCGCCTGCGGCTCCTCCGCCATCTGTTCATAAACGAGACGTCCGATGAACTGGCCATCCTCAAGAATGAACGGCACTTCCCGGGAGCGAACTTCCAGAACGGCGCGCGCCGCCGGACCGCCATTTGCTCCAACGCCGAAACCAGGATCGAAAAAGCCGGCGTAATGGACGCGAAACTCCCCAATCGCAGCATCCATCGGCGCCATTTCGGCGGCCAGATCAGCCGGCACGGCCAGTCGCTCTTGCGAGGCAAGAATGTAGAAATCGCCAGGATCGAGGATCAAACGACCATCGCGCGCCGGGAGACGATCCCAGAAATCGTCGATCGCGTAAGCGCCAACGCGATCGACATCGATCACATCGGTGTGCTTCTGGGCGCGATAGCCAACAACGCCGCCGAACGCCGCCGCATCCAGCGCCACCCGCAAGACAACGCCGTCCCGCAGGTTAAGCGGACCATCGACCAGCGGCGTGCGACGGTGCAACTCCGCAAGTTCGGCGTCAGAAAGCGTCGCGGCGCCAGGCGACGCCTGCGCGCGAAAACGAAGCTGGTTCAATCGAGAGCCTTGACGCACACGCACGGAAAAACTGCGCGGCGAGACTTCCGCATAGAGAGGGCCGACGTATCCCGGCGCAACCTCGTCAAACCGATCGCCATGATCGGTAATCAGTCGGGTGAAAATATCGAGACGACCGGTCGAGCTTTTGGGGTTCGCTGCGCCGGTCACATCGGCGCCCAGCGCCAGGCTCTCCAGCAGGGGCACGACATAAAAACAGCCGCGCTCGAGCACAGCCCCATCGCCCGCCAGAGAAATCTCGTCGTATTTGAGCGCCGATAGCAAGTCTCCAACCCGGCGCGTCTTGCCTGGCAGAAAGCTGGCGCGGACACGCCACGCTCTGGGTCCGAGCCGAAGATCAAGACTTGCCGGCTGGATCTGCCCGTGCGCCGGCGGAGCCGCGAGACGAATGGCGCCCGAGCCGATCATCGCCTCGATCTGCCGGCTGGACAGCACCCTGCTCATAAAAACTTCCTGTTTACCGATCCACCTGCGATGACCCTACCCCGCATTAGCGGTAATCTCCGAATGGTTTCAAGCAAAACAAGGCCCAATCGACCGCCGCCCGCCAAAACTTCCACGGTTTTTGACCGGACCGGCTTGCAGGCGCGAAAAACCGGGCGTTAAAAGACCTTGAGGTTCGGGGGAACAGGCTCCGGGCGCATTGCTTAGGGAAAATTCATGGCCGCCGACGCCGCACGAAGGAAACTCAGACCCGCCACCCAGCTTGTGCATGGCGGCACGACCCGCTCTTCCTTTGGCGAAATGTCAGAAGCGATGTTTCTGACCCAGAGCTTCGCCTATCCGACGATGGAGGCGGCGGAAGCCCGCTTTAAGGGGGAGGAGCCGGGCTTCATCTACTCGCGCTTCTCCAACCCCACTGTGGCGATGTTCGAGCAACGCATGTGCCTGCTGGAAGGGGCCGAGGCGGCGCGGGCGACAGCAAGCGGCATGGCCGCCGTCACCGCCAGCATGCTGGCGCAACTCAGGGCGGGCGATCATGTGGTCGCCGCACGGGCTCTGTTTGGTTCCTGCCTGTTCATCGTCGAAAATCTGCTGCCGCAATTCGGCGTCGCCACCACCCTGGTCGACGGGGCCGATCTAACGCAGTGGAAAAACGCCGTGCGCAAGGAAACCAGAGTTTTTTTCCTTGAGAGCCCGACCAATCCCGGCCTCGAGGTGTATGATCTTCAGTCTATCGCCGACATCGCCCACAACGCGGGCGCACGACTGGTTGTCGATAATGTCTTCGCCACGCCAATGCTGCAAAGGCCTTTTGAATTCGGCGCGGATATGGTCGTTTATTCAGCGACAAAACATATCGATGGACAGGGACGTTGTCTGGGCGGCGTAATTCTGGCGTCGCAGGCGTTGATCGAAGAGAGCATCCATAATTTCCTGCGTCAGACTGGCCCGGCGATGTCGCCGTTCAATGCGTGGGTAATGCTCAAGGGTCTTGAAACCTTGCCGCTGCGCGTTGCGAGGCAAACCGAAAGCGCCTCGAAAATCGCCGATTTCCTGGCTGAGCAAATCGGGATCGCCCGCACGCTCTACCCCTTCCGGAAGGATCATCCGCAAGCGACGCTGGCGCGACGGCAGATGACCGGCGGCGGCACGCTGGTCAGTTTCGATGTCGTCGGCGGCAAGGCGGCGGCCTTTCGGCTGGCGAATGCGCTGGAGGTGATCAAGATTTCCAATAACCTCGGCGACGCCAAGAGTCTCATCACCCATCCAGCGACAACCACGCACCAGCGTTTGACGCCTGAAGCGCGCGCCGCCATGGGCATTGGCGATGGCATGCTGAGACTGTCGGTGGGACTTGAGGATGTCGACGATCTGATCGACGATCTTGCCGCCGGTCTTGCGGCGGCGGCGCGCGGCTGAGCCGACGCTGACGTTATCGCGCGATGAAATAAAAAGCCCCGCTCGAACCTTGAGTCCGAGCAGGGAAGTTTAACACGCCTCGCGCCGGGAGGGATCGCGAGGAGGTGACGCATTGCCGTAACCGGCGATGCGGAACATGGCGCCGATCAGAACGCTGGGCGGCGAAATACATACGCTGGCGCGAGGAGCCAACGGCGTATAATAATCGGGAGCGTTTCCCGATCTTCAGCGGTCATTCGCGGAGCTTTCGTATTCTGCGCGGCGCGACATCAGGCTGCTCGCCTGGAAAGGCGATCATTAGAAACCATGCGAAAATCATTGCTCCGGCGATTTCGAGGCTGGGGCCGTTAAAAATTTCCATCATGTTGTCGACTCCACGACAGTTTACGAGCTGACGATCAGAGGTGAACGCGCAGCGATGAATGGAGAAACATCGCCACGCGATCCTCCCACCCCGGCAGGGGCATGCTGCTTCGCGCCACCAAGGGGTTAACGGCGCGAAGCAACTGCTTGCCTTCATGACCAGAACGGTCATGAATTTTAGCGTCGACGCCGCGCAGTCCGCCACTGTCGATTGCAACTGCCTTCGACAGGCGCGGCGTCGACGCAAGGCCTGGAGAACAGGGCCGGCGCGATGGCGCCGTTCGTCAACGGTTAAGGCGTGAAACCGTCAAAGCCTGTTCCCGCAAAATTCATGCGCCGCTATCAGGGGTCGATCGCGAGAAACGCGCTCGTCGCTCGAGATCGATCAGACGTATCTCGCCATCGCGACGACGCCTTGACAGTGATGGAAGGATCACTGGCGCAAGAAGATCCAGCGCGCGAGGAGCAGAGTGTCGGACCCCGCCCCCCCGCCCGAATTCCCGCGTTGCGGCAACCAGGATGTTTTGACGTTCAATTGACTTTTTCTGGACGAGCATGAGCCCTCCTCATCACCGCATGACGTCGGCGACAGATCCCAATGGCTTGTGTTCGTGAGCGTTAGTAGCGCACGCTGACAAGACTGTTCAAGGAGACGAAATCAGGAGAAAGCCGGCGGCGCGCGGGCCTGACGAGCGTAGTCGAACGCCGTCGATGGAAGGATGCGATCCAGAAGACGCCAATAAGCAACACGCCACAGCGCAGATTGCGTCTGAATGACGATTACGTCAGTGGCGACAGGAGAAACGCCGTCGCAGTAAATCTGGCAAAGCGCACAGGATTGATGCTGGCCGTGCGACAACGGGACTTTTGACGAGTCCGCTTTGTCTGACTGACATAATTTGAGTGAAACGCCACCCAGATCGATCGTCCCGGCGACAGCCAAATTCCCGGCGATCGGCGCCAGCACCTGGAAGGTGAGGGCCAAAGCGAACAGGAGGATTTGTAGCCGGGTACGGCGCATAAAGGTTCCCTACCGCCACAGGCGATTGCAACAAACTATCTAGAGCAAAGTTTCATACTTCAGGCAAGAGAAAACAAGAGAAAAACTGCGCCACAAAATAATGCGCGGAAATGAGTGACGCCTCCATTCACAAAATCCGTTTTCAGCAGGCAGTTGCCGCCGCCTGCGCCCCAACCTCCGCCAATGTTCAAACTGGCGTTTATGCCCGTCGACAGAGGCGCAGGCGGAGCAACCGGCAGCGCTTTCTTCCTCGCCACATCGGCGATAGGTTTTTAATAATCGTGGCCCCCGTCCCTTTGCCGTTGTTCTAGATCACCCCTGGCCCCGACGTATCGTCCGGATCAGGGATGGATGATGTCCGAGAACGAAATATCGGGGAGCCCGCCTGTCGCTGGGGCAAGCCCCGGTATGGGAGAGGCCGGCGCCGGAGCCGGAGCCGATGCCGGCGCGGCAAGGCTGGCGGTTCGCGCCGGGGCCTTTTGTGCTGCGCCTGAAGCCAGGGATTGTTGATACACGGCGACGGGCGCAGCCTTGTAATTCGCCGTCGGCGTTGCAAGGGCGCTCGCGTCGAAACCGGGCGCAGAAATGGGCGCTCCTGTGATCGATGTCGTTGCGCCCAATGCGAAATGATAGTTCACGCCGGCGCGGATCGTGTTCCAGGCCGACTGATTATTGACGTTCATCGGGATCGGCGTACGCAGGGATGGATAGAAACCCCAGACCGTCGACGGGCCGCCGTAGATATTCGTATAAAGATATTCGAATTTCGTGGACCAGTTGGGCAGGAACATCCATTCGACGCCGCCGCCGGCCGTCCAGCCGGTTTGCAGCGAGCCATTGGGCGCAAGACCATTGCGCGAGACATCGCCATAGGCGAAACCCGCCGTTCCGAACAACAGCACCGAGGGCTGGACGGCGACGGCGGCGCGCCCGCGAACGGTTCCAAACCAGTTCACCGACGTACCCATGGAATAGCCCCATCTGTTATCGTAGAAAGCGCTGTTGTCGATGCTGCTGCCGCTGCCCATGGTCGTTCCCTGAAAATCGGTCTCGACGCCCGCGACGAACATTGGCGAAAACTGATAATTATATCCGATTTGCAGGCCGCCGAGAGCGCCGGCAGGTATGCGGTTTGAAACGCCATTATTGAAGCCGGTGGCGTACCAATTATTGTTGTTTCCGCCACTGGCGTTCCAGCCTCCGCCAATGTTCACGCCGGCGTAGACCCCGGTCCAAAGCGGCGGCAGATCCGCCACAGCAGCCGGACCTTTTGTTGAAGCCAGATCGGCGGCGGAGACCGAACCGGTCATGAGCGCAAGCGCCAGAGCTTTGAGTGAAGTTGAATAAAGCTTGTTCATTGGACCAGGTCCTTTCGAAACTTTAATGTTGCGACTTTTCGCAGTGTTGTTTCCCTTGGTGGCGCTCAGTAACCGCTGCCGTAACCGCCGCCGGAATTGTTCTGGCCATAGGCGCCGGAGTTGCCGAGTTGGCTGGCGCTGATCCTCGCATCCTTGCCGCCATCGAAATCGTATCGGATGCCGGCGAAATAGGTGCGTTGCGGATAGGGGTTCGGATTGACATAGGCCTTGTAGCTGCCGAGGTTGTCGATGCCGACGGTCGCCGTCCAGTCCTTGGCGAATTTGTAATTCGCCTTGACGTCGAAGAAGAGATAGGCGCTGTCGGTGTTGCCGTAGTTGTTATGGTTGAAGTCGATATTCGCCAGGGTGACAAACGCTCCGGAAGCGTAGCGCGTGCCGAAAGCGAAAGACATGTCATCCGATGGGGTATAGGTCAGCACCGAGCGAATGCGAATGCGCGGGATACGCGGATACTGATTGCCGGCGATGAGCGGACCATTTGCGAAACAAACGCCGGGCCAGCAGGGTGGATTGTTGCCGATAACGTTGCCGACAAAATATGGCGCCACCGCCTGATTGTTCGCCGTAATATGCGCATCCGTAAAGGTGATGCTGCCCGAGTAATCGAGCCCCTTCACAAGCATATCCCTGGTCACCAGCTCCGCCTCGACGCCACGGAAGAAAGCCTTGCCGATATTGGCGTTCTGGGACACCACCGTGCCGATGGAGTTGAGCGTCGATTGATTGAAGATAGCGTTCCAGCGATCTTCCATAAACAGACTGATGCGCGGCTCCAGAAGGCCGACGGCTCCGTTGAAGGCGTCCACCTTTCGATATTTGCCAGTCAGATCGTAGGCGGAAGACACTTGCGGCTGCAGATTTGGGTTATTGACGACAATCGAGCCCGTTCCGGCGGTATTCTGGAATAATTCGCCCACAGTCGGCATACGATAGGCGCGACCAAAAGAACCGCGCAGGTTTATCTCCTTCGTCATCTGGTATTCGACGGCGGCCTTGGGCTGAAAACCGTTTTTCGACGACGTCGGATAGGCGGCGCCAGTCGCGGTAGCCGGGACAAATTGTGAAAATACCGAATAGGGAGCGTTCGCGCCGGCTGGCAAACTAACGCTATTCAGACCGCCATTGGCGAATTGACCATTAGAGGCGTTCCAGTAATCGTTGCGAGCGCCCAACGTCACTTTCCAGCTCGGCAACACCTTCCAGACATCCTGCACGTAAACGCTGTTGAGCGCTGTTTTGCCGCCGCTAAAATTGTAGGTGCCCAGACTGTAGTTACTCGGCCAGAAGGAGGTGTAGGTTTGGTTCTGGTTGAGCGAATACTGGTCGTTATGGGTGCCGAAAGAAACTTCATGCTTGCCGTAATAATTTCCCTCCGGACGATAGATAAAGCGCGTATCGCCCGTTCTCCAGTAGGTCCCGTCGAGCTGTGTGTTCTGCCCCGTCGGATTGACAATGAAATTGCGCGGGAAACCTTGCGCATTACGGGCGGTGCTGGGCAAAAACCCGTAATTGGTGGTTTGATTGTTGAAATCTCGCAGATAATTGTAGGACGTCAGTGTGAAATCATAGTCGAAGACCCCGCCGCTATCTCGTTTAACGGTGAGCGCGTTCATTGCATGTTGTGCGCCGGCATGAGCAGGACGGCTCGCGCCCGCCGCATTAGTGAAGGGCCCGACCTGTAGAAGCGTATTGTTTCCCTGCGTATTGTAGATCGGCACGCCGTTGAGAGTCGTAATCCAGGCTTCTGAGTTCGTATCCGACATCTGCGTCCAGAAGCCGCCCATATATTCGATACGATCCTTGTCGGTGAAATCGTATGACATTCTGACTTTCGCCAGATCCTGCAACTGATGCACGGCGCCGGCGGAGCCTGTGATGACGCGCGGCACGCCATACATGTTGAAATCCTGATACCCGCCAAAGAAGGGAACGCCGCCTGTTCCCGGCTGCAATTGATTGCCGGAGAAGGTCATGGGCTGGCTGGAGGCGTCGAGGTGATTATAAACCAGGATGTAGCGGAAATCGTTGAGACGATCTCCATAGAAAATATTGATATTCCCGTTCAGCGGAACAGAACTGTGGTTATAGAGGCTCCACTGTTGAGCGGCGCCAATGCCGCGAACATGTATTTCCCGCGCATCCGGCATCTTGGTGTGCATATTGATCACGCCGCTGACCGAGTTGCCCTGATAGAGCGCGGAAAACGGTCCGTAGATCACGTCGACTCGGTCGATTTCTTCTGGCGAGACAAAACCCCAACGTGGCGGCGTATTAAAGCTGTTTCCAAGAAGGTTCGAAAGCAGGACGCCGTTAGCGTAAACTAGCGTGTTGGCGCTTTCTGTCGGGCCGTTTGTGCGCAGGGTGACGATCGCGTTGTTATCGCCAACATAACGTTCACGGATCATGACCGAGGGAAGATATCTGAAGACCTCCGCCGAAGTCAGAGCGTTCACCGTCTTATTGATGTCCTCGCGGGTGCGGCTCGCGACCACCGCCGGGATATTCGCCGGCACGCCACGCGAAAATGGCGCGGGTTTTGGCTCAGCGTAGCGATCGACAACAGGCGAAACTGTTGCTGTAGCAACGACCGGCGAGGGACGGGAAACGGGCGCGGGACGCGGCGCGCCGGTCCCTACCCCGCGACCGCTGCCGGCGTTCGCAACCCGCGCGCCTGTATTGCGGCCGGCTCCGGGATTAGCGGAGGGTTTGCCGCCGCCGCTTCGTGCGCCGCCGACATTGATTGTCGGAAGCGCCTGCTGTGCCTCGGCATAGGAAACGCAGGCGAGGCTTAGCGAGAGGAGGGAAACTCCAAGGGCTAGGGATGAGCGTGACATTTTTTTGTTCCTGTCAGGACATGGGGCGGCGCGTCGTCTTGCACGAACTCCAAGCGCAAAGCGTGGGGACTCGAGAAACGCACAACGTCGAATTCGGGGCTTGATGGTTTTGCGCAGGCTTTTTTAGCCTGGGACGCAGAGACTTCCGGGCAATTTGGATAATTTCGCGCCCGGAGCCCTCCTCATTCAGCCCACAGGCGGAGCGGTAGGACTCCAGTCAGAGAACAAACCCGACGAATGACTTAGCAACGGCCCCTGCCGCCAAAGCGCAAGTATCCTCGGCGGATTTTCGAGCCTGGGGGTCAACAACGCGACAACCGTGCCCAAAAAACCCGGATCATTGAGCATATTCAGGCGTGATTTGCCCGAGCAAACAAAGCAACACTCCATGTGATGCGCATGGGCGTCTTGCGGTGCGCCGTTTTCATGATCCTGATTGCAGTGAGGGCCCAAAACCACGAGGGCGAATGACCTTGGCGCCATATCGGGGTTTTTCCCGATCGCCGACGCCATGCCGAGAAAGCCGAAACCCTTCATCGCCAGAAAGCAGAGCATCGCTACCGCAAAAAATTTGCGGTTCGTGCGAATCAAATTTGCTAATGACGATTTCATAAAGTCAGGATGAAAAGCTGACCTGCTCTGGTCAACGGATAAGCAAAGCAAGGATCTAACTACGTCGTTCAATGTTGCAAAGAAGATACGCCATTACGGCGAAACATGGACAAACGCGGCGAAATCATGTCGCGATCCCGCTGCGCCTTTTTTTTGACGCATCCGTAAACCGGGTTCCGCTCCAAAAAAATTGGCCCGAATCAATAAATAAAAACAGGCGCGCGCAATCCACAGTTGCGTCTCGGCCGCCGGATCTTCTCCAAAGGCTCTCCTGCCCTACATGTTGTCTCATGTATTCAGCGACCACAAATAACATCCGCGTGACGGCCCTGCCGGATTACCTGCCCGACCGTTCCGACCCTGAGCAGGGCCGCTACTTCTGGGCCTATACAATTGAAATCGCCAATCTCGGAACCAGTCGCGTACAATTAATGTCACGCCATTGGGTCATCATCGACTCCTGCGGTCGTCGCGAAGAAGTTCGCGGTCCCGGAGTAGTTGGCGAGCAGCCGGTGCTTGAGCCGGGGGAGTGTTTCCGTTACGCCTCCGGCTGTCCGCTATCCGCGCCCTCGGGCATCATGCAGGGCGCTTACCGCATGATCGATGAGTCAGGCGCAGCCTTCGATGTCGAGATACCGGCTTTTTCCCTCGACAGCCCTCACGCCAACCCGACGCTGAACTGATGACAGCCCTCGAACGCGCCATCGAAATGACCAGCCAACTTGTCGCCTTCGACACCGAGAGCGCCAAAACCAATTTGCCGCTCATCGATTTTGTTGAAAACTACCTGAAGGAACAACAGGTTCCGTATAAGCGAGCGCCAAACGCCGCTGGCGACAAGGCGGCGATCTTCGCCACCATCGGGCCCGATGCGCCGGGAGGCGTATTGCTTTCGGGCCATACGGACGTCGTGCCTGTCGCCGGACAGGACTGGAGCGGCGATCCTTTCGTGCTGAGGCGTATGCGGGATCGCCTGTATGGCCGTGGCGCAGTCGATATGAAGGGCTTCGGCGCGGTCTGTCTCGCGATGATTCCAGAATTCAGACAGGCCCGACTGACCCGACCAATTCATATTCTGCTGAGTTACGACGAGGAGACGACCTGTCGCGGTCCGCTTGATCTTATCGCACGACTCGGCGTCGATCTGCCCAAACCGGCGGCGGTGATCGTTGGCGAGCCCACCTCCATGCAGGTCGCCGACGCCCACAAAAGCGTCACGACGTTCGTGACGCGGGTGACCGGTTTCGAAATCCACTCAGCCAACCTTCATCGCGGCGTCAGCGCGGTCCATGTAGCCTGTCAACTTGTCTGTGAGCTTGAGCGCATCGGCGCCGATCTGCAAGCCGCGGGCGATCCGTCCGGCCGTTTCGATCCGCCTTGGAGCAGCGTGCATATTGGCGTGATTCATGGCGGAACGGCGCGCAACATTGTCGCCGGAAACTGCGCCTTCGAATGGGAAGTGCGTGGATTGCCGGGAACTCGTGGAGCGCTTGTCCGGGACAGGTTGGAGGCATACGCCGACGAGCTGCGGCGAACCCGTTTCGCCGGATTCCCCCACGCCGGGATCGAGACCGTCATCGAAAATGAAGTGCCGGGCCTCTCGCCCGAGCCCGGATCGCCCGCGGAAACGCTCGCCCTGCGACTGGCCCGTCGCAACGAGACGATTGCGGTCCCCTACGCGACCGAGGCCGGGCATTTTCAGCAGGCGGGCGTTCCGACTGTCGTCTGCGGACCAGGACGCATCGACCAGGCCCATCAGCCCGACGAATATATTGAAATCGAACAAATTTCCGCCTGCGTTGACTTTATGCGCCGGCTAGCGGCGGAATTGTCTGCCTGAGGTTCAGCACACCCAGACCCATTGGTCATAAAACCAACGCCAGCAGCCGCCCCGGTAGACCGGTAAAAAGCCGCCATGGATCAGAGCATCGGTTTCGCCATGGCGCGAGGCTCCGGAGAGCGCAGGGTCTTCCCGCCAGTTGCGGCAACAGCCCTCCCCGCCTTTCCTGCGATCTGCGTTTTCGAGATCTGCGGCGAGCGCGGAGACCGCCAGCAGGGTCGACATGATCACCATTGTACATACGATCGCCCTTCGCATGCCTTGTCTCCCGCGCCCCTCGCCGCCCTGAATGGGGCAAGTTTATGCGCCGGAGCCTGTCCGAAGGCGCCCCGCGCCATTGCTTTCGCGAGGTGAGCGGCTATAGTCCGCGCCCATTCAAACGCCCCGCCGGCGGCTTGACGCGCGGCCGGCTCTCCAACACGAGACAGTGCTATGAACCTGATTCCGGAAGCGATGGCGCAAACTCCCCAGCCGACGCCGCCGGCGCCCCCGGCGGCCCCGGCCGCAGTTCCGGAGGCTCCGACTTCCTCGGGCTCCCTCGCGCCCGGCGGGCCGGTTGATCCAACAGCCCCGCCCCCCCCAACCTTGCCGGAAATGTTTTCTCAGCTGGTGCCGATCTTTGTCGTGATGGGCATCGTTTATATTCTCGTGATCCGTCCGAGAGCGCGTCGTGAGCGCGAGCAACTCTCCGCCCTGCGCAATGTGCGCCGCGGGGACACTGTGGTCACGAATGGCGGTATCGTCGGCAAGGTTACGAAATCGATCGACGACAATGATGTCGAGGTCGAAATCGCCCCCAACGTTCGCATCAGACTGGCGCGGGCCAACATCACCGAGGTTCGCGCCAAGGGTGAGCCTGTGAAGGATACGCCGTCGACGAAACCCTGAGTCCACGATGCGGTCACGCGCCAGACATATCGACCTTCCTGGCGCGCGACGCGCTACACGCCCCTCACGCCGGCCATAGCTGAAAGAATAACGCGACGATGCTCCGATTCTCGAAGTGGAAAACCTTCGCCATCATGCTGATGACGCTCGCTGCGGTCTTCGTGGTGGCGCCAAGCATGTTGACGCCGGCGCATTACGAAGCATTGAAGTCGCACCTGCCGTCCTGGCTGACGCCGCCCACGATTGTGCTGGGCCTCGACCTTCAGGGCGGCTCGCATGTGATGCTTGAAGTCGACAAGACCGACATCATCAACACCCAGGTGAAAAACCTGCGAGACGACGTGCGGCGCATCCTTCGCGAGGAAAAGGTCGGCATCACCGGAGGCATTGGCGCGACGGCGCGCGGCGTGCAACTGCGTGTCGCGGATGCGGCGGATCGAGAGAAAATCCTGCCCAAACTGCGACTGCTGCGTAACGGCTTCAGCGCGCGACTCACAGGCGGACAGTCGCCGCTTGAGGTTGAGGACGCCGGCGACGGATTGATCCGCATCACGGTCACCGATGTCGGCGTTACCGACAAGATGCGCCATGCCGTCGATCAGTCGATCGAAGTGATCCGTCGTCGTGTCGATGCGCTTGGCACCCGCGAACCCTCAATCCAGCGTGAGGGCGATGACCGGGTCATCGTTCAGGTGCCCGGCCTGCAGGATCCCGAACAGCTCAAGACAATCCTCGGACAAACCGCCAAACTGGAGTTCCGTCTTGTCGCCGAACCAGGTCAAAACCCGACCGAGACCGAGGAACTCGATCAGCAGGACGGCGCCGGAAAAGTCGCCGTTGAAAAGCAGGTGATGGTTCAGGGCGAGGATCTCACTGACGCCCAACCCGGTTTTGATCAGCAGCGTAGCGGCGAACCGGTGGTTAACTTCCGCTTCAATATCCGAGGCGCGCAACGCTTCGGCGAGGTGACATCGAAGAACGTCGGTCGACTCTTCGCTATCGTGCTTGATAACAAGGTGATTTCGGCGCCGCGGATTCTGACGCCGATCACCGGTGGCTCGGGGCAGATTTCCGGTCGTTTTTCCGTCGAGGAAGCCAACAACCTCTCGATCCTGCTGCGCGCGGGCGCCCTGCCCGCCAAGCTGAACATCGTCGAGGAACGCACCGTCGGCCCCGGTCTCGGTCAGGACTCGATCGACGCCGGCAAGCGCGCCGCCTATGTCGGCGCTGGACTCGTCGTGCTTTACATGCTGATCACTTATGGGGTGTTCGGGGTCTTCGCTAATCTGGCCCTGTTTGTCCATATCGCCTTCATTTTCGCTGGTCTTGTGCTGCTTGGATCGACTTTGACTCTGCCCGGCATCGCCGGCATCGTATTGACGATCGGCATGGCCGTCGATTCCAACGTGCTGATCTACGAGCGTATCCGCGAAGAACATCACGCGGGACGCTCGATCCTCGCGTCACTCGACGCCGGCTTCAACCGCGCCTTCGCGACCATCGTCGACTCCAACGTCACCATGTTCGTCGCTGCGGCGATCCTCTATTTTTTGGGCACCGGACCGGTGCGCGGTTTCGCAGTGTCGCTGGCGCTGGGCATTCTCACGACCATTGTCACCGCCGTGACCATGACGCGCATGATGATCGCAGTCTGGTACCACTATGCGCGTCCGACGCGCCTGCCGATCTGAAGAGGCGGAACACACGATGAAACTCCTGCGCCTCGCTCCGGAGAACACCAAATTCCCCTTCATGCGCTTCCGGCGCGTGAGCTATCCTTTCTCGGCCCTGCTATCGCTGATCGCGGTCGCGCTGTTCATCTTCAAGGGGATGAATTTCGGCATCGACTTCGCCGGCGGCACGGTCATCGAATTGCGCGCCAAGAGCGGATACGCGGAAGTCGGAGCGCTGCGCACTCTTGGCGAAAGCCTCAAGCTCGGCGACATTGAGGTGCAGGGCTTTGGCAACCCCGCCGATGCGACGCTGCGATTCGGCCTGCAACCCGGAGGCGATGTCGCCCAGCAAGCGGCAGTAGAAAAGGTTCGCGGCGCAGTCGGCGCCGATTATGACCTCCGCCGCGTTGAGGTTGTTGGCCCGCGCGTTTCCAATGAGCTCGTGCAATCCGGCACGCTGGGCGTCGTTTTGTCGATCATCGCCGTGCTAAGCTATCTTTGGTTTCGCTTCGAGTGGCAGTTTGCAGTCGGAGCTGTGATCGCCACCATGCACGACTTGCTGCTCACGGTCGGCTTCTTCTCGATCACCCAACTCGAATTCAACACAACCTCGATCGCCGCCATTTTGACCATCGTCGGATATTCGCTCAACGAAACCGTCGTCGTTCTCGATCGTATTCGCGAAAACATGCGTAAATACAAGAAAATGTCTACGGCTCAGATGATCGATATGTCGATCAACGCCGTATTGCCGCGCACAATCATGACAGCAACCACCGTGATGCTGGCGCTGCTGGCGCTGGTGGTTTTCGGCGGTCAGGTTATCCGTTCGTTCTCGCTGGCGATGATCTGGGGCATTTTCGTCGCAACCTATTCCTCGATCTTCATCTGCTCTCCGATGTTGATATACCTCGGCCTCCGCAATGAAGAAGGCGACCGCCTTGCGGCCAGGCCTGAGGCCGAGGCAACCAGTCTGCCGGCCTCGACATTGCCGTTGCTGGAAACCGGCGTCGCCGAGCCGCCGAAACGCCCCCCGCCGACGCGTAAAACAAGCGGTCGTGCGAACGCCGCGCGTTCGAGACGTTCTTGAGCGAGGCTGCGGAAAAAGCGCGTGGCTATGTGCCCGGTCGTCACCGGGTCGAGGATTATGGCGGCGGAGGATTTCGCTTCGCAGACATGTCTCACCGCGGATCAATCCTTGCCCTGCCGACTGGCGTCCGCGCTATCGCCGCCCTCAGCCATGCGGATATCGACTCAGGACTGATTGATCAGGCGTTGAGCGAGTCTGAAGGACTTGATGTGCTGATTATCGGTTCGGGTAAGGAGCTCCTCCCGCTTCCTGGCGCGCTGCGCGCTCGACTACGGGACGCCGGCGCAGGTTGCGAGACCATGGCGACGGGGGCCGCCGTGCGCACCTATAATCTGCTGCTGGATGAAGGCCGCCGGGTCGGGGCGCTGCTCATCGCCGTTGACTGAGAACGATGTCAACAACCCGCCCGGACGATTACGATTACTGCGAGCGCCTGGTGCGGGAAAATGATCGCGACCTGTGGCTCGCGTGCCTGTTCGCCCCTGAGTCAGCGCGTAAATACATTCACGCGATCTACGCTTTCGTGATCGAAAGCGCAGAAGTGCGCCAGAAGGTCTCGCAGCCTTTGCTGGGCGAGATGCGACTACGCTGGTGGCGCGACATCCTTGACTCCGGCGCCTCGACAACCGCCGAGGCCCCTCCGGTCGCCGCCGCCCTGCTCGACGCAGCCAAACAATTCGATCTCCCGCGCGACGAGCTCGCAACGCTGCTCGATGCGCGAATTTTCGATCTGTACGATGATCCCATGCCAACCGTAGCCGCGCTTGAGGACTATTGCCGGGCGACCGCTGCGGCGCCGATCCGTTGGACAGGAAAAATACTCGGCGCCAACGTCGCCAGTTCAATCAGCGCGTTCGACGACGCCGGCGTTGCGCTGGGGCTGACACGGATCCTGCGCGAGCGCACAGTCGCCTTCATCCCCCGCGAGTTGTCTGACACCGAAAGTCTGGCAACGGCGCGGCGACAGCTCGCCGTTCTCGCCAGGAAGAAATATGACGATGCCCGTTCAGCAACTTATCGCCTGACCGCCGGTCGGGAGGCCTTGCTGCCGGCGGCGACCGTTCCGCTATATCTGGAGCAAATGGCGAGAAAGGGCTACGATCCCGATGTCGCCCACTCCGAGCCGTCGCCTTTGCGCCGGCAATGGCGTTTGTGGCACGCATCGCGCGGCGGCGGACTTTAACTCCGGCGTCATCGTTAATGGATCAAAACTGATGACAGCCCTGTCCGAACCCTACGACTACGAACGCCGCCGCCTGCGTCTTGATACGCTCATCCTGTTGCGCTGGATCGCCATCGCAGGCCAAACCTCCGCGCTGGTTTTCGTCTATTATTTTCTGGATTTCGAATTTCCCATCGGACTGTGTCTCGTCTTCATCGTCGCCTCAGCAACCCTGAATTTCGGATTGAGCTTCGGCACATCAGGAAGCTTCCGGCTCGGCGACATAGAGGCGGCCGTATTGCTGGGATATGACATTATCCAGCTCGGATTTCTGCTCTACCTGACTGGCGGCCTGACCAATGGTTTCGCCATGCTGTTCCTCGCCCCCGTGACGATCTCCGCCGTTTCCCTGCCGCGCAATATGACGCTGTTGCTCGGCATTTCGATGATGGCTGTGGCGACCTTTCTTTTTGTCGAATACTGGCCGTTGCCCTGGTACGAGAACGAAAAGCTTGTCTTTCCGATGCTTTATCGCGCCAGCATACTGGCGGCGCTGGGTTTGAGCGCCACATTTATCGCGATCTATGCGACGCGTGTCGCCGAGGAAAGCCGTCTGCTTGAAACAGCGCTGGCGGCTACTGAGCTGGTGCTCGCACGCGAACAACATCTTTCTCAACTCGATGGCCTCGCCGCCGCCGCGGCGCATGAGCTCGGCACGCCGCTCGCGACAATCACGCTGATCGTCAAGGAGTTGCAAAAAATGGGGTCCGATGTCTCTCCGCAATTACGCGATGATTTCGCGTTGCTTGCCCAGGAGACCGCCCGCTGTCGGGAGATATTGGGCAAACTTACCTCGCTTAACTCCGCTGATGAAGGCGGAGTGATGAACATTCTCTCGATCGATGCTCTCGTTCAGGAAGCGATCGATCCTCATCGCGCCTTCGACGTAAAAGTCGAAGTGTCGAAACACGGCTCCGGCCCCCCTCCGGCGTTGCTCCGTAACCCCGGTCTTATTTACGGTCTGGGCAATCTCGTTGAAAACGCCATGGACTTCGCAAAATCCCGGGTACGTATTGACGCTATGTGGAGCAGCTCCCTGATCGTCATCACGATCGAGGATGATGGACCGGGATTTTCACCTGCGGTTCTGGCGCGACTGGGCGAACCCTATCTGCG
The DNA here is from genome assembly GCA_903870245.1 of uncultured Methylocystaceae bacterium. Taxonomy (GTDB): domain Bacteria; phylum Pseudomonadota; class Alphaproteobacteria; order Rhizobiales; family Beijerinckiaceae; genus Methylocystis. Next base: position 36,036 of record CAIQCB010000056.1, read on the forward strand.
GGGCCGTCCGACGGATCGCCGCACCAAGAAGGAAGAGCAATCGGGCCTTGGACTGGGACTCTTCATCGCCAAAACCCTGATCGAGCGCTCGGGCGCAATTGTCGACATGACCAATGTCTCCCAACCACGTAGCGGCGCCATTGTTCGGATGTCTTGGCCCCGGGCCACCATCGAGATCACCGGAGCCTCCGCCGTATCGAGGGATTAGACCCCTCGCATGTGGTTGATAACCGGGAGCAGGATCGACTTAAGAAGGCATATCCGCTAGAATTTTGTTGATTGGGTGGACAGATGACAGAATCAGACCACGACAACAAAAACTCCGATGAAGACTTCAACCTGGCGACGGATGACGCCCTGCAGGCGCCCGCCTTGCCCGAAGATCGGACATTGCTGATCCTCGACGACGATCGTCCGTTCCTTTCGCGACTGACGCGAGCAATGGAGCTGCGCGGATTTACGGTGACCGCCTGTGAAACCGTCGCTGATGGATTGGCGGCGCTAGACACGGAACCCCCATCTTTCGCAATCATCGACATGCGTCTGGGAGACGGCAACGGCCTTGACGTCATCTCCAAGCTAAAGACACTGCGGCCCGATGCGCGCGGCATCATCCTGACAGGATATGGCAATATCGCCACAGCCGTCACCGCCGTAAAACTTGGGGCCTTCGATTATCTCGCCAAACCAGCCGACGCCGACGAAATCTATCACGCGCTGATGGCGACGCAGATCGATAAACCCGACGCTCAGGAAAATCCGATGTCTGCAGACCGGGTTCGGTGGGAGCACATACAGCGCGTGTTCGAATCCTGCGACCGCAATGTTTCCGAAACGGCGAGACGACTGAATATGCACCGCCGCACCCTCCAGCGTATCCTGGCGAAACGCGCGCCGCGCTAGAGTTGCGTCGGGATGAAGATAAGTTCGCTTCGAACAATATCTTCACCATCGCGCTGAACCGGCGTGCCTGTAAATTGGCCTGCAAGATCTCGCCTGTCGTAATGGACGTGCCCAGCGATGAAAAAACGCATAATTTTCGCGCTTATTATTGTGCTTGGCTTCATTGTTCCTTGCGCCGCCGCCGAGCGCGTGGTGAATATTTTTAACTGGAGCGATTATATCGACCCCGGCGTGCTGGCGGATTTCACCCGTGAAACCGGGATCAAGGTCATTTACGACACCTACGATTCCAACGAAATGCTGGAAGCCCGCATGCTGGCGGGCCCTACAGGTTATGATGTCGTGGCGCCGTCAGGCCCCCTTCTGCAACGTCTGGTTCGCGCGAATGTTCTGCGTCCTCTTGACCGGCGCCGTCTGACCAACGCGGCAAATCTCTGGCCGGAAATCGACCGACGGCTTCAACTCTACGATCCTGGCGGAGCCCACGCAGTCGATTACGCATGGTTCACGACCGGCGTCGCCTACAATGAAGCAAAAATTACCGAACGCATCGGCAAGCCGATCGCCAGCTGGGACGAGGTGCTTCGCCCCGATGCTTTGAAAAAATTCTCTGATTGCGCTGTCTATATGCTGGATAGTCCTGAGGATATGCTGGCCATCGCCCTGAACTATCTGAAACTGGACCCGAATTCCAAAAATTCCGGCGATTTGCGCCGTGCGGCCGATGTTTTGGCTGGGTTAAGAAGATATGTGAAAAAATTTCATTCATCGGAATATATCAACGCCCTCGCCAATGGCGATATTTGTCTTGCCATCGGCTGGGCTGGCGACGCGTTGCAGGCGCGTAACCGCGCCCGTGAGGCTGGATCTGATGTGAATATCGCCTTTGTAGCGCCAGTCGAAGGGGCAATGATTTCACTCGATACGCTGGCGATTCCGATTGACGCCGCGCATGTCGACGCAGCCTATATCTTTATCGATTATCTCCTGCGCCCTGATGTCGCCGCCAGGAATGTGCGGGCCACAAATTTCGCCAGCGGCGTGCTGCCAGCGCGTAAACTTCTCGATCCCTCAATCGGGAATGACCCGGCGATCTATCCCGATGCAGCTACGATGTCGCGTCTCTTCGCAGTGACGGCGCCCGATCAGTCGACACAAAAGCTGATGACGCGTCTCTGGACAATGGTGAAGACCGGCCATTAGGTCATTTACCGGTCTGATTCAATCAGACATAGGCTCTGGTCTTTCGTTTTTTCGGGTTTGCTTTCTCGCCAAAACTGTTAGCGCTTCGGCATCGAGCGCTGCAATCACGCAAGCCGGCAAGCCGTTGCGAGGCAGCGCCGGCTCAGCCCGCTCAATCAATTCTCGTTAAGGATTCGCTTCAGCAAATCAATAACCTCGGCAAGCCCCTTGTCCTTCGACGCAAGCTCTTCGATTTTGCGCACGGCGTGTAACACGGTCGTGTGATCTCGTCCGCCAAACCGCCGGCCAATTTCCGGTAGAGAGCGCAGCGTCAGCACCTTGGAGAGATACATCGCAATCTGCCTTGGCCGGACAACATTCGCTGTTCGTCTGGAAGACAGAATATCGGCCCGAGAGATATTATAATGATTGGCCACAAGCTTCTGAATGTCGTCGATCTTGACGCGGCGCGGGTCCTGCGTGCGGACGAGATCGCGAATGGCGACCTCTGCCGTCTCGATGGTAAGTGGGGCTCCGGTCAATGTCGAATGCGCAAGCAGTCGATTGACGGCGCCTTCCAGATCGCGGCCATTGGTGACGATTGTTCGCGCGACATAGGCGACAACGTCCTCCGGGACCAAAAAATCCGGATGAGAATCGCTCGCCGCCGTGATGCGCGCAGACAGAATATTGGCCCGTAACGCATCGTCGAGGGGGCCTATGTCAACGCATAAACCGCCCTTGAAACGCGACAATACACGCTCGTCGAGCGTATCGAGATCGGACGGCGGACGATCTGCCGCGACAACAACCTGTCGCCCGGCGTCAATCAGAGCGTTCAATGTATGACAAAATTCCTGCTGAATGGATTTGCCCTGAAGAAATTGTACGTCGTCGATGATCAGCAAATCGATCGCACGCAGACGTTCCTTGAAAGCGATCGACGTCTGCGCCGTCAGCGAAGAAACAAAACCGCTCATGAAACGCTCGGCGGTCAGATAAATGACACGCCGATTATTTTCGTTCGCCGCATGCGCCAGCGCCTGCAAAAGATGCGTTTTGCCTAACCCGACGCCAGCATGGGCATACAACGGGTTGAACATCGGGGTTTCGCCCGGTCTCGACTCGGCGACCCGGCACGCAGCAGCGTAAGCAAGCTGGTTCGACGGACCGACAAGGAAACTGGAGAAAGATAATCTTTTATCCAGCGGCGACCCGATCAGCGAGGCGTGATCGGTTGTCGTCTGGGCGCGAGCGCTACGTCTTGAGCTCGTTGATGAAACGCCGTTCTCGCTTGATGTCGCAGTGGCCGTTGAAATTTTTGCCGTATGAGCGGCGGATGGCGACTCGGGGCCAGTCTCCGTCTCATTGGCGCGAGATCTGGCCTTGCGCGCGGAGGACCGCACATCGATCAGAACGCTCTCGATAGTTTTGAACTCCGTCGCGACCCGGGATTTGATGCGCGGCGCATAGTGAGATTGCACCCAGCTCTTGAGGAATCTGGTCGGAACAGTCAGGTGAAGATTGCGGTCTTCGATGCGATCCAGTTCCAGTCGCGTAAACCATGAGTTGTAAACGGCGTCGCCAAGCTCGACGCGCAGACGCTGTTTAACCCGCTCCCAGCGCGCCCGATCTTCGGCGGTAATCTGTTTAGGCGTATCGTCTCTACATTCCGACATATTCACCATCAACCTTGCCATGAAAATTCAGAGACGAGCCTGTTGATCCGCCGGGGCGGACAATGGACCCGATATTCCTGGAACGGATCCCGCCGGTTAAAAATCCGGAGGGCTTGCTATTGAAACTGCGTCGGTCGGATCAATCGAGGGTTGTAAATGGAGCAAAACACTGACGCTGGACAAGACAAATTGCGCAAAGGCTTCCCCTGTCAGGACGAAGAGACCCAGAAAAAAACCAGTCTTTGCCTCTTCATCGCCAGTGATCATATTTTCCACCTCCTGATGACATAGCGAACGAATAATCTTTTCAAGCGTGCGAATGTCGGGTCGACGCATTGACGACCAGGTCACCTCAAAAAGACGCTTGATTACACGATCTTGCGTGACGCAAGAGGCTCTCTGTTTTTCAAAAAGCTGCTGGACGGAGAAGACATTGCATCATTTCCATACCCCAGGAACCGGCGAAAACAGCACGTCGAACAATCTCTCTCGTTCGACAAAAAAAACCTACACGCGCCTCGCCCACCGCGCAATCCGCCAACACCCCGAGGACATGAAAGAACACTCATGAAATGCCGATCATCGCGACGGAAATGTTTGGTGGTTCGTAACCCGATGATTCATCGTCAATAAAAAAAAATCATCTCACTTATTCTGCGGAGCGTCGAGAGGACATGCAGCCGCCCCTCGAAGAAGACAGGCGCAATGTCAAGATCGTGTCTTGCTGGGTCAAAATCCGGCTTCACTGCAAAGTTTTGAATCCGGTGATGTTTAGCTGCGCACGAGTTTTAACGTTAAAAAAAGTCGCAAGGTGTGTTGTGGGCGCTACGATGCGGTTCCGCGAGGCGCATGAGTGAAGGCGGATGTATCCGCAATGCGCATAGATGAGGGAGAAGTAACCGCGAGGGCGCTGAGAAGGGCGGATGTCTCCGCGAGGCGCGCAATTGAGGGCGGATGCAATTGAACCAACAAAAAACCCGGCCGTAGCCGGGTTGCACAGAGCGTATTTACCAGAGATTTGTCGATCAGGCTTTCGCCTCGAGCGACTTCACTCGCGCAGTCAGGCGAGACACCTTGCGGGAGGCTGTGTTCTTGTGAACGACGCCGTGCTGAGCGGCGCGCATGAGCTCGGGCTCTGCAATACGCAATGCATTGGCGGCGAGCGCTGCGTCGCCGGCGGCGAGGGCTTCCTCGACCTTGCGGAGGAAAGTCCTCATTCGGCTGCGGCGGGCTCTGTTGACGGCCGTCCGCCGCTCGATTTTGCGAACGGCTTTCTTGGCCGAAGTCGTATTGGCCATTGGTTTTTCCTCAAGATCGATGGGAGGCCGCGTGGGCCGAAAATCAGTGCGGCCGCGAAATCGCGGCCAAGCAGTCGGGCTTATAGACTCCCGCCGCCCCTCACGTCAATGCCGCTCTAACGATGCCGGAAATCGGCCTTTCGCTTTTCCATGAAGGCGGTCATCCCCTCTTTCTGATCTTCCGTCGCGAAAAGCGCATAAAAGACGCGGCGCTCATATTTGACGCCTTGCGCCAGCGTTGTTTCAAAGGCCTGGTTTATGGAGTCCTTGGCCGTCAGGACAGCGGGCAAGGACATGGCGGCGATAGCCGAGGCGGCCTTCAGCGCCTCCTGTACAAGGTCCTCCGCCGGCGTGACGCGGGCGACCAGACCTGATCGCTCGGCCTCCTCAGCGCTCATCATTCGCCCGGTGAGCACCATATCCATAGCCTTGGCCTTGCCGATGGCGCGGGTCAGCCGCTGGGTGCCCCCGGCGCCGGGGATGATGCCCAGCCTGATTTCGGGTTGGCCGAAGCTCGCATTATCAGCAGCGATAATGAAGTCGCACATCATCGCCAGTTCGCAGCCGCCGCCGAGAGCGAAACCGGCGACAGCCGCAATAATCGGCTTGCGCGCCCGGGCCACAGCGTCCCATCGGCCCAGAAAATCCTCAAGATAGGCTCCGACCCCTGTCTTGTCGCGCATCTCTTTAATGTCTGCGCCTGCGGCGAAGGCCTTGTCCGAGCCCGTAATCACCACGCAGCCGATCCCGTCGTCCGCATCGAAACCGGAAAGAGCAATCTCAAGCTCGGCAATAAGTTGCGCATTCAGCGCATTGAGCGCCGCCGGCCGATTGAGCCGCACCAGTGCGACGCGGCCATGGGTCTCGGTCTGGATGGTCTGGAAGGACATGGTGTTTATCTTTCTGGCGTCGTCGTCGATGGTCTTGCGAGGCCGTCTGCCGCCGCCTGTTCTTCAGATCGTGAAATCGCCCGGCGCGTTTGTCGACCGCCGCATGTCGAGAGTCGCGGCGCGCGTGCATAATTCATCCAGGGTCACCTCGTCGAGACAGGCCAGAGCGTGTTCTTCTGCGCGCTCCAGCAAGGGATCGACCAGAGCGTCCAGACCTGCGGGACTTGCCGACGTCTCGTCATCGTCGTGACGCAGGGCGATCCGCACGATCTCGCCGACGCAAATCCGGCGCCGCTCCCGCGCCAGTTCATAGCCCCCGGCAGGACCGCGCAGGCTGCGTAAGACGCCGGCGCGCACGAGCGCCTGCAACAGCGCCTCCAGGCGGCGCGGCGGCAGATCATGTCTGGCGGCGAGCTCCTTTGAGGATACAGGCCGGCCGCGCGCATGCAGCGCGACATCCAGCGTCGCCAGCAATGCGAAGCGCGCCGGTCGTCCGAGGATCTTCATCCGCTGGTTTCTCCCCCGAAACCGGTCGAGCCAAATCCGCCGGCCCCGCGCGCCGTGGGATCGAGTTCGTCTTCGATCTCGACAAAAGCCACCCGCGCGACCGGCGCAACGACCAGTTGCGCAATCCGCATGCCACGCAGGATCTCGAACGCCTCGCCGCCATGATTGATCAAGATCACCTTGATCTCGCCGCGATAGTCGCTGTCTATGGCGCCCGGCGCATTCAGCACCGTGACGCCATGCCGAACCGCCAGTCCGGAACGTGGACGCACCTGGGCCTCATAGCCTTCCGGCAACGCGATCATGATTCCCGTCGGCGTTAACTCGCGCGCGCCCGGTTCGATGACGAGCTTCTGCCCCTCGGCAATCGCTGCGTAAAGATCCATGCCGACAGCGCCGGCGCTGGCGTAGGCCGGCGGCGGCAAGCCCTCGCCATGCGGCAATCGACGCAGAGGGATGCGCAGCGGCGTCGTCATGCGTTTTCCCCCCGAGCGCTCGAAAAAGACCCGGCGATGAAGGCGACAATGCGGTCGGCAAGCGCCGCCTTGCTCATTTTGGGCAAAGTGTCGATAGCTTCGCGCGTCACCAGATGCGCGACATTGCTGTCGCCGCCGAAAACCCCGGAGCCCTCGCCAACATCATTGGCGACAACCAAATCGCACCCCTTGCGCAAAAGCTTGTCACGCGCGTGAGCGACGACATTCTGCGTTTCGGCGGCGAAACCGACAACAATCTGCGGACGCCCCGGCGCGCGCGCGACGGTAGCGAGAATGTCGGGATTCTCGACCAGCGCCAGCGCGGGCGCGCCAGCGGCGTCGTCTTTCTTGATCTTTTGCGGCGCGACGGCCACGCGCCAGTCGGCGACAGCGGCGACGCCGATAAACGCATCGGCGGGCAGCGCCGCCATCGTCGCCGCCAGCATCTCCTGCGCGCTCTCGACATGAATCGTCCGACATCCCGGCGGATCGGGCAGTGTCACCGGCCCCGAGATCAGCGTCACCCGCGCGCCGGCGCGGGCTGCGGCTTGCGCGACAGCGTGCCCCTGCTTGCCAGAGGAACGGTTGGCGATGAAACGCACGGGATCGATCGCCTCATGCGTCGGCCCCGAGGTGACAACGACATGCCGGCCGGCGAGAGACGCGGCGGTCGTTATGCACAACAGGTCGGCGACCGGCGGCAGGTCGGCGCCCTGCGCCAGCGCCGCTTCGACCGCCGCGACAATCTCCAGGGGCTCCGCCATCCGGCCCGGACCAAATTCGCCGCACGCCATCTCGCCGCTGTTGGGGCCGACGAACCAGGCGCCGTCGCCATGCAGTCGCGCCAGATTGCGCTGCGTCGCCGGATGCGCCCACATCCGCACATTCATCGACGGCGCATAGAGCGCGCGCTTGTCGGTGGCGAGGAGAAGCGTCGTGGCGAGATCGTCGCAGAGCCCCTGCGCCGCGCGCGCCAGCAAATGCGCGGTCGCTGGCGCCACAACGATCAGATCGGCGGCGCGCGAGAGCTGGATGTGACCCATCTCCTGCTCGTCGGTCGGCGAAAAAAGATCGTCGTAGACGGGCGCGTTGGTCAGGCTGACAAAGGAGAGCGGCGTGACGAATTCCTTCGCGGCGGCGGTCATGACAACGCTCACGCCGGCGCCGCGTTCACGCAGGCGGCGAACAAGATCAAGCGATTTATACGCCGCGACGCCGCCGCCGACGATAAGAAGAATGCGCTTTCCGGCAAGGCTTTGCGCCATCTGAACCTCGGACACGGCACGCTCCTTCTTTCGCTTCCGGAGATGGCATATTTTCGGCGGCGGGCCAAGTTTACGACGGCTTGACGGGAACCGGGGCGGTGACGCCGACGCGCCGCCGGGGAACTGGCCGAGGCTCTCGACGCTATCAACGAACGATCTCGGCAAGGATCAAGCCGCGTCAAACATCGAATTTTCGAGATTACACCCCTGCTTTTGCCAAATGCGCTGGCGGGCGCTCTCACCAGCAAGCGGCGCCTTCGGCGGATTGTCGCCTACCCTCCTCCCTGAACTTTTATGAGGCGACCGAAACGGAAATCATCATCCATATAATTCTTGAGACTTACTCTTACAGAAAACGTCTCGCTGAGCGGAATGGCGAGCCGGAGGTTTATTCTTACGACACAGCGCCTGATCAACTACGCCATCAGCTTGCCATTGCCATATGCGAAGGTATTGGAAATTACAGTTACAATGAGCTTGATTACTATAATGCAAATGAGCATTGGGATATACTGGATCAAACTTGTTCGGAGGAGATATTTTCATACCTCGATTTTATTGATGAAAGAAATCTGAGTGAGAGATTTTCACTTTTCGTAAAAAAAGTTACAGATATCGATGATTTATTAAGCGCCATTGAAATTGCATGCCGAATTTTATGTCAACTTAAAAACAAAATTCCATACGAAAGAGGAGCAAAATGTCAGGCTGACGCTTCCATTATTAAAATCAATCGCCGTTTCGACCAACATGCGGTAGGTTATCAATTTGAAAGCTCATGCATCATCAGGATGGATTCAAAATTAACTCATGCCGAGGTTATCAAGCCAGCTCTGAAATTACTGACAGCGCCGCTTTTCTCTAAAGCTAATGAAGAGTTCTTGATAGCTCACAAGCACTATCGAGAGGGCGATTACAAGGATTGCATCACGGCTGCCAATCGCTCTTTCGAGAGCGTGCTTAAAGCGATTTGTGACGCTGAGAATTGGGAGTATGAGAATGGCTCAAGAGCTTCTGAGTTGGTGAAGCTGGTAAAAACACAGGGATTGTTCACCCACGATTTTGACAAAAGTTTAGACACATATGTCTCAATGCTGAAAAATGGGCTACCTTCGGTCAGAAACAATGCCGGCGCGCATGGCGATGGCCTGGCGGCAGCGACAGTTACGGCGCAAATCGCCAGATTTGCGCTGAACCTGACAGCCTCCAATATAACTTTTCTCGCAGAGTCACATTTTGCCAAGAAAAATTGATAATGATTTTTTTAGGCTTCAGCTCTCAAATAATCCCCTTCAGCCTGGCTCTTTTACAATAGATAAATGTTTCAGCGACGGCCCTGCCCCTCGCCCGCCAGCCGCAGTCCTCTCCCGCCGGCCCGCCCTCAACCCGCCGTTAAACCGCCCCCGCCGGGGTGATAGTGTCGTTCCCGAAAATATGATTCTCCAGCACAGCGGGCGATCCTCATGCGGCGGGCATACCGGATAAAAAACATCGCGCCATCGCTCGTCGCCCTGCTCTGCGCGGCGGCTTTCGGCGCGCCCCAGAGCGCCAGCGCCAAATCGGCGCAGTTGCAGCGGGTTGTCGTCAGCCCTGAGGCGACCATCGCCGCGCCGGAGCCCAAACCCACCGTCAACGGCCGCACGCTGGTCACGGCGCCCTCCGCGCTGGTCGGACAGGGCGGCGCGACCCGGCTGAATTTTTCCGGCGCCCTGTCGATCCACAACGCCTCTGCGGCCCATGCGCTGACAATCGAAAAGATTGACTATCGCAATGACGCCGGCGCGCTGATTGAGAACTATCTCGATGCGCCCATCACTCTGAAGCCCTACGCCTCGATGCAGGTGGTGATCGCACAGGACGACATGCGCGGCGGTCCGGGCGCGAGCTTCACCATCGACTGGGCGACGCCGCAGGGCGCGGACGAGCCGTTGGCGGAGGCCTTCATCGCCTCCTTCATCGGCACGCACAGCTACAGCTTCACGACAGCGGGCCGGCGCGTCGCGCGACCACAATAGACGCAACAGAAATGCCGCTTCTCCAGCCGCGCGTCCGTCGGCTCACGCTGGCCGATTTCCGATCCTATGCGCAGGCGCGCTGCGAGATCGATGGCGGCCTTGTCGTGCTGATCGGGGAAAACGGCGCGGGCAAGACCAATGCGCTCGAAGCCCTGTCGATGTTCTCCGCCGGTCGCGGCCTGCGCCGCGCCGATCTTGCTGAATGCGCGCGGCATCAGGGCGGCGGCGGCTACGCGGTCTCCATCGAACTCGACAGCGATGATGCAACCACGCAACTTGGCCACGGTCTCGCCCCAGAGGGCGAGAGGCGGTTCCGGATCGAGCGCGCGCCCGTCGCCTCGGCGCGCGCCTTTGCGGATCATCTGCGCGTTTTATGGCTGACGCCGGCGATGGACGGTCTTTTCGCCGGGCCAGCGGGCGACCGGCGCCGTTTTCTTGACCGGCTGGCGCTGGGCGTCGACGCGGATCACGGCGCCCGCGTCAGCCGATTGGAGCGGGCGCTGCGGAATCGTAACAAGCTGCTGGAGGAAGGCGTCGGAGATCGCCGCTGGCTCGACGCCGCCGAGCAGGAAATCTCCGCTCTGGGCGTCGCCGTCGCGGCGGCGCGTCTGGAGACGGTTTCACGCCTGCGCGGGATTATCGCCGAAGGGCGGGAGGGGCCGTTTCCCTGGGCTGAGATCGCCATCGACGGCGAGATCGAGAACCGGCTGACAGAGGGGTCAGCGCTGGCGGTTGAGGAATGGTTTCGAGATGCGCTGGCCGCGACCCGTCGCCGGGACGCCGCCGCCGGCCGCACCCTTACCGGCCCGCAAACCAGCGATCTCGCCGTGCGCCATGGACCGAGGGACGCGGCGGCGCGCGACTGCTCCACCGGCGAACAAAAGGCCCTGTTGATGGGCCTTACGCTCGCTCACGCCCGTCTTGTCGGCGCAATGACCGGCCGCGCCCCGCTCCTGCTGCTCGACGAGGTGGCGGCGCATTTCGATCCCAGGCGCCGCGCAGCGCTTTATGACGAACTGGAAAAACTCGGCTCTCAGGTCTGGATGACCGGAGCCGATCCGGCCCTGTTTGGAGCCCTCGCTGGCCGCGCGACCATCCTCTCGGTGACAGAGGGGGAAATTACGCCCGCCTGAAGCCGCAAGGTGCTGACAAGGGGCTGGGAAGGTGCTGTCAAGGGGGGAGAGCCGGACGCCCGTCGCGAAGAGCGCAAAAGCATCACGCGCCTGTGCGAAACCCTGAAATTTCGTGCATTTAGGGCTCGATCCGGAGTAAACTGTCGATTGCGATTCGAGGATGCGCCCGGATGGCGACAGAGCCCGAAAAACAGCAGGCGAAATGACCGACAACGAGAAGCTGAAAGACGACCCGGCGGACTATGGCGCTGAGTCCATCAAGGTGCTGCGCGGCCTCGACGCGGTGCGCAAGCGGCCTGGCATGTATATCGGCGACACCGATGACGGCACCGGTCTGCATCACATGGTTTATGAGGTCGTCGACAACGCCATCGACGAGGCGCTCGCCGGCCACGCCACCCGCGTCACCGTGACATTAAACGCCGACGGCTCCTGCACCGTCACGGACAATGGGCGCGGCATTCCCACCGATATCCATCGCGAGGAGGGCGTGTCGGCGGCCGAGGTCATCATGACCCAGCTCCACGCCGGCGGCAAATTCGACCAAAACTCCTACAAGGTCTCCGGCGGTCTGCACGGCGTTGGCGTGTCGGTCGTCAACGCATTGTCGGTGTGGTTGAAACTGCGCATCTGGCGCGGCGGCAAAGAGCACGCCATGAGTTTCGCCAATGGCGACGCCGTGTCGAAACTCGCTGTTGTCGACGATGCGCCGGTCGAGGACGGCGTCGTCAAGCGCGGCACGGAAGTCACCTTTCTGCCCTCGCCCGCAACCTTCACGATGGTCGACTTCGACTATGCGACGATCGAACACCGGCTGCGCGAACTCGCCTTCCTCAACTCCGGCGTGCGCATCCTGATCACAGACGCCCGTCACGCCGAGGTGAAGCAGGAAGAATTATATTACGAAGGCGGCCTAGAAGCCTTTGTGCGCTGGCTCGACCGCGCCAAATCGCCGCTCATCTCCAGGCCGATCATGGTGAAGGGTCAGCGCGAGCACATCAGCGTCGAAGTCGCGCTGTGGTGGAACGACAGCTATCACGAAAATGTGCTGGCCTTCACCAACAACATCCCGCAGCGCGACGGCGGGACCCATCTCGCCGGGTTTCGCGCCGCGCTGACCCGCCAGATCACCGGCTATGCCGAAAGCTCCGGCCTCACCAAACGCGAAAAAGTCGATCTCTCCGGCGACGATTGCCGGGAGGGGTTGACCTGCGTTCTCTCGGTAAAAGTCCCGGACCCGAAATTCTCGTCGCAGACCAAGGACAAGCTGGTCTCCTCGGAGGTGCGGCCGGCGGTCGAAAACGTTGTCAATGAAATTCTCGGCCAGTGGCTGGAGGAAAATCCCGGCGAGGCCAAACACGTCGTCTCCAAGGTTGTGGAGGCCGCCGCCGCGCGCGAGGCGGCGCGCAAGGCGCGCGAACTCACGCGCCGCAAGGGCGCGCTCGACGTCGCCAATCTGCCCGGCAAGCTCGCCGATTGTCAGGAGCGCGATCCGGCCAAGGCCGAATTGTTCATCGTTGAGGGCGACTCGGCCGGCGGCACCGCCAAGCAAGGCCGCAACCGCGCCTATCAGGCGGTGTTGCCGTTGCGGGGCAAGATCCTCAACGTCGAGCGCGCCCGCTTCGACAAGATGCTCGGCAGCGAGGAAATCAAGACGATGATCGCCGCCCTCGGATGCGGCGTCGGCTCCGAGGACTTCGACGTCGAGAAGCTCCGCTACCACCGCATCATCATCATGACGGATGCGGACGTCGACGGCTCCCACATCCGCACCCTCCTGCTGACGTTCTTCTACCGGCAGCTGCCCGAACTCGTCGACCGCGGCTACGTCTACATCGCCCAGCCGCCGCTCTTCCGCGCCAAGCGCGGCAAGGCCGAGCACTACATCAAGGACGAGCGGGAACTCGACAACTGGCTGATCCACCGCGCCGTCGAGAGCCGCGTGGTCCGCCAACCCGACGGCACGGAGATTTCGGGCGCGACCCTCGAGAAACTCCTCCACCGGCTGATCGCGTTCAAGAAGTACTTCGGCGTGATCGCGCGGCGGGGCTACGAGTACGACGTCGTCCGGGCCCTGATGGACCAGGACGCGCGCGATCGGCAGTTCTTCACCGATGCCGACCGCCTCGCCCGTCTCGCGGAGGACCTCTCCTCGGCAACGCGCCGCGTGACGCTCGAGGCGGACGAAGAGCACAACATCTCGGTACTGCGCGTGGAGGACCGGTCGAACGGCTACCCGAAACACTACGTCCTCGACCTCGATTTCGTGTCGACCGGCGAGTACCGAACGCTCCTCGCCAGCTACCGTGACATCAAGGGCATTCACCTGCCGGTGGTCGTGAGCCACGCCAATCCGGTCGACACGGCGGTGGCAGAGGCCGGCGACGAACGCCCCGCGGCCGAGGCCGCCGACACGCCGGCCGCCCCGCCCCCCCGGGTCCGCGAGGCGGACGCGGAGCTCGATTCGGTGGAGGCCCTCGTCGAGCACTTCATCGCGGCCGGCAAGCGCGGCGTCGCCATCAACCGCTACAAGGGTCTCGGCGAGATGAACCCCGAGCAGCTCTGGTCCACCACGATGAAGCCGGAGGTCCGCACGCTGCTGCAAGTAAGGGCGGAGGACCACACCGAGGCCGACCTGATGTTCACCACCCTGATGGGCGACCAGGTCGAGCCGCGGCGGAAGTTCATCGAAGACAACGCGCTCGATGTGAAGAACCTGGACATCTAGCCAGGATTCGGGAGCCGGGAATCGGGATTCAGGGCGCCGAACGCGCTCCGAATCCCGCCGCCGGTCGACCCGGATCC